>JBEKSA010000005.1:0-180706 GCA_049517515.1 Occallatibacter sp.
TTTCGACCCGCGAATATCAGCTTGATCAATCGTCGCTTATACCTGCCTCGGCTGCTGCTGACCCTGCCCTCGATCGAAACAGACGACCAGCGCATCTTGACCGGTCACTACATATCAATGTCCGAATTGCCGGTAATACGCCCGGAACGGATTAATGACGATAAACTGACTTTTCAGGATCGATCGTGGATGGAATTTGTAACGTACAGAAGCATAACATATTTACATGCTTTGTTGCCCAGCTTCTTGCGTCGAGGCGCCCATTTTAGAGGGAGTCGAATTTGTCGACCAGCGCACGGTAATGCTGTCAGCAGAAGCTTCAGGGCAACGAGAACATCACCCGCGCCGAAGGCGTGCGGGACTGCTACTCAACTGGTAACTGATTCTTCGGGCTTCAAGGAATCATGTCCGCTGTCGGTGGTGCCCGCCGCGTAGCCACGCCGCAGTGCTCCACCAGTCCCGTTGCGCTATCGAAATTCTGCGGTGCACATGTTCGGAGAGTCAAGCAAAGTTGAGATGTGCATGTGGCCTCCGGTGGAGGCCCTGGATCGCCAAAGATCGATGGCGTGGCGATTCGTTGCGGCTGAAGGCCTGAAAGACTGGTGCCGCCTACACCTTCAGCACATCCCCGTCCCGCGCCACCATCTCGTAGAGCACCGGGTTGACGAAGAACCCCAGGAACAGCCGCGAGACCAGCCCCGCCACAATCACAATCGCGAACGGCTTCTGCGTGTCGGACCCGATGCCCGTCGACAGCGCCGCCGGTAGCAGGCCCAGGCAGGCCACCAGCGCCGTCATCATGATGGGCCGCAGCCGCAGCAGCGAGGCCTCGCGCGTCGCCGTCCGTATGTCCATATTCTGCTCCAGCCGCAGCTTGTTGATGTAGGAGACGAGAATCACCGCCGTTTCCACCGAAACGCCGATCAACGCCAGCATGCCCAGCGCCGACGAAGCGCTGAACGGCGTATCCGTCATCTTCAACGCCAGCAATGCGCCCACCGGCACTGTCAGGACCACGCCGATCACGATGACGATAGGGAACTTGAAATTGTCGTAGAGCGCGAACAGGATCATGAAGATGATGAACACAGCCAGCGGTCCTATGACAGCCAACTGTCGCTTGGCGGCCAGAAACTCGTCATACTCGCCGCCCCACGTCAGCCGGTATCCCGCCGGCAGCGATTTTTGAATGTCCGCAATCGCCTGCTGGCCGGCGTTCACTGCGCTCTCCAGGTCGCGGCCCTCCACGCTGTACTGCACGCCGATATACCGCGAGTTGTTCTCGCGGTAGATAAACGACGCCCCACCGGACTCGCGAATATCGGCCAGCGCGCTCAACGGAATCTGCTGTCCCGCCGGCGTGCCCACCAACAGGTTGCCGATCTGCTGCGCGCTCTCGCGGAACTCCGGTCGCATGCGCACCACAAGGTCGAAGAGCCTTTCGCCCTGCACCACCTGCGTGGCCGCCTGGCCGCCCACCGCGGCCTGCACAATCGCTTCCACGTCGGCCACGTTGATGCCGTAGCGCGCAATCTTGCCGCGATCCACGTTGATGATCAGGCTGGGCTGACCCAGCTCGCGCACCACGGTCAGTTCCGTGAATCCCGGAACCTGGCTCAGCCGCCGCTTGATCTCCAGCGCCGAATCCTGCAGCACGTTCAGGTCCGGCCCATACACCTTCACAGCCAGTGCGCTCTTCAGTCCGGTCAGCGCCTCGTCCACCGCGTCTTCCGCCGGCTGCGTGTAGTTGAAGATCACGCCCGGGAACGCATCCAGCTGCTTCTCAAAATCCGCTTGCAACTCGGCTTTGTTGTGAATCGGCCCCGTCTTCCACGACGAATCGCCGTACGGTTTCAGGCCCACGTAAAACTCGTCGTTGAAGAACCCCGTCGGATCGGTGCCGTCGTCGGGCCGCCCCAGCTCCGAGCCCACGTCCGTCACCATCGGATACTTCAGCAGAATGTCGCGTGCCTGCGGCGAAAACTTGCTCGCCGTTTCGAATGAAACCGTGTACGGCATCGTGGCGCGAATCCACAACGCGCCCTCGTCCAGGTGCGGCATGAATTCGCCGCCGATAAACGGAATCAGAAGCAGTGTGGAGGCGAGGATCAGTCCCGAGAGAACCAGCGTCGTCCGCGGCCGATCCAGGCACCAGTCCAGCCAAACCGCGTATTTCCGTCTCACCCACTCGAACGGCTTGTTTTCCCTCTCGTGCACTCCCTTCTTAAACCACATGGCGCACAGCACGGGCACCAGCGTCAGCGTCAGAAGCAGCGCACCCACCAGCGCGATTGCTACCGTGTCCGCCATCGGCTTGAACAACTTGCCCGAAGGTCCGGTGAGCGCGTAAATGGGAAGATATCCGGCGATGATCACGGCCACCGAATAGAAAATCGGCCGGTCAACATCCTTCGCGGCGCTCTTGATCACTTCTTCCAGGTCGTACTGCTGTCCTTCGCGCAATCCCAGCTCGCGGAAGATGTTTTCCACCATCACCAGCGTCCCGTCGATTAGAATGCCAAAGTCAATCGCCCCGATCGAGAGCAGATTGGCCGGGATCCCCTCCGCGTGAACGAAGATGAACGAGAACAGAAGCGACAGCGGAATGGTAAGCGCCACAATCACCGCCGCGCGCACGCTCACCAGGAACGCCATTAGCACGATGAGCACCAGCACCATGCCCATCACCAGGTTGTGTTCCACCGTGTCGATGGTCAGTTGCACCAGGTCGCTGCGGTCGTAGTACGGGCGCACCTTCACGTCCGGCGGCAGAATGTGCTCGTTAAGCTCCTGTGTCTTAGCCTCAACCCCTTTGAGTACGTTCTGTGTCTGCTCGCCTCGGCGCATCATGATGACGCCTTCCACCGCGTCATCCGTTTTGTTGAAACCGAACTCACCCAGCCGTGGCGCATTCCCAATCACCACTTGCCCGATGTCCTCGATGCGCGTGGGGACGCCGTTCTGCGACCCGACGACAATGTTCGCGATATCCGACGTGTCGCGCACCAGGCCCACGCCCGTGACGTAATCGAACTGCTGGCCCTGCTCGTAGAATCCGCCGCCCGCGTTTGAATTGTTAACCGAGAGCTGCTGAACCACCGTCGGCACGGTCACGTGATACGCGTAGAGCTTCGCCGGATCGAGCAGCACCTGGTACTGCATCACTGTGCCGCCAAAGCCGGAATCGTCTGCCACGCCGGCCACCTGCTTGTACTGCCGCTCCAGCACCCAATCTTCAATCGTCTTCAGTTCCTGCGGCGTGCGATCTGGGCTTTCGATCACGTACCGGTACACAAGTCCCGAAGGGCTCGCTAGGGGAGCGAGCGTCGGCGTCACGCCCTGCGGATACGTCACCTCGCTCAGGCGCTGAAACACCACCTCGCGCGCAAAGTAATCGTCCGTGCTTTCGTCGAACGTTATGATCACGTCCGAAAGCCCGTAGAGTGAAATTGAACGCATCACGGTCAGCTTCGGAACGCCGTTCATTTCAACTTCGGTCGGCACAGTCACCAGCCGCTCCACCTCTTCCGCCGCGTGGCCCGGCCACTGCGTAATCACTTCAACCATCGGCGGCGACAGGTCCGGATACGCATCCACGGGCATGCTATGGAACGCAAGCGCTCCGCCCACCGCCATGAACGCCACCAGGAACAGGACGATCGGCTTCTGCCGAAGCGCGAATTGAACAATGCGATGAATCATCTCGGCCTGTCCCCCTCAGTGCTGCAGTGAGTTCGCGAACTGGAGGAAGAGGCTTCCGTTGCCCACCACCTTGTCTCCAGCAGAGATGCCCATCACGATCCGTGTCTCGTTGCCCTGTATCTCGCCCAGCACCACGTCGCGCCGCCCGAACTGGTTGTCGCCCGTCAGCGCATATACAAAGGGCTGGTTGTTGTCGTCGCGCAGAATGGCCGCGTTGGGCACCGCCAGCGTATTCTTCAGCACGCCGGCCGTCACCGTCACCGTGCAGTACATATCCCGCTTCAATTTCTCGCCGGGATTGTCCACCACGATGCGCGCCTGCAGCGTCCGCGTGTTCGGATCGAGCGCCGGCGACACATACGAAATCTTTCCGTGGAAGCTCTCGGGATACGCATCCGTTTGCACCATCACGTCGTCGCCGCTCTTCACGTACTCCAGATCCGCCTGGTACACGTTGGCCAGCACCCACACCGTGCTCAGGTCCGAAATGGTGAACGCCTGCGTCTGCCCCGCCTGCACCACCTGCCCCGGCGCAACCAGCCGCTCCACCACCTCGCCGGCGATCGGCGCCAGCACCGGAATCTGCGCCGACGACGGCACCTTCGCCAGGTCCTCCGGATTTTTGATGCCCAGAATCCGCATCTCCTGCTCGGCCGCGTTCAGGTCCGCCTGCGCCTGCGTGCGATTGCTCTCCGCCTGCTCCAGGTCCTGCTGCGCAATGGCATGGTGCGCATACAGCTCCTGCGCGCGCGTGTAGAACTTGTCCGCCAGCCGGAAAGAATCTGCGGCCTTAAGGTATCCGTCCAGCAACTGCGCGTAGTCCGGGCTGCTTACCTCAAGCATCGGCTGGTTCATCTGTACGCGATCGCCCGGGACCACCAGAATCCGGCTCACCAGCCCGCCCACCTGGGTGATCACTGGCGTCGTCTTGAACGCGTTGTAGGCAACCGCGCCCGTCAGCCGCAGCGCGTGCGTCATCGTGCCCGGCTGCACCGTCACCACCTGCACGTGGCTCATCTGGTCCGCGGGAATCGTAAACAACTGCGGCGTCGCCGAAGGCGAGGCCTTCGACGAGAACGAGGTCATGCCGCTCGCATTGTCGTTCGAGTGGCAGCCGGCCAGCGCCAGCAACGCGACAAGGGGCCACGCGCTCCGCATCCAGCCGCTGCGGCCGATCGTTTGTGGGTATCTCATGGTAAGCTCCTGGTTCCTACGGCCTCACGAAGCTGCTCCAGCGCCCCCAGATACGACGCCAGCGCCTGCCGGTAGCCGAGTTGCGTGGCCCTGTAACTGCGTTCCGCGTCCAGAAAGTCCAGCAGGCTGGCCGCTCCGTGCTTGTACGCATAATCCGTAATGTCGAGCGACTGCTGCGCCGCATCGAGATAGCCGGAGCGGTACAGCCCCACAACCTCGTCGTTCGCCTTCCAGCCTTCGTACGCGTCCTTCACGTCCGTCAGCACCTGCCCGCTTGCGTACAACTGCTGCTCCTGCGCCTGCGTAATCGCAAATCCGGCGCGCTTGATCTCGCCCTGGTTGCGATCGAAGATCGGCAGTTGCATCGACCCGAAAAGCGAAACCTCATTCAGATAGCCCAGGTGCGTGTAATTAATCTGCCCGGTCACGTCCCGTTTGCCGATCGCCTTCTGCAGTTGGAATTGGCTGTTCGCCGCCGTCACTCCCAACTGGGCCGCCTGCAAGTCCGGCCGACTCTTCAGGGCTGTCGCCTGCAGATCGTCGAGCCCGCTTTTCATCGGCTGGTAGTCGAACGATCCGGCCACGTCGTACTCCGCGTTCACCTGTTCGTACCCCAGCAACTGCCGCAGGTCCGAGAGTCCCTGCACTCGCGCCAGCTTGGCCTGCGCCACGTCGATCTGAAACTGCAGCAGCTGCAGCTTCATCTTCAGAAAATCGTCCAGCCCGATTTCGCCCGCCTTGTAACGCGCCTCGGTAATGTCCATCGTGGCCTGGAAGCTCTTCAGGTCCTGGTTGGCCAGCTCCAGCGTCGACTCCGCTAGCTCCACGTTGATGAAATCCGCGGCCACGTTGTAGGTCAGCGTCCGCTCGTTCTCGGCCACCTGCGCCTTCGTCACCGCCGTCTGGTCCTTCGCCACCTGAACGCGGTTCTGCCGCTTCTTGCCGCGCTCGAACAGGTAGCTCACACCCAGGTCGAACTGCGCCGTATTGTCGATGTAGTCGGAGCTGAAATTGCTGGGCTGGAAGATGGGCAGAAATTGCGAGTCGCCCATCAGCACCGGGTCCGGCCGCAGGTTCGCCGTGATCTCCTCCGCCTGGCTCTGCTCGATCGCGGTCCGCGCCGCCAGCAAGTTGTGATTGTGCGTGAGCGCCATCTGAATCGCCTGATCGAGCGTGATCAACTGTGCGCCCGGCGTCTGCGCCAACTGGCCCGCCGCCGGGGCCGGCGCCTGGCTGGCCTGCGGCGGCTGCGCGGGCGTCAATTGCCCGCTCGCGGCTCCTGTGAACAACAAAGGAACCAGCAGCATGGAGAAATATGAGACGGACGAACGCATGGGCGCTCAACTCCTGATCGGAAGACATAGCCATGGAACGTGCCGTGAGGGCACGAATTCGAGAGAAAGGCTATACAGGAGGAGCGCGAGGCGGCTTTTCGTTGGCCCTGCAACGCGAAACGAAGCTATTCTCCCGGATCGCGTATTCCGCCGTGGCCAGGACCAATCTGATCGCTCCAATCACTGCCGCCGGGGGCGCGATGGCCAAGTGGCACAGCGTGCAGTTGCCCGCGGAGCACTGATCATGATGGTGCCACGCCATTCCCATCGTGATCGCCAATACCAGCACGATCAACAGGACGGAAACGATGACACGCCAGATTCGCGTTGGACCAGGCATTGCGAGTGAACCCTTTAAAAGCTTCTACTTCCTCGATACTGCATCCATTCTCAACTGCACCGAGGCTTTTTCGGGGAATTATCCGGAATTCGATCGGCTGCCCCCTCTCGGAGGAATAGGCCAGCCGAAGGGGAAAATCCAGGAATGAGAGCGTCTCCACTATAAACCCCGGGAAAGGGAAATCTGTAAAGAGTGGGCTTTCCCTCGGCGGGTCAGCCCCGGCAGTTGGAAGAAACCTTTAAACCCGTCTTAAAGGGCCGCGCAATAAGCCGATGCTCCGAAGGGTACTTGCTTCAGCCCGCACATTCAACCCGGTCAAAATCAAAAGGGCTTTCGTACTTCCGTTGCAGATAGAAGATTGGTAACCCATGCCGCAATCGACCGGCATGGGGGAGTACCAGCGTCCCGACTCACCAGAATCAGCCAATGCTCAGCTCGACGGGCAGGATCGGTAATGGAAAACGCCGAATGGTCCAGGAATAGGGTTGTGCCTGGACAGTCGCCTACTCAGCAGTAACGGCAAGGTAACGTCCGGATAGGCGGTGATACAGAGGTAATCGGCTGCTGAGCACACGGCTCTCAATCCGCATCGGGCTGTAACAACGCACATGCGCGGTGAGGCAACGCGATTCTCCCCCAAAGCGGTGAAGCGTTAGTAAATCCTGCTAGCTATGACCTGCGTTGCCGTGGCGTTCGATTCGATGCTGGTAGAACGCAGCAAGACCTCGAAGTTGCGGAGGGAACCGTCGGGGCGTATGGCGCGTTTGAGGATCGGGTCGATGCCGGCGGGATGCAAGAGCATCTCTGCCGCCGCCTGTGTTCCGGCCACATCAAGCCCCTCAAGAACCAACAGATGCCCATTGCCGCTCAAGTTGGGGAGAAATGCAATGAGGGCGAAGGTTTCATGCGCCGGCTCGTTCCAGTGGCTGGCATACGAATCAGCTTCTCCCGGTTGTGGCTTCATGTTGACGATTGTGGCTCCCTCCATTCCAGGGCGGTCAACAATACGGAAGTTGGCATAGGGCTCGGCAATCACGGCCCATGGGTTGCTTCCTACCGAGCCGATAATCACCGCGTTGGCACTCTTCAAGTCGTCGAGCCTTATGTCGCGCGGAAACCGGACAAAGACCCGTTGCGGATCGTTATCGGTCAGGCGGGCGAGAGCGGTCGCAATCTGCAGATCCACGAATGGCGTCAGCTGCTGTGAACGCAAATCCTCGGCGCTGTGTGCGTCCACTCCCCGAAGCTGCAAGCTTTGATAGCTGC
Organism: Occallatibacter sp.; assembly: GCA_049517515.1. GTDB lineage: Bacteria > Acidobacteriota > Terriglobia > Terriglobales > Acidobacteriaceae > Telmatobacter. The sequence continues at coordinate 7,837 of JBEKSA010000005.1, forward strand.
CGGCAATATACTCCGCCAACGGCACCGGCCGGCGCGAGAAATCCTCGAGCAGGTTGAAGCCCGCATCGGAAGGAACGATGTAGCAGTTCAAGGAACCGTTAAACAAAGCCGACCACAGCACATGCGCCGGATCCTGTGGGCGCAGCGGAGTTTTTTCGCGCGTTACGGCATACCAGGTCGCGCCAACCAATATGGCGCTATAGATTGCGGCCAGCACCGCGCCCAGGACGATGCGTTTCGCCCTCGATCCAAGAGCAATCACATGTTCAGCGCCCCGTTGGCGCGGGGCCAATGGTTGTGTTTGGCTGTCCAAGTTAACCGGCAACCGCGCTGCTTCCTCCCTTCCGCTATCCACGCTCGCCGGGAGAAAGACCGGGACATAGCCTCCAACTGGAATATCAATGCGCACCGGTTCCGCATTGCCTTGATCTGCAAAGTGTTCAGCCAGCCGCTTGCGCAATTGCCGGGCATAGCTGCGAACAATGTTGTCTTCGAGCGTGCTATAGTTCGACGGCCGGTCAAAAACCCGGACCCCGATCTGGTGTTCCGTAATCTCGTTTCCCCGGCCCTCAAGGGTTTCTGCAACTACAAAAAGGAGAAACTTTGAAAGCAAGGGAGAGTGGCAAAGGTGCGGCCCCGCAACTACTCGCTGCGCCAGTTCCCAATGCGGATCGTCCTGCAAGCTCGACGGCCACGCCTCTTCAGCTGGCGCTTTTGATCTCGGCTGGACAGCAGCAGAGTTTTCCATTGCGTCATCTCCGCCCGGACATGCCGGAGCGATCGAGGTATTCGAACTGAACTGGACAACCGCGGCAGCTCACCACTTCACCTTCGGATGTATAAGTCCGGATTTCTGCATGAAAGTGACGGCAGGGCTCCAAGCTGTGATCACTCTGCCGGTGGAGAACTCACGGCTGAATCTCCGATTGCAATCCGGCCTTACTGCAGGGTCTGGCGACTCTGGTCGTCCGGTTTTCGTGCCTCCCCTCGCGATTAAATCTTAGTTCAAGAAACCAATGCGGTATGAGGAGCATCTTCCTGCGCTCTTTTTGGGCTAGAGCTCGTCCATTCACTCCCGTAATTCTCACAGTTTACCAATATTTCAAGCAGGTGCCAAATCTTTGCCGCTCAGTTGGTTAAATGCATTGAACACTAGTGTATACACCGGTGCCCACCTAGGGTAAACACTCCCGCGCGGTTTTTAAGTGAAATATCGTAGCGCTGCTTGCCGAATGCCGAGTAATTGCAAACGTGTAAATGCTTCTTGAATTTGGAGGTGCAAGGCTTTTATGAAAACGCAGTTACGAAATGGAATCGCAGCCTCACTGTTTCCGGCTCTCGGGTTGTTCCTTCTGCTCTGCGTCCCTAGCAGACTGGCAGCTCAGCTGGATCGCGGAGAAATCACCGGAACTGTCGAAGATCCATCCCATGCAGTGGTGCAGAACGCAAGAATTTTGCTGACGAATAACGACACCAGCGTCGCAACCACAACCAAATCCACTTCTACAGGCACGTATGTGTTCGATGACGTGATTCCGGGCAAATACATGATCGAAGCCGAGGCGGGCGGCTTTGAGAAGTATGTGGTGCACGACGTAATCGTGCAGGTGCAGCAGGTCTTGACCGTCGACATTCATTTCGTGACTGGCAACGTGCAGCAGAGCGTAACGGTAACGGCTGCCGCCCCGCTGCTGGAAGCGGAAAACGCCCAAGTCGGCCAATCCATTACCAACGAGGCCGTGAACGACTTGCCCCTTGCCACTCGCGATTGGGGTTCGCTGGCGCAAATGTCCGCCGGCGTCAGTACCACACCGACCGGATCCGGTGGCGGAGGCATCACCGCCGACGCAGGCAGCTCTGAGTCTGCTTATTTCAGGGTGAATGGCGTCGACGAATGGCAAAACGATTTCCGCCTGAACGGCATTAACGACAATATCGAAATCTATGGCGGCAACTATACCCTGACCAATGCCGCCATCGTCCCGCCGCCTGATGCCATTCAGGAATTCACGCTGCAGGCCGGCGACTTCAACGCCGAATTCGGACACTCCACCGGCGGCATCATCAACGCGTCCATCAAATCAGGCAACAATGGAGTGCACGGCGACCTCTGGGAGTACGTGCGCAATGACGATCTGAACGCCAACTATTTCTTCAACAGAACCTGCAATTCCTCTGGCGCCTGCACCTCCGGTCCGATACCCGATTACCATCAGAATCTGTTCGGCTTCACGGCCGGGGGCCCTGTCATTATCCCCGGAGTTGTCCACGGCAAAAGCCGGCTCTTCTGGTTCGCCGATTATCAGGGCGGACGCTACGTGCTGCCCGAGTCGCCGGGCGGCCAAAACGTCCCTACCTGCGACACGGCCGGGGCCACATCGGCATCGCAATGCACCGCCACCAGCGAGTTTGGCAGCGGCTTTACCAACCTGCAGGACAACATCAATTTCAACAGCGGCACGGTGACCGATGCCCTGGGCCGGGTATTTCCCAACGGCACCATCCTCGATCCGGCCACCACTCGTACCATCGGCGCTGGAGCCACCGACCCCATCAGCGGGATCACCAACACCTCTTCCAGCGCAGTCTTTGTCCGCGACCCGTTCTACAACTGCACTGCGGCGGGCGGCTGCAACTCGGCCAACTACGGACCCGCAGGACCGCTCGCAGGAATCACGAACTTCACCACGCTGAAATCCTCGTTGAACGTCCTGCCCACCTCTCGTATTGACCCTAACGCGGTCAAGGTCCTTAACCTTTTTCCGCTGCCCACGGTGATCAACAAGCTTAGCAGCAATTTCCCCAGCTACATTCCCATCGAGGACAAGAACACCAATACCTGGGACATTCGTATTGACGCCAACATCAGCCCCAAGGACGTCCTGTTCGGCGTCTATGACCGCAGCCTGCTCAACGCCCACCTGCCGGGATACTTTCCCGGATATGCCGTGGGCCAGACCGACGCACGCAACGACAGCCTGCCTGCCTACGCCTGGGCCGTCGGCTACGCGCGCATCATTACACCCACACTCACCAACGATATGCACGTCGGAATGGTGCATGCCGACAAGTTCCAGCAGTCCATCTACGGCAACGTCATCGGCAGCTCAGCATGCACGGGAATGGTGACCTCGGGCTCGTGCAATATTCCCCTCGAGTTCGGCATACAAGGGATTCCGCAGGTGGCCAACAATGGCGGCTTCCCGTACATGAACATCGCCGGCCTTCGCGGCATCGGTGTTGGCAACTACACCCCCACCATTCAAACCGTCTATAGCCTCGAGGGTGTGGACGCGGTAACCAAAGTCTGGCGCAACCACACCTTCAAGACTGGAATCGATGTGGACGACATGACAGCCAATATCTCGCAGCCGCCGCAAGGCCGCGGCGACTTCAGCTTCAACGGCATGTATACCGACGTTCCCAACCGCATCGCCGTCGGCAGCACCGGCCTGAACGGAATTGGCGATATCCTGGTTTCGCCGATCGCTTCGCTGGTCACGCCGAATGGCGCTTCGGGCGTCGATTACGTGGGCGGCATGAACGGCTTCTCCGGCTCCAATATCGCCGCTACCGACGACCATCGCTGGTACATTGGCGTCTACTTCCAGGACGACTGGAAGGTCAATCCCAAGTTGACGCTGAATCTCGGCCTGCGCTGGGATCTCTTCACGCCCTACGCCGAAACCCGCGGCTATCAGGCCAACTTTATCGCTTCGGGCGGCGGCAACGGGCCTACCGCCACCTACGAAATGTCCAGCCAGGGTTGCGCGGTCCCGCGGGCGGCGATCTTCAATACCATTGCCGCTCTCAGCAATGTCAACATCTCCTGCGGCGCCAGCCTCGCTACTGGTCTCACCCAAAAGGACAACTACGCCCCGCGTGTCGGGTTCGCGTACAAGATCCGGCCTACGCTGGTGGTGCGCGGAGGATTCGGCACAGCCTATGGAGCGCTGGGCAATCTCGGCTACGGCGGCACGCTGGGATTCAACTACCCGTTCGTCTACACCCAGACCGTCCCCGCTCCCGATTCCAATCACCCGTTGCTGCTGGCTCCTGGTCAGGCGGCAACCATGGAGCAGGCCTTCACCGTCTTTAATTTCCAGAATCCGTCCGTGCTGCAAAGCCCGACCCCGTACACAACTACACCGGTTACTTGCCCGTCCGGCAGCTCTTGCGTCGGCGGTCAATACATCGGTAGCGACTATCTGGGCCTTCCCTTCGATGCCCGCCAGAACAACTATCAGACGCCGCTGGTGCAGACCGAGAACCTGACCGTCGAGGATCAGTTCACGAACCACGACGCGATCCAGGTGGGATATGTCGCCACCCAGGGCCGTCACCTGGATATTCTGGGGAACACGAACGCCAACTCCGAGATCCTGCCCCCCGGCACCAACACCCAACTCTATATTCCGTACCCCTACTTCAGCCGAAACAGCACCTACGAAACCACCAACGCCGCCAGCAGCTACAACGCCTTGCAGGTCACGTATCAGCACCGGATGAGCTTTGGGCTTTCGCTGCTCGGCAACTACACATGGTCCAAGTGCCTGAGCGACCAGCACGCGCCGCAGAACTCGCAGTACAACGTAGGTTACCGCGCCCAGTGGCTGCCTGGATTCGGCATCAAGGGCGACTACGCCCTCTGCGACGGCGATGCCGCCGGCCTCATCCACCTGGCCGGAACGTACGACCTGCCAGTTGGCCGTGGACGCCAGTTTGGGTCCACGATGAGCAGGCCCGCGGATCTCATCGTGGGCGGGTGGGAGATCAACGGCTTCTACACGTTCCAAAGCGGGCAGCCGCTCACAGTTACATGCCCGACATCGACGTCTGCCGACTTTGGCTGCGCCGCCAACGTGGCGGCAGGTCAGGGCATTTACACCGGCCCGCACAACTACACGCAATGGGCGAACCCTGCTGCGTTTGCACAGCCACCGCTAGCCACCGCCATCGGGCAGGCTAGCATTGCCCCGCTTGGCGGCCCCCTCCAGCAGCTACGCGGACCGCATTTCGCCAATCTGGATTCGTCGATCCTGAAGAACTTCAACTTCACGGAAACCGTTTACCTGCAGTTCCGCGCGGAAGCGTTTAACACGACCAACACGCCGCCCTTCGCTCAGCCGGGGCAGTTGAACTTCACAACAACGAACTTCAGCAACATCACGGCCACGAAGAACAGCAACCAGAACAATGGCGCGCGCACGCTCCAGCTCGCGCTCAAGATGGTCTTCTAGGGTGCCGAGCTGTTTTTGTCTTGCTCGGCTCAGACCTACCCGCATCCGGCGCAGACTCTCGCTCCGGGTGCGGGTTTTTTCCTTGGTCAGGATTCGTAACGGACCATCGCAGCGCGCTATCATGGCGCGATGATTTCCATGTCTGGAACAACGCACCAACCACGCTCGAAAGCGGCGGTGATGATGAGAAAACTCGTTTGCACGCCAATGGCGTCAATTGGATCCGCTATTCTCCTCTGTCCCCTACTCTGGCAGCCTCTCGTCGTAAACGCGCAATCGTCTGACCACGTCACGCCTCGTCCTTTTACCGAGCTCACTCTTGAAGGCACGGTGCGCGCCTCGCAAAATCATAGCTACGTGAAGGCGCCCTTTTCCGTCCCCGCCGGCACCGAACGCGTGACGATCACTTTCGACTACACCGGCAAAGACCAACACACGGCGCTCGATCTCGGCCTGCTTGATCCCACGGAGCTTCGCTGCTGGAGCGGCGGCAATAAATCCACACTCACTGTCGGCCTGATGGACGCCACTCCCTCGTGCCTGCCGGGAGCGATTCCACCCGGCCAATGGAATGTTCTGATTGGCGTACCAAACATTCGTACCAGCGTCGAGTCGCACTACACCATTCACGTGTACTTTTCGCGCACGGGCGCAGTCACTCAGGAACCAGCTGTGCTTCTTGAGCCACTGCGCGTGGGCCCGGCTTGGTTCCGCGGCGATCTGCACATGCACACCGCGCACAGCGATGGCCAGTGCCCCAGCCAAACCGGGAAGATGGTTCCCTGCCCGGTTTATTTCACCGTCGAGGCCGCCGCGCGCCGAAATCTCGACTTCATCGCCATCACCGATCACAACGCCAGTTCGCAATACGATGCCATGCGCGAGCTGCAGCCCTATTTCGACAAGGTGCTCCTGATTCCGGGCCGCGAGATCACTACCTTCCAGGGCCACATCAACTTTCTCGGCAGCACTGATACCATCGATTTTCGCCTCGACGGCCGCAACGTTTTCGACGTGAATACGCTGCTGCGCAGCGCCGCCAGTGTGGGTGCGATTACGTCGATCAACCACCCCGCATCGCCAACTGGTGAAATCTGCATGGGCTGCGGATGGACGCCGTCCGCACCGGTCGATATGCGTTTGCTCACTGGCGTCGAGGCCGTGAATGGAGGCGAAGAACAGTACGGCATCTCCGACCTTTTCTTCTGGAATAGCGAACTCAACCGTGGCTGCCGCCTGACGGGCATCGGTGGCAGCGACAATCACCGTCCGATGCAACCGCTCGATCAAGTTGGCTCCATTGGAAGCCCGACGACCGTCGTCTACGCAACAGAGCTTTCTACGCCGGCGATCCTCAACGCCATTCGTGCTGGCCACGTCTTTATCGACGTCGCGGGAACCCGCGACCGGCTCCTCGAAGTGAAGGCGCAGGTCGGCGACCAGACCTTTCACGCCGGGGACCTGCTCAGCGCGGCGCAGAGTCAAGCTGTCCGGTTGGAAGCTCAAGTGACCGCCGCAGCGGGCGGAAAGATCCGCTGGATTGAGGACGGCCGTGACGTGACTCCCTCAACGAGCGCCGCCGCGTCCTCCGCGGATCAGACGTTTGCCCTGTCCTGGGTAAGCGATGGACTCCGTCATTGGTTTCGAGGCGAAGTTGCCGGCCCCGATGGCAAGTTATGGCTCATCGGCAATCCCATCTACGTCAATTGGGACGCGTCAAACGACTGTGCAAAAGGCCATTCAAGCCAGTCGGTGGGAACAAAAGAATGATCATGATTCAGCAGTGTCGATCGGCAAAGTGACTATGGTCCTGTCGGCTCTCAAGGGTGGGTTCCGGCCGGTGGCCGCCAATGCAACCTTCCTCGGCTGCACGCTTGATGAACTTTGCTATGCGGCGGCCGATGCTGCCGCCATGTTTTTTAGCGCCCTTCGTCTTCTGCAAGATAAAACTCGCCACAACGGGATGATGAGCAACCAGCTTCATGAGGCGCTTGAGAACTTCCATTCGCTCTCTGACTAGTGGTTTCCAGCAAATCACGAGATCGCGCACTCGATGTCATCGCAATGAGGGTTGCATCTCACTGCAGTCTGAATCTTGGAATTCCGAAGTCAATTGGCGATAAAAGCCCAATGCGCACATTGAGCCCAAATGATGTGCGTTCTTTGAGTTCCGGTCGGATGGTCACCAACCCGTCAATAACTGGTTAAGCAATAGCCCGCCAAAGTGTAAAGCCGACAGTACGGCGTCGCTTGGAGATTCCGCTTCCCCACACCCAAATCGACCGTTTTAGTCCGGCCGGTAAGATCAGTCCTCAAAACGCCCTAGGATTGAATGATCTTCTGATCAACTATCAGCTGATGGTTTGTCTTGGCTGTTCTGTTTCTGAAGCTACACCTTTTGACACGGCCGGATCGGTGAGATCCGGCCGATTGTTTTGTTGAAGTTAGTGAGTGGGTGTTCTAAACCTTTTTGTTACAGGGTAGGAAGGGGCGGTTCAGGCCGATTTTTGTAGATCCTGGACCAGGACCGGGGTCGGATGCTTCCGCAGCACACGTTGTACGGTAGCCGCCGAGATGCGATGGCCTTTAGCGATCTTCCGCAGGCTTTGTCCCTGACAGCGTTCACGCCAGATGGCTTCATGGTCCAAGACTAAAGGATTGCGTCCGATGTGCGTGCCCTCGAGGCGGGCGCGCCGCATGCCGGCGTTACCTGCGAACACCCTTGTGATCCTGACCTCCCTGATGCAGGATGACATGGCTCACCTTTCCTTGGTCATCGTTGAAGAACTGGGCCTCGGCATCCACCACTTTCAGGAAGAACTTTGTCGGCGACTCGCCTCTCCATTTAGCACTTGAACAAGAGTCGGAACCGGAGCTCCGGCTGCATATCCTGGAAAACCATGATTGTGAATGACAACGATACTGAGAAGGGATCTTTTGGCGCACGCTTAAGAGCGGGCCGGACGGTCCTCGCCTCCTGTCGGGGTCACCACGCGGATGCGTATCGCCCGCGTCCAATCCACCGCCGATCCGGGGCCAGCCCGCTCATCTGCGAGATGGCCGTCGACGGAATCCGCAGCCTCTCCAGCAGCCTCCGCCTCCGCGTTTCCGGGGTTCGAAGTCTGTCAACCGTTCAAACCGGGAGTGGTTAGCAGCTTCGGTTTGACCTCCGCGTGGGCTTTCGCCTTCGGGATACCGTGCTGATGGCAATCAGTGCACTTCACCCAATGGATATTATGTGCGCTGGCAGCGCTTGCGTAGGTCGTGTCCATCTTCTCCACATCGATTCCGCAGTGGGACATTTGCGGATGACAGGTCTTGCACGAGGCCCGTGTGTTCTGGTTATGACCGTCGTGGCAGGAGATGCAGCTCAGACCTTCGTGCACGCCCATCGGCGTGCGATCGTCGCCTGAACCCACCTGGGGACCCCAGACGTTCGCCGCCGCAATGGAACCCGCTTCAGGCATTCGCGGCGCGTGACACTGGTAGCAGAGCGCCTGCCGCGTGTCCTGACTGACGGTCACTATGCGGGCACCGTCGTACAGTTGCGGAACGGAAAGCGCCGTTGCGGCGAAGTGAAGAGTTTCCCGGCGGTCGTAAAAGGCGAGCGATGCGGGCACAGCCGCGCCCGTCACGGAGATGCGCGAGGCAGGCTTGGTTTCCTGCGCGCCTTCGCGGTGGATCTGGTGGCAGGTCATACAGGGCATCGCCGGCTGATCGACCAGGTCCGAGCGAATCACTCGCCAGGGCCCTTTCGTGTTTAGCGGCTGGACCAGGTCGCGGATGGAACCGCTGAAATACATGCCATGGCAGCGGAGGCAATCGTCCATCAACATCTGTTTAGAGTTTTGTACGGGATCGGCAAAGATCTGGCTGTACGTAGCGCTATGCGGACCCGCGTGCCAGCTTGCATATTCCTGCTGGTGACAGGCCCGGCAGCTCGAAGTCATCTCCTGGACATCCACGTCCCGCATCCGGATGTTCTCCGGAATGGCGCCGAAGATATGAATTCGCATGTGACGCAGCTTGGTGGCCAGGCCCGCCTCATGACAATCCATGCAACCTTCTGTCCGGTGGGGCGCCGCATGAACCACGCTGACGTAGGCGGCCATTTCGTGACAGCTTGCGCAGCCCTGGCCGTATTGCGATGTGTAGTAATATGACGCGCCAAACGTGACGCCGACCGCGAGCAACGCCACTGACCCAACGGCGATTGCCGCAAACTTGAGGAAGGGCTTCATGAACGGAATCCCGTACCCTTCCAGTTGCGGACCAATGCATCAGAGGCAAAGTAGGCGATGGCCATGATGGTGAGTGCCGGATTGAAGCCGCCGTTGGTGACATGCACGCTGGAATCAATCACGAAGACATTGTCCACGTCGTGAAGCTGGCAGTTGCGGTTCACCACCGATCCTTGCGGATCGCTGCCCATGCGGCAAGTGCCAGCCTGGTGCTGGCCGGCATACACGGTCGTGGAGACGCCCGCGTTGATGAGCGTGCTCGCCGCCCCAGCCTCCTTGAGCCAGGCTTCGGCGCGCTTAGCCTGTACAAGGCCGATCTCGTAGGTTTGGGGATGGACGTTGCCGGAGATGCGCGCTACGGGCATTCCCCACTTGTCTCGAACCGCTGGATCGAGAGTCACCCTGGCGTCGGCGGTGGGAATCGGCTGCGTCGGCCCCATGACGACGATGTTGCGCTTGAAGAAGCGGCGCATGGCCTGCTTGTGCGCGAGCCCCCAACGGGGTGTGCCGCCGGGCATCCGGTCGACCATTTGAATGGGCAGACGGATGAATTCATTGGCCAGCATGCCCCCGCCACACAGGCCCGGAGTGCCGTGGTTGTAGTCGGAGACGGCGATGCTGGCGCCAGGCCCCACATCGTCGTAGGTATCGAAGTCGAAGAATCCGATCGCGCCGGTGTAGTGGTGGCCTTGCAAATTGCGGCCTACCTGATCATGGCGATTTCCCAATCCATCAGGAAAGAGCCGGCTTCTTGAGTTCAGAAGCAAGCGGGCTGACTCGATGGCGCAAGCGGAGACCACGACGATATCGGAAGGCTGCTCCTGCAAACGCCCGGCGGCGTCATAGTAGGCTACGCCGCGCGCGCGTCCCCGGTCGTCGGTGAGGATTTCCCTGGCCATGCATTCGGTGCGCAGCTCACAGTTTCCCGTTGCCAGCGCTACCGGGATCACGGTGTTTTGCGAACCATTCTTGGCATCCACTTCGCAGGCAAATCCAACACACCAGCGACAGCGCATGCACGGGGCGCGGCCGTTGTAGGGCACGCTGTTGCGAGCCATGGGAATGGGAAAGGGATGCAGGCCAAGGCGTTTGGCTGCCGACTCGAGGATTTGAAACTCGCGATTGGGCGGGAGCGGCGGCATCGGGAGAGGACGCCGGCGCGGACCATGAAAGGGAGTGCCCGAATCATCTCCGGAGATGCCGATCTCGTATTCGGCCTTCTCGTAGTAGGGTTCCAGATCATCGTAAGAGATGGGCCAGTCTTCGAGCGAACTTCCTGCAGGCGCTCCGTAGATTGAGCGCATGCGAAAGTCCTGAGGCAGATAGCGCCAGGCCATGGCTCCATAGCTCAGCGTGCCGCCACCAACACAGGCGGCATTGTTCTGGTAGCCGCCTTCGCTGGGCAGCATGATGTGCGGCACGCCTTCGGCATCAACCAGAACGCGCGGATTGCCTTCATCCTCAGGCCCGAAAGCGTTCCCCAGCACCGTGGTGCGCTGATTTCGCAGGTCGTCCTTGCGGCAATCGTTCGACGTGTACCACTTGCCCCGCTCAAGGAGAACAACGCTCAGGCCCGCAGCCGCCAGCTCTTTGGCCACAATGCCTCCGGCCGCGCCGGCGCCCACAACAACCGCATTCACGCGTTTCACGAGGCCGGGCCCTTTCTCAGGTCGTACTGTGCGCGTCCAAGAACGGGCGGCTGAGCCAGGCCGAGCATCCGCCAACTCACAGCATCGCGATTGCCGCCGTGCCGCGGCGAGCCATAGTAGCCCTCAAGGGTATGACCGCGCACGAGGTCGAAGAACTTGCGATTCTGCTGCTCGATGGCGCCGACAATCTCGATCTGCTGCTGTGCAGGCAGCGCCGCCAGATCCCGGCCAAAGCGTTTTCTGCTTATCGCGTTGGCCTGCTCCAATCCATCCCGGTAGGCATCTCGGTAGCGCCTGTAGGTCCGGGCGAGCTGGTGGTCGATGTAGGTGACGACTCCGGCTTGCGAGGCGCTGGGAAAGTCATCCGCGGGGATAATCCGATCGCACAGCGCGGCCAGCGTCAGGGCCTGAGTATCGCTGAGGAAATCCCGACTTCCGTGGCTGTGTGCGGTGCAGCCAACAGCGAGAGCCGTGCCGCCCATAGCTCCGGCAGCCACAAATTGCCGCCGCGTGACACGAACGCCACCCTTGCTCCCTGGCATTGGTTCCAACCCTGAAATGACTTTAGCCCATGACTGAGCGCATCAGCAACACTGCTTCGACATCCCGGCGAATTCCTAGCCAGGTCATACTTGGCGTGGTCGGCCAGCGCAGTCTGTGCCACGAATCACACACGAAATTGGCGGATTACAGTTCTCCGCACTGTGCGATGCCGGACTCCGCCTGCGATCAAGCGAAATCTGTTGCAGAGCTGGTGGCGCCCGAGGAGACCTAAAAGTAGGTATTGAATCCGTGGGCCACGCCAAAGAGGTTGGTGCACGCGCCTATGGCACCTGGATGGTGAACGTAATGGTCTCATTGAGGCCAGGTCCCGTCAGCACCATCGAGCCCTGATACGCTCCGGCAGGTGGCGTAGCCGGCCCTTTGGATTTCCCGCCGCACGATGTAATCATCGGCAGGCCGCAGAACAGAATCAGCAGCAACAAAACTCCTCGCTTCGACTTCCCCTTCTTCCGGCGCGTGACAAATACCCAGGCCGGCAGCCAAAACACAGCGCCGAAGGCCACTCCTCCAGACGACACAGCCCAGGGCCCGGACTTCCGCTCCAGAGAGCCGCTCTGGGACGGTTGGATTGTCAAGGTGGTACAGGCCGTGTAAGGGGCTGTGCTGCAGGAGGGGACAATCGCAGACGTGAAGTTCAGGCTGCTTGGACTAAAGCTGCATGTAATGTACGGCGACAGGCTTGCCGGGAGGTTGCAATCAAGCGCGATGGGGCCGAGGGTTTCGCTGCCGGTGAGGCCCGTCGCAGTGCATGTAATTTGCTCTGTTGCCATGTCGCCTGTCGGGGTGACTGGTGAGATGTTGCAGCTCACGCTGGGCGGCGGAAGCGCGATTCCCGAGAGTTGCACCTGCTGCGGTGTGCCGCCGGCGTTGTCCGCCACATTCAATGTTGCCGTCTCCGACCCGGCCTCGGAGAGACTGGGAGTGAAGGTGACGTTGATCGCGCAACTGCCCCCGTATGCTGCCACGCCCGTGCCGCACTGATTGGTTTGCGCAAAGTCCGTGGCATTGGCTCCCGAGATACTAATGCCCGTTCCGGTGATGCTGAGCGGGGCATTTCCGGTGTTAGTCAGCGTGACAGTCTGTGCCGCGGAAGTCGTGCCCGACACCTGCGCCGCGAACGCGAGAGAAGTGGGGCTTAAGCTGGCAATCGGCGCAGGGTTATTGATGGTGAGCGTGTAGTTTTGCGTTGCGGTGTCGCCCAGGGAGTCGGTGACCTGGACGGTGAAACTTACCATACCGGCGGCAGAAGGTATCCCGACGATCACAGCCGTGGGTGGCGTCGGCGACAGGATCACGTCAAAATTTGCAAGGCTCGTTGCTCCCGAGGTGATCGCCCATGAGTACCCGGTCCCGCTCCCGCCGGTGGCTGTAAGCGTTTGCGAGTAAGGCGTTCCCGTCGTCCCAGCAGGCAGAGTGGTTGGAGATATCGTCAGCGGCGCAGCTACCGCATTGATGGTGAGCGTATAGTTCACATGCGTGAAGTTGCCCAGCATATCGGCGACCTGAATGACTAAGGGCGCCGCGGTCTCGGTGGCGCTGGGTGTGCCTGAAATAAGACCCGCCGGCGACAGTGTGAGACCCACGGCGGAGAGCGCCGTTCCCGAGGCTACGGAATACGAGAACGGGGCACCAGCACCGCCGCTTGAGCTGAGCATTTGCGAATAGGGTGTTCCGACTATGCCGGTGGGCAAAGTGGTGGGCGTGGTCAGGATATCCGGATAGATGGTGAGCGTATAGTCTTGCGTTCCTATGTTGCCCTGCGAATCGGTGACCTGCACAGTGAAGGAACCTGCGGTTTCAGTGGCGTTGGGATAGCCGGAGATCACGCCTGCGGATGTCAAACTCAAGCCTACGGCAGAGAGCCCTGTTCCGGAGATCACGCTCCACGTGTATCCGGTACCGCTCCCGCCGGTTGCAGTGAGGTTTTCAAAATAGCTCTCTCCCTCAAAGCCATAAAGAAGCGTCGTGGGAGAAATCTGAATGGGTGACCCGCTCGACTGCGTAAAGACATAGGCCGCGCCCTGGTACTCGCCGAGCTCAACTGTGTCATTCTGGGCGCCGACTACGACTGTGCTCCCGCTGATGCCCACCGTGAAGCCAAACTCGTCACCCGCCGCTCCGTCAGAGGCGATTAGCTTAGCGTTAAAGGACGGCGTCGTCGTTGGCGTTACCCAGACGCCCGTGGTGGGCTCGACGAACACATAGGCCGCCCCCTGGTCCGTGCTGGACCCATAGGCGCCGGCTACGACCGTGTTCCCGCTGATGCCCACCGACCAGCCCAAAAAGTCACTCGCCGCTCCGTCAGAGGCGGTTAGCTTGGCGTTAAAGGTCGAGGTCGTTGCCCAGACGCCCGTGGTGGGCTCAACGAACACATAGGCCGCGCCCTGGAACTGGTTGCCCTCTTCTGTCGGCGGAATTGTGGCTTGAGGAGCGCCGACGACGACCGTGTTCCCGCTGATGCTCACCGAATTGCCCAAAAAGTCACCCGCCAATCCATCGGAGGCGGTCAACTGGGCGTTATAGGCCGGCCGCGTCGTTGGCGTTGCCCAGGTGGTGGGGTCGTTCACGTTGGGCGCAACGTACACATAGGCCGCGCCCTGGTTCGCGTTGGTGGTGGCGAAAGTAAAAGGAGCGCCGGCTACGACTGTGGTACCGCTCTCGTTGATGCCCACCGACCAGCCAATCTTGTCCGCAAGTCCCGTGGAGTCGGTCAATTTGGCGTTCTCGGTCTGCGGCCCCAGAGCCCAGCCGCCCGGGGTGGGCTCGACGAACACATAGGCCGCGCCCTCGCTAGTGTTGGCAAAAGGGTCACCGACTACGACTACGTTACCGTTCTCGTTGATGCCCACCGACCAGCCAAAGCTGTCCCCCGCATTTCCCGTGGCCTCGGTCAATTCGGCGTTGTAGGTCGGCGACCCCGTTGGCGTTGTCCAGGTGGGGACGCCGCCCACGGTGGGCTCGACGAACACATAGGCCGCGCCCTGGTTCGCTTTGCCATCAACTGTGGCATAAGGGGCACTGACTACGACGGCGTTTCCGCCGATGCCCACCGACCAGCCAAGTTCGTCTCCCGGCGAACCTAAGTTGTTGTACAGTTCGGCGGTGTATGTCGAGGCCGTTGCCCAGCCGCCCGCTGGTTCGACGAACACATAGGCCGCGCCCTGGTTCGCTTTGCCATCAACTGTGGCTTGAGGAGCGCCAACTACGACGGTGTTCCCGCTGACGGCCACCGAGCGGCTGAAGTCCCCCGTCGCTCCCGCGGGGCTGGTCAGTTCGACGGCTTTTACAAATGGGTCTACGAGGATGGGATAGCGCGCACCGTCGGTGTTCACCTGCAGCCGGAGGGTTCCGCCCTGCACCTCCATCCACGACTCCAACTCGCGGCCGGAAGCGTCGTAGGCCAGCAAAGGACCATAACGCAGGGTCTCCACACCGCTCTGATCCCGCAGCGTGAGCGCATGTCGTCCAGGTTCCACAGACGCGCTCAAAGTTCCGCCAAGCCGCAGCGCAATGGCCAACGCGTCGTGCTGCGAATCCGGGGACGCAACTGTGCCCGGCGCCTGCGAAATCGTGAAGCCCTGCTCAATCCCCAGCGGACCATTGACGTACCACTCCGTTAAAGCTCCACGCCGGTATTCAACCCGGTTGGCGTCCGCAAAGGGTGCAACGGCGGCCGTGGCTTCCTTGACACCAGTTTTGCCGTAGCCCCAGCCTTGGAACTCCAGATCCAAATTCGCATTCTGAAATCGAATTTTCACACCATCGGCAGCGTATTGGGCGGCCAGGTGATTTGCCGGGTTCTCAGTCGCGTATCCTTGTCCGGATCTCTTCGCGCGATAAGCTTCATCGGCTTTGCCTAAGGTCGCGGAGACGACGGATTGAGCGCCCGCAGGGATCTCGGCGGGCGCAGCGGCCTTTGCGGCGGGTTGAGCTGCGGCACCAGCCGCCTGCGCATGAGACACGCCGGCCATGCCGGGCAGGAAAACGAGCGTGCCGGCAAGGAAAACATGCAGGACTGGCAGACAGACTCCGTGACGGGCGAAACTTTTGAGGACACTGAACTTCATGCGACCTCCCTGTGCATGCCGCAGGCTGTGGCAATGGCCGTGGCTCGGGCCAGTTCTGGGGTGCGAGCGGCAACTTGCGCAAAGTGTGCGCCCTGAATGCAGTACAGGCAATAGGCCCGGCCTGAAATGTGTCTGTACTTCGTCTGTACCGGCCCCGTTTGCTCCGGGGCCGTTCCCGGTGTAGGCTGTGGGTAAATCGTTTAGTTTTTCCCGTTTATATCAATCTCCGCAGCAAAGAATGGGTCCCATGCCTGCCCGTTCGATTCTTAAGTTCGGACCGTTTGAGGTAGATCCCACGTTAGGAGAACTGCGCAAGAACGGCGTCCGCATCCCGATCCAGGAGAAGCCTTTGCGCGTGCTCACGGCTCTCGTGGAGCGCCAGGGGGGTTTGGTCACTCGGGCCGAGTTGCATCAACATTTATGGAAGGGCGAGACTTTCGTCGACTTTGAAACCGGGCTGAATACCGCAGTGCGCAAGCTGCGCTCCGCGCTCGGCGACGAATCCGAATCGCCGCGCTATATCGAGACATTTCCCAAGCGCGGCTACCGCTTCCTGGCGCCCGTAGAATTCGTCAACGGCGCGGGTTCCTCACACGCCGGGCCGGGGCAGAGTGCGGCTTCGTTGCTGGCGGCGACGCATGGAGCAATGAACGGGGCGGTTGAAAGCGCCGCGCCGGTGACCAGTGCCCGCGCGCCCGGTATGCGCCGATGGATCGGGCGTGTCGCTCTTTTGATCGCGGCCATGCTGATTACTGTCAGCGGAGTGGTGGCGTGGCTCACTTACAGCCGTCCTGTCTATTCCTTCAACTCCCGCGATTCCGTATTGATTGCTGACTTTGAAAATCAGACCGGTGACCCAAGGTTCGATCAGGCGTTGGAGACTGCGTTCACCGTCAGCATGGAGCAGTCGCGCCACGCGAATGTCTTCCCACGAGCCAGGCTTGCCTCGGTGCTGGCGCTCATGGGTAAGGCTCCGAGCGAAAGAATTACGCCGGCCCTGGGACGCGAAATCTGTCAACGGGAGAATATTCGCGGCCTCGTTGTTTCCAGCATCACGCGCACGGGGGAAGAATATGCCCTGTCCGCCGAATTGATTGATCCGCAATCGGGTGACACGGTGCGCTCTTACTCCGAGCGTTCCTACGGCGAGGGCCACATCCTTGACGCTCTCGATGTGATTGCGGGCGACATCCGCCGCGATCTGGGCGAGACGCTCTACCAGATCCACGAGAACTCGAAGCCGTTGCCGCAAGTCACGACTGCGTCGCTGGATGCGCTGCGGGAGTATGCAGATGGCGTCGCGTTGTGGCACCAGGGGAAATACAAGGACGCTGTTACGCTTTTTCGCGCGGCGGTTCAGGCGGACCCCAACTTCGCCATGGCCCATGAGGCCTTGGGAAACGCGTACTACAGCTTTATCTACTACGATTCGCAAAGAGGGGAAGAGGAATACAAGAAGGCCTTGGCGCTCGGGTCCAGAACCACCGAACGCGAACGGATGAATATCGAGGTCAACTATGTTGACAGCGAGGGGCATTACGACGAAGCGGACGGGCTCTATCGGGAATATCTGAATCGTTACCCGGACGATTGGGTCATGCTCGGAAGCTATGCGCGCCTGTTGCGCACTCACGGGCATGCCAATGAGGCGGTCGTCCAATACAAAGAAATGTTGCGCGTGGTTCCCAATGACGCTAGGACGGAAGTGGAACTGGCTACGGCGTACAAGACCCTTGGCCGCTTTCAGGAAGCAATCGGCGCCTACACGAGAGCGTTTCAGGTCGATGCCGGCTTTCTGACCGCGGGCGATGTGAGCCGCGAGTATGGCATGGCGCTGGTCCAGAACGGGGAGATGCCAAAGGCTGAAGCGCTCTTCACATCGCTGCTCGGAAATAAGACGACGCGAGAGAGCGGGCTGGGATCGTTGGCTTTTCTTGACCTCTATCGCGGAAAGTATGCGAGCGCCCGCCCCATGCTTGAAGAGGCTCTGGCCTACGACCAGGGCCTGAAAACCGAACCCATAAGTGTGGCGCGCGACCATTTGCAGTTGGCAATTCTGGCAGAAGGCGAAGGCAACGCCCGCATGATGCAACGCGAGCTCGATTCCGCGATGGCGAATTTCAAGACGCTTTCGCCGAAGGTGATTCTTGGCGCATGGATCGGTTCGGAGTATGCGCGTGCCGGGCTGGCCCGGCAAGCGGAGCAAATTGAAAAGACTATTGAGCCACTTGTCGACGTGAAGAACCCGGAACAAGTTGCATACGAGCACTATTTGCAAGGGGAGGTCGCGCTGCTGCACGGCGAAAACGATAAGGCAATTCAGCTTTTCAGTCTGGCGGACCAGGAGAAGAGCACGCCTTTCAGCTTGGAAGGATTGGCGCGTGCATACCAGCAGTCGGGGAATATGAAGCTGGCGGTGAGCCAGTATGAGAGATTCCTCACCAGCACGGATCATGGTCTTCTATGGGAGCCGCAACAGCGATGGATCGCCGCGCACTATACCTTGGCTGCCGACGATATGGCCATGGGAAATCCCGCAAAAGCGAGAGCGGCTCTCGATCCATTGCTCGCTTTGTGGAAGGACGCCGACCCAGACCTGCCGCTACTGAAACAGGCTTTCGCACTGAGTGAACGCCTGCGATAAGGAGCTCAGCACCCGTGAGCCATCCGCGGGCCGGCTTGTCTCTAGCAGACTCATCTTCCTGACAATTCCCTTTGCAACTCAACCCACACCTCTTGACACGGCCGGGTTCTCTCGGTCGGAACGCTGATTTTACGGAGTTTCGGAAGACGGTTTTCGCGCCTCGAAACCGAGAATCGCGATCTCCGTGCGCATTTGGGCAAGCACACTCCGGTCTTCGCCGGGGAAACCATGAGCCGCGTAATGGTGCAAATTGAGCGTGTCGCGGCAAGCGAATCGCGCGTCTGCATCTACAGTGAAACCGGCGCCGGCAAGGAGCTCGTGGCGCGTACGCTGCGCGAGAAAAGTACCCGCGCGGCCGGGCCGTTCGTCACCCTCAACTGCGTGGCTGTTCCGGCGGAGTTGATCGAGAGCGAACTCTTCGGGCACGAGAAAGGTTCTCTCACCGGCGCCCAGCGGCACACGGGCAAGTTCGAGCAGGCGCATCGCGGCGCACTTTTCCTGGACGAAATCGGCGACATGCCCACCTCCATGCAGGCCAAGTTGCTTCGCGTGCTCGAGGAGGGTGAGGTCGAACGCATCGGCTCTGCCAATCCCGGTAATCCCCCTGCCTCCGGCCTCCGCTGGGCTGTCGCAGAACCGGGTTCACCACGTGGAACGGGAGCAATTGCAGGCCCGCAAAGGCTATGGTAATTTGATATAGGACTAAATCAGTCGTATATCAAGGCTTCCCCGGCAACGCCACTTTACTTGTTGTGTTTCGGAGGCTTTACCGTGCCGCACCGGATGTCGCGCCGGCCGCGGCTGATTGGCAAGCAAGCGGCGGCCCTGATGAGCGTCTTTTGGCGAAGCATCATCAGGACCGCTCAACCGGCAACTCGTGAGCTGACGGTTTTCCTAGGATAGCGGAAACCTCGGCCACCATCCATCCCAGAGAGGAACTTGATGGCAAAGTCTCCGCACCCCATTTTTGAAGTCCAGGCTACACAAAAGCCAGGTCGCCGCCACAGTGATCGCTCCTGCAGACCTCGCTGCCAACGCCTCCTCACGCAATTCTCACTTCGCCGGGGGCTGGCTCTGCTCTTCCTCGTGCTGCTTTGCGCTGCGCCGCACACAACGGTCCGTGCGCAGGAGCCACCGTACTTCGTCACCTATTCTGAGGCGCTGGAAGAACCGGGCAATCTCGAGGTTGCTCAAAAAGGAACGACCGGCTCCCCCAAGGATGCAAATGCGTTCTACAGCGCCACGCTGGAGCTGGAGTACGGCGCCAAGGCCTGGTGGACGACCGAGCTCTACCTGCAAGGCCAGGCAACCGCAAACGACTCCACCATCTTTACCGGATTCCGCTGGGAGAACCGTTTTCGCGTGCTGCCGACTGAGCACGCGATCAATCCCGTGCTCTACATCGAGTACGAGGACGTGAACGGCGCCGACAAGAGCGTTCTCGAAGTGACCGGGCACGACAGCATCGCCGATTTTCAAGGGAGAAATGCTGCCAGTCGTGGCGACATCTCGCGCACCATGGAGGGAAAGCTGATTCTCTCCAGTAATCCAAAAGGCTGGAACATCTCGGAGAACTGGATTATGGAGAAAGACATGATGGGCGGAGCCTGGGAGTTCGGCTATGCCGTGGGCGCAAGCCACCCGTTCGCACTCGCCGCGGCCAGCCGGGCCTGCACTTTTTGCCGCCAGAACTTCAGCGCCGGAGCCGAGGTTTATGGAGGACTGGCGACCGTGCACGATTTCGGATTCCACGACACATCGCAATATGCCGGCCCCACAGCCTACTTCAACATTCCGCACGGGCCCACCCTCGGCTTCTCGCCGCAATTCGGGCTCAACGACAACAGCGCGGGCGTTTTGTGGCGCCTCAAAATTTCCTACGAGATCCAGCAGTTCCGCGATCTCTTCAGCAAGAAGGAGGCGCAATGAGAAATTCGAGAACTTTGTGGATCGCCTTGATTCTATTATCGATCCCCACGGCAGCTCTCGTCGCTGCCGACAGCTCGTGGTTGAGCAAGGTTCCTGCAGCGGATCGGCAGCGCGTGAACCCCTACGCGGGCCAACCTGAGGCGATCGCCGCCGGCAAATTCCTGTTTGAAGAGAATTGCGCAAAGTGCCACGGCAGCGATGCGGAGGGACGCCACAGGCGGCCAAGCCTGCGCAGCGAGCGCGTTGCGCGCGCAACCGACGGCGAACTGGCGTGGCTGCTGCGCAACGGAAGCCTGCGCAAGGGAATGCCCACTTGGAGTTCGCTGCCTGAGCCGGAACGATGGCAGCTCATCGCGTTTTTGCGCAGCCTGCCGCGCGACGGCCCGCCCGCAGCCACCGTCAGCCATCCGTAGCCAAACCGACGGCGCGCGGCCCTACTTTTTCGCGGTCGCTGTCGCCATCGGATATTCAGAGAAAAGATAACCGGCCTGGTCGCTGTCGATCTGCTCCAGCTCCAGCAGCTCCACCGCCCCGGACGTCACCAGTTGTGTGCGGAAGTAGTAGCTCTTCCCTGCTTCGGCCGCAAAATGGGCGAGCTCCACGCGCTGATCGAAGAAGGACGATTGAAGCACGGTGCAAACATGGTGTTCGCCCGGCGCGACCGCGACCGCGAACCACGAGTCGCCGTGGCCGGCGCCCACCCAGTTGCCGTCCACGCCGTACTTGGTCGTCGGATAGACGGTCAGCGATTCAGATCTAGCACCGGAATCGTGGATGAAGTAGACCAGCGCCTTTCCGGCTTCGGGCGGCACAGGGCCGTGCTGGCTCCAATCGAGGTCGACCTTGAAGTTTATGTGTGCAGGTCCGCAAGCGGAAGCCAGCCGGCCCTGCCCCGGTTGCTGGCTGAATCGTTCTTTCTGTTGCGCAAACGCAGACACGGCAAGGCAAAGGAATACCACAGCAGCTTTCATGGTCGTGCTCCTTGTGGACTGTTCGCTAACAAACTCGATGCGCGCCGGACGATTTTGGTTGTCGCGGGCAAAGAAATGGCGGGAAAAGCTCCGCGCTTTCCCCGCCACGATTGCCCTAAACGCTCAATGCGCTACGCGTAGAACCCGCGCTGTTTGATGGTGTACGCCACGCGATCGATCGCCAGCATGTAGGCCGCGATGCGATTGTTCACGTCGTGCGCATCGGCGTAGCGCACCACGTCGTCGAAGCTGTCGCGCAGAATGGTCTCCAGTTGCTCATTCACAACGGCTTCCTTCCAGAAGTACCCCTGGCGATCCTGGACCCACTCAAAGTAGCTGGCGGTGACGCCTCCGGCGTTGGCCAGAATGTCAGGCACAATGAAGATGCGCTTCTCCGACAGAATCTCGTCGGCCACGGCGGTGGTTGGCCCGTTGGCGCCCTCCACAATGATGCGCGCCTTCACCTTATCCGCGTTGCGGCTGGTGATCACGTTCTCTGTCGCCGCGGGGATCAGAATCTCGCAATCGGCCAGCAGTAACTCTTCGCTGGGCATGGCTTCTGCGCCGCGGAATCCGAGAATCGTATTGTTGCGATATTTGTACTCGAGCAGTTGATGAATATCGATGCCGCCTGAGTTGTACAGGCCGCCGTCGCGTTCCGCGATACCCACAATTTTGAATCCCTGTTCCTGCATCAGGCGCGCGGCATTCGATCCCACGTTGCCGAATCCCTGGATGACGACGCGACAGCCCTCGACGTCCATGTCCAGATGGCGCAGACTCTCCATGCACACCACTGCCACTCCGCGCCCCGTAGCCTCGAGACGCCCCTGCGAGCCGCCGATGTTCAGCGGCTTGCCGGTCACCACGCTGGTCACCGTCTGGCGCATGTGCATGGAGTAGGTGTCCATGATCCATGCCATGGTTTGCTCGTTGGTGTTCACATCCGGCGCAGGAACGTCCTTTTCCGGCCCGATGAACTCGATGATCTCCGACGTGTAGCGGCGCGTCATGCGCTCCAGCTCGCCATTGCTCATCTTCTGGGGCTCGCAGATAATGCCGCCCTTGGCCCCGCCGAAAGGTATATTCACCACCGCGCACTTCCACGTCATCCAGCTGGCCAGCGCGCGCACCTCGTCCAGCGTTACATCCGGCGCATAGCGGATTCCACCTTTGCACGGCCCGCGCGCCATCGAGTGCTGCACGCGGAAGCCAGTGAACATATCAATCATGCCGTTGTCGAGGGCCACAGGAAAGTGAACGATCACCTCCCGCGACGGCGAGCGCAGCACCTTCCACAGTCCTTCATCGAGATTCAGCTTGCGCGCGGCAAAATCGAAACGCGCGCTCTGCGCCTCCCAGGGATTGATCTCCTGGTCCAACGTAACGCTGGTATTTCCGGTTGCCATATCTGGTCTCTCCATCCCGCCGCTCTTCGGATTCGGAATCAAGTTCCGCTTCTCAAGAATATAGTCGAGGCAGCGATTTTCTTTTGGTTTTCGTGTTCGGCTCTCTGAACTCGCGCGGTTCTCTGACTTTCTCGCGGCCGCGTACGGTTCGCCTGCGATGGTCTGCGAGTGCAAACCTCAGTGAGTCTAGGCCACCTAAAGTTTCCCGTCAAGCGGCTCGGACACAGCATCGAGGGGCCGTTACGCGCCGGTTTTCTCCCTGCAGTGAGTGGGTTGAGCGAGAGCGCCGGACGGCGTTCACCGCGCACCAGCAGTTACACTTAGGCTGTGAAAGCAACCCAGCGACCCGCCCAGCCCAGCCGCAAGGAATTCCTGGACCTCGCCCGGACGCACACCCTTGTGCCTGTCTGCCGCACCCTCATGGCCGATCTCGAAACGCCGGTTTCGGCCTTTCTGCGCGCGGCATGGCCGGAGCGCGAATGCTTTCTGCTCGAATCGGTTGAGGGCGGAGAGCAGGTGGGCCGCTACACCTTCATCGGCCTCACGCCGTTCAAGCGCATCGTCGCCCGCGGGCGCGAAATCACGATCACCGAGGGCCGTAAGACCACCCGGATCGAGGGCGACATCTTTGCCGTGCTGCACGACGCGCTCAGCGGCCACAAACCCGCGCGGCTGCAGGGGCTGCCCCCATTCACCGCCGGAGCTGTCGGCTTCTTCGCCTACGACGCAGTGCGCCAGATTGAGCGGCTGCCCGAGTTGGCCAACGATGAGCTGCGCGTTCCCGACGCCTGCCTGCTCTTCTTTGACGAAGTGCTTGCATTCGATCACGTGCGCAAAGAGATCATGCTCGTGGTCACGGCGGATGTATCAAAGGGCAGCGCTGCCGCGGCTTACGATCGCGCCCTCAAGCGCCTCGACCGGCTGGAGAAGCGCCTCTCGCAACCGCTTCCGCAACTCGACCGCAAAAAGCCGCGCAAAATGTCGAAGCTCGAAGTCAGGCATCGCACCACGAAGAAGGATTATCTGGCCGCGGTCGAGCGCACCAAGGAGTACATTCGCGCGGGCGACGCCTTTCAAGTGGTCGTGTCGCAGCGATTCGACGTCGATCCCGGCGTGGACAGCTTTCAGGTCTATCGCGCGCTGCGCACCGTCAATCCCAGCCCTTATATGTTCTTCCTGCGTTTCGCGCCGGAGGGGCCGCTGGGAGCGAGCGCGACAGGAAACTCGTCCAAAAGATCAAGGAGTTTGGAGAGCCCGCCGCTGGAATTAGCCGGCTCTTCGCCCGAGCTGCTCGTCCGCGTGCATCAGGGCAAGGTGGAGTACCGGCCCATCGCGGGAACGCGCCGCCGCGGCGCAACCGAATCCGAAGACAACGCTCTCGCCGACGAAATGCTCCACGACGACAAGGAGCGCGCAGAGCATGTGATGCTCGTCGATCTGGGGCGCAACGACGTGGGCCGCGTGAGCCGCTTCGGCAGCGTGAAGGTTGACAAGCTGATGTTCGTCGAGCGCTACAGCCACGTGATGCACATTGTGAGCACGATTGAAGGCCGCCTCCGCCCTGAGCTGACCGCCGTCGACGCGCTCCGCGCCTGCTTCCCTGCCGGCACGCTCTCCGGCGCGCCCAAAGTCCGCGCCATGGAGATCATTGAAGAGCTCGAGCCTGCGCGGCGGGGCACCTACGGCGGCGCAGTCCTCTACGCCGATTTCTCCGGCAACCTCGACTCCTGCATCGCCATCCGCTCCATGCTGTCCATCGGCGGCAAAGGCTCGGTCCAGGCTGGCGCGGGCATCGTTGCCGACTCGGTGCCCGAGCTCGAGCATCAGGAATCGCTGAACAAAGCGCAGGCCGTGATCCGCGCTATCGAGCGTGCGAGAGAAATGTAAAGACAGGAATCAGGGATCAGGATTCCATTCTCTGAGGGAAGTTCTGTGCTTGCTCGTTCCTCCGGTCTCTCGATCTCTTGCTCCTTGTTCTCTCCCCTTGCGCCGCAGCCGAAAATCTGTGAGCAGCGGGAGCGGGACCTGCGTCATTGGGTAAGGCTGTCGACTGCACGGGGAGGACGCAATGGAGAAGGCATGGGAGTGGACGAGAAACGGTCTGGCAATCGTGGGAGTGCTGGCCTTCGGGTTCTGGCTTGGCGCAGGCCGCACGGTAAGCGCGTCAAGCTATCAATCGAGTAGCAGCGACGTCGAGTTTCAACTCACCGGAATCAACCCGACGAGTTCGCTGCTCGTGTATCAGCCGGGAACGAAGACTGTGTACGTCTATCAGGGAGCCACAACAGGGAATGCCGCGTTGCAATGCAGCTTTATGTTCCAACTCGACAAGCCGGGTAATGTGATTCGGCGCATTCCCTGCGCGGTGCAACAGTTGAACCCGTAACAAATCACTCCGCGCTATCGAAAGCGCGGGAGAGGGGCCGCGGTGCTCGTTTTTCTGATCCCTGATCCCTGCCGGGGCCCCCGACGACAGGTCCTCGTCGTTGGGGTGGTTGTTCCCTGCTTTTCTCACTCCGCGCCGAAGATGCGCTTGAAGAATCGCCCAATCTTGCGGAAGAATCCGGGCTTTTTCTGCGAGCCTTGCGCTTGCGCCGCTGGAGTTGCCGGCCCCCCCGTTGCAGCCGGCGACGCGGGAGGCTGCGGAATCGAGATCGTCTGCGGCGCAGGCTCGCTGCTCTTGTAGACCAAAGTCGTCGCTGCCTGGCCTGCTCCGGCGGTTTCGTTGGCCGCGGTTGCTGGCGGAGACGACGGCGCCAACCCCTCGCTCTCGGCCAGCGGAAACTCGTTGGCTTCGGACTTGGCCGACGGCGGGCATCCGCACGGTTCTTTTTCCTGGTCCACCACCGTTTGCAGGCTGCCGTGCTCGAACATCACTCGCTGCCCCGGCTGCACGCGATAAATGCCGCCCTCGAAGACGCTGGTCACCGCGACGTAAGGCGCGTTCGCGCCCGCATTGTCGACGCAGGTGTCCCCGTTCTCGCCCAGCCGCACCTTGACGTCGGCCGGGTTCGGACCGCCAATCATGATGCGGAAATACGGCGTAAGCAGCGTGTCGGCGTTGCGTTCGCGAGCGGTGCTCGCCGCGAAACTCATCTCCACCGCACCGTGATCGAGCGCAATCAGCAGGCCCGGAACCTCGCCCGACGGAGCGCTTGTATCCGCGGCGAGCTTCACCGTGCCCGACGCGCAAACGTGGAGCGTGCCGCGGTAGGGCAAGGTCACCTGAGCCGTCGCATCGCCGGCAGTGATGGTTCCGCTACCCGTGATGTATGCCCTGCCATTCCACGCCTGCAGCGGCCCCGCGACTGAAAGCGCCGCGCCAGGAATGGATTTGTCGAGGGGAACGATGGCCAACGGAGGAGAACTCAACGTGGGAGCTGCGTCGCTTGTTGCGGGCGGCTGCGACGGCGCCGCATCGGGCGCGCCGGCAGTGGCCGTCGGCGAAGCTGGGCCTGCTGGAGCGGCCGCCGGCGCGGTCGGAGCCGCCGGAACTGCTTGAGGTGTGGTCGATGGCTGCGCCGCTGGCGCCTGCGCATGGGCCGGCAATATCGAAAAGGGAGCCGCAAAGATAGCCGCGAAGAACGCCGCACAGACGGTCAGCGCCGCAACAAGCTTTAGCGAGCTTAGTCCAATCGCGCGGCGAGTCGAAGCATTGTGCGCGGCTTGCATCGATTACATGTCCAGAAAGTTGCGGATCATCTGGTGGCCGCCTTCGGTGAGCACGCTCTCCGGGTGAAACTGAACACCCTCGACGGGCAGACTGCGATGCCGTAGGCCCATGATGACACACTGGCTGCCTGTGCCCGATCCGTTGGCCTCGTGCGTGTGTGCCGTCACTACCAGTTCGGCAGGCAGCGACTTCTGTTCCACAATAAGCGAGTGGTAGCGCGTGCAAGTCAGCGGCGTCGGCAGCCCGGCAAAGATGCCTTTGCCGTCGTGCTCCACCGCGCTGGTTTTGCCGTGCATCAGCGTCTGCGCGCGGACGACTTTGCCGCCAAACGCTTCGCCGATGGCCTGGTGGCCCAGGCAAACGCCAAGAATCGGCGTCTTCCCCGCCATGTGCCGGATCAGCGGCACCAGAATCCCCGCCTCGTGCGGCGTGCACGGCCCCGGCGAAAGTAGAATCCGCTCCGGCTTCAGGTCTTCCACCTCTTGTGGCGTCACCTCATCATTACGCCGCACCACGACCTCCGCGCCCAGCTCGCCCAGGTACTGGACCAGGTTGTAGGTGAACGAATCGTAGTTGTCGAGAACGAAGACCATCGCGATTTCCAGTGTAGCGCGCTAAGGGGCGATATCCGCCGTTGCAACCCATCATTACGGCGCGCCGCTCCCCGCATTCGGGCTGGGGCTCTCCGCTGCTTGCGCGCGCTTGCGCGCATCTGCAACACTGACCTTGGTCCGTCTCCATGGTCCTACATTTCCTGATTCAAGGCCGCGTGCAGGGGGTCGGCTTCCGCTGGTTTGTGCAGCGTGAGGCTGCCGAGCTCGAGTTGCGCGGATGGGTGCGCAACACCGAGGACGGCGACGTTGAGGTCATGGCGGCAGGCGACGCCGGCAACCTTGACGAGCTGCGCGTCAGCCTCCGCCGCGGCCCCCGCGGCGCTCGCGTCGACCGCATTGTCGAACACAGTCTGGCCGAGAACGAAGCCGCGGACCTCAACTCATTCCAGATCGATGGGGCGTGGTGAAAAGACGAGGGAACAGGGATCAGGAATCAGAAAAACGCCGTGGCTCCGGCGACGGTGATTTCCGGCTGTGACTGTCGCTAGGCTTCGCCGTGGCCGGCAATTCTGACCCTCATGAGTCCTCTTTTCCTGTTCCCTGTTCCCTGTTCCCTGTTCCCTCGTTCCCGGTCTCCAGGCTTTAGACTGATAGCTGATCACTGACAACTGATCACTGAGAACTGGAGTCAAGCGCTGCCATGCCGGAAACAGCAAAGCCCATCAACGTAGAAGATTTGAAAAAGCTTGTTCGCACCGTGCCCGACTTTCCCAAGCCGGGGATTCTCTTTTACGACATCACCACGCTACTCAAGGACAAGACGGGATTCGCACAGCTGATCGACGCGATGGCCGCGCATTACATCGGGCGCAACATTGACCTGATTCTGGGCATCGAGGCGCGTGGATTCATCTTCGGACCCGCGCTGGCCTATCGTCTCAACGCCGGCTTTGTTCCAGTCCGAAAGCCCGGAAAACTGCCCGCGCCCGTGGTTCGCGTCACCTACGACCTCGAGTACGGCTCGGACACGCTCGAAATCCACGCCGACGCCATCGCGCCGGGACAGAGTGTCGTGCTGGTGGACGATCTGCTCGCCACTGGCGGCACGATGGAAGCCACGGTGCAACTGGTGAAGCAATTGGGTGGCGTGATCGCCGGGCTGGGCTTCGCCGTCGAGCTCGACTTCCTGAAGGGTCGCGAGCGCTTTCGTGAGTACGACGTCTTCAGCCTGCTGCACTACGACGAATAGCTCGCGCCGATCGAATCGCCACCGTCGCCTGCACTTGCATCAAAGCGCGTCCTCCGGCTCGTGCTCGTCCTCAGGCCCGTGCTCATCTTCCTGCGCCTCACCCGCCACTGCGGATTCGTCCTGGAACATCTGCGCATCGACAAAGCGATAGCCCACATAAACGTCGGTGAGCAGATACACCGGATTCGACGGGTCGTCCTCGATCTTTTTGCGCAACTGCCGGACAAAGGTCCGCAGGTACTCCACTTCTTCGCGGCTTTCGGCGCCCCACACCGCGGTCAACAGTTTGGCGTAGGTCACCACGCGCCCCGCGCGGCTCATCAGGCAGTAGAGAATGTCGAACTCCTTGCGCGTGAGGCGCACCGGCGCGCCGCGCTTGGTCACCATCCGTTTGGCCGGCTCCAGGAGAATCTCGCCGATCTCGATGGGCGCATCCTCAGGCCGAGCCGGAGCGCGCACGCGGCGCACGGCCGAGCGGATCCTGGCGATCAGCTCGCGCGTGCTGAACGGCTTGGTCACGTAGTCGTCGGCGCCGGACTCAAGCGCTTCAACTTTATCCTCTTCGTCGTCGCGCACGGTCAGCATCAGCACCGGCAGCCGCGGTGCAAAGCTGCGAATTCGCTTCAGCGTCTCAATGCCGCCGATGCCCGGCATATTGATGTCGAGAAGCACAACATCGTGAGGAGCGTTGCGCAGCGCCTGCAGCGCCTCTTCGCCGCGCGAGGCCTCGGCCACTTGAAATCCAAGCTCCATCAGCGGTGGCCGCAGCGCGCGGCGAATCGCCGGCTCGTCGTCGACCACGAGAATGCGGATCGCTGACTGTATCATGACGTGCTCTCCTTCTCCGATGTCAGGGGAATTGCAGCAAAAAACGTTGTGCCTTCCTCTTCATCGCTGGTTACCCACACGTATCCCCCGTGAATCTGCGCTGCCCGCTTGGCCACCGATAGCCCGATTCCCGTGCCGGGAGCGCGGTCGGCATACGTTGAGGAGCGATAGTAGCGGTCGAAGATTCGCTCGCGATCCGACATGGGAATCACAGGCCCGAAGCTGTGCACGGAAAAGATCGCTTCAGCCCCGGCGACCAGCACCCGGATGGTGACTGTGCTGCCGAAGTTGGAATACTTGCATGCGTTGTCAATGTACTGGGTCAGCAGCATGGTCATCAACTGCTGGTCGCAACTCAGCACCAGGTTTTCGTCCTCGATCTCGATGGCGACCTTCATGCTCGCCAGCCGGTCCTTGAGCGCGGCCACGACCTCTTCGATCAGCGTCCCAACGCTCACCCGTGCAACGTGAATCGCAACCTCGCCCGCGTCCAGACGCGCAGTGGTCAGCAGCCGGCTGGTCAACTCGCCCAGCAACCGGGTCTGCTCGTCGATCAGCCCCACCAGCTCCGACTGGCCCGCGGACAGATGGCCCATTTCGCCAAGGCCCGTCGAAGCAGCGCGAATGGCCGTGAGCGGAGTTTTATACGCGTGCGCTAGGCTGTCGAGCACCGTCGCGCGAAGCTGTTCGGTACGGCGCTCGGTCTCGATCCGGCTCTCATTGGCGAAGGCGCGATAGCGGTCGAAGGTAATGGCAATAAGCGAAGCAATCGCGTTGTTGGTGAGCGGGCCGGTGTCTCCGCGCACCACGAGGCTGCCGACAGGGACCGATCCCAGCCGCACCACGCGGCGGCCAATCCCTGTCCCCGCATCGTCGTCCGATGTCTCGAAGTAATAGACGTTCTGCGCCATCTCCTGCGGATCGACGTTCCAGAATCCCGCGGTGTAGACGTCGTGCAGATCGGCGTCGAACACGGCGACCGCTTCAAGATTGAAGATCTCGTGCACCAGCTCGGCCAGTTGCGGGCCCGGTTCCATGTGCAGGTCCATCTGCAAGGTTCGCCGCGTGAATTCGTAGAGGTCTTCCATCTGCCCGCCTCGAGACTCGGCCTCCCGCGCGTGATTGGTCACTCGCGCCGACAGCCGGCTCACAATCAGCGCCACAAGCACAAAGACCGCCAGGGTAACGGAAGTGGTGGGGTTGGCCGCCATGGACAACTCCGGATGGTGCGCCGAAAACCAGCTCTGCGCCACCACCGCGGAAAACGACACAATCACTGCCTGCCAGAATCCGCACAGCAGCGCCGTGGGAACAACGATGAGCAGGTAAAACAGCGCGGCCACGGGAAGCAGCCGGGGGGACCAACGCGCCAGCGCCGCCGCCACCAAAATCACGGCTACGACTCCCAGCGCACACTCCAGCGTGAAAAGGAGCAGGCGCAAGCCGGAGCCGCGCGGCGGGCCAAACAAGATGACTGATCTGGCTGGATCGCTCTGGGCCAACCGGGCACTCACCTCCCACTTGCGAAATCACCACGGCAACCTGGCTTGCGCAGCAAATGAAATCAGGAAGCTCTGCCTCCTGCGACGCGTCCTGCGGTATCTCAGGGCGCCGCTTCGAATCCATGTCGAACTGCCCGTCAGGTCTCGGGCGCTGGGCTGGGAAAAGAGAAGTTTATCAGGTTCTTCGCCTCTTATTCACGGGCAGGAACCGCGGCACTGCCGGAACTTCGCTGCTGCGCCCCCGCCGACTCCAACAAAAGAAACCGCCCTTCCCGTGCGCAAAACCGGGTTTAGAAATCTTTTTAGTTTCATCATTTAATCTTTATGCATCGTTTGCATTACTAGTGGTAGTTCGTTCAACCTAATCCATGGCGCCTATCACCACAACGCGATTGCCGGCCCCGGTCCCCGGCGGTCCAAACCTCAACTGTGCGCATCACACTGCCGACTTTTGACGCCGGTTTCCGGCGCTCGAGAGGTTGTGCAAGAGCGCGCCTTGAGTGTCCCAGAGTTATCTCCCATCATGGACAAATCTTTTCCTGGAGGTATCGTGTCGATGCACTCGAACACAACTGCAATCTTTCGATCAATTGCTGCAGCCGCGATAGCAATCGCCCTCTCGGCGGGTGCGCAAACACCCGCGCCACCGCCGGCGCCAGTGGGTTCGTCTTCCGCGACTCCTGCCCAGGCGCCCCCACCGCCAGCAGCTCCGGCAGCGCCCGCGGCCGCGCCAACATGGAGCGTAGGCCCGATGGATCTGAGCGGATTCATTGACGGCTACTACAGCTTCAATTTCAACCGCCCCAACACATCGAACGTAGACAACCCATACGATCAGATCAACCAGCTCTACAACTTCAACGACAAGACGGATCAGTTCGAGTTGAGCGCTGCCAAGCTCACGCTGAACCACGATCCCGATCCGATTGGCGCGCACGTCGACTTCATCTACGGCCGCACCAATGACCTGATCAACAACGCCACGTCAAACACAACGACAACCACCTTTGTCGCTTCTCAGCTTCCCTACCTCGAACAGGCATTCCTCAGCATCAAGCCGCCCAAGGCCAAGGGCTTCGAGCTGGACTTCGGCAAATGGGTCACATCAGCTGGAGCCGAGGTCATCGAGGCCAAGGACAATTGGAATTACTCCCGTTCCCTGCTATTCGTGAACGCCATACCGTACTGGCACTTTGGGGCGCGCACTTCGCTGCCGGTGTCGAAGACCGAGACCATCGGCTTCCAGTTGGTCAACGGCTGGAATAACGTCTCAAAGAGCAACGGAGGCGTCACGGGTGTGTTCACGAGCGCATTTGTGAAGACAAAATACTCCTGGGACCTCAACTATATTGTCGGTCCTGAGAATGCCAACACGACCAACGGACTTCGTAACCTGATCGACACCACGCTGCTGC
Organism: Occallatibacter sp.; assembly: GCA_049517515.1. Classification (GTDB taxonomy): domain Bacteria; phylum Acidobacteriota; class Terriglobia; order Terriglobales; family Acidobacteriaceae; genus Telmatobacter. The sequence continues at coordinate 39,772 of JBEKSA010000005.1, forward strand.
TCACGCCGCCTGGAAAGACCAACGCCTACATCAATTTCGATTACGGCAGGAATCAGGACGGCACCTACGCTTGTGGAACGTCTTCGGAAACCGGCATCTGCGGTGACAGCAAACTGAATGACTGGTGGGGCGCGGCGGGCGCAGTTCATATCCAGGCAAGTGCGAAGAATGCCATTGCCCTCCGCGGTGAGTACTTCACCGATCCGCAGGGTTTTCAGACCGGTACCGCGCAGAATCTCGTAGAAGGCACCTTCACCTATGAATACAAGTGGGTGGAAGGCGCGCTCATGAGGGTCGAGTATCGCTGCGACGCTTCCAACAAGCAGTTCTTCGACAAGCTGGCCAATCAAACAAGCAGCCTGCAGCAGACGGTTACTGTGGCGTTTATCGCCTTCTTCGGACCCCATCGCTAGAAATGCTTCATTTCCTGATTTTGTCCTGATGGGACGACCGCTAGACTCGCACTACCACAATTGAACCGGGACCGGCCAAAGCCTAACCAGGCTCACCGGCAGGTCCCGCAGCAAGCAGCGCCGTTGCTCGAAAGGTTCCCCACCGCGGACGAGTGCGCCGCCCATTTGAATTTGAAAAATTCCCGGGGGTCAGCCGCCGGGAGCCGCCAACAGCGATTTCAGAGTTGCAGTACCTCGGAAGCACTGACTCTAGGGGCATTTTCCTCAACCGGGCCCCAAACGGCAGGTCCTGGCCGTTTAGGTGGAAGAAAATGCCGCCTTCCGCAGAACTGAAGAGAGCACTTGAACTCTGAAATCGCTCGAAACGAACTTCAAATCTCAGGAGAATGCTCATGGCAGATCAGAAAACACCTCAGATGCAGGCCACCCTGGGCCTTACTGGGTTGACCAGCAACGCAATGGCGCTCATCGCCCCCGGCGCCTTCCTCTGGCTCACCTTCGTCATCCAGGCCGGTACCGGCGTTGCCGGCCAGCCATCTACCGCTCCCGCGATGTGGATCGGCATCTTCGCCGCGCTGCTCCTTTGCCTGGCGACTGCGGTAGCCTACGCCGAAATTTCCAAGCTCTACCCCGGCACAGGCTCCAGCTACTACTACGCTGAGCAGGCCATGCTCTCCAAGGACAAGGCTTTCAAATACGCCCGCATCTCAAAGTTCATCGTCGGTTGGGGCTCGCACCTCTATTACTGGGTCTATCCCGGTGTCATGGTGGCCGTCACCGGCATTTTCTGCGGCTACGTCGTGGGCTTTCTCTTTCCCAACTTCATGAGCGGCTCAAACCCTGGGCCACTCTTCATGGCGCTTGTCGCGGTTGTCTTTTCATTCTTTGTCGCCTGGATCGCCGCCAAGGGCGCCGGCGCATCAACGGCCGTTAACATCGCCATCAATGTGATTCAGATTTCCGCTCTGATCGTCTTCAGCGTCCTGGCCCTCGGCTATCGCGCCAACCATCCCGACGGCGCGCCTGGCTTCCAGTACGATTCGCAGACGCTGGCAACTTACACCTACCAGTTCGCCACAGCCAAGGACGGCACCACCATGCGCGACGCGAGCGGCAATCCGCTGCCACTGCTCGACTCGGCCGGCAAGCCCGTCCCGTTCGTCATCAACTACCCAACAACGGACTCGACCGGCAACTTCCTCACCCATCCCAATGCCGCTTCGGTTGTTGGCGTGCACAAGATCAGCTACATGTTCATTCAGGCAACGGTCGCCATTCTCATCCTCGTCGGCTTCGAATCGGTCACCTCGATGGGGGGCGAGGCAAAAAATCCGACCAAGCATATTCCCATCGCCGTCATTGCGTCGCTGTTAATCCAGGGGTTGTTCTGTTACCTCTTTGAGTACTTCTGTGCCAACTACTTCCTCAACTCGGGCTATACCATGCAGAGCGCTGTCAGCTCGGCCGCGCCCATCGGCGACATGATGATCATTGTCGGCGATCAGTTGCTGGGCCAGGGCCATGGCAAGTACTTCATGCTCGCTGAGGCCTTCACGGTATTCCTCGCTCTCATCGGCACCACGCTGGCCTGCATGAACACCGGCGCCCGTGTCACCTACGCCATGGGCAAGGACGACGAGGCCCCAGAGCACTTCGGCATGCTGCATGCCGAGTCGCTATCGCCGCGCAAGGCCATCTGGACGCTGGCCTGGATCTCCGCGGTCATCGGCGTTGTGGCTGTTTCACTGGTCTTCGGCGACGCCAGCGCGCCGTCCGACGCCACCATCGCGGCTCTGCCACATGGCATCTTCTCCAGCTTCGGCTACCTCCCTCATGACACTCTGGCCAAGCTGCCCAACTCATTGCTGGCCATTACACTCACCTCCAACTTTGGCACGTTCATCCTGTACGCCCTCAGTTGCTTCCTGTGCATAGTGGCGTATAACAAACGCCCCGATCACAGCTTCCTGAGGCATACGCTGATTCCCGGATTCGGTTTGCTCGCAAACCTTGTCTGCATGGCGTTCTATGTGGCCGGGCCGTTCTTTAACCTCGGCACAAAAATGGAACCCCTCACGGCACTGGGCATCGCAGGGATCTGGGGCATCTACGGGGCCATCTACTTCCTGCGATCATCCAAGGCCAAGGGCAAATCGGTCTTGCTGAGCTCGAAGCAGCAAGCTACGTAGACAACACGTCAACCAAGCCAGAACTCAGGGTGGATTCTCTCCCCGGCCTCCTCATGAGAGGCTGGGGAGAGGCAACCACCCCATCGTTGTTTTTGGGCACGGCTCCTGATACCTCTTAAAGAACGGCATCTCCCCCATGGAACAGCGCGAGATGCTTCAAGCGGCGGCGCACATGTTGGACGTACAGTTCGGCCAGGCGAGCGACTTTGGCAAAGTCCGCACCAACAACGAAGACACCATGGGTTCCTTTATCCCTTCGACGCGCCAGCAGGCGCGTTCCCACGGCTTTCTCTTTGTCGTTGCCGATGGTGTCGGTGGGATGGATTTGGGCGAGGTCGCCTCCGCTACGGCCGTCTCGGTCATCACCGAGCAGTTTGCCAAGGCGCAATCAGGCTCCATGCTCATCAGCCTTTTGCCGCGGCTCATTCAGAGCGCCAACGCCGCCGTGCACGATCGCAGGCTCGAGCCCGAATACCGCGGCAAAAACATGGCCACCACTATTGTTGCCTGTGCCGTGCGTTACGACCAGGCTGTGGTCTCGCACGTCGGTGACTCGCGTTGTTATCTGGTCCGCAATGGCCAGGCCCGGCAAATCACCCAGGACCATACGCTCGTCAACGAGCAGCGCAAGATGGGCCTGATCTCCGCCGGCGACATTTCCTCTTCTGATTCCCGCCACGTTCTCATCCGCTCAGTGGGACCGGAAATGTTTGTCTCTCCAGATACCACCGCTATTTCCCTGCAGCCGGGCGACGTTCTGGTGCTGAGCACCGACGGTCTGCACGACGAGATGAGCGAAGCCGAGATCGCCTCTATTGCTTCGCAAAAAAAAGATGCTTCTCAGATCGCCCACGATCTGGTCACGCGCGCTGTCGAAATCGACGGTGGCGACAACACCACTGCGCAGGTGATTCGTGTCCGCTCAGTGGAGCAGGTGGGCATGTATCGCGGCCGCCCCTATAGGCTGCCGGTATGAGAGGCCCTCTGTTGCTGATTTCTGAACCCTTCTTTTTTGATTTTGGAGGGTCCATTCTCTTTCCGGGGCTCACACCCGATACATTAGAGAAAGCCCCGTTGGAGCGGATTCGACGATGAGTTTTTACGATGTCCTTGAGCCCGGAGCGCAGGTGGATTCCTACCGCATCGAAGCGCCCATCGCCAAGAGCGGCATGGCCACTATTTTTCGCGCTACCGATATGCGCGACGGCAGCACCGTTGCCCTCAAGATTCCCCATCCCGACATGGAAGCCGATCCCATCCTCTCCGACCGCTTCAAGCGCGAAGCGGAGATCGGCGAACGCCTTCGCCATCCCAACGTTATGCAAGTTTACGGCGGAGATCGTCGCTCCCGCGTTTACATGGTCATGGAATGGTGTCACGGCCGTCTCCTGCGCAAAATTCTCCAAGAGGGCCGGATGCCTCGGGAGCGCGCCATCCACATCGCCATCGAAGTTCTCAAGGCTCTCGATTACATCCACTCGAACGGCGTCGTCCACCGCGACCTCAAACCCGAGAACGTCATGGTCGATGACGACGACCACATCAAGCTCATCGATTTCGGCATTGCCGGCGACACCACCTCGCGCCGCCTCACCTACGCCAACTTCACATCCATGCTGGGCACGCCCGATTACATCGCACCGGAACAGGTAAAGGGCAAGCGCGGCGACGGCCGCACCGATCTCTACTCCATGGGTGTCATCCTCTACGAGATGCTAACTGGCAAACTGCCCTTCTCCGGCCCTTCACCCATGGCCACCATGAATGACCGCCTGTTGAACCATCCCCTTCCGCCGAGCGTGGCCGATCCCTCCGTCTCCCCTCAATTGCAGGAGATCATTTACCGCGCCCTGGAGCGCGACCCCAAAAATCGCTACGCCACCGCGCAGGAGTTCATCCGCGACCTCGAGCATCCCGATCAGGTCGGTGTCGAAGAGCGCCCCGAACTCCTCAACTGGCAAAAACGCAAGTCCCAGCTTTCCCGCAAAATCCTCTATTACGCCGGTTTAGCCCTCATTCCTGTCGTCATTCTGCTCATCATGGTTCTCATCTCCCGCCATCACTGATCGGGTCATGTTGCAAAACGGCGTTGCGTGGGAATCTGTGTGATTTGAATCGCATCTCCATCGCTCGCGTCCTTACGGTCTCATAGCATCAGCAACGCGCTGCCCAGTGCTCTCTGTTCGACATGGGAAGTAAAGTTGTGTCGAGCGATTCAATTGGGGACGGGGCCGCTGGAACCGCCGGGCACTTCCGACGCCTGCAAGAGAAGAGTTGCGAGCAGTGCCACGAGGGCCTGGCGGATTTCCTTTTCCTCGACGGACCGTTTCTCTTTTGTGGCCTTTTTCACGACTTGTCTGACGTAAGAATCGCAGAAGACCATTGACCATTCGGCTGGTATCAAGGCAGTTTGCCCGTGACCGTCGAGGTGCGCGGTGGAAGGCGCAGGAAGATTGTCAGCGAATCGGATCGCCTCAGGTATTGGGGCACACTTCATCTGATCTGGCAAACGAGATTCAACCTGCTTGAGAAGCTTCCCGGCCCGCACCGCGAATTTCTCGGGGACCGTTTCCAAAAGGATGATGTCAGCGCTGTCAACGCTGATCTGGTGCCCGACCATCGGATCATGGGTGTTTCTCGCCCGCGCGTAAACAATGCTTGCGGCGCGGGCCAGATCGCGATCAACGTCATCCAGGTGTTGCGGGCTGGGAGACATGCGCGCGTAATATCGATATCTCGCCAGGTAGGAAAGCTCCGCCTCCGATCCTTGAAAATGTTCATATTGATAGAGAAGATCTTCCTCAAGCGACGAGAGCCCTCGCGCCCTCGCTAGTGTGGCATACCACTTGAATGCTTTGTGCAGGTACCAGCCGTGTGTTTTATACAGGCGGTCTTTTCCCGTATTCTCACCGAAGATGTTGAAGCTCAATTGGTCGAACATTTGGATGTAGTCTTCTCGCTGCTGCACGATCACGTCAGACCACCGCAGCTTGGCCGATTCCAGGTACTGATCGAGCGAGCCTTCAGGAAAATAGGCGAAGTGCGGAGAGTAGCCGCCATCGCGATGAATATTTCCCCGGACGAACCCCGGCTTCATCGCGATCAGAAAGAAGTGAAACCCGTGGACGTCCTCAGTCTTCTTGTCGCGTAGTTGCACCTGGGGCAGTCCTTCCGCATCCTTCCCACCCAACAGTGGAAAGAGATCGCATTCGTGAAGCTTTTCTGTCAGGTTCTGCTCCAAATACGATTTGAAGCCGGACACATGGCCGATCTCGGGAGGCAAAAAGATCCGCCAATCGAGATCGCGCACGTAGTCCCAATCCACCTGCCCCCAGCGGCTGACGCTCAACCCCAGGCTTCCGTAAGGGGAGATGGGAGTTTTCCCCACATAGTCCAAAAGATGTGGGCTCGTATGAGCGTAAGCACGAAGAGTCTCATCCACAGCATTGCGGACCAACGCAGCCAGCGCAACGTCCTGGGAGCCCCCGAATCGTTCCTTTGGCAACAGAAAAGGTTCCGCGCTGAAAAGGTTGCGGTGTGCCGCAACGTGAGGTTGAATCCGCAAACCCTGAAAGGACAAGCCCTCTGCCGCGTTTGGGAAAAGGAATTTCAGTGCTCCCGGAACCGCGGGATTGCGGGAGAAAACCGCTCGCAGAGTATCCTGCGCAATCGATCCGTTGCTCTTCACCGAAGGTCGGCGCGTAACCATAGCCTGCTTGCCGGGCGGCTGTTTCATTGTAGCCTTCGAAGGCGCGCTGGTTCTGTCCCCTCTACGCTATCGATTCGTTTGCCCGGCTCCGATCACGACGTCCGGGGAATCTGGGACGGGAACGCAGGCCTGGGAAACTGCCGGGTAACCGGGTTTTCCACATCTGAAAACTCCCAAATTCTTCACGGATTCTTTATGCTGGTGGGACTAGGATTCTTGCGAATCCTGGGCGCCTATCGAACTCGCGTTGAACCGGTACCCGGTACCCGCTGAAGCCAAATGTCCGCTGTTCGCTTAGCGGCTGAGGTGGAATCCTAGCCTTATCGCACTTTTTTTGAAAGAATGCCGCAGTTTGGCTCGACCTCCACAACTCAACTCGTGCTTGTGTGTGACAACACCAAGCGAAAGGAGAAGTTAGAATGCCGCGAACTCCGAATGAAGTGAAGAAGCTCGCCAAAGACGCCGGGGTGAAAATCGTCGACCTGCGATTCATCGACTTGCCGGGAATGTGGCAGCATTTTTCCATCCCAGTGGAAGACCTTGAGGACGATCTGTTCAGCGATGGCATCGGCTTCGATGGTTCGAGCATCCGCGGGTTCCAGCAGATTCACGAGAGCGACATGCTGCTGATTGCAGATGCGGATTCAGCGGTGGTGGACCCGGTTCTCTCGGTCCCCACGATGAACATCATTTGCAATGTCTTTGACCCCATCAGCCGCAAGGCCTATACGCGCGATCCGCGCCATGTGGCGCAAAAGGCCGAAGCGTATCTGAAGAAAACCGGCATTGCAGACATCAGCTACTGGGGCCCTGAGGCGGAATTCTATCTCTTCGACGACGTCCGCTACGATCAGACGGCGCACAGCGGCTACTACTTCGTTGACTCCAACGAAGGCATCTGGAACACAGGCCGCGAAGAGTGCCCCAACCTCGGTTACAAGCTGCGCCACAAGGAAGGTTACTTCCCGGTACCGCCCTCCGACACCCTGCAGGACATCCGCTCGGAGATCATCCTGGCGCTGAAGGATATGGGCGTCAAGTGCGAGGTGCACCACCACGAAGTGGGCACTGCCGGCCAGTGCGAGATCGACATGCGCTTCGGCCCGCTGGTTAAGATGGCCGACAATCTTCTCAACTACAAATACATCATCCGCATGATCGCCAAGAAGCACGGCAGGACCGCGACCTTCATGCCCAAGCCGCTCTTCGGCGACAACGGCTCCGGCATGCACGTCCACCAGAGCCTGTGGAAGGGCGAGAAGAACGTCTTCTTCGATGCCAAGGGATACGCGCTGCTTAGCCAGACGGCAAAGTACTACATCGGCGGGCTGCTCAAGCATGCGCCGGCGCTGCTCGCTATCGCCGCGCCGACGACGAACTCCTATCGCCGCCTCGTGCCCGGCTTCGAGGCTCCGGTGAATCTGGCCTATTCGCAGCGCAACCGCTCGGCGGCCGTGCGCATCCCGGTGTACTCCAGCAGCCCCAAGGCCAAGCGCATCGAGTTCCGCTGCCCCGATGCCTCCACCAACCCTTACCTCTGCTTCGCGGCGCTGCTCATGGCCGGTCTCGACGGCATCAAGAACAAGATCGATCCCGGTCAGCCACTGGACAAGGACCTCTATGAGCTCGAGCCTTCGGAGGCCAAGAAGATCAAGAGCACGCCCGGCTCGCTGGGCGAGGTTCTCACGGCCCTCGAAAAGGACCACGAATTCCTGCTCGAAGGCGGCGTCTTCACCCAGGACCTGATCGAAACATGGATCAGCTATAAGCGCGAGAAGGAGCTGGCCCCAGTCAATCTGCGCCCGGTGCCGTACGAGTTCTTCCTCTATTACGATCTGTGAGTTGAGCTCAGCCCCTGCGTTGCTTCGACGGCCAGTATCATTTGACGCTGGCCGTTTTGATCCCCGCTTCGATCTCCTCGGTTAGCGCCTCGGCAGCGTCGATGCAGTCTTTCCGGCTCACGTCGCGATGCGTCACCACCCGGATCGCGTCCGGCCCAAACGCGCCCACCAGAACTCCACGCGCTTTGAGCCGTGCCGCCAACTCTCCCGCGCCCTTCCCCGCCGTCAGCCGGAAGACCACGATATTCGTCTCTACCGTCGCGAGATCGATCACGACACCCTCAGTATGCGCCAGTGCTTCGGCCAGCAGCCGCGCGTTGGCGTGATCCTCGGCGAGGTGCTTCGGCCCATCTTCGAGCGCGATCAGCCCCGCCGCGGCCAGAATGCCCACCTGCCTCATGCCGCCGCCTAACGCTTTCCGGTAAACCCGCGCTCGCGCGATCAATGCCGCCGAACCAACGAGCATCGATCCCACGGGCGCACCCAGCCCTTTCGACAAACAAAACATCACCGTGTCGAATCCACGCGTCAGCGCCTTCACCTCCACGCCCAGCGCAACGGCCGCGTTAAAAATGCGCGCCCCGTCAAGGTGCAGCGGCAACTTGTGCGCTCTCGCCCCATCCCAGATCTCCTCCAGAACTTCGACGCGTGTAACCCGCCCACCCGCCAGGTTCGCGGTGTTCTCAATTTCGATCAGTCCTGTCGCCGCGCGAAACCCTCCATACGGGCTGATCGCCGGCTCGATGTGCTTCCACGTCAGAATCCCGCCCTCGGCCGGCACGGCGCGGATCAGGCAGCCGGAAAACACCGCCGTTGTCGCCATCTCGTAGTCGAGTATGTGCGCGCGCGACTCGGCAATCACTTCCTGCCCGGGCTGCGTCAACGTGCGAATCGCAATCTGGTTGCCCATGGTGCCCGTAGGCACAAACAGAGCTGCCTCGCGGCCAAATGTCTCCGCCGCGCGCCGCTCCAGCAAATTGACCGTGGGGTCCTCGCCGTAAACGTCGTCGCCGACTTCGGCCGCCGCCATCGCCGCGCGCATCTCGTGCGTCGGCTTGGTCACGGTATCGGAACGCAGATCAATGATTGCCGCCAAAGCTTCTCCACTTCTCTTCCATTAAGGTTTTAAGCAACGGACCGACGAGTCCTATCGTGGCTATCCCAAAGAATCCTCCGGAAACCGCTTTTCCGAGCGGTCCGGGAATCGCATCTGCGATCAATCCAGAACAACAGATTAAGGGGATCGACAACGCACCGAAGGCTCCAAAAAAGCGCGCGGCCCTGCGTTCTTTCTGCTCGTAGCGACCTAAGAAAAAACGAAGCAACCAGCGCCCCTCGAAATAAAATAGGAACCCAAGCGGAATGCCAAGCAAAAGCGCAATCGAAATGGGCATGTCGCCCGCCTTTCGCTAAGTCCCTACGTCCCTAAGTCCCTTAGTCCCTGCTCTTACGGAATCTCCTTCATCGGCAGCTCCATCACCGGCGTCCGCTTCCCATCCTTCTCCGCATACGCCCACAACCCATGAAAGTTCGCGCGGATTCCCGGCTGCGCCTTCAGGAACGCGCTCATCACTGCGGTCGCCTCGGTCCGCAGCGCCGCAGGATCGGTGACGCCCACTGAATCATAGACCACGCCCAGATCGGGTTCGTGCAGCGAGGCATCGAGCCCCACCGCCTCAATCTTCCATGTGCGGTCGCCGTCCGGCAGAGACATTGGAAGCTGGTTTTGCGGAGGCGTGATCAGCGACTGCTCCTTCCTCAGCTTGTCCAGATTCGGCGACGTCAAAAAGTCAACCGGCAGCAGAAGGTAGTGCGCTGCGTCGTAGCTAAACCACGCGCTCCACGGATCGGTCGCGGCCAGCTCGCGCCCGCGCACCCAATACCAAACGCCGTCATGTCCGTCGAACTTCCCCGGCCGCACCGTCAGTCCGGCAAGCTTCCACTGCGTTGCGGCGCCATCCCACGCCAAAACGAGCCCCATCTGGCCGGCCAGCGGCGAGCCCACCGTATCGGCAAGAACCACGGCGTACCGCCCCGGCGGCAGAGCCGTCATATTGATGGTCACGGTCAGCGATCCCGTCGAGTTCGAGCAGAAGAATTGCGTGTCGGCCACCGCCGTCTGGTCGCTGGCGTCCAGCAGGTACACATCTCGCAACTGAAAGTTCCCGCCCTTCACCAACGGGGCTGCCTGTTCCACCGTGGCGTGAATGCCGTCCCACTGCGATGCCTCCTGCGGCAGCAGGTTGGCCTGCAGCGTATTGAAATCCTGCGCCAAAACTGCTGTTGCCGCCCGGCCCGCGGCCGCTGCCAGCGCATCGCGGTCCAGCGAGCCCAGTTCGGCCTGAGCAGTACAGCTCGCCGCCCGGCTTGCCAGCGGCGCCAACAGCAACGCCAACGCTGCTACAGCAGTTTTCCAGTTTTTTTGAGTCGAAGCCGCAACTCCTGAGGGTCTTTTTCTCCGGGAAAAAGCCACCTTCCACGGCGCTCTAAATGCCGCGCATGAACGATAAAACCGCCCTGAAACCCTCCATCCGATGCGCATTCCCGCCAAAATCCTCTCTGCCCAAAGATTCCTTGTCGAGCAATCTTTCGAGCGTCCATCGGCCACTGCTAGTCTAGTACAGTGGAGCAGCAGTGGATTGCCTCGGCCCCGAACGCAAGCGCCGCGGCCCAACGCGTTTTCGAACGACGGCGATCTGCTACTCAATAGACTCGAAGGAGGCGATTCCGATGCGTTCACAGCGATCACCGCAAGCGGAATCCCCGCGACCTCTCTGCTCGCTCCTGCGATCGAAACACCTGGCGCTCAGACAGACCCCGCGCTTTACCGCGTCGTTCACCGCTTGGGCGGCCCTTTGCGCAGCTTCGTTCTTGTCGTCCGGCGAACTCCTCCGCGCTCAAACCAACTCATCGCCCGCTCCCGCCGCGCCCGCGCACAAATCTGTTCATCCACACAAGAAACCCGTCGCCGCCGTGCCTGCGCCGCAGCCGGCTCCGCCGCCCGCGCCGGTTGTCCCCCCGCCGCCCAACTGGCCCGCCAACGATCTTCCCGGCGCAGCATCGGTGGTCTTTGACAGCCGCGGCCTGCTGATCGTCGCGTCGAATTCGAGCCTGGCGCAGATTCTGAAGGATGTTTCGACCGACACGGGCGCCAAGGTGGAAGGAATGGGCGCGGATCAGCGTATCTTCGGCACCTATGGCCCGGGACCCGCACGCGACGTGCTCTCGCAGCTTCTGGATGGCTCCGGTTACAACGTCCTGATGGTTGGCGACCGCGGCGCGGGCACCCCGCGGCGGATTGTGCTGACCATTCCCCCTGGAAGCACCATTCAAAGCAAAGCCACTAACACTCCGGCCCCTCCCCGCAACGACGACACGGACTCGGACCAATCGGCTTCCGAATCCGATGCTGAGCAAGAGCCGCCGCAGCCGGCTCCGAATAGCGTCGCCCCTCCCGTTCCCATCCGCACTCCGCAGCAGATGATCCAGGAGAGGGATCGCCAGATGCAGCAAACGCAAAATGGTCAGCAGAACCCGCAAAATTGACGCAGAGCCGGCCAAGCCGCCATTGGGCTGCGTGCGAATTGCTGAAAGCTGAGAGCTGGTTTCTACGAGATGCGCGCGGCTTCGGTTTGCGCCTTCACCGGCGCCGGCTTCTTCCGCGGCCGCATCAGCACAAAGCCCACGCGCAAGAAAGCATAGGCGGCGAGAATGCCAAAGGCCATCGCGCCCAGTGAGGCGCAGATCAACATCGCCAGGTTCAAAATGTCCGCCATTCAACCGCCTTGGGCCGCCTCGGGGATGAATGCGATCGCTTCCCGCAACGTGCCCGTCGTGCCGCCGGACAATGCTTCGCTGCGCGGGCCATCGCCTATGCGATTGTCGCAGAAGTTTTGCCGCGTTGACCCTCAATTCTATTGGCAAATAGAATACCTCTAGAGCGTTGTTTTCTGTTGAGCAGCCGGCACTACTCGAAACACGAAAGTACCCGCCGTCTTCGAAGAACCCATTCATGCCCATCACTCACATCTCGGTGCGGGGGGCGCGCCAGCACAATCTGCGCGACATCAGCGTGCGCATTCCCCGCAATGCTCTCACCGTGGTCACCGGTCTCTCCGGCTCGGGCAAGAGCTCGCTCGCTTTTGACACCATCTACGCCGAGGGCCAACGCCGTTACGTGGAAACCCTCTCGGCCTACGCGCGGCAGTTTCTCGACCAGATCGAGCGCCCCGACGTGGACTCCATCGAGGGCCTCAGTCCAGCCATCTCGATCGAGCAAAAGACCACCAGCCGCAGCCCCCGCTCCACCGTCGGAACCATTACTGAAATCTACGACTATCTTCGCCTTCTCTACGCCTCGGTGGGCACGCCCCACTGCCCCAACTGCGGCCGGCCCATCGCCCGCCAGACCGCCGATCAGATCGTTCAGCGCATCCTGGAGCTGGGCCGCGGCGAGCGCGCCACCGTGATGGCGCCCATCGTGAGAGGCCGAAAGGGTGAGTTTAAGGATTTACTGGATCAGCTTGATCAGCAAGGATTTCGCGCTCGCGTCGATGGCGAGGTCACCGACCTGTCGGAGCCGCTTTCGCTCGACCGCCGCAAGAATCACACCATTGAAGCCATCGTAGACCGCGTGCTCCTCAAACCCGCCGTGGGTGCCCCATCTTTGTCGACGGCTTTATCGTCGACAAGGGCGGGAGCCAACGAAGCTAAACCCGCGACCGCCCCGGGAAAAGCATCCGTCGAGAAGCGTCTCGAGCAGGCCGTCGCCAAAGCGCTTCAGCTCGCCAACGGCCTTGTCCTGGTCGGCTTCAGCGCAGGCAATGAGCAGTTGTTCTCCTCCTCCATGGCCTGCCCGGATTGCGGCCTCGACGTGCCCAAGCTCGAGCCGCGCAGCTTTTCGTTCAATTCCACTTTCGGCGCTTGCCCCAACTGCCACGGCCTCGGCTCGCTCTATGACTTCGATCCCGCCAAGGTCATCACCGACTGGTCCAAACCGCTGCTCGATGGCGGCCTCGGTCCCGGCTCCTCCTCGCAGTACCTCATCAAGCTCATCCAACTCGCCGCTGATCGCTACAAGATCGACCTGAAAACGCCGTTCGAAGATCTGCCGCCAAAACAGCAGCACATCCTCGTCTACGGTCCTCCAAAAGGCGAAGCGCCGCGCACAGGCTTCCACGGCATCCTCGCCTACCTGCGCGACAATGCGGAAGAAGCGCGCAGCGACAGCTATCGCGAATACATGATGAGCTTCATGTCGGCCGCGCCCTGCCCTGTCTGCCGCGGCAAGCGCCTGCGCCCTGAGTCGCTCGCCGTCAAAGTCGGCGGCCTTTCCATCGCCGACTTCACCGCCCTGCCGCTCAACCGCGCGCTCTCGGCGGCCATCAACCTCAAATTCACTGAGCGCGAAGCGCTGGTCGCCGAGCGCATTCGCCGCGAGATTGCCGAGCGCCTCGAATTCCTCTGCGCCGTCGGCCTCAACTATCTGTCTCTCGATCGCAGCGCCGCCACGCTCTCCGGCGGCGAGGGCCAGCGCATCCGCCTGGCCACGCAGATCGGCTCGCGCCTGCGCGGCGTCCTCTACGTCCTCGACGAGCCCTCCATCGGCCTGCATCAACGCGACAACAACCGCCTCATCCAGGCTCTCGAAAAACTTCGCGACTTGGGCAACACGGTCCTCGTCGTCGAGCACGACGAAGAGACCATCCGCCACGCCGACTACGTGCTCGATCTCGGCCCCGGCGCCGGTCGCCTCGGAGGCAACGTCGTCGCTGAAGGCACGCCGGAGCAGATCATGGCCTCGCCAGCATCGCTCACCGGCCGCTATCTGAGCGGCGCCGAAACGATGCTGCAGCGCGCCAGGCCGCGTCCGCTCACCGGCAAGTGGCTCTCCGTCACCGGCGCGCGCGAGCACAACCTGCACGACCTGAACCTCCGCATCCCGCTCGGCCTTATGACCGTCGTCACCGGCGTCAGCGGCAGCGGCAAGAGCACCTTGGTCAACGACATTCTCTACCGCTCGCTCGCCAAAAACCTCTACGGTTCCCGCGAAGAGCCCGGCGCACACGACGACCTGACCGGGGTCGAGCAGATCGACAAAGTCATTCGCATCGATCAATCGCCCATCGGCCGTACGCCGCGCTCCAATCCCGCAACCTACACTCAAGTCTTCTCGCCCATCCGCGATTTGTTTGCCATGCTGCCCGAGGCGCGCGAGCGCGGCTACAAGCCGGGCCGCTTCAGCTTCAACGTGCCCGGCGGCCGCTGCGAGGCCTGCCAGGGCGACGGCCAGCGCCGCATCGAAATGAACTTCATGCCTGACGTCTACGTGCAGTGCGAGGTGTGCAACGGACGCCGCTACAACCAGGAGACGCTTGCCGTAAAATTCCACGGCCACTCCATCGCAGACGTGCTCGACCTCACCATCGAGGACGCGCTGCCTCTGCTCGCCGACGTGCCTCAGGTGCGACAGAAGCTGCAAACGCTGGTCGACGTTGGCCTCGGCTACGTGCATCTTGGCCAAAGCGCGACGACACTCAGCGGCGGCGAGGCGCAGCGCATGAAGCTGGCCCGCGAGCTCTCCAAGCGCCAAACCGGCAAGACACTTTACCTGCTCGACGAGCCCACCACCGGCCTGCACTTCGATGACGTCCGCAAGCTGCTTGAGGTCCTGCACCGGCTGGTCGATCTCGGCAATTCCGTGATCATCATCGAGCACAACCTCGACGTCATCCGCAACGCCGACTGGGTCATCGATCTCGGCCCCGAGGGCGGCGAAGACGGTGGCCGCATCGTCGGCGAAGGCCGCCCCGCCAAGATCGCTGCCACGCCCGGCTCCTACACCGGCCAGTTCCTCAAGCGCTATTACAAAACCTCGAACGGTCGTCTCGCGCCCGCCGAACCGGAAGAAGAAACTACCCCTGCTTCGGCCACCAACGGCGACAGCCTCAGCGCTTCTGCATCGGGATCGGCCGGCACTGATCCTCGACCCGAGCCGCAAGCCAACGGGAAGCGTGCCCGGCAGAAGAATGCAGCGGCAGCCACGCGCCGCGAGAAGAAGCCGGTGCATCCATGACCAACCTCCCCGAGGATCAATCGCCCGAGCCCGAGCCCGGGGTTGGCCCGGCAAACGATTCCGCGAACCTCGCGCCGGCGCCGCCCGGCACCTACGCCGAAGAACAGCCTGTCGAATTGACGCGCGCCGAGCCCGAGCCCTCCGAAGTCACACCCGGCGAACCCATTCCGCCTGCGCCCGAGCCAGGTTTCGTTTCGTATGCGCCGCCCAGCCCCTATGCGCCTTCCGGCCCGTCACCCAGTCCGCCGCCCACTTTCGAACCGCTGCTCTTCCAGTCCTTCACTCAGCCTCCGGTTCGTCCGCCGGTGCGACTGCCGCACCTCGGGCACCTCTGCGTTCTGATGATGCTGCTGGGAGTCGGCTTCGTCTGCTTTGGCGCCATGCTTTTTCTCGTTTCGCACTACCTTCCTATTGGCTTGAATCTCACCACCCCGGCGGCAGCCAACAACGTCCAACTGATCCTTACCAGCGAGGCAGTCCTCTACCTCATCACTTTTGCGCTCAGTTTCGTCATCTTCCCTCTCTTTTGGCATGAAAAGTTCTTCGCCGGTTTGCAGTGGCGCGGCGCGGTTGCGCTGCACAGATTTTGGCCGCTCGCCGCAACGGCTCTTGGCTGCGCCGGGCTGGCTGCACTCGACGAAGTGCTCATGCCCGGCCCCTCCAACGCTCCCATCGAAAAAATGATGCGCGCTCCGGGAGCCGCATGGATGATGTTCGCCTTTGGCACCACCATCGCACCCTTCTTTGAGGAGATGTTCTTTCGCGGCTTTCTTCTGCCCGCGCTGTGTACGGCATGGGACTGGACAGCCGAGCAGTTCGCCCAACGCCCCGCGCCTCCGCTCGACGCCAACGGCCACCCGCAGTGGTCCTTCCCCGCCATGGCCGCTGGCTCCATCGTCACCAGCCTCCCCTTCGCCTTGCTTCACGTCGATCAGCAAGGCCATTCGCTGGGGCCGTTTCTGCTCCTCATCCTTGTCAGCCTGATTCTCTGCACGGTACGCCTCAAGACCAGATCCCTCGCCGCCAGCACGCTGGTCCACTCCTGCTACAACTTCATAATTTTTGCTCTGGCGTTGATCGGCACCAGCGGCTTCCGCCACTTCGACAAAATGTGAGAAAGCAGCTCGTAGCCTGAAGCCGGTAGCTTGTAGCAAGCCCGAGCTACTGGCTACCGGCTACTGGCTGCCAGCTTAGAATGGTCTCGATGCCCGATCAAACCCACGCCCAGCAGCTTCTCTCGCTCCTCGCCCGCACCAGCTTCAAGCTTGGCCAGTTCAAGCTCTCTTCCGGCGGAACAAGCGACTACTACATCGACTGCCGCACCACCACGCTGCATGCTGAAGGCGGCCGGCTCACGGGCCTCGCCATCCTCGAACTCCTCGAAGCCAACATGATCGACGCCGAAGCCGTCGGCGGCCTGACCATGGGCGCTGACCCCATCGTTTCTAATGTCGCGACCGCCAGCGCGTGGCGCGCGCAATCGCACCCCAACGCGCCGCTGCTCCACGGCTTCCTGGTGCGCAAGGCTGAAAAAGCTCACGGCACCGGCCGCCGCATTGAGGGCTTCTGCCGCGAAGGCGCCCGCGTGGTCATCGTCGACGACGTCTGCACTACCGGCGTCTCCACGATCGCCGCCATCGAGGCAGCGCAGGAAGCCGGCATGATCGTTGCCGCTGTGGTTTCGATTGTCGAGCGCGAAGAGGCCGGCGGCCGCCCCGCCGTTGAAGCTGCCGCAAATCCCGGGCTCCCCAGCGGCAGGTCCTCGCCGCTGAGGCGGAAGAGTGCGCCCTTCCTGCGCCTCTTCACTGCCATCGAAGTTCGCGCCGAGCACCTGAAGCAATTGGCCACCGCCAGATCCTAGCGCAGCCCCAACAAACACAAAGGGCAGACCCGCTTGGGCCTGCCCTTGATGCTTCTCAAAAGAAACAACACTACCTGGGGAGTTCCGTTTGCTTGTTATTCCGGAACCACCGACGTCGACACCTGGCCATTTGCGGGGTTGGATTGGCCGGTAGACACAGTGGGCTGGCTCGGCGCCTCGCCGCTCATGTTCGAGAGCAACTGCACCTGCACGCGACGGTTCTCCTTGCGCCCTGCGGCCGTATCGTTCGACGCCACGTACTGATCCTTGCCGATGCCGATCAGATAGAAGCGGTGCGGCGCAACGCCGTACTTCGCCGCCAGGTATTGCACCACGGCATCCGCGCGGCGCTGGCTCAGGTCGTAGTTGTACTGCGCCGAACCAACCGAATCCGTTCCGCCGGTCACTTCAAGAATGTAGCTCTTTGCCGAACCAAGCGAAGCAGCAAAACTGTCCAGTTGCGCCTTGTCATCGGTGGTTAGCAGGGCTTTGTCAAAGCCAAAGGTCACTGAAACCGCGGCCACTTGCTTGTAGTTGTCCAGCCCCTTTACCACGCTGTCCAGCGAGTCGGCGCGGTGCGCCACGTCGTTGGCCGCCGTGTCGGCAGTATTGGCAGCTTCGCTGGCGGCCTGCGCATTCGTCTGGGCCGTATCTGCCGAGCCTTGCGCATGCGCGATGCCCGCCATTGCGCGGTCGTTCACGTCATGAATCTGTCGGTTATTATCCGCGGTCTTCTGTTCCAGTTGATCGGTGTGATCGATCAGCGGCTGCGTCTGAGTCCGCACATAATTCTTTGTAGCGCATCCCGCCATGCCAAACGCCATCAACGCCGCCGCCGTCAACGCAAATCCAAATCGCTGCATCGTCATGCTTCTCACCTCTCCATTCCCTGCCGGCGCGTATCGCGCTCCTCCGCCGGGAAGTACCCTGCTTCTGCCTATGCAAGTGCACGCCGCCATCCAATCGCATGTTGTGATGCAACACATTGACAAATAAGGACATTGTGACCTGCTTGTGCAATTCTGACACCCCCTCAAACCATGTAATTTTTACGCTTCTCGGTAAGGTTTGCCCAATGTTCACCCTCCTTGGCCGGCACGACCACCGCGTTGGGCCCCAGCCGATCGATCCCAGCGATTGTCGCTATTCTAAGAACTGGCCTACTGCGCTCCGGATCCCACGATGGATCTCTACGAAAAAATCCGCACCCTGCCCACTCAGCCCGGCGTGTATCTCTACAAGAACGCCGAGGGCGAGGTCATCTACGTGGGCAAGGCCAACAATCTGCGCTCGCGCGTGCGCTCCTACTTGCTCGAGGCCTCGCAGGCCAACGCCAAAACCGGCTCGCTCATGCGCGAAGCAGTCGACATTGACTACATTCTCGTCGCCAACGAGCACGAAGCCCTCGCTCTTGAAAACAATCTCATCAAGCAGCGAAAGCCGCGCTTCAACATTTTGTTGCGCGACGACAAGACGTACCCCTACGTCAAGCTCACGCTCGCCGACCGCTTCCCCAAGGTCTTCGTCACGCGCCGCTTGCGCAAGGACGGCTCGGCCTACTACGGCCCTTACTTTCCCGGCAACCTCGCCTATCGCGTGGTCGAGCTCATCCATCGCAGCTTCCTGCTGCCCAGTTGCAAGGTCGATCTCTCGCGCTACCACCCGCGGGCCTGCCTACAGTACTACATTCATCGTTGCCTCGGCCCCTGCGTCGAGGGCCTCACCACTCCCGACGCATACAAGCAGGCCGTCCGCGACGCGCAGCTTTTTCTCGAGGGCCGCCACGCCGAGCTTGAGCGCACCCTCACCGCGCGCATGATGGCCGCGGCCGACGCCGAGCAGTTTGAGGCTGCCGCGCGCCTGCGCGATCAGCTCTCCACCGTCCACCAACTCCAGGAAAAGCAGCGTATCGCCACCGCAGAGCTCGATGACGACGCCGATGTCTTCGGCTATCACTTCGAGGACGGCAGCCTGGCCGTCAATCTCTTCCACATGCGTAACGGCAAAATCGTCGACCGCCGCGAATTTTTCTGGGAAGACCTGCCGAGGCTGATTGAAGACAGGGAACAGGGATCAGGGATCAGGGATCAGAATGAAACGTCGGGAGCACTCGAAGACGGATATGTTTTGAAAGGGCACGACTTCAGTCGTGCCGAATCGGATCGCAAAGAAGGTGCCGGGGCTTTAGCCCCCGAGGAAGAATCCGGCACGTCGAAACAGCCAGACTTCAATGCCGGCCACGTCTTCTCCGCCCTGCTCAAACAGCTCTACATCGACCAGCAATACGTCCCGCGCACGATCCTCGTTCCCGTCGACTTCGATGACCGCGAGACGCTCGCCGCTCTCCTCACCGAGCGCACCGGCCACAAGATTGAAATCGCCGTCCCCCAGCGCGGCGACAAAAAGTCCCTCGTCGATCTCGCCGGCCAGAACGCCCACCAGTCCTACACGCAGCGCTTCCGCGTCCTCGAGCCCTCGCGCAAGGCCATTCAAGAGGCGCTCGCAGACGTGCTCATGCTCCCCGAGCTTCCCCGCCGCATCGAGTGCTTCGACATCTCGCACATTCAAGGCGCTGAAACCGTTGCCTCGCTCGTCGTCTGGGAAGACGGCAAGATGAACAAGTCCGCCTATCGCAAATTCAAAGTGAAGACCGTCGCCGGCGTCGACGATTTCGCCTCCATGCGCGAGGTGGTCGAGCGCCGCTACCGCCGCATCAAGGATGAAGACCAGTCAATGCCTTCACTAATCCTCGTCGACGGCGGCCTTGGCCAGCTTCACGCCGCGGCCGAAGCGCTCGAATCCCTCGGCTTCACAGCGCAGCCGTTGGCGTCGATCGCAAAAAGAGAAGAAGTCATTTACCTGTACGGAAACGAAGACGAGCCCATCGTCCTCGACCGCCGCAGCCCCGTGCTGCATCTCGTCCAGCTCATCCGCGACGAAAGCCATCGTTTCGCGGTCGGCTATCACCGCCAGCGCCGCGCTATGCGCGACCGCGACTCCGAGCTGCTGAACATTCCCGGCGTCGGCCCGCAAACCCGCCAGCGCCTGCTCACGCACTTCGGCAGCCTGCGCGACGTCGAGCAAGCCACGCCCGATTCGCTCGCCGCCGTCGTCTCCCGCAAAACCGCCGAAACGATCTGGCAGCACTTTCATGAGTAGCAGCCGACTGGCTGAGGGCTCTTTTGAATTGACGACTTCGCACTTGAAGAAATCACGATTGTGAACTATAGTTGACACATGATTGAGGTCCGCCAGACTGACCTCTTCGCAGGTTGGCTGCGCAAACTTCGCGACGAACAGGCAAGAGCTCGCATTCAGATTCGTATCCGCCAGTTTCACTGGGCAACTTTGGTGACTCAAAGCCACTTGGCGAAGGTGTCAGCGAACTACGCATCGATTACGGGCCGGGCTACAGGGTCTATTTTCACCGGATTGGAAACTCGATCGTTCTCCTCCTCGTCGGAGGTACGAAGAAGACACAGGATGCAGATATCGCTAAAGCCAAGAAGCTCGCAAAGGAGGCTCAAAATGGTTCTTAAGACAACTCGATGGGATCCTGCGGAATATCTCGACAGCCCGGAGTCCATCGCTGCCTATCTCGAGGCTGCTTTCGACGAAGGCGACCCGTCGCTCATCGCTGCCGCCCTCGGCGACATTGCGCGCGCCATTGGAATGACGCAGCTCGCCAGCCAAGCTGGCGTCACGCGCGAGGCGCTCTACAAAGCGCTCTCGCCCACAGGCGACCCCAGGCTCTCCACACTTCTCGGCGTCATGAAGGCCCTTGGCATCAAGCTCACCCCTCGCGCCGCCTGAGCCTCGCTCGCCGCCGTCGTCTCCCGCAAAACGGCCGAGACAATCTGGCAGCACTTTCATGCCGAGCTTCCTGCGCAATAATGAATTCTCGGCAGTACCGCATCGAATTGCCTAATCCACAACCGAGGAGCTCCAGGCCTTGCAAGATGCCAATCCCGCTCTCCCCGCGCGAACTCCGCTGCGCGCCGCACTGATTCTCGCCGCACTCTTTGGCGCGCTTACGTTCCTCATCCATTTCGTCAGCTCGCTCTGGGGCAGTCACCTCGGCTACGGCTTTTTTCGCGACGAGCTCTACTACCTCGTCTGCGGGCATCACCTGGCTTGGGGCTATGTGGATCAGCCTCCGCTTGTTGCCGTCCAGGCCCGCATCGCCGAAACACTTTTTGGCCTCTCGCCCACCGGAATCCGTATCCTGAGCTTCGCCGCAGGCGGAGTGCTGGTTTCGCTCACCGGCTTGCTCACCTGGCAACTGGGCGGACTCCGCAGCGCGCAAATACTGGCGATGACTGCCGTCCTGGCGGCGCCAGTCTTTCTGGGCACGTCGAATTTCCTCTCCATGAATTCCTTCGAGCCATGTTTCTGGATGGGACTGATGCTCGTGCTGCTGCGCATCGCCGATGGCAGCACCGGCCCGCGCGCATGGCTCGTTTTCGGATTGCTCGCCGGTCTCGGCATTGAGAACAAACATTCCACCGTCTTCTTCCTCCTCGCGCTTCTTGCGGGCGTGCTGATGACCCCGCAGCGGCGCATTTTGTGGTCGCGCTGGTGCGCAGCCGGTGTCGCGCTTCTGATTCTGCTCGCTCTTCCAAACCTCATCTGGCAGTGGATTCATCATTTCCCTACGTATGAGATGCTCAACAACATCGCGCACTCCGACAAGAACATCAAGCTGCCGCCGCTTGCGTTTCTTCTGGAGCAGGGCAACATGCTGTTTCCGGGGACTGCGCCACTCTGGATCGGCGGTCTCGCGTGGCTCGCCTTTGCGCGCAACGCCCGGCCCTGGCGCTTCGCCGCGCTCACCTATCTTCTCTTCCTGGTTCTGCTGATGGCGATGCACGCCAAGGACTACTATCTGGCGCCTGTCTATCCGGTGCTTTTCGCCGCCGGGGCCGCCGCCCGCAGCTTTCGCCCGCGTCTCCACTGGGTCATTGTGGGCTACACGGCCCTCCTCGCGCTTGCGCTGTGCTTCATCACCGGTCCCATCGTGCTCACCTTGCTTCCGCCGGCGAAATACAACGCTTACGTCTCCCACTTTCCGGGCGCCGATGCCAAGTCTGAAAAGTTCTCGAGCCCCCTACCCCAATATCTCTCCGACCGCTTCGGCTGGCCGCAGATGGTCGAGGGATTTGCCGTCCGCTACAACGCGCTGCCGCCAGCTGAACGCGCCCAAACCGGCATCTTTTGCCGCAACTACGGGGAAGCCAGCGCGGTGAACGTACTTGGGCCCGCATACGGCCTGCCCACTGCCATAAGCGGGCATCAGAATTATTACTACTGGGGCTGGAACGGCTACACGGGCGAATCTGTTCTCACGCTGGGCAGCAGTCGCGAGGACTACACGGACACTTACGCCGAAGTCATCGATCTAGGCCCATTCGACGCGCCGTGGATCATGGACTTCGAGCATCTACACTACTTCTCGCTGCGTCACCGCAAGCGGCCCTACTCCGCCGACTGGCCGGAATTCAAGTTCTGGTACTGAGTTGCCGCGATTCGGCAGGCACCAGAGCCCTGCAACAACCGCTCAGCTCGCCCGCACCAGTTCGCTCTTCCGCACCACGATCCGCTTGCTGCACGCAGGGCATGAGAACCGGTCGAAGAGGCCAACGCCGCTCACTTTCGCACCGCACCACGGACAGGTTCCATGCAGTGCGTTCACTCCCAGGAGCGGCCCAATCAGCGGCGCGCACACGCCAGCGATGATCATCGGAACCCCGAGAAACACGCCCAGTCCGGTCAGGCAGATCATGCCGCCATAGATGATGAGAACCGGCGCAGCCAGCAATCCCAGCAGCAAGCCGCTGAACGCGCCCTTCACCGGCGGCCTCTCGTGTTCCTGGTGCTCGGGATGTTCGGGCGCCGGCAGGTGAATCTCCTGCGCGCTCGTTGCTCCGCAATGCGGGCAGAACTTCCACCCCGCCTCGAGCCGTGCTTCGCACTTTGAACAGGTTCCGCTCATACGCGACCCCCTCCCTCACGGTCATCGGCATTCGCCGCAGGCCCGGCGAAGTTGACTTCCGCAGAACATCCAATCGTTCTGGGGCCCTGGTGCGTCTGCGATGATGAAGTGTAGGCCCGCTCGAATTGCCCTGCCCGTGACTGCCATCACTGCCATCGCAGAAACCGGCGGCGTCGCCGGTGGCGCATTTATTATGCTTCTTGCAATGCGCACAAGCCCTTTTGCCTGTGCGTCTTTCGCCGCCGTCGCACGGCTCGAATGTGAGGCCCGAGTTCTATGCTTTCCTCAGTCATGAGCAATCTGCGCAAGTCCGTTTTTGCTCTCGCCAGCCTGGTTCTCGCAGCCACTTCCGCTGGCCCTTCACGCGCGCAGATGGTCTCACCCTCCATCGACCAGCCCGGCCAGCCATTCTCCTACTTCTCCAAGCCCACCGGCGAGATCGGCCTCATGGGCGCTGAAGCCGCCACCGAGATCACGCCCGAGGGCTATCTGCGCACCGGCTTCGAAGAGCTCATGTTCTTCTCCGGTCCCGATCTCCAGCCTACCAACGTCCGCATCCGCACTCTGGAGCAAGGTCACCTGCCCATTGTCCATTACGAGTTCGAGCGCGATGGCATCACCTACCGCTTCACCATCTTCGAGGGCAAGATCGACAAAAGCGCCATCATCCGCGAGCGCGAACATCCCAAATCTTCCTACGCTCCCGCCATCACTCCTGGTGACGACGTCATCGAGCCGCTGGTCAACTTCATTCGCGTCGAAATCTCGAACTCAACCCGCAAGCCGAGTCGCGCCGTCTTTGCCTCCGGCGTGCGCTACGACGCCCCCAGCACCTCCGGCGCTCCTCACGGCGACAACCGCTTCACGCGTCCCGAGGAAAGCAAAACCCCCGGCGCCTACCGCCAAATCGGCGAGGCGTTCAATCGGCACTGGAGGAACGCTTTCGACGGTTCGAACTTCTACCGTTTCAATCGTGACCTCTATAGTTTTCCCGCCGGCTACACCGATCGCCGATTCACGCTGCGCGAGCCTGACAGTGGGCTCAAGCCAGTCGATATTCTTTACCTCACCGACCTCAACGTGGATCCCACCACGCCCATCGGCATCGTGACCTACGCGCGCATGCTCAAGCCCGGCGAATCCTGGACCCTCGATTTCAAGATGCCGCTCGTTCCCAACGCCGATCCCTTCGTGATTTCGGCCATCGACGGCGCCAGCTTCGATGACGCCCAGGCGCAAGTCATCGCCTACTGGAACGACATCCTCGCTTCCGGAATGCAGGTCACGCTGCCCGAATCCAAACCCGTTGACACCTTCAACTCCAGCCTCATCTACGAGCTCATCGCCATCGATCACATCGGCCCCGACTACATTCAGACCGTCAACAAGCTCAACTACCATGCCTTCTGGCTGCGCGATGGCGCCGACATCATTCATAGCTACGACGTCACCGGCTATCCCCAAATTGCGCGCGAATGTCTCGACTTCTTTGCAAAGAAACAGCAGCTCGACGGCAACTTTCTCTCGCAGCCGCAGCAGTACGACGGGTGGGGCGAGGCCGTCTGGGCCTACGGCCAGCACTACCGCATCACGCACGACAAGGCCTTCGCCGAGTGGGCTCTCCCGCAGATCGACCGCGCCGTCGATTGGCTCCATCAGGCGCGCGCCGCGGATCCGCTTCACATCATCCCTGCCAGCGACGTGCGCGACAACGAATTCGTCCAGGGCCACATCACCGGTTACAACTTCCTCGCCCTCGATGGCCTCAGGCTCGCCATTCAAATGGCGGCTGAAACCGGCCACGCCGATCTCATCGAAAAATGGCAGGCCGAATACGACGACTTTCACCAGGCGTTTTTCGAGGTGCTCGACGCGCAGGCCACAGCGCACAAGGGCTATATTCCGCCCGCGCTCGACGGTCAATCGGGTGGCTACGACTGGGGCAATCTTCTCGCGGTGGTCCCCGAGCCGGTTCTCGATCCGCACGATTCACGCGTCACCGCTACGCTCAAGGCCGCGCAGGCCAAATACGCTGAAGGCATCATGACCTACGCCGATGGCGAATTCCTGCACCACTACCTCACCATCAAGAACACAATGACCGAGACCATCCGCGGCGATCAGGAACAGGCGATCAGCGAGTTCTACGCGATCCTGCTTCACACCAGCTCAACCAACGCCGGCTTCGAGTACAAGATTCGCCCCTGGGGAGACCGCAACTTCGGTGACGATCTCGCGCCTCACGGCTGGTTCGCGGCCGAGTACCGCACTCTGCTGCGCACCATGCTCATCCGCGAAGAAGACGGCCAGCTTCATCTGCTCTCCGCCGTTTCTCCGGCGTGGATCGGCAAAGGCAGGACTATTGCCGTCCGTCAGGCGCCGTCCAACTACGGCCTCTTCGCCTTCACCCTCGATCAACCGGAGGATGGCGTCGCCGTGCTGCATCTGAATCCCAACTTCACCGCGCCGCCCCAGTCGATCGTCGTTCACCTGCCCTGGTTCGTGGTTCTCAAGTCCGCGACAGCCGATGGCAAGTCGATGAAGGCTCTGGGCGGCGCGCTCACTGTTTCTGTTGCAACGCGCGTCATCGAGCTCCACTGGACCGTGAAGCCCGATACTCCGCACCTCAGCTACGACAACGCAGTTTCTGCCTACAAGGCGGAGTACGCGCGGCACTACCAGGCCTTCATGCACGGCACAAGCGCCAACAAGAACTAGGGCATATTGACACATAGCCCTCGCTGCGGCATTCGCTCAATAAGATAGAAACATGGACACCGTGCGCATCGACAAATGGCTTTGGGCCGCGCGCTTCTTCAAAACGCGCGCCATGGCCTCGCGCGCATGCGACATTGGCCGTATTCAATCAAACGGTCTACGCTCTAAACCCGCCCGCGAGGTTCGCGCCGGGGACAAGCTGCGCATCGAGAACGAGCGCGGCATCTTTGAAGTCGAGGTGCTCGCGGTGAGCGCGATGCGCGGCCCCGCCGCCGTCGCTCAAACGCTCTATCGCGAATCCGATGCGAGCCGCGAAGCGCGCCTCCACCTCGCCGAGGAGCGCAAGGCATTCGAGCAATACGTTCGGCTTCCCGAGCGCCGCCCATCCAAGCGCGACCGCCGCCGCATCATTCAATTCCGCGGCCGCGGCTGAGGCCCCAGACGCACGAAAGCCCGGCACGGGGCCGGGCTCTCATGGCTCGAAGAATTCGCTTACGCGATCAGCTTCTTGACCTTCTCTTCAATCACATCCTTTGGAACATAGCCCACAATCTGATCCGCAACTTTGCCGCCCTTGAAGAACAGCAGCGCCGGAATCCCCCGAATCCCGTAGCGCGAGGGCGTCGCGCCGTTCTGATCTACGTTCACCTTGGCCACCTTCAGCTTGCCCGCGTACGTCGCGGCCACGCCGTCCACGATCGGTGCAATCGCCTTGCACGGCCCGCACCAAACTGCCCAAAAATCCACCAGAACCGGCTGTTCGCTTTTCAGCACTTCCTGGTCAAAGTTTGCATCGTTCACTTCCAACACACCCAACCCAGCCATGATCCTCCCTTGCGGACCCGCACCCGTTCATTGTACAGGAAACCGTATACCTGATCAGATGCGCTAACGCGGCGAAAGTCGCAGGCTGCGGCGCCGTTGCGCACAACTAAACCGCTTGATTTGTCATCGATTCATTGAGTCGGAAAGTCGGGCCAGCACTTCGCGGCCTCCGCTGCGCTCTTGGTCTGCGGAAAGGTTTGAGCGCGCAAAGAGAAGCGCCCGGATCCGATTAGGACCTCGGGCGCTAGAGCAGCCCTCCCCCAGAACTGCTCACGCAGCGAATGTAAGGTGTTTAATCGATAAATAGCAAGCAAACTTGAGTAATAGTCGCAGTAATCAGAATTTTGGTGACTATTCACGTAGGCAACCACCGTAACTTATTGATAACGCAAATGGTTGAGTATCAAAGCGGACTCACATTTCCCCAAAATCACTTATTTTTCAATAGCTTGGCAGGCTCCAGCCTCCGAAAACCGGCAAACCAGGAGCTCCATCCTCATCCGATTTTCCGCTGCTTTTTGCACTGCCTTTGTAGCATCCGCCAAGCCGTCTTCGCCGTCGACGATCACCAGAACTGCCGGCCCCGCTCCGCTTAACGCCGCACCGAGAATTCCATGCGATCCCACCAGCGGCAGCAGAATCGGCAGCAACGGAGTGATCGGCGCGCGATACGGCTGATGAATTCGATCCCTCATCGCCAGCCGCAACAGATCCGCTCGCCCCTGCGCGAACGCGAGCGCGAGCACGGCCACCGATTGCAGGTTCGCCACCACATCTTCAAGCGGATATTTAGCCGGCAACACCGCGCGCGCTTTGCTGGTGGAGAGCGGCTCCTCCGGCAGCGCGACGATCGCCCGCCACTCCGCAGGAGGATCCGCTCGCGCCACGCGTACCTTTGTTCCCTCGCAAACCGCCGTCACAAATCCGCCCAGCCAGCACGCCGCCACGTTGTCCGGATGCCCTTCGAGCTTGTACGCCTCTTCGAGAACTCGCTCACTATCCCAGCCCAGTTCCCCAAAGTGCACCGCCAGCGCAATGGCCGCCAGCCGCGCGGCAGCCGACGAGCCGCATCCCATCCCCAGCGGAATCCCGTTCGCCATCCGGATCGCCAGCGGAACGATCGCCCGCTCGTGATCGCGCATGAGTTGCTGGTACGTATCGAGAATCAGGTTGTCTTCGAACCGGGCGCAGCGGTCAACATTGCGGCCGCTGGCTGTGACTGAGAACTCCTGCGCCGGCGCAGCCTCAATCTCCAGAAAACAATCCAGTGCGACGGCAACCGCGTCGAATCCCGGTCCGAGGTTCGCCGAGGTTGCAGGCAAGCGGAGTCGAAGAGCGTCTGACTTACCCAAATCGATCGTTTGGCCGCTCATCCCACCTCGCCCTCGATCGCCGCCAGCACTGCCTCCGGCGTTGCATCCACGGTGATCGCGTCCCGCCGCAGCGCTTCAATCGCTGCCTCCGACCCCTGCTTCTCCTCATCGGTCAGCAGCGTTCCGCGATGGAAGTCGATCGTATAGTCCGCGTCTTTCAGCGTATGGCCGGTCAGCACCAGCACCACCGTCTCGCCCGAGCGGATCACGCCCTGCGCGCGCAGCTTCTTCAGCCCGGCCAACGTCACCGCCGACGCCGGCTCGCAGCCCAGCCCTTCCGCGCCAATCTCAGCTTTGGCAATCGCGATCTCCGCTTCGCTCACATCCAGGCACCAACCGCCGCTCTCCTGAATCACGCGCGCCGACTTGCGCCACGATGCCGGATTCCCAATGCGAATGGCCGTCGCTCGTGTGTGCGCTTCCATCGGCTCCAGCACCGCCCCGTGATTCAACCTCAAACTTCGCACCAGCGGATTGGCCCCCGCCGCCTGAATCACGCTGATCTTCGGCAGTCGCGCCACCAATCCCAGCTCGCGCATCTCGCGGAATCCCTTCCCCAGCGCCGAGCTGTTCCCCAAATTCCCTCCCGGAACAATCAGGTGGTCGGGCACATTCCAGTCCATCGCTTCTGCAATCTCGATCGCCGGCGTCTTCTGCCCTTCAAGCCGGTACGGATTCACCGAGTTCAGCAGATAGATCGGCGCCTTCCTCACAATCTGCGTCAGCAGGCGCAGGCAACCATCGAAGTCGGCCCTCACCTGGCAAGTCACCGCGCCGTAATCCATTGCCTGCGACAGCTTGCCCCACGCAATCTTTCCCTCGGGAATCAAAACCAGGCTGCGCATTCCCGCGCGCGCCGCATAGGCCGCCATCGAAGCCGACGTATTCCCCGTCGACGCGCACGCGACCCATGTGAAACCCCGCTCCCGCGCCACGCTCAGCGCCGCCGTCATGCCCGTGTCCTTGAACGAGCCTGACGGATTCATCCCCTGATGCTTGGCAAAGAGCTGATCGACTCCCAAAGCCTTCGCCGCGCGCGGCAGGTGATACAGCGGCGCATTCCCCTCGCGCAGCGACACCGCGTTTCCAAAGCTATCCAGAATCGGCAGCAACTCGCGGAATCGCCACACGCCCGATTGATCCAGCGCCTCGCCTGAGCAGCGCCGCTCCCGCCACAGCCATTTCAGCGCGCCTGGATTCGGCCGGTCGTTCCCGCCGCGCTGGTTCCAGCCGGGATACTCAACCTCAAACAGGTCGCCGCAATTCGCGCAGTGAAAGTCCGGCTGCGCCTCCGTGCCCGCGATCCGGCCTCCGCATCCAAAGCAGCGTAACTGGTGCAGATTGTCGTTCATATCTAGGTGTTAGCCTAGCAGGTGTACGGCGATTCCCGCTGTGGATGGGAGATCGATCGCGCCGATGTCGAAGCATTTTCTTGCTGCTCTTTTCGCGTTCCTGTTCCTCGCGCCGCTCAGCGGCCAGGCGCCTCTCCGCGTAGCCGCGGCCGCCGATCTCGAGCCGGCCCTTCCGCCCATCCTCGATCAATTTCAGCGCGCCACTGGCATTCACGCTGATGCCACCTACCAGTCCTCCGCGACGCTCGCCACGCAAATCGAAAACGGCGCTCCCTTCGACGTCTTTCTTTCTGCCGACCGCAGTTTTCCCAAGCGCCTCATCGACGACGGCCTCGCCGACGCCGCCGGCTCCGCGGATTCCTCCAATCCCATCACCTACGCGCGAGGAACGCTCGTCCTCTGGGCGCGGAAAGACTCCAATCTGCCCCTTCCCTCGCTCGATCTGCTCCGCTCGCCCGCCCTCAAGCGCCTCGCCATCGCCAATCCCGACCGCGCACCCTACGGCCGCGCCGCGGTCACCGCGCTCAAGAGCCTCAAACTCTACGACACGCTCAAGCCGCGCCTCGTCACCGCCGAGAATGTTGCTCAGGCCGCGCAGTTCGTCGACTCCGCCAACGCCGATGCCGGCCTCGTCTCGCTCACTTCCGCGCTCACGCCACGCCTCTCAGCTGATGGATCCTATTTCACAATTCCTCGCGACCTCTACCCGCCCATCGAGCAGGGCGCCGTCATCGTCAGCAACACCAAACAGCGCGCTGCCGCCCACAAGCTCCTCGACTTTCTCCTCTCGCCGCCGGTGCAGGCTGAACTCGCCAAATCCGGCCTCACGCCGGTCAAGTGAGCGCAATGGACTGGCAAGCATTCGCCCTCAGCCTTCGTCTCGCCACAGTCACCACCGCGATTCTTCTCGCCATCGCCGTGCCTCTCGCGGCGCTCATCGTGCTCGGCCGCGGCCGCTGGCTCGCCGCCGTTGAAGCTCTCGCCACCCTGCCCATGGTTTTGCCGCCAACCGTCCTCGGCTTCTTTCTACTCGTCCTGCTTGGGCCCCGCACAGCCTTTGGCCGCGGCATCGCCGCCGTGCTCGGCCATCCGCTCGCATTTTCATTCGATGGCCTCGTCGTTGGCTCCGTCATCTACAGCCTTCCCTTCGCGGTTCAGCCTCTCGTCGCAGGCTTTGCTTCGGTCGACTCAGCTCTTGTCGACGCCGCGCGCCTTCTCGGCGCAGGCCCGGTGCGTCTCGTCTCCAGCATTCTCATTCCGCTTGCGCGCCGTTCGCTTCTGGCAGCTATCGTCCTCAGCTTCCTCCACACCATCGGCGAGTTCGGCGTCGTCCTCATGCTCGGCGGTGACATTCCCGGCGCAACGCGCACGCTCTCCATTGTTCTCTACGATCAGGTCGAAAACTTCGACTACGCCGCCGCCGGCCACACCGCTCTTTTGCTCCTAAGCTTGAGTGCTTTGGCTCTCGTTGCCGTCTACGCCACCAGCCAGAAACGCGGGGGTGCGCGCCGTGCTTAAGTTTTCGCTCGATGCGCGCCGCGGCAGCTTCCACCTTCATGTGGAATGTACCTTCGCCTCCGACTGGACCGTCGTCTTCGGCCCGTCAGGCGCAGGCAAGAGCACATTGCTTCGCCTGCTCGCTGGCCTCGATCACCCGATCCACGGCCGCATCGCCCTCGACGGCCGCGCGCTCGCTGAAACTGCCATCGCGCTCCGCCTGCCACCAGGCCATCGCCAAACTTCGCTTGTCTCGCAGCAGCCCGCGCTCTTTCCTCACCTTACCGTTGCCGCCAACGTGGCCTACGGCCTGCGAAGCCTCGATCGCGCTGCCCGCGCGCGCCGCGTCGACGAAATGTTGGATCTTGTTGGCGCAGCCGAGCTCGCCACTCGCCGCCCGCAGGATCTCTCCGGCGGCCAGGCACAGCGCATCGCCCTGGCTCGGGCTCTCGCGCCCGCTCCACGTCTGCTTCTTCTCGATGAGCCTTTTTCCGCCCTCGACGGTGTCGCCAGCGACGCGCTGCTTGTCCGCCTGCAAACTTGGCTGCGCGAAAGCAATGTGCAGACCGTCGTGGCCACTCACGACGCCACCGATGCGCTCGCCACCTCAGCCGAGGTTCTGCTCCTCCGCGACGGCCGCCTCACCGCCCTCGGCCCTGCTGCCCAAGTCCTCGCCTCGGAGCGCGATCGTCTCCTCAGCCGCCTGCAAGCCCCACAAGGCTGATCCCGCACCTTCTCACTTCGCCGCGATCACCAGCAGCGTCGCATCGTCCTGAAAGTGCGCCTCGCAGAATTCCGTCACCTGGTTCAGCAGCGCGTCGCACATCTCCGCCGCCGTGCGCTTGCTCTCTTTGAGCGCGGCCCCGGCCAGCTTCTCCTCGCCAAATTCCACTTCGTCCGCGCCGCTCGCTTCAGTAATGCCGTCGGTCACAAGAAGCAGCCGGTCGCCCGCACGAAACTCAATCTTCGCGTTCTCGTATTCCCACGTTGGAAACACGCCCAGCACCGCGCCGCCATGCTC
Source organism: Occallatibacter sp. (assembly GCA_049517515.1). Classification (GTDB taxonomy): domain Bacteria; phylum Acidobacteriota; class Terriglobia; order Terriglobales; family Acidobacteriaceae; genus Telmatobacter. The sequence goes on from JBEKSA010000005.1 coordinate 71,638, forward strand.
CAGCGCTCGGGTACTTCCTTGCGAGACGAGGATCGGGTAAAGGTGTCCGGCGTTACAGTATTCGAGCGTTCGCTTCTCGCCGTCCAGCACTCCATAAAGAAACGTCACGAATTTTCCTGTCGCAAGGTTTTCGCAAAGCAGGCTGTTCACCTTGGCGCACAACTGCGCCGGGCTCTCGGCGCTGCCCGCGTAGGCGCGCACGGCCGCCTGCACGTTGGCCATCAGCAACGCGGCCGAAACGCCCTTGCCTACCACGTCCGCAATGCAAATGCCAAGCCTGCCCCCGTCCAGTTTGAATACGTCGTAGTAATCCCCGCTCACCGTACGCGCCGGCCGCCACGCTCCCGCCACTTCGAATCCCGCCAGTTGCGGAATCTCCTTGGGCAAAAGCGATTGTTGAATCTCTCGGGCACGCTGCAGTTCTTCTTCCTGCTTTTCCAGTTGCGCGGCTCCCTGCTTTACCGACCGTTCCAGTTCCTGGTTGCGCTGTTCCAGCCGATCCTTCGTTGTTTGGTGCAGAAACGAGACAAAACCGAAGACGAAGGTGACCAGAAACGGAAATTTCCATCCCGTGAGAAGCAGATGAGAAAGCGTCTGCGGACTCGGCGGAGAAACGAACCACACAATTGCGGTCGAAATCAGGTATACCGGGACCGTCAATGCAAGGAGGGTCGGCAAAAAGATCAGCCAGTTGAATGGAAACGGCCTTCCCGAAAAGAGGAACTCCACCTGATCGATTCCAAACGAGAGGAGATTTCCGATGCAGAGTGTGTACAACAAAACCGTGTATGGATTGATCGGCAGGCCAATCGCCCAGAAAATCGCGCCGAGAACAGCGGAAATGACGATATAAACAATCTGCTGCCGAATCAAGCGCACTAGAGAAGGAAAAGCCAGTCGCATACCAGTACGCTCTCTCCGATCTTATTGGGGAATCACAAGGATTCTACGCCAAAGCGGTTTTTTGCGCTGCGGCGCGCAGGTGCTGTGTTCTACGCGAACCCCACCATCATCGGCTCCATCTCCAGCCGGATCCCGAACCGCGCTTCCACCGCCGCTCGAATCTTCTCCGCCAACGCCAGAATCTCTTTCGCCGTCGCGCCATTCCGATTAATCAGCGCCAGCGTGTGCCGCGACGAAATCCCCGCCGCGCCCATCGTGTATCCTTTGGCGAATCCTGCCTGCTCAATCAGCCACGCCGCGGGAATCTTCACCAGTCCATCGTCCACGAGAAAAACTCGAACCGGAACTCCAGCGCTCTCCGCGTATTCCCGCACGCGCTCCGCTACTTCCTCTGTGACTGCGGGATTCTTGAAGAAACTTCCCGCGCTGCGGCAGTCTGGATCGCCATCCACCAGCAACATTCCCTTGCTCCGCCGGATGCTCCGCACCGCCGCCGCAACATCTGCCAGCGTCGGCGCCGTCGCCCAGCCCGCGAAGTGCGCCTTCAGATCTTGGTACGCGATTTGCGGCACGCCATTTTGTCGCAGTCGATAGTCAACGCGCGTCACAATGAATCTCCCGCGATCGCTCGAGTTGAATCGGCTGCGCCGATACTTGAACCCGCACTCCACATTCGACAGCTCCACAAACTCGCGCGTCGTCAAATCAAACGCCCGCACCCGCTCGATGACCGACGCCACCTCCTGCCCGTACGCGCCCACGTTCTGCACCGGCGTTCCGCCCACCGTTCCCGGAATCCCTGCCAGGCACTCGATCCCCGCGCATTCCAACGCAACGGCCCTACAGACAAATTCGTCCCAATTCTCGCCCGCGCCGACATGAAACAGCTCCCCATCCCGTTCGATTCCCTTCAGGCCAACGTGCAGCACCAGCCCCGCAAATCCCTCATCGGCGACGAGCAGATCGCTGCCGCCGCCCAGCACAAACAGCGGCATGCCCCGCTCGCGCGCCCAATCGCTCGCCTCCGCAATCTGCCCCTCGCTCGCCGCGTCCGCAAGCCACCGCGCCGGCCCGCCAATGCCAAAGGTCGTGTAACCCGCAAGCGAAATGTTCTCGAGAATCTTCAAACGTCCAGACTACAGGAAGATGCGCAATTCTCGAATCCTGCGTCTAATCTTTCTGTATACTGCATTCGATCGTTTGAGGGAGCGTCTTTATGCGCTGCGCTCTTTTGCGGCTTTCGCCGCTTGTCCTTTGCCTGGTTTCCGCCGCTGCACTTGCCGCCCAGACTTCCAGTTCATCATCCGGGGAAGCCGGTTTGGGCCTCGGGCAAGCCAGTTCCGGACAAACCGGCCCGGCCGTCATCAACCTGGCCCCAGACCCCGACAGTGGCATGACCGGACACGTCGATGGCCTTTTCATCCCGCTCGTCACCGGCCAGCCATTTCACGCCAAAATCGCGGTCCAGATCCACCGCCAACTGCCCGATGGCACCGTGGTCGATCAAAAATATTACACTCTCGTCGCGCGCGACAGCACAGGACGCACACACCGCGAAGCTCGCGACCTGATCCCAGCCGACTCCGACCTTGATCCGCCCCTCATCCGCACCATTGTCTACGATCCCAAGACCTCGCTGATCACAAACTGCTACCCCGAACAGCGCGTCTGCCGTCAAATGACCTTCGATCCCACGCAGCATCCCGTCGACGAGCCCGTGGGCCCGTCCAGCGACGGCAAATTCGTCCTCACCCGCGAGGACCTCGGCAAAAAGACAATTGACGGCCTTGAAGTCACCGGAACGCGCGAGACGCGCACCTTCAATCCCGGCGCATTCGGCAACGACAAGCCTGTCGTTGTCACCAAGGAGATCTGGTACTCGCCTCAGTTGCAATTCAACCTTTCCGTCACCCGCCTCGACCCACGCAACGGCACGCAAAAGTTGGATGTGACCGACCTCAAGTTGGGCGAGCCGGGGCCGGAATGGTTTGCCATGCCCGACGGTTATCGCCTTGTCTCGGGTCGCGGCGTCATGCATCCCGTCTATCCCGCGGAACTGGAGCCGCTGATTGAGAAACAAGTCTCCGGAATGTCGCCCGACGAGCTCAACACCGCGCTCGCGCCTGTCGAAGCCGCCATCGGCGCACTGGCCAAGGCGCATGCGGCCGCCTCGCCCAAAGACGATAGCCAGGCCTTCGCCGGCCAGTTGCGCACGCGGCTCTCGTCCACTCTGCGCATGATCCAACAGATGGATTTTTCGCACGGACCACAAGTTGCCGATGCGGATCTGCGCATGAACGAAACATTTCGCGAGGTGGTCACCTCGCCCTGCGTCGACAAGCCTGAGTTCGGCGATCCACCCTCGGCTCCCAGCAGCGCCGATGGCCTCCGCGAGGAACAAACCGCGTGGTTCGCGTTGCGGGGCACCTGGGTTACGTTTCTCTCAAAGCTTTTCCCGAACAACGACCCCGCAACTCTTGGCTTGACGATCACCAACGAACGTGACTCCGAGCTTCGCCGCGATCTGAACATCGAGCGCAATCGCGGCTGCACCCCCGAGGAGTCCATCGAGCCGCTGCTGGTCCGCTTCGTCACCGGGATGTCGGCCGATCAGCTCGACGCCGCCGTCAAGCCGGTCGATGCGGCCATCCGCGCCTACGCCAAAGCCCACGCCGAATCCCAGCGCGGCAGTCTGAACGAGAACTTCGTGCGCATGACCCAGCAGCAGTTGGCGTCCGATCTGAACATGAGGCAGCACAACTCCGCATTCCCTCAGAATCAGTTCCAGGGCGCAGATCTGCGTCTCAATCTGGCCTTTCGCGCCGTAATCTCTTCACCCTGCCTTAGCAAATCCATCCCCGGCGATCCGCCAGACGCTCCAGTAAGTGAGGAGAAACTGCGCGCTGAAGAACAGGCGTGGATTGGGATGCGCGACGCCTGGACCACATTCCTGGCGTCCGTCTTTCCCGGCGCCAGCCAGGCCTCCCTGGGTGCCATGCTCACGCAACAACGCACGGGTCAGCTGGAGCAAATTCAGAACATCGAGCGCAACCGAGGTTGCGTCCCCGAGGAATCCATCGAGCCGCTGCTTGCTCAGTACGTTGCAGGCCTGACCGCGGATCAGCTCGACGCCGCCGCCAAGCCGGTCGACGCCGCAATTCGCGCCTATGGCGCAGCTCATGCAGAGTCGGCCCCCAATGATCAGAACGACAACTTCGTGCGCATGACCCAGCAGCAGCTCGCCTTCGAGCTGAGCGCGCAACAGCACAACCGTGTGCCCAATCAAGACGAATTTGAGGAGGCCGATCTGCGCCTCAACCAAGCCTTCCGCGCCGTCATCTCGTCGCCCTGCCTCACGAAAACCATCCCCGGCGACCCGCCCAACGCGCCTGTGAGCGAAGAAAAGCTGCGTGCCGAGGAGCGCGCCTGGATCGCGATGCGCGACGCCTGGACCGCGTTTATGGCCGCCGTTTTTCCCAATGGCGGCAATCAGGCGGCTTTTGCCACGATGCTCACCCAGCAGCGCACCGGTGAGCTGCAGCAGATCCAGAACATCGAGCGAAACCGCGGCTGCGCACCTCCGGAGTAAACCTCGTTCGTGGGTGCGTGGGTGCCCCAGGTCTCGATTTTGAGACCTGGGATACCACAATCGATGATCCTCCTGATTCACGGGTTCGGAGACCTAGTAGAATAGCTGTAGGCAGCTTCTCCTGCCGGAGGCGAACATGTATCCAGAATTGATGGTGATTCCCATGCGCGAGGAACTGGTGCACGCCGGAATCACGGAAACCCGGACCGCCGAAGAAGTGGACGCGGCACTCGCGGAGCCCGGAACCACTCTCGTCGTCGTCAACTCCATCTGCGGCTGTGCGGCAGGCAAGGCGCGCCCCGGCATCCGCCTCGCTCTCTCGAACACGACCAACCAGCCCGATCGCAAGATCACTGTCTTCGCCGGCCAGGATCGCGAGGCCACCGATCGCGCCCGCACCTACTTCGAGGGCTATCCGCCCAGTTCGCCCGCCATCGCCATTTTGCGCGACGGCAAGCTCGTCTACCTGATGCAGCGCTCCGTCATCGAGCAGTCCACCGCTCAGCACATCGCCTCTGAGCTCATGCGCGCCTTCGACGAATTCTGCGCCAAAACCACCGCGTAGAGCCCCTCAAAAAAGAACTCCGCAACAAAAACGGCCTCCCTTTGCAGGAGGCCGTCGCTTTCGCTTAAAATCTCTCCGCTCAGTCCGCTACCTGCGCCTTAGCCAGCTTTTGCACCTTGCTGTGCCCTACGGAATAGCCGAAGTAAATGATCAGCCCGAAGATCAGCCAGCCGATCATCACTTCCCACGTGATCGCCGCCAATCGCGACATGAGGAAAATCGCCGAGCCGATTCCCAGAATCGGCACCAGCGGCACCAGCGGCGTCTTGAAGGGCCGATGCAGCTCGGGATGCCGCACGCGCAGCACCCAGACCCCGGCGCACACGATCGTGAACGCCAGCAGCGTCCCGATGTTCACCAGGTCCGCGAGCCTGCCGATGGGCAGAAACGCGGGAAACAGCGCCGCAAAAATTCCGAACACGATCGTCGTGATCCACGGCGTGCGGAACCTGGGATGAATCGCCGAGGCCCACTTCCACAGCAGCCCGTCCTTTGACATCGAGTAAAAGACGCGCGTCTGCCCCAGCAACATTACCAGCATCACCGTGGCCAGGCCGAAGACCGCGCCGATCTTCACCAGCAGCGCGCCCCAGCTTACGCCCGTCGCGTCGATGCCCAGAGCCACGGGAGCACCAACGTTCAGCCTCGTGTAACTCACCAGGCCGGTGAGAACCAGCGAAACCAGAATGTATAGAATTGTGCAGATGGCCAGCGAACCGAGAATGCCGATGGGCATATCCCGCTGCGGCTTCTTCGCCTCCTGCGCCGCCGTCGACACCGCGTCGAATCCAATGTAGGCGAAGAAAATCCGCGACGCGCCCTTCGAAATACCGCCCCACCCGAAGTTGCCGTTCGCGTCCTTCGGCGGAACGAAAGGATGCCAATTCGTCCTTGCCAGCCCCGGATGACGAATCAGGAAGTAGCCGCCAACCACCAGAAAAATCGCCACCACGCTCAGCTTGATAAACACAATCCCCGAGTTGAAGTTCGCCGACTCCTTGATTCCGATCACCAAAATCACCGTGATCAACATGACAATCGCCATGGCAACTAGATTGATCGCCGCGGTCACATGAGGCAGCCCGGCATCGCTCACCCCCGGCGGCAGCGACATCACCGGCCCCCACTGATTCTGATAAAGGACCAGTTGCGTTCCCGTCGATGCCGTCAATTGCGGCGGAATTTGAATACCGAACTGCTGCAGCAGACTCGTGAAATATCCCGACCAGCCGGATGCCACCGTGGACGCGCCGAATGCGTACTCCAGCACCAGGTCCCAGCCGATGATCCACGCCACAAATTCGCCCAGCGTCGCATAGCCGTACGTATACGCCGACCCGGCGATTGGAATAATGGAAGCGAACTCGGCGTAGCAAAGCCCGGCAAAAGCGCAGGTGATGCCCGCCAGCACAAAGCTCAGCGCTACGGCCGGTCCCGCGTAGAGCGCCGCGGCCTGGCCCGTCAGCACAAAAATGCCCGCGCCGATCACCGCCCCAATGCCCAGCGTCACCAGGTTCACGGCCCCCAGCGAGCGCTTCAGCGTGTGCTCGCCTTGCTCGCCTGCCTCCATCGAGAGCATCGACATGGGTTTAACGCGCAGCAGATTGGAGATCAATGAGCGGCTTCCTCCCCGGCGTATGAATGGATCGAGACAGCGAAGCTGAAACAGAATCTCTCCGCCGGAACTCGTTACGCAATCATACGATACAGCACCGGCCAGTCCGCGCAACACCTGGCGCAGGCCGACTTTTCAGGACTAACCGCTCATGAGAATTGTCTCGTTCTCAGACAGGCGATGTCTCGATTTCAGCCAGAGATTGCCTCGTCCCCGGTCAGATTCGCCTAGAATCGGCACAGCGGCACTGGCGCAAATCCAGACAGCCCTGCCTCGTTTTCAGACACTCGCGATTCGCCACTTACCCCAGCGCGGCCACCCACCGCCGAAACTCGCCCGCCGGATCCGCTGCGCGAAAAATCGCTGCGGAAACTCCGACGACACTCGCTCCCGCCGCCAGAATCTCTGGAGCCGTTTCGAACGTCACTCCTCCCACGGCCACGAGCACCGCATTCGGTCCAGACTGATCGCGCAACCGGCGCACTCCCGCCGCACCGATTGGCGCCTTCGCCGTCTGCTTTGTTGTCGTGGGAAAAATCGGACCGATCGACAAATAATCCGCCGGCTCCTTCAGAATTCCCGGAACGAGTGCTTCGCTCCCACCAAACGTGCCCACGATCTTGCTCGGCCCCAGCAGTCGCCGCGCTTCGGCGGGCGTCGCGTCCCCCGCATCCACGTGCACGCCGTCAAATCCGGCCCGCTCCACCAAATCAGCCCGGTCGTCAAGAACCAGCTTCGTCGTTCCCGCAGGCAGCGCCGCGCGAAGAATCGCCGCATCCCCCAGCAATTCGGCGTCGCTTCCCGCCTTGTTCCTATACTCGAGCAGCGTCACGCCGGCTTCGGCCAGCTCGCCGGCTAATCGCCGCAAAAACTCCGCCCGCCCAACCTCCGGAAACACTCCGGAGTCAAGAATCGGATAAACCTTCGGAAAGAAAAAGGGCATGCATCAAGACTAGCCCCGAGAGGCGAGGAATCAGAAACAGGCAACTCCAAGCCGCGCGTCAGACTCACCGCGAGCCCGCCCGTCCCTGTTCGCTGCTCCCTCGCTCCCTTGCTACCTCGCTCCCTATTTTTCTCACATCTCGTCCGCCGACGGCCCGTACACTCCCGGCACCTTCGCGCCCATCAGGCGCAGATACACCGTCAATTGCCCGCGATGGTGAATCATGTGGTTCAAAACGGTCTCGCGGAACACCTCGTACTTCGGCGCGTCGATCCAGGCCTTCCCGCCGAACACAAACTTCCAATTCCGGTCCCACTTGTCGCCGGTCGTCCCCACCAGCGCCGCGCGCGTTTTAGGCAGTTCGCGGTCAAACTTTTCCAGCAGCGCTGCTTTGTTCGCCGGCACCCACGGATCCCACTTGTGGTCCGCTGCAAACTCCAGCTTATCCATGGTCAGCGTGTGGTTCCCCCAGTCACCCACGAAATCGGTCAGATGGCCCGCGAGCCGACCCAGACTCATCGACTTGGGATGAGGTTTGAAGTTGAAATCGGCATCGGCCGGGATCGCGTCGAGCATCTTCCGCGTCTTCGCCGTCTCTCGATCGAACTCAACAATCAGTGCTTTCTGTGCGTCCATTCGTGCAACCTCCTCATTGCCCACACAGCATAGCCGATTTCTGCACGAAAAGGCGAATAAAAAGCGATAATCTTTTCCACAGGGATGCCTCTAGCCGTGGCAGCTCGCGTACCGCCTATCCCCATCGCTGCAAACTTTCTACCTATTTGAAATCAGAGATTTGCCGGCACAAATGGATGTACCCAACTAGCTCGCCAGCCTACGCCGGCTGCTTCTCCGCCTCGGCCCGAGCGGTCAGAAACCGCTCCACATACCCCGTATCGAAATCGCCCGCCCGGAACTCCGCATCCTGAAAGATCTTCTCGTGCAGCGAGATCGACGTATCGATCCCCTGCACAATGAACTGGCACAGCGCCCGCTCAATCTTTGCCATCGCCTCCGCGCGGTCCACGCCGTGCGCAATCAGCTTGGCGATCAGCGAGTCGTAATACGGCGGAATCACTCCCTCGGCATAAAGCGCCGTGTCCACGCGAATTCCGTTCCCGCCCGGCACGTTGAATGCCGTAATTTTTCCCGCCGATGGCGTGAACCGAACGGGATGCTCCGCGTTGATCCGGCACTCGATCGCATGACCACGTATCTCCAGCTTCGCCGGCAGAATCGCATCCAGCCGCTCGCCGGCCGCAATCCGCAACTGCGCCTTCACAAGGTCCACGCCCGTGATCGCCTCCGTCACCGGATGCTCAACCTGGATGCGCGTGTTCATTTCGATGAAGTACAGGTGATGACTCGCGTCCATCAGGAACTCCACCGTCCCCGCATTCTGGTAGCCGATCTCGCCCATGCATTTGCAGAGCGTCCGGCCTACCTCTTCGCGCATCTTCGGCGTTACCTGCAGGCTTGGCGCCTCTTCGATCAGCTTCTGGTGCCGCCGCTGAATCGAACACTCACGCTCAAACAGCGAGGCCACGTTGCCATGCTCGTCGGCCAGCATCTGGAACTCGATGTGCCGCGGCTGCTCGATGTACTTCTCCATGTAAAGCTCGCCGTTGCCGAACGCGTTCGCGGCCTCGGTAAATGCCGCATGAAACAGGTTGGGCAAATCCTCGGCATCGCGCACAATCCTCATTCCGCGCCCGCCGCCGCCCGCTTTAGCTTTCAAAATAACCGGGTAGCCCACTTTTCGGGCCCACTCGCGCGCCTCTTCCGCCGTCGTCAGGATCCCGTCCGATCCCGGCAGAATCGGCACCTTGGCCCTCTTCATCGCCTGCCGCGCCTTTTCCTTCTCGCCCATCAGCCGCGTCACCTCCGGCGGCGGCCCAATGAACTTGATATTCGACGCGCGGCAAACCTCGGCAAAGTTGGCGTTCTCGCTCAGCAGTCCGTAACCCGGATGAATCGCCTCCACGTCGGCGATCTCCGCCGCTGAAATCACGGCCGGAACATTCAGGTAGCTGTCTGCCGCCCGCGGCGGCCCGATGCAAATCGCCTCGTCGGCAAAGCGCACGTGCAGCGAGTTGCGATCGGCCTCGCTGTACACGGCAACCGTGCGAATGCCCAGTTCCCGGCACGCGTTCAACACGCGTAGCGCGATCTCGCCTCGATTGGCAACCAGTACCTTACGAAACATCAAAGTCCTTAAGAGTCGGGCTAGCGGTGTGAATGTCGTTTTCCAAAAGTTCGCTGCAATTGATGCCTGTCATCCTGAGCGAAGTTCGGCGTGTTCCTCGCGCCGAACGAAGTCGAAGGATCTGCGGTTGTTTTTCTGCAGGGCTGAATCCACCACCGTTCTTCGCGGCGGTCTGCTCGCCGCTAACTCCGCTCCGCCCAGCTATGCTGGGCGGACTGCAAACAGCGGCTGGCCAAACTCGATGGCCTGCCCGTTCGAGACCAGGCATTTCACCACCTCGCCCGCCACATCCGATTCGATCTCGTTCATCAGCTTCATGGCCTCAATAATGCCGATCACCTGGCCTTTCTCCACGTGATCGCCCGGCGCGACAAACGCCGCGGCGCCGGGAGACGGCGAGCCATAAAACGTGCCCACAATCGGCGACTTCACCATATGCAGCCCGGCCTCAGCATTTGCGGTCGGCTCTGCAGCAGCCCCCGATGACACCGATCCCGCCAGCGACACCGCGGCAGCCTGCGCCACACTCTGCGGCGCTGTCTGCAGCAGCCGCGCCAGGTCGCTCAACCCTGCTGGTGCGCTCTCCTGCGGATTGAATTTCAGACGGATCTTCAGGTCGCCGCGGTCCACATCGAACTCGGACACCCCGTGCGACTTCAAAAACTCAATCAGTTGCCGCAGATCCTCTATGTCTTGTTGCTTCATTCGTTCCTTCACTTCCACTTCCCTCAGCCGATGCAGCATTCAGTCGCGTTTCAGAGTTCAATCAGCGCTTTGGGCGCCGGTGTCAGCACCTGCCCTCCGCTGCGCGTCACCGCCACCATATCCTCAATGCGAATGCCGAACTTGCCTGCCAGATAAACGCCAGGCTCAATCGTGATCACCATACCCGGCTGCAACCGCGTCGCTTGTCCCGCGCCAATCCGCGGCTGCTCGTGAATCTCGAGGCCGACCCCGTGCCCGGTGGAGTGGGTAAACGCCTCAGCCAATCCCTCCCTGCGCAACACGCCCCGCGCGGCCTCGTCCACCTCCGCGCAGCTCACGCCCGCGGCCACGGCGTTCACCGCGTTCTCCTGCGCCTCCAGCACAGCCTCGTAGGTCCTCCGCTCCTCGGGCTTTGGCTTGCCCAGGAAGACCGTACGTGTCATATCCGAACAGTAACCCTTGTGGATTATACCGAAGTCGAGCGTCACGAACCCCCGCCGCGGCAGCGGCGCGCTGGTCGCGCGCCCGTGCGGCATCGCCGAGCGCAACCCCGACGCGACAATGGTCTCGAAGGACATTCCTTCGGCGCCCATCATCCGCGCCTGGTGTTCCAGTTCCGCCGCCACTTCAATCTCCGCAATTCCCGGCCGCAACACGGTCAGAATGTGCTCAAACAAGTTGCAACCAACCAAAGCCGCCGCCGCCATCAGCGCCAGCTCATCCCCATCCTTAATGCAGCGAAGCAATTCAACCAGCGGCGCAGGCACAGCCTGAAAGAAGCCGTTGCGCAAACGGCTCGGCAGCTCGCTCTTCCATCGCGCCAGCTCCGCCACCGTTGTTCTCGCCGGGTCGAATCCCGCCATTGCGACGCCCGGCTGCGCGGCCAGCCATTGCGTCGCCGCCACCGCGGGCGACCCCGACGCAATCTGCACCTGCGCCGCACTCACCTCTTCCGCGGCCTGCGCCGTATAGCGCCCATCCGTGAACAGGCGAGCAGTCCTGCGCGTCACGGCCAGCGCCGCGCTCGAGCCGGTGAATCCGCAAAGATAGCGAACGTCTGGAGGGTGTGTGACGAGAAGTCCGGGAAGCCCGGCGCGAGTCAGCCTGCGGCGCAGCGCGCCCATGCGGCGGAAGTGGTCCACGCGCTCAGTTTTATCACGGCGGGCACAGGACGGAACCCTCAGCCGGTCACTTCACTCTTCGAATTCAGGCCTTCGTGCCTGCAAAAGCGTCTCCGCAGCATCAGCTTTGGCTATCGAAGAGTTACTGACGGATTGGCGACCATCGGCCCAGAGATCAGATGGCTTATACTCTCGACAAACGAAGGGCGGACGGATGAGGTTGCGGAATACTACCGTCGTGTTAGCCTCCGGGGTGCTCTTAGGCGCTCTTGCGCACGCAGCGGCGCAAGGATCCCCCTCGCAATCTGAACCGAAGAGCGGGCCCGCGCAGCAGACGGAAATTCCCCAATTGCAGTCTCCTACCGGGCAGTTCGGCATAGGACGTGTTGGCTACGAGTGGACCGATGGATCGCGCTCCGAAGGCCATTCGGTTGACCCTCAGGCCCGTCGCGACTTGATGGTCTATCTCTGGTACCCCTCGCCGAAGGGAAGGGCAGGAGAGTTGGGAGAGTACCTGCCCGGTGCGAAACGGATGGACGCAGACGCCGCTGTCCTCCCTGTAATGCGGGAAGAGTTTGAAGGCAGCTGGCCGTTCATCGTTTCAGGAGCGATCTCTTCTCTTGCGGTCGAGAATGCACCCGTCGCGGGATCTCACAAGAAGTTCCCTGTGGTGATCCTTGCTCACGGTGTTGGAGGAACGTCCTTCGAATATACGTCGCTGATCGGAGACCTTGTAAGTCGTGGATATGTTGTCGCAGCCATCGAAAATACCTACGTAGCGGCGGCAGTGGCGTTTCCGGACGGACGAATTATCCCGTCGTATCACGAACCGGAGCCGCCCAACCTTTCGCCCGATCAGCGATTCCAGCGAATGATGAAGAGCGCGGGGCTGGAGATCGACACAGGTGCGAGGGACATAGTGTTTGTGCTTAATCAGCTCACCGAGCTGAACGATCGAAATATAAATACATTTGTCCTCAGGAAGAGACTCGATCTGAATCGTGTCGCCGCGATGGGGCATTCGGCGGGCGGAGCAAATGCCACGCTCGCCTGCCAGATGGATGCCCGATTCAAAGCCTGCCTAAGCCTTGACGGTCAGATACCACCCGTTGCGGTGTTTCCAGAGGATCCGGATGGAAAGTGGTTCACGCAGCCCGTTCTTCTTCTCGAAGTGGATCATAACGGCGGCCGTTGGATGGGATTCAACGTTGCGCAGAACGATGCGTACCTCAAGAAAAAGGAAGATCAACTGAGCCGCTGCCCTGCGGGCAGCTATGACGTGGTATTGAAATCGCCGGGGCTGGTTCACGGAAGCTTCAGCGACTATCCCCTTCTGGCAGCGATGGGCCGTTCAGCGGAAACGAAAGATGCTCTTCACAATTTGAGCCTGACCGAGTCGTACATTGCCGCTTTCCTCGATCAGAACCTGAAACATGTAAGTTCGCCATTGCTCGATGTCCAATCGAATCATTCCGAAGCGATCGTAAAACAGTACGGTCACTGATCCTGGGTGGTCCGAAGGCCGAACTGTCTTTCGATCGTTGCCGGATAACCGGCCAACCGGAATTCACCAGTTGATAAACATTCGCGCTCGCCTTCGGCACGGATCAGGCCGCGCACATCCCTGCACCGCCAGCGGCAGCATGAGTCGGACCCAGCACCTGATTTGGCACGAATCCAACAAGCGCCGCACGGTGGGCGATCAAGATTTGCGAACTTGACGAAGTTTACGAGCGATGCGATGTTGGGCGCAGGAGACATGACAATGTTCGACCCCGCCTTGACCCAGACGATGCAGATCGGGATCGTCGTGCGCGACTTGGACGCCACGATGAGGAAATATGTCGACGATTACGGGATCGGTCCGTGGAAGATCTACGAATTTAACCCCGGCAACGCGAAGGACCTGCGCGAATACGGCCAGCCGGTCCAGCGCTCCTGGCGCCTGGCGGTCGCTATGGTCGGCCAACTGCAGTGGGAACTGATCGAGCCGCTCGACAACGAGAGCATCTACGCACGTTTCCTTGCCGAGAAAGGCGGGGGCGTGCACCACATCGCCGTCGCTGCCCAAAGCTTCGACAAAATGCTGGCAATGGAGGCCAAACGAGGAACGGACTTGGTCCTCAGCGGCGAGTTCGAAGGCATCAAGGTTGCATACCTTGGCACCGAGCGCGATCTTGGGGTCATCCTCGAAATCTTCAGCGGCACACCTAACCTCAAAAAAGAGCCGGACGCGATTTAGAACAGGTACACTTTGAGGGCGAAACGCTGTTCCTGAAAGCTAAAGGCGTTTCCCACTTCTGGGACTTCGCGCAACGCTTATCAATTTCCGGTTCGCTCCTAGAATGCCGGTTAACTGGACGTGACTTGTAAATATTCGCACGCATGCGGCGCGGATCGAGCCGCGCATGCTCTTGCGCTGCCAGAAGCTGGATCGCTTTGCACGAGTTGAGAGGTTTCGTCGGACTCAGCAATCTGATTTTGTGGGAATCCAAGGAATGCCGCACCAACAAACTGAGGGCTGAAAGCTGACGGATGATAGCTAGTAGCTAGAGGCTCGAAGCTGCTTCGCGCTGCACCGGCTTCTTCTTGCCCGCGTCCACTTCGCCGCCCGCGTGCAGATCGCTCTGCCGGTCCATCCACTCGTCCAGCCGCGACCTCTTGAACCTCCAGCGATTGCCCAGCTTGAACGCCGGCACAAATCCATCCGAGGCGTATTTGTAGAGAGTGTCTGCGGAGATGCCAAGGTAATTCGAGGCCTGGCGAATGTCCATGACCTCGCGAATCTCAGGAACCAGAAGGTTGGAGCGGGCTGCAGCGTTGCGCATAATTGCCTTCCAAAAAGAGCAGGATGCAGAGCGGTATTCTTGCGGCAAAAGGTGCCGGTACTTCTGTATTTAACCCGACTTGATCGGTTCATTCAAGGAATTTCCGTAAGTTACAGGAATTTAAAGGAGTTTCGCCCGCCTCCACCCATTCGGCCCCCTGTGGAAAAACCCCATCCCGTTGTGCTCCCCGCACAGCTCCTACTCAACCTATAGCGCCCTTGAAGCAGATGGTCCGGCAAGTTTCGTACTCCCAATTTATGGCCTTTTTGTTCCTTGCTCCCTCACTCCCCCGGTACCCGCTCCCTCGCTCCCTTGTTCCCTGCTTTCTTGGTCCCTCGTTCCCTTGGTCTCTTGGTGCCTGCCTCTCTCACATTTCCTTCCGCCACCACGCCGTCTTCTCGTCGCTCAGAAACTTCGTCTTCTCCCCGCGAGACAAATGAAAGTCCAGCACATCGCCTTTCTGAAACGTGGAGCAGTCCGGCCAGCTCAAATCCTTTTCGAAATGCGTCTCCGCCTGGTGAACATCCACCAGCGTGATGTCAGCGGGAGTGCACTCCACCACATGCTGCGCATACATCCAGAAGGTGTAGCCGGAAGGCGGCTCGGGCGGCGTCTGGTTGGCGATCTTGGTCAACAGCAGGATGAGCACGAATTCGGCTGCGATAGCCGCAATCTTTTTCATAGCAAGCGAGCGCCTTCAGAACCGCGTGTCATCGAGGCCTCTTGTCGTTAAAACCGCCCACTCCACCCCAAACCCCTGCCTCGTCCGCGAGTCCGTGAGGTCAACTATAGCCAAGCCCAACGAAACAAACAGCCCTCTCCGCCCGCATCTGCCCACACACGCAAAAACGGCTTCCCTGGCTGGGAAGCCGTTCCAAATGCCTCGATTGATTGCACGCTCGGTCCAGCAGGCAGCTTCGCGGCAAAGTTTCGCAATCGATCGTTGCCGCGTCCTACTGCCGCCCCCCTCGTTCCCTTGCCCCTGTTTTTCTACTCCCTATTCCCTACTCCCTACTCCCTGCTTTTCAGTTCTGGTCGTCGCGGCGATGCAGCGTTGGCGGACCGTCCGTCGAGTCCCCGGAGTTGCTGCCGGTCTGTGCGCCAGTCGAATTTCCAGAGCTGCCCGAGCTACCCGTCCCGTCCGTCGTGCTCGCCCTGCGCAACGACGGCTTCGCGCCGCCCTTCGTGTCGACCAGCCGCCGCTTGTCTTCGATGCGTGCCAGCCGCGCCTTCACGTCTTCGAACTCCGACGTGGTCACCAGGTAATCCGGCCTGGCTGGAAGAATGCGCGCAATCTCTTCCTGTGTGTGCAGAATCCGGTCCGGCGTCTGCGGATGATCGCTGAACGCCTTCGCCACTAGCCCCGGCTTGCGCTTCTCCAGCGCCTGCACCTTCTCAAAGAAAGTGATGAACGCCTGCGGATCGTAGCCCGACCGGTACATATATTGCACGCCCAGGTAGTCGGCCTGCGCCTCAAAGTCGCGCGAGAATTGCAGGAACGTGATCGGAATCGCCAGTTGCGCCGCCTCGTAGATCCCGTATCCGGTCCAATCGTACGGGAGCATGATCATCAGCGGCACCATGCCGATCTGTGCGTAATTCAGCCGCGTCATCTCGCGCGCCGCGTGGTGCGCGCACACATGAGCCGTCTCGTGCGCCATCACGCCCGCCAGCTCCGCCTCTTCGTCCGCCGCCAGAATCAGCCCCGAGTTGACGTAGAAAAACCCGCCCGGCAGCGCCATGGCGTTGATCTCATCCGAATCGATCACCTTGATCGTGAACGGCACCTTGCAGTCGGAGTTCTTCACGATGTTCTGCCCGATGCGATTGATGTACTCGTCCACCACGGGATCGGTAATAAACTTCGTGCTCTTCTCGATCTCGTCGGCAAACTGCTTGCCCATCTTGATCTCGCCGTCGGTCGAGTACCAGTTGCCCAACCCGCGCTTGCCGATCTCCCGGTTGCCCACCGCGCTCACGTCTTCTTCGCTGCCCGGCTTCACCTTGATCATCTCGCTGCCGGGATCGACCACCTTGTTGACATCCACTTGCGGCCCGGCGCAATCGCCGCCCACCGCCGTCGTGCCCGGCGCTGGATTGTCGGCTGTGCCTTTGTCGTTGGCCTTTTTCTTGTCCTTCTTATCGTCGCTCTTCGATGTCTCGCAGGGAGCCAACTGCGTGTTACTCGAAGTGTTCGCCGGTCCTTGACCCGCCGTCGTCCCCGCCCCGCCCGTACTGGTATTCGTCGCCGCTCCCTGATCCAAACTTTGATCCGGACTTTGCCCCGTCCCTTGCCCCGGCTGCTTCGCGGGCAGCGGCGCATCTCCGCCCACTGGCGCGGTGCCGGCAGCCGGCTGTGCTGGTTGCGATGTCGTCTGGCTCGCGGCCGGGCTCGCCTGCGCGCCGCTGTTGCTCGCCGCAGGCGTCGCTGCCGGAGCCTGCGCCGCAGGCGTGCTCGCCGAACCAGAAACGCTTGGGGAATTGCCCGTCGCAGGCGACGTCGATTGCGCCCAAACTCCAGCGGTCACGGCGATGGCCAAACCTGCCAGAACCGCCGCTCTCAACACCACGCGATCCGTTGCCTTCATGACCTCACCTCGACTTCAATGCACACCGGGCCCCTGCCCCGCTTCGCTCTATCGGTTAGACGCAAGTATGTGCCACTTTGGCAACAAAGGCAAAACCACATTTTTTCCCGTCCCCTCGCTGCCCCGCGTTTCGTCCCTTAACCCCTCAACCGACTCCCCACGTCCCGGGCCCGTCCTGAGCGAAGCCGACTGATTCCCCGTCTCCGCTGTTCGCTACCGGCTACAGGCTACTGGCTACTGGCCGTCCACCATCTGCCATCCACCCAGCAGGATGAGCTGGAAGCTAGGGGCCAGCGGCTAGAAGCTAGAAGCCCTGTTACCTTGGTCCCCTGCCTTTCTGTTCCCTTGCTCCCTGCCTTTCCAGTACATTGAAGAAAATAGGCCGGGGAGGCACTTTGCGGCTCAAGTTTCTGACAGCAGTCTGGTTTGCCGTCTGCGGAGCAGCGTTGCTTGCTGCCCAGGCGGCGCCTCCGTCTCCAAATCCCGCCCCCGCAGCTTCGCCCAAGCCGCACATTCGCCCCAAATCGGCCAGGCTCTCCGCGCCAGCGGTCGCACCAGCCATCTTCGACGCCACCAACCTCGGCTCGCCCATCTCCCTCGACAAAAACTGGCGCGTCGGCATCACATCCGACCTCAATGCATCCTCTCCAACCTTCGATGACTCCAAGTGGGCCGTCCGCGATGCCCAGCCCTCCATCGGCGAAGTCCCCGACGAGGACGCGAACGCGCCCACTCCCACCGCAAAGCCGTCCGCCGGAGCCTCCACTGCCCCAACACCGGCAGCCCCCGCTCGCCGCTACGCCTGGTTCCGGCTTCACGTCCAGCTCGCTCCCCATCACGGGCCGCTTGCGCTTCTCATCGAATTGCCCGTCACGCACGGCACCACCCTCGAAGTTGGCTCGCCGGGCCTCAGTCCTGAAGTCTTCGTCAACGGCAAACAGATCCAGCCTGAAGGTCCGCACGGCGACGTGCCCGAGGAATTCCAGCCCATCTCGCGCGTCTACAACCTGAATCTCGATCCCTCCCAAACCTCCCTCACCCTGGTTGTGCGCGTCATTTACGCCGCATTCGGCAATGACGCCTACACAGGATTCTTCGCCACGCGCACGCTCTACCTCGGCAACCCCGTCGATATTCAGCGCGAGTTCAATCTCTGGTCCGATCGCATGCTCTTCGAGCGCTTGCCCGAGCTGATCTACTCCATCCTCCTCGTGGTACTCGCCGTCTTTCTCTTCGCGCTCTACTTCTCTGAAAAAGGCCACCCCGAATACCTCTGGCTGGCCCTGCACGAGCTCACCGCCGCGCCCATGGGCTTCATCGAACTGGCCGGCAGCTCCGCGCGCCTCAACGCCCTTTGGAGCGCCACGCTCGTGCTCCAGCTCCTGGTTATCTCTGCCTATCTCTTCTTCGAATTCCTTGTCGCCTTTCTCTCTCTCAAGCAGCGTTGGTACATCCGCGGTCTGCGCTACACCGCGCCGGTTCTCGCGGGCGTCGGTCCCGCACTCCTCTTCCTCTTTCACCGCGGAGCCATCTTCTTTCTTGCCGCCATCTTTGTTTCCAGCCTCCTCTGGATCATCGGCTGGTCCATCTTCATCTTCGGCACCCTCATCTCCGCCGCGGCACGCCGCAACTTTGAGGCCGGCCTCTTCCTGGTTCCCCTGGGGTTCAGCGTGGTCGCCATCGTCGATTCCGTCGTCGGCTCCGCCATGAGCGGCGAAGCCGGCTCTTCCTACACCTCCCCGCTCACCTTCCAGGCCGGCCCCATCCCCATTCACATCTCCACCATCGGCGGCTACGCGGGCATCCTCGTCATCGTGCTCATCGTCTTCTTCCGCTACCTGCGCGTCCAGCGCGATCAGGAGCACGCAAGCAACGAGATGGCCGCCGCCCGCGGCGTTCAGGAGCTGCTTATCCCCCAGGAAAAGCTGGCCACGCCCGGCTTCGAGGTCGATTCCGTTTACAGCCCCGCCAGCGAAGTCGGCGGCGATTTCTTCCATGTGCAGACCATGGGCCGCGAAGGCATCCTCGTGGTCATCGGCGACGTGGCAGGCCACGGCCTCAAGGCCGCCATGAACGTCTCCCTCCTCATGGGCGCCCTGCGCCGCACCTCGGAACGCAACCCCGCCAGAATTCTCGAAGCCCTCAACCGCGTCCTCTCCGGAACCGGCAGCTTTACCACCTGCCAGGCCCTCTGGTTCGGCGTCAATGGCGAGATGGTCATCGCCAACGCCGGTCATCTCCCTCCCTATTTCAATAGCCAGGAGATCGCTTTGCCCGGCAGCCTTCCCCTTGGCGTCCTCATCGAAAACACCTACGAAGAAGCCCGCTTCTTCCTCCATCCCGGCGACCGCATCCTCCTGCTCTCCGACGGAGTCGTCGAAGCCCGCCACCCTAATGGCGAACTCTTCGGCTTCGACCGCGTCCGCCAGTTCAGCCAGGAGCCAGCCGCCTACCTCGCCGAGGCCGCCAAATCCTTCGGCCAGCAGGACGACATCACCGTCCTCACCGTCCGCCGTGAGGTCGACGCCGCGCCATTTGCGCCCGCCGCTGTGCTATCTTCTGCTCTGTCGTGAACTCCGCGAAAAATCCTTCCGCGAAAGCGCCGATCGCGAGGTCCTCGCACGCATTCTCCCTGGCCCTCGAGGCCTTCGCTTTCCTCGCCCTCATCGCCGCCCTCATCTACCTCTTCAAAACCAATCCCGCCGCCCTCCACTGGGCGCAGGGCTACAACCCCACCGGCAGCTTTGTTCTTTCCACTCTCGTCGCCGCGCTGCCCATCGTGGTTCTTCTCGGCGCAATGGCGATCCTGCGTCTCAAAGCTCATGTCGCCGCGCTTACCGGACTCACCACTGCACTCCTCGCAGCCATCGTCGTCTTTCACATGCCTGCGCGCCTCGCCTTCTCTGCCGCGGCCTACGGTGCGGGCTACGGCGTCTTTCCCGTTGTCTGGATCATTCTTCCCGTCATCTTTCTCTACGACCTCACTGTCAAAACCGGCCACTTCGTCACGCTTCAGCAAAGCCTCACCGGAATCACCGCAGACAGCCGCCTACAGCTTCTGCTCGTCGCCTTTGCGCTCGGCTCGTTCTTCGAAGGAACCTCCGGCTTCGGAACTCCCGTCGCCGTCTGCGCGGCCATCCTTATCAGTCTTGGATTCCGGCCTCTGCAGGCCGCCGGCCTCACGCTGCTCGCGAACACCGCGCCTGTGGCCTTCGGCGGTATGGGCATTCCGCTCATCGCGCTGCACGGCGTGACCGGCATCGATCTGCTTCCACTCACGCGCACCACCGCCACCATCCTCGTCCCCTTCGATGTCCTCGTTCCCTTCTGGCTCATCTGGGTCTTCGCCGGTTTCGGCGCGATGATCGAGATCTGGCCGGCCATCCTCATCTCCGGCGTCACCTTCGCCGCAACACAATACCTAATGGCCACATTCACCGGCCCTTCGCTCATCGCCGTCGTCGCCGCAGCCGCCACCATCGTCGTGCTCGTCACATTTCTTCGTTTCTGGCAGCCGCGCCGCACGCTCAGCGTCGAACTCAAAGACATCACCGGTCAGGCTCGCCGCCATCACGGCCACAGCGGCGCAGCCATCTTCAAGGCGTGGCTTCCCTGGCTGGTCTTGAGCCTCATCGTTCTCATCTGGGGTCTGCCCCAAATCTCAAGCTGGATGGACGCGCACACGACGGTGAAATTCGCCGTCGCCGGTCTCAACAGAGCTATTCAACGAGTCCCGCCAGTCGTCGCCGCGCCCACCGCCGAAGCCGCTGTCTTCAACTTCAACTGGCTCACCGCAACCGGCACGGGCATCCTGCTCGCCGCGCTCCTCGCCGGTCTCCTCATGGGGCTCGGTCCCCGCTCGCTCGCCGCCGCCTTCGCGCGCACAATCTTCAACATCCGCTACACCATCGTCACTATCGCCGCCATGATGGCCCTCGGATACGTCACGCGCTTTTCCGGTCTCGACGCCACGCTCGGTCTCGCCTTCGCCCGCACCGGCGCTCTCTATCCCTTCTTCGGAACCCTCATTGGATGGCTCGGCACCGCCTCGACCGGCTCCGACACCTCGGCCAACGTCCTCTTCGGCAGCCTGCAAACCCTCACTGCCCGCCAGATCGGCGTCTCACCCGTCCTCATGGCCTCAGCCAACGCCGCCGGCGGCGTCATGGGCAAGATGATCGCCGCTCCCAGCGTCGTAGTCGCCAGCACCGCCACGCAAAGTTACGGCCAGGAAGGCGCCATCCTCCGCTTCGTCTTTCTCCACTCGCTCGCGCTCGCCGCCCTCGCCGGAATCGTCGTCACCCTCCTCGCCTACGTCCCACTCTTCTCCGCCCTCGTCGCACGCTAACCTCATTCCTGCCAGCCAGCAGTGGCATTCATGTCCGATGAGCGTCCTCGTTCACTGTTCTTCGGTTCCCTTGGCCCACCTCTACGGTTTCGTCGTTCGCTCCCGCACTAGGAGTACAATTCTGGCAACTTGCGCCAGCCATCTGCGTTCGACGCGAATTGTCCGGCCGGCGGCAGTTCCCGGCGCAGAGCAAGAGAGGTCCGCAGGTGGTGGCTCTGAATCTCATTGGCGGATGGGTGGGGATGCTCGCAGGAGTTTTCTCCGGCGCCTTTGTCGGGCTCTTCTTCCATCAGGACGATTGGATGGGCGGCTACGCCTCCTATCGTCGCCGCCTCACCCGCCTCGGCCACATCTCGTTTTTCGGGCTCGGTTTTCTCAACCTCATCTTTGCCGCTACCGCGGCGCAACTCTTACTTTCTGCTCCCTACCTCCGCATCGCATCCTGGGCGCTCATCGCCGGCGCCATCTCCATGCCCGCCTGCTGCTTCTTGTCCGCGTGGCGCAAACCGTTCCGTCATCTTTTTCCCATTCCCGTCGTTTCGGTCACCGTCGGCGTTCTCGCCATTCTCATTGGATGGTGGCACCGATGAAACTCGGCCTCATCGCCATGAGCGGCGTTCGCGCCCACAATCCCGAGCTCACTGCGTTCGGCCTCACCCTTCCCGGCTTTGTCGAGCGCAACAAGGTCATCGCTTCGCTACCCAGCCTGGGTCTGCTTACTCTCGCCGGCCTCACTCCCGCCGGCGTCGATCTCCACTACCTCGAGGTCCCCGACCTCAGCACCATCTCCGGAGTCCCTGAAGAGTTCGACGCCGTGGCCATCTCCAGCTTCTCCGCGCAGATCTCCGAGGCATACGAACTAGCCGACCGCTATCGTCTCCTGGACACGCGCGTCATCCTCGGCGGTCTGCACGTCAGCGCTCTGCCTGATGAAGCCGCGCAGCACGCTGACGCAGTCGTCATCGGCGAAGGCGAGCCCGTCTGGCCCCAGCTAATGGCCGACCTCCTCGCTCCCGGCGGCCAGCTCAAGCCCGCCTATGACGCGCGCAACCTCAATTACTCACTTGCTCATTCGCCGATGCCGCGCTTCGATCTCCTCGACATCGATCGCTACAACCGGCTCACCGTGCAGACCCAGCGCGGCTGTCCCTTCCGCTGCGAATTCTGCGCCGCCTCCATTCGCATCTCGCCCACCTACAAGATCAAGCCCGTTGATCGCGTCCTCGCCGAAATCCAAGCCATCAAGGCAATCTGGAAGCGCCCCTTCATCGAATTTGCCGACGACAACACCTTCGTCAACAAGGCCCACTCCAAGGAGCTGCTCCGCGCCCTCGCTGGCCAACAGGTCCGTTGGTTCACTGAGACCGATCTCTCCGTCGCCGACGACGACGAGCTCCTCGACATGCTCCGCGACGCGGGCTGCGCTGAAGTTCTCATCGGTTTTGAGTCCACCACATTTTCCGGTGTCGATGGCGTCGAGCAGCGCTCCAACTGGAAGGCCAAGCGCGTCGATACCTATCTCGACGCCATCCGCAGGGTTCAGGATCGCGGCGTCCGCGTGAACGGCTGCTTCGTTCTCGGTCTCGACGGAACCGGAACCGAGTCCTTCGACCAGATCGGGGAGTTCGTCGAGCAAAGCGGCCTTTACGACGTACAGATCACCGTCCAGACCGCATTTCCCGGCACCCCTCTCTACACGCGCCTTAAAAACGAAGGGCGCATCCTTCGCGATGAGGCATGGCATCTATGCACGCTGTTCGACGTCAACTTCAAGCCCGCAAAAATGACTGTCGCCGAGCTTGAAACGGGCCTTCGCAATCTCGCCGGGCGCATCTACTCTGAGCAAGCCACCGCCAGGCGTCGCGAAGACTTCCGCTGCAACTTCATTGCACGACAACGCCGCAACATCCACCGAGGTGAACATGTCCACGAAATGGATTAAGGTTCTGTTTTACGTCGCTGCGATTTACGACTTAGCTCTAGGCGTAGCCTCGCTCCTCGCTGCCCCGCAAATATTTGCTATGGCCCACGTCACGCCGCCCAACCACATGGGCTACGTCGCGTTCCCGGCGCTTCTTGTCGTCATCTTCGGGGTCATGTTCCTGCGCATTGCCGCCGATCCCGCCGGCCGCGTCGAGCTGATTCACTATGGCATGGGCCTCAAGGCTGCATACTGTGGAGTCGTCTTTTGGTATGACATCATCGGCAGCGTGCCGTCGCTCTGGATTCCGTTCGCCTGGGCCGATCTCCTTTTCTTCATCCTGTTCTTCTTTGCCTGGCGGTCGCTCCGCGCGAAGAAGTAGTCTCCGGCGCCGCCCACTCGTCGCCGTTCGCCTCTGCGAAAACCGGGTGCTCCGTCCAACCTCTGCTTGGGGGGTGTCGTCTGGTTGCCCCACCCTTTCCGGCGTCTTGTGCCGGAATGGGGGGACCGGAGCTGATTGCTAACGGCTCAAAGCTGCCTTTTATTCCCTATTCTCTGTTCTCTAGCTCCGCCAACACCGCTAACTCCGCTTTTCCGTCCTTCCCGCTCTGTGGCCTCGGTCACATTCGCACGAATCTAAAAATCGTAATATTATCCTAGGCAGCTTTCATGAAGAGCCCACACAGCCCGCTCGCCCCCCCACCCGACCGTACGTCCGCTGCGCCCGGCACCCGCCCCCGCCTCCGCTCTCTCTTCGACGACGCTGCCGGAAATCTCCGCGGCAAAGTCATCGGCATCTACGGCCTCCTATTTGTTTTCAACGCCGGCGCCTGGCTCTGGGCCGCCATCGCCTTCCGCCACTACCCCCTCCTGCTCGGCACCGCCCTGCTCGCCTACAGCTTCGGCCTTCGCCACGCCGTCGACGCCGACCACATCGCCGCCATCGACAACGTCACCCGCAAGCTTATGCAGGAAGGCAGGCGCCCCGTCGCCGTCGGCCTCATGTTCTCGCTAGGCCACTCCACCATCGTCGTCATCGGCTCGGTTCTCATTGCCGCCGCCGCTCTCGCTCTCCAGCACCGCGCCCTTTCTCATCAAATCGGCACGGCCCGCGACATTGGCGGCCTAGTCGGCACTCTCGTTTCGAGTCTCTTCTTGTTTGCTATCGCCATCGTCAACATCGTCGTTCTTGCCTCCATCTATCGCGCCTTCGCCCGCGTCCGCTCGGGCGCGCCCTACGTCGATGAAGACTTCGATCTCCTTCTCGCCAATCGCGGATTTCTCGCCCGCCTCTTCCGGCCCATGTTCGCCATGATCCGCCGCAGTTGGCACATGTATCCGCTCGGAGTCCTCTTCGGCCTCGGCTTCGACACCGCCACCGAAATCGGCCTCCTCGGCATCTCCGCCGCCGAAGCCTCTCGCGGACTTCCCCTCGGTTCCATCCTCGTCTTCCCCATCCTTTTCGCCGCAGGCATGTCCCTCATCGACACCACGGACAACATCCTCATGCTCGGCGCCTACGGCTGGGCATTCATCAAGCCCGTCCGCAAGCTCTACTACAACCTCACCATCACCTTCGTCTCTGTCCTCGTCGCGCTCATCGTCGGCGGCATCGAGGCGCTCTCGCTCGTCGCCTCTCAACTCCATCTCAGCGGCAGCTTCTTCGCCGCCATCCTCCGCCTCAACTCCAGCTTTGGAACCCTCGGCTACCTCATCGTCGGCCTCTTCGCCCTCAGTTGGATCGTCTCCATCGCCATCTACAAATGGCGTCGCTTCGACGACCTCGAATTCGGCGACTGACCGCGCGCCTCACCCCCATCGCACCCAACTCAGCGAATACCAGGTGCCCCGGGTCTCGCGTTTGAGACCTGGGAGAGCATGAACCTCAACCCGTCGGCTTCTGCATCTGGAACCTTTCAGCAAGTTGATAACCGCGGCGCGCAGCGGTCCAGAACAACTCAATCTCCACCGCTCCGGGCCCGCCGGTCTGGTAATGCCTGAAGCTCGACCAATGGCCAGTCTTCGGGGCGCTCTAGCGAGATGTGTTTGCTTTCTATGGTTGCCACTCCCTGTCTTTACCACGAAACGTGGCGCGCCAGATAGATTTGCGCCGTGCCAAGCTGCTGAATCCATAGGATTTCTTTTCAGAGATGGGGGAGGCAGGACCCCCTCAAAATGGGCCTTATAAGTCATGCGGCCGACGGGTGGGGCTGTGAATCTGTGAACTACGCGCTGTGAACCGTTCTCTACGCGCAAAGCACGAAGGCCGCCCGATTCCCTGGGCGGCCTTCCTGCTGCTTCTTTCCCTGAAGCCGGTCTCACTTCGATGAAACGATCTGCTCTTCCACCTTGTAAGTGACCGTATGGTCGATGGTGCACAGCTTGTCGATCTGCGCAAACGCTTCGTTGGGACTCAGCTCGGGATGGACCTTCTTCCAGCGGGTGATGAAGTCGGGTCCGAAGTAATTGAACATCGCATCCCAGCTCGGGTAGATGTCGACGCTGCTCACGAGGTTCGGGTCTTTGGCGCCGTTGGGAATTTGCTGTATGTTCACAGCCCAGCCGTCCTGTGCGCCGTCTTTCACCCCTTCCTCGGCGAACGGTTGCCAGAGCCTCTTTTGCGCTGCGACGCACTCGTTCACGTTGGTTGCGCTCATGGAGTTGAAGACCAGGTAGTCACCCTTTTTCGCTCCGCCAACCAACGCCTGATATTGGGTGATGTTGTTGGAAACGAGCTCGCCTAGATCGCTGAGGTGATCGCGCCACTCCTGCACCGTGGAGGTAACGCCGGCTTTTTGCAAGACGGCCGTCATATCCTCGTCGGAAAGAGGCGCAGGGGGCAGGCCGGGGTAGAAGCTGACGAGAACGTAGTCGCACCCAGCACTGGTCCCCGCGGGGATGACGGTGCGCAGCGCAATCCAGGTTGAGATCGCCCCCGAGTCAACGCGCGCCTGCTCAACCTTGCGATAGTCTCCGTTGAGAAACGCGTGAAAGGCAGCGGATTTCCCGGGCTTGACCCGGACACAGGAAATGCTGTGATAACCAGCCGGCGCCTGTTGTGCAACAAGCGTCACGGAAAGCGTCGCAGCTAGCGCGGCGCCCCAGACCATATGACGTAAACCCATTGCAGGACCTCCTTGGTCGTTGCTGTTTCGAGTTTGTTGTGTGGTGCTCGACGTTCGAAGTGGCGGGGGAGGCAAACTTGAACGATGGCTGTGCTACGGGGAAGATTTGGGACTGGCCGCTGCCCTAGCTTTTGAGCCAGTCTTTGACTTTCTGCGCGGTCACGTCGCGGCCCACGTCGCTGATTGCATTGGTGAGGGGAATCTGTTTCGGGCAGACCTCGACGCAGTTTTGCGCGAAGCCGCACTCCTGAATGCCGCCGTCGCCGGCCAGCGCGCGCAGCCGCTCTTCTTTGTAAACTTTTCCCGTCGGATGGTTGTTGAACAGCTTGACCTGCGCAATGGTCGCCGCGCCGACGAAGCCGGTCACGTCGTTGAACTGCGGGCAAACCTCCATGCAGCACGTGCAGGAGATGCAATTCGACAGCGGATAATTCGCCTCCTGCTGCTGCGGATAGACGCGCGGGCCCGAGCCGAGATCGTACGTGCCGTCCACCGGAACCCAGGCTTTCACGCGCATCAGATTCTCAAACAGAACCGATCGGTCGACTTGCAAGTCGCGAACCAGCGGAAACTTCGTGAGCGGCTCCACGCGAATCGGCTGCTCGAGATTGTCGACCAGCGCCGAGCACGCCATGCGCGCCTTGCCGTTAATGCGCATCGCGCACGAACCGCAGATCTCCTCGAGGCAATTGGAATCGTAGGCGATCGGCGTCGTCGGCCGTCCGTCGGCCGTCACGGGATTCCTGGCGATCTCCATCATCGCCGACACCACATTCATCCCCGGCCGCCACTCCAGCTTAAACCGCTCCCAAACCGCCGCCGCCTCAGGGCTGGCCTGGCGCTTGATTTCAAAAGTGACTGTCCTCGTCGCCATTGTTCCTTTCTACTGAATCACCGTTCGTCCCCGCACATCACACTTCCAAAAGTCTGCTGCATGCAATGCCCGCCGCACGCAATGCCTATTTCGCCGCATCGTAGCGTCTCGGCCGCGGCTTGATGTACTGCGTATCCACTTCCTCGAACTCGAACTTCGGTCCTTCCGCGCAGCCCGTGAAACTCGCCTTCGTCGTCTTCAGGAACCGCTCGTCTTTGCGGTCGGGAAAGTCCGGTTTGTAGTGCGCGCCGCGCGATTCGTCGCGCAGAATCGCGCCCAGCACGACCGTCCGCGAAATCTCCAGCATGTTCTTCAGTTGCCGCGTGAAGGCGAAGCTCGTGTTCGCCCACTCGCTCTTGTCGCTCAGGTTGATGCGGTTGTACCGCTCGATCAGCTCCACGATCTTGTCGTCGGCCTCTTTCAGGTCCTTGTTGTAGCGGATCACCGTTGCGTGCTCGGTCATGGCCTCGCCCAGCTCGCGCCACAGCTTGAAGGGATTCTCTCCGCCCTCGTTGCTGATCAGCTTGCCATTGATCTCCGCCTGCCGCGCCACTTCCGCCGCAGCTCCTCCGTCGCCATCCACCGCCGGCACGCTCTTCGCATACTCGATCGCATTCGGTCCCGCGCGGAATCCGCCGAAGATGCAACTGACCAGCGAGTTCGCGCCCAGCCGGTTCGCGCCGTGATACTGGTATTCGCACTCCCCGCAGGCGAAGATGCCGGGAATGTTGGTCATCTGTTTGAAGTCCACCCAAAGCCCGCCCATCGTGTAGTGCACACCTGGGAAGATTTTCATCGGCTCCACGCACGGATCCACGCCGACGAACTTCTCGTAGATCTCCAAAATGCCGCCGAGCTTGTAGTGCAGCGTCTCGCGGTCGATGTGCGTCAGGTCCAGGTAGACCATTGGCTGGCCGTCAAGCCCGAGGCCCATCTCGTACACCACTTTGTGAATGGCGCGCGTAGCCACGTCGCGAGGCACAAGGTTGCCGTACTTCGGATACCACTCCTCGAGAAAGTAGAACCTCTCCGATTCCGGAATCGCTTTCACCGCGCGCTTGTCGCCCGGCGTTCGCGGAACCCACACGCGCCCGCCCTCGCCGCGCGCCGACTCCGACATCAGCCGCAGCTTGTCCTCGCCAGGAATGCACGTCGGATGCACCTGGATGAATTCGCCGTTGGCATAGTACGCGCCCTGCTGGAAGACCGCCGACTGCGCCGACCCCGTGCACACCACGGAGTTGGTACTTTTCCCGAAAATCGCCCCGATGCCACCCGTCGCCAGAATGATCGCGTCGGCCGCAAACGCCTTCAGCTCCATCGAGCGCAGGTTCATGGCCACAATGCCGCGCGCGTTGCCCTTCCCGTCGATGATGGCGGAGAGAAACTCCCATCCCTCGAACTTGTGTACCTTGCCCTCAGCCTCGTAGCGCCGCACCTGCTCGTCGAGCGCGTACAGAAGCTGCTGCCCCGTGGTGGCCCCGGCAAATGCGGTGCGATGGTAGAGCGTGCCGCCAAACCGGCGGAAGTCGAGCAACCCCTCCGGCGTTCGGTTGAAGGGCACGCCCATGCGGTCGAGCAAATCGATGATCGCCGGCGCCGCCTCGCACATGGCCTTTACCGGCGTCTGGTTGGCTAGGAAGTCGCCACCATAGATCGTGTCGTCAAAGTGCTGCGCGGTGGTGTCGCCTTCGCCCTTCAGGTTCTTGGCGGCGTTAATGCCCCCCTGGGCGCAGACCGAGTGCGAGCGCTTCACCGGCACGATGGAAAACAGGTCCACATTGCCGCCAGCCTCGGCGATCTTGATCACGGCCGCAAGCCCCGCCAGCCCTCCGCCAACCACGATGATCCTTGGTGCTGCCATGAAGTTCCTTTCAGAGGTCAGGGATCAGAGATCAGAGATCAGTTGCATCTGAGCATTGTCTGTGAATCTTCCGGGCACATCCGATTCACCGGACCGATGGTTGAAAGAGCGCTGCGAAAACCTGGTCCCCGGTCCTCGTTCTCTGATCTTTGTTCTCTGATCTCTGATCTCTGATCTCTGTCTTCTGTTCTCTGGTAACTCAGCGGCACGTTCTCCGGCGCGTTCTGATACTTCGGTCCCACGAATGCCCAGATGCTGGCGATTCCCATGCCGGCGAGCAACACGCCAAACGCAACGCAGATGTAACCGAACCTGCGCCGTGCAGTTTCTCCCGGCGTGATGCCCCACTTGGCGGCAAAGAGCCAAACGCCGTAGGCAAAGTGCCAGCAGACGGCGATCATCGCGATCACGTAGACAGCAAGGATCCATGGATTGGCAAGCTCTGCTTGTACCTTGTGGAAGGCGGCGCCAGGGTTCTCGGGAAGGCTCACCCCCATGAAGCGCTGCGTCGCCACGTGGTAAGCGATGTAGGCAAATGCGATCAAGCCGGTATAGCGCTGCACCATGTACATCCAGTTCCCCGCCCACGGGTAATACACAATGTTCGATTTGCCGCGCAGCCAGATATAGACGCCATAAATGCCGTGATACAGGATGGGCAGAAAGATAAAAACCCACTCCAGAACGCGCACCAGCGGCAGGCTGTTCAGGAACTTGACTTGCTCGCCGTACGCGATTGGGCCTTTCAATGCTTCAAAATTCGAGAGCAGGTGCTCGAGGAGAAACGCTCCGATGGGAACGATGCCCAGCAGCGAATGCAGCTTATGCCAGATAAAACTGGTGCCTTGCCCTGCGCGCAAAGGCTCCGGGCCGCGGCCGACAATATGCGCAGAGCGGGACGCGGCGGGTTGAACGGTTGCCATGAAGAGTTTGGCTCCTAAAAAGTGCGGGCCGAAAAGGTGCGGGCCGAAGCAGTCTTAGATCGAGGGACGGAAGGCTGTTGCTCTGTTTCTCATGCATTATTCGAGGCCGACGTTAGGTCCGTCAAGGCGGGCGCTTCGCGCTTTTGCGTTTTGGATGAAAGTGCTGGAACATCAGTGCGCCAGCATCGGCAGCAGCGCCGCGATCGCCCGCCCGCGATGGCTGATCGAAAGCTTCGTCTCGAGATCGATCTCCGCCATCGTCTTGCCCAGCTCGGGCAAGTAGAACAAAGGATCGTAGCCAAATCCGCCCGTGCCGCGCGGCGCCTCCAGAATCATCCCCTCCACCGTTCCATCGGCCACTTGAACCACCTCGCCATCGCGCGCGGCAACCAGGGTGCAATGGTAGCGTGCCGTCCGCAGCGTGGCCGGGAACGCCTCCAGCTTCTGCAGCAGCACCATGTTGTTCCACACGTCGGTGTTGTCGTTTGTATCCGGTGAATCAACGAGTCCAGAGTCCGCCGCAAACCGCGCCGAGCGCACGCCCGGGGCGCCCCCGAGCGCGTCCACTTCGAGGCCCGAATCATCGGCGACCACCAACTCGCCGGGCGCGAAACGCGAATAGTAAACGGCTTTCGTCGCCGCATTCGCCAGAAACGTGTCGCCATCCTCTTCCGGCGCGGGGATCGTTTCGATTCCCGGAAGAGGCTCGACCTTGACCGAGTACGCCTGCGCAGCCATGCGGAAGTCGCGCAGTTTTCCCGCGCTGGTCGTGGCGGCATAAATGCGGAGTGCCATGCAGTGAGTGTAATGGGAGCGCCAGCCACACTCTTGGCTCACCGAGCGTTTGGCCAACCGTGCCGCGCCCCCGGACGCCTTGTATCAGGGCTTGACTTCAGTCATGCCGCAAACGCCTGAGAAACTGCCCCCGAAGGAGCACGAAGTGTCAGGGCACGACTTGAGTCGTGCCGTACAGCGTCCCCGACAATACTCGGGGCTTTTAGCCCCTGAGGGAGAGCTTCTCCACACAGACCCATTACCGACGGTTTCCTTCGCTATACAAAGTGCCCATGCAACCGATAGGCTTTGAAATTGCTCGCGTGCACTGTCTGCAGTTCGTCCGCGACAAATGGAAACGGGGTTCGAATGCCGACAGTCATCCTGGCAGGAATCGGATGGCACATCATTGGAGCGGCTTGTGCTGCTTCGTTCTATGCGCCCATCGAAAAGGTACGGAAATGGTCGTGGGAGACGACCTGGGCCGTAGCCGGATTCTTCTCCTGGATTCTGTTGCCGATCGGTGTCAGCTATCTTCTCCTGCCGAGCTTCCCCGGCTTCTACGCCTCGCTCGATGCCGGCCTGATGTGGAAGGTTGCGCTCTTCGGCGCCATGTGGGGAGTGGGCAACGTCAGCTACGGGCTCACGATGCGCCACCTTGGAATGTCGCTGGGCATTGGCGTTGCCATCGGCGTCACGCTCATCGTGGGCACGCTCGTGCCGCCCCTGATGCACGGCCAGGGCGCAATGCTGTTCTCAACGCGCAGCGGCCTGCTCACCATGGCGGGAGTTCTGGTCGCCCTGATCGGCGTGGCCGTCGTCTCCTATGCCGGCCATCAGAAAGAAGTGCAACTCGGCGCCGAGGTACAGGAATTCAACGTCAAGCTCGGTCTCGCTCTGGCCGTGATGTGCGGGATCTTTTCGTCGGGCATGTCCTTCGCTATCGACGCAGCCAAGCCCATTGCAGCGGCGGCCGAACACGTGGGCGTCAATTCGCTCTACGCAGCCCTGCCCAGTTACGTGCTCATCATGGGCGGCGGCGCAGTCATCAACATGAGCTACTGCTTTATCCGCCTGGCCTTCAAGAAGGAGCTTTCTCTTCGCGCCGATCTGGCGCAGCCGCGCGCGACGCTCGTCAGGAACGGATCGTTGGCCGCGGCCGGCGGGATCATGTGGTACCTGCAGTTCTTCTTTTATGCCTGGGGCGCGGCAAACATTCCGCAGCGGCTGGGCTACGTGAACTGGATGCTGCACATGAGCATCTATGTGCTCTGTGGCGCGCTCGTGGGCTTGGCGCTCGGTGAGTGGGCGGGAGTGCGCAGCAGGCCCATTCGCCTGCTGTGGGCCGGAATTCTGGTCATCATCGCCGCCGCCAATCTGGTCGGTCTGGGAATGGCATCGTAGTTCCAATCGGCACAATCAACGCCCACGATTCGCGCCTCGCCTCTCACTGTGATCCGGCGGTTGTTCCCTGACGATCCGGCGATTTCTGACTGAAAGACGTTTCCAGTGCGCTGCCTGAGCGAAGTTACCAATGTGAGCCCCTCAGGCGTTCGCGGGGTTGCAAAGGTTGCATCACCCCACTAAACTGGCCGCAACGTTCGTTCTCACCGTTCCGAACTTCGTCCGGCGATTCAACAAGAAGAGGTTGCTTCTCCATGCGGCATAGAGGGTGCGGTCTTCTTTACACCCCCGCATTAGCCCGGCGCGGTACTGCCGGCCATTCCGGCATCGCGCTGCTGTGCGGTGTCGGTGCGCTCTTCTTTGCCGCGCCGCACCTGGCATTCGCTCAGGACGATAAACCGGCGGGCGACACGCTCGCCGCGCCACTGGTTACCGCGGCCAGCACTCCCGCCAAGCCGCCGGCCTCCAGTGAAATCACGATTGAGGGAATGGCCTCTTACGGCCACTGGATCATCTTCGCCTCCGGCAGGAATTGCAAGCTCTACGATGTCGCCATCGAGTACGATCGCCACGCCTGGGGCCGCTTTCTTAAAGCGCGGGTGGACTACGTGGCCGAAGTGCTGCCCATGGTTCTCCTGAATCAGCCGGCCGTGACGGACATTTGGGGCGGTAGTTTGAGCCAGACCCGCAAGATCATACCCGGAGCGGACATTTCACCGATTGGCATTCGCTGGTTGTGGCGCGACGGCAGGGCCATCAAACCTTACTTGGTGGCGAAAGTTGGACTGATTGCATTTACACAAAAGGCGCTTTCATCGCAATCGACCTACGAAGATTTCAGTCTGCGTTCGACCGGAGGTTTGCAGGTGCGGTTGAACGACCGCTTCGATCTGCGGCTGGGCTTGTTCGGCTACATGCATTTCTCCAACGGATTCATTACCCCGGTCAATCCTGGGCTCGACGTGATGAACGCGTCGATGGGGCTCACCTACCATCTCGGCAGCAGGCGGCAAAGCGCGGCGCACTGACTGAATCCGCGTCACGGCAGAGGTAGCTCACGATTCAGCCCGGATGCCGTAAGGTCCGTACGCAGCTTTTCCACAGACGAGAAAACCAATCCCTTCATCCCCTGCGCAACGGCAGTGTCCACATTCTCCGCCTTGTCGTCGAGGAAGAACGTTTCCTCCGGCCGCGTTCCCAGCCGCTCCAGGGCATAGCGATAAATCGCCGGGTCGGGCTTGGCGACGCGAAGCTGATAGCTCCACACCAGTAGATCGAATCGCGAAAGCCAGTCCAGTTCGCGCTCCATGTGCTCGTGCACGGCGTCCCCCATATTGGAGACGATGGCCGTCAGCAGGCCGCGCTGCTTGATCTTGAGCTGCCACGCCAGCATCGCTCGATCTCCGCGAGTCCACATGCGAGCGTCCCACAGATTCAATTCTTCGATCTCCGACTCGCCCAACTCAAGCCCCGCCTCGCGCGCGAGCTTCCGCCAAAATTCGAGGCCGGTCAGCTTTCCCTCGTCGTAAGCCTGCCGATCCGCCCAATACAAACTGTCGAGGCGATCCGAAGAAAGGCCCGTGATGCGCACCAGCGCATCGTGTCCCACGGGGTCCGGCGGACCCGTCAACACTCTTCCATAATCGAAAATCACCGCACGCAGAGCCAACGTCACCTCGCCAACATCACTCCAAAGGCGCCCATGTATCGTTGGAGTGGGCGCCTCTCTCATTGTGCATGATTGAGACTCGCGGCCCGTTGTACATAATGGAGATTCGCGGACCAGCGATTCCGGCGCGACAGCCCAATCAATCCGGCGTCACAGTCCGCAGAAACGAATCCGATGCGTTTTTCCGAACGAACGAATTGGAACACAGAAGAGAGTGACCTCGCTCGCGCGCACCGCAAGCGCGTCGCGGCTGGCCTGCCCATCGCCGATCTCACGCAGTCGAATCCCACTCGCTGCGGCTTCGCCTACCCGCCGTCCCTGCTCGCCGCGCTCACCGATCCGCGCGCTCTCGACTACGACCCGCAGCCCAACGGCCTCCTCCCCGCTCGCCAGGCTGTCGCGGCTTACTATGCTGCCCACGGCGTCGCGCTCGATCCCCAACAGATCGTCCTCACCACCAGCACCAGCGAGGCCTACAGTTTTCTCTTCCGCCTGCTCTGCGACCCAGCGGACGAAATCCTCATTCTGCAACCCGGCTACCCCCTCTTCGACTTCCTCGCCGCCCTCGACGATGTCCGCCTCAAGGCCGTGCCGCTGGTCTACGAGAACGGCTGGCAAATCGACCCCGAAGGAATCCGCCGCGCCATCACACCGCGCACGCGCGCCATCGTCGTCGTGCATCCCAACAATCCAACCGGCCACTTCACCAAACCATCCGAGGCCGCGGAGCTGGCCCGCCTCTGCCGCGAATTCCGCCTCGCCCTCATCATCGACGAGGTCTTCCTCGACTACGGCCTTGCGCACCCGAGCTTCGCCGCGCAGCCTGAGAGCTTCGCCCACGGCCTTGAAGGCGTCCCGGTCTACGTCGTCAGCGGCCTCAGCAAAATTGCCGCCC
This sequence comes from Occallatibacter sp., assembly GCA_049517515.1. Classification (GTDB taxonomy): domain Bacteria; phylum Acidobacteriota; class Terriglobia; order Terriglobales; family Acidobacteriaceae; genus Telmatobacter. The sequence goes on from JBEKSA010000005.1 coordinate 106,498, forward strand.
TCCCGCAGATGAAGGCCGCGTGGATCGTTGCCACCGTCGCCGGCCCCGGCCCCCGCCAGATTCCCGATCAGGCCCGCGACCAAGCCCGCGACGAAGCCCTCGCCCGCCTCGAAGTCATCGCCGACACGTTCCTTTCCATGAATGCTCCCATCCAGTGGGCGCTGCCCGCGTGGCTCGCCGGCCGCTCCGCCATCCAGCAGCAGATTCGCCGCCGAGTCACCGCGAACCTGGCCGCCCTCGACCGCCAGCTTCAGGCCGTCAAGTCCGTCCAGCGCCTCGCGGTCGAAGGCGGCTGGTACGCAGTGCTCCGCATTCCCGCCGTCAACCCCGACGACCACACGGTTCTGGCTCTCCTCGAGCGCGGCGTCTGGGTTCATCCGGGCTACTTTTTCGGCCTGCCTGAGAGCGGTTGGCTGGTCGTCAGCCTGCTCGCGCCCGAGGCCGAATTCAGTAACGGAGTTGCCATCCTGATTAACTACTTGGGAACGAATCACGGGCGTAACAATCCCGGCCGGTAACAACAACTATTTCTTGAACTAATCCATCTATCCATCTGTAAATAAAGGATCGAATTTGGCGACTCGTTAGCGGGTCACTTTGAAGGGCGCGGGCTTTTACTGCAAAGTTTCAACACGTTGCTTACCCTCTCGCTCTTTTGAAAGGGCACGGCTTCAAAGCCGGGGTCCCCACGGGACAGGTCTTAGTCCGTGGGGTGGAATGCCTGCCCTGAGCGGAGTCGAAGGGTGCCGACAAGCTTTGAAGGGGCACGGCTTCAGCCGTGCCAGAAAGACGGCAAAAATTGACCTGGGCTTTAGCCCATGAGGGAGCGTCGGGCTTCAGCCTGCGTCGAGACTCCGGGCTTTGGCCAACGGAGGGAGCGTGGGGCTTCAGCCCCACGAATAAGGCTCCCAAGACCAAGGGGCTTTAGCCCCGGGGGAAAGGGGGCGCGGGGCTTCAGCCCCCGAGGGAAAGCTTCTCCAAACCACCCCACCACAACCTACTTTGCCGCCGAAATCTGCAGAAACGGATTCAACGCCCGTTCCTCGCCAATCGTCGTCAGCGGTCCATGCCCGGGCAAAACCCTCGTCTTGTCGGGCAGCACCAGCAGCCGTGTGTGCAGCGAGGCCATGATCTGCTCAAAGTTGCCGCCCGGCAAATCCGTCCGCCCAATGCTCCCGGCAAACAGCGTGTCCCCGGCAACCAGCAGCTTCAGCGGCGCAAAGTGCAGGCACACCGAGCCCTGCGTGTGTCCCGGCGTGTGCAGCACCTGCGCGGGATAGTGTTCCAGGCCGACAATCTGTCCCTCGGCAAGCGACTCGTCGGGCGGAGCGGTTTCCGGCGGACGAACGCCGAGCCATGCCGCCTGCGCGTCCATCATCTCGACCAGAGGCAGGTCGTTTTCGTTCAGGTAGATTGGCGCGCCCGTCAGCCGCTTCAGCTTCAGCGCTCCGCCAACGTGGTCAATGTGGCCATGCGTCACCAGGATCTGCTTCAGCTTCAGCCCCTGCTCGGTCAGCCGCTTGGCGATGCGGCTCACCTCGTCGCCGGGATCGATCACGATGGCCTCGCGCGTTTCCTCATCGCCCAAAATCGTGCAGTTGCAGGCCAGCGGACCAACCGGAAACGACTCGAAGATCATGGCTTCATTGTAGGCGGAGTTTGCGGAGTTAGCGGAGCTAATGGATTCGCCGCGAAACGCAACGCTCAGGATTGTGGCAAAAAATAGGCGTCGACTGCACGCATCAAGGCAGCACGATCGATCTGCGGCGGCCGGTCTTCGTATTGAGCGGCCCACAAGATCTGGTTCACAAGATCCCGCGGATAGCACGCCCGCAACTCCTGCTGCATTGTGTCGCGAATAATAACAATCAGCTCATCCAGCAGGCCGGCGTCGGCTTCCAGGCCATGGTCGCCGGCAACGCGGCGAAATATTTCTGCGAACTGTCCATCTGAAATCGCGCCCAGCCCGATCTTTGTTTGGATCCTGCGCAGGAACGCCGGATCCATCACCTTCGCCGGATTGATGTTTGACGCAAATACAACCAGCATTTCAAAGGGGATCTCAATCTTCATTCCGCCCACCAGTGTCAGAAACTCGATCCCGCGGTCAAGAGGAACAACCCAGCGATTCAGCAATTCGTCGGGGGCAACTCGCTGTCGCCCGAAATCGTCGATGATCAGGACCCCATTGTTGGCTTTCATCTGCGGTGGTCCGTCATAGCATTTTGAAATTGGATTGAATTGCAGGTCCAGCATTTCGATGGTCAACTCTCCACCGACCGTAACCGAAGGTCGATGGCAGCGTACCCAGCGCTCATCCCGATTTTCAGTTTCCGTTTCCTCAATGCGCTTATGAATCGCTGGATCGTAGACAGTAATAATCTGGCCATCCACTTCCAGCGCATAAGGAATCCATACCCCATCCTTGGCAAGCACGCGCGACAAGGTCTCGGCAGCGGCGGTTTTTCCAACGCCCGGCGGTCCATAGAGAAAGATTCCCGACCCCGAGTTGATTGCTGCTCCAAACTGCGCCAGGGTCTTGGGGTCCATCACCAGGTGCGCAAAGGCCTGCTCCACATCCTCCTGGTGAACCTTCACATTGCGCACGCTCTGTTTCCTCACTTGCTCAACGTAGCTGGCCAGAGTCACAGGCGCCGCTCCCGCATAGTGGCTCTGCGCTAGCAGTTCCAGCGCCCGCGCTCTGCCTTGAGACGTGATGGCAATTTCGGCAACGGTGGCGCTCATTCCAATCACCTCTACCAGTAGCTTTGTGCGCAGCCGGCGAACCAGTTCCTCCGCTATTTCGTAGCTCAGCCGAATCTTCTGGCTGAGATCGAGAACCGAGAATGGACCTGACAGATAAAGCGTCTTTAATGCGATATCTTCGAGAAGCGTCTCCCGTACACCGGCCTCTGAAATGGTCCTGGGCCTGTTTTCTGGGCCGCCAAGCGGCGCGGTTTTGAGAAAATCCTGTGTTTGCACTGGTGTGTTCATTTTGCCTTTCCGGATTCCTGCAAATACGCTTCGAGAGTCACGCCGGAGCGCTGTAGATGTCCCTTCCCTTCCCATCCAACATTCTAGGGGCAAAGGGTTTTGGGTTCACTGGCCAAACGACTCGAAGATCATGGATTCATTGTAGGCGGAGCTACCCCGCCGGGGCAGACTGGGCCAGCAGGTTTGCGGGGCGGTTGTTAGCGCGGGAGTTGACAGGGCGGGCAGGCGTCAAAATCGCTTCTCATACTCGTTGCTGATGCGAATGAGTGCAGCTCCGTACTCCAATCGTGTTTCCTTTTCATTTACCCACTCAAACTCGTACGGTTCTTCATTCCGTGCCTTGAATCGGAGGATCAAGAATTCGTCATAGAGACTGCGTACCAGCGCAAGGCGTTGTCGAGCTTGTTCCGCCTCTTGTATAGGGTGTTTGTGCTTCCTGCCATCGGTGCGGGTGGCCCGATCCCCTTCGTAGCCCGTCGCCACGTCGGCATGGTTGATCCCCACAATTCCTACACAAATCGGGTCGCTGGAGCCCGCCTGACGTTTGAAATTGAGGACTTGATTCGCAAGGTCACTCTTCACGCGATCAATTTGTTTGATCATGGCCTTCAAAATTATCTTCACCTCGACGCCAATCTCAATTGTGGCTACCGGTCCTCTGGCGACTTTGTAGCCGGAATCGATCACGGGTTCCTCGCCGACAATGAGTTCGCCGAACGTGCCGTCGCCTCTTCTCGCCTCAATCCCCTTCCGCTTGTTTTGAACGTTCAGGACCCGCGACATGCTTTCGACGGAGAGGACATACCGATCAGATTTCCTGATTGCGACAAGGTCCTCGTAAAGGTGCATCGCAACGAAGTCCCCAAGATTGGGTCGGCGATGCAGGTACTTGGTGCCTTCGAAAAGCCGACGGAATTCGACCAGCAGTCGGTGGTCAGCCACTGATAACCTCGGCAGTGGTCGCGCCCGCCATGCGCCTCACTCTGGCCAGAGCTGTGATTTTCTTTCGGGATATCTCCAGGTACGATGGTTCGACCTCCACTCCGATCGAATTCCTTCCCGAATGGATCGCGGCAATTGTCGTGGATCCGGTGCCGAGGAACGGGTCCAGCACAGTGTCCCCTGCGAAGGAAAAGAGCCGGACAAGGCGCTCGGCGAGTTCGACAGGGTACGGCGCGGGGTGTTCCGATCTCGTTGTCGAGGCCCCGGGGATGTCGGTCCAACCGGAGCGCAGCCAGCCCTGCATTTCCTCTTTTGTGAGCATTGAAAGTACCTTTTGCACCGGTGTGGCGGAACGGTACTTGCCGCCTTTCCGAAGCAGCAAGATGTACTCGGTGTCGTTCTTCACGATTGAACCCGGCTGGTAGGGCTTGCCGTAGAATCCCGCGCCATTGCCCTCCGCCTCGGTGACCCCATTCGCGATCTTGTGCCAAAGGATCGGCGTCAGGGAGTCGAGGCCGAGCTTCCGCGACCGAACCTGAATATCCGCGTGCAGCGGCATGACATAGTGTCGGCCCTCCCGTTTTCTCGGAACGCACACATCGCCAACGACACAGCAGATGCGGCCGCCCGGCACGAGGACACGCACGCATTCGAGCCAGACTTTATCGAGTTCCTTCAGAAACTTCTCGTAGTCTTCTATGTCTCCGAGCTGCGAGTGATTGCCATTCGCGTACTCTTTGAGTGTCCAGTACGGAGGCGACGTGACTACGAGGTGAACGGAAGAATCGGGTATGAAGGAAAGGTCCCTGGAGTCACCCAGGTGCAAGCGGTGTGTTGTTTTATCAAAAGGAGCCGGCCATGGAACGGTGCGGTAGTGATCGTTTGCCTCGCGATAGATTTGCAACGCTCCCGGGGCGGCGTCGTTCAGCGGCAGGCGGAATGTCACCTCCGCATGGCTTCTAAGCTCCACATACGGCAGGAGTTCTGCTTTCTGGCCGCGCTTGCCCGCCTTGAACTCGAGCTTCCTCTGGACGGTCGCCTGCTTCATTCGCTGACTTCTCCTTGGGGGGTTCCGTGGCTTCCTAATTGATTGATACCGCGTTTCACCTTCTTGGTGCAGCCGAGTTGCGGCTTGGGGGTGGATAACTAGGTACCGATTTGGTTAACAGTGAAAATCGTTTCCCAAACTGGATAGGAAGGGAGCATCAATCCGACCATCCTGATCCCTCGGAGACGACAGCCATGGGTTGGTTTGCCGTGGGGCAAAGAAACCCTCATCGGCCCATCGATGTTTGCTCGGTGGGCCGCACCTTGTTGCTCCGAGTTGGCGAGGAGCGGGGTTCGGCGGGCAAGTTCGCCGCGGCGAGCGCCGAGCCCAGGCCGGATCGTCCCCGAACCAGCGAACACCCCGAATCGCCGCCCCGCCAGCCCCGCTGCTTTCTCCTGTCAAGCCAAAGAACCATTAAGTCCCTGCATCCGCATCACTTCCATTTGCCGAACATTTGCCTGTTTCAGCGCACAATGGTCCCATGATCAAGGCAGGGAAGAAGGGACCAAGGGAACAACAGACCAAGGGCATCGCGAGAGCGAGGAAAACCGCTTTCTCAGCACGCCGGGCTAGAAGCTAGGAGCTAGCAGCGAGAAGCTGCTTTCAGACCCCCCCCTATGCCGTTTTGTGAAACTGTGAAACTGTGAAACTGTGAAGTCTTTGGAATGAGAGCCTTACAGCCAGTCACTCCACAGTTTCACAGAAACTGTGAAACTGTGTAAATGCCAGGAAAAAGCGGTGAAAGGATGTCCAAATTGCTCACAATAAACCGGATAGCGGAGAATTGATCGCAAAAAACCAATCTCCGAAAATCGCTGAAAATTGATCGATGTGAGCTGAAAACCTGCTTCGCTGACTCGCTAACTTGCCAACTTGCAAACTTGCAAACTTGCTAACTTGCTAACTCGCTAACTCGCTGCTTTGGAACGCCTGTGAAACGGTGTGCACAAGAAGGTAACAACAAGCGAAAAGATTGTTGCGGTTCGCTTTTTATTCGCTATAATGCGCGCATGGCCATCACTCGAAGACAAAAAGAGGTTCTGGACTTTCTTGAGGCGTTTGTCAGCCGCAATGGCTATTCGCCTTCGTTTGAAGAGATCGCGCGCGGCATGAGCCTGAAGAGCCTGGCCACGGTGCACAAGCACATCACCAACCTCGAAAAGAAGGGCATGCTGGACCGTGTGCACAACCGCAGCCGGTCGATTGACGTCCTGCCGCCGGGGACGCGGACGCGCTCGAGCCTGAAGCTGCAACTGGCGGGCCGGATTGCCGCGGGAGCGCCGGTGGAGGCGATGGAGACGCCCGAGACGATTTCGCTGGCCGATGTGGTGGGCAACCGCGACGTGTTTGCGCTCGAGGTGCGCGGCGACTCCATGCGCGACGAGCACATTATCAATGGGGACTACGTGCTGGTGGAGCGGACCAAGACAGCGCGGCAGGGCGAGATTGTGGTGGCGCTCGTGCACGGCGCGGAGACGACGCTGAAGCGGTTTTATCCAGAGGGGAACGTGGTGCGCCTGCAGCCGGCAAATCTGGAGATGGAGCCGATTTATGTTCCGGCGGCGCAGGTGGCCATTCAGGGCCGCGTGCTGGGAGTGCTGCGGAAGTATCGGTGAAGCAGGGGTTAGTGGTTAGTGATTAGTGCTTAGAGAAGAAGCCTCTGGCAACTGTCTACTGTCTACTGTCTACTGGCTATTGGCTACTGGCTACTGGCTTGCGATGCGCTGGGCGCGCCAGACGGCGCCGTTGAGGGCTACGGTTTCGGTAGTTTCGACGGGCATTTGAGGCGCGGCGGCGCGAAGGCCGGCGAAGAATGCCTCGCGCACGATGGGCATTTTGCCGATGACGCTGCCGGTCCAGGCTATGGGGACTTCGCTGTCGATTGCGTGTTTCCGGCGAAGCTTCGACCGCACGAGCAGCACATTCGCGACGAGATCAGCCGCGGCCTGGCGGAGAACGCCGATGGCGACCGGGTCACCGGCTTCAGCTAGCTCGTTGATGGCGGGTGCTAGCGCGGCGAAATCGGGTGCGGGCGTGCCGTCGCCAACGTTGATCAGCTCATCCAGTGTCGGCGTGCCCCAAATCTCGCCAACTCTTTTCAAAACATCTGTAGGCTCGTCGCGATCGTGGGCATTGAGCGCGCGGCGGATGGCGTGCAGGCCGATCCAGTAGCCGGAGCCTTCGTCGCCGAGGCGCGAGCTCCAGCCGCCGGCTGATTCGAATGCGCCATCGGGTGCGCGGCCGATAGTGTTGGTGCCGGTACCGGCGATCTGCAGGATTCCCGGGCCTCCGCGAAAGGCAGCGTCGAGGGCGATGATGTGGTCGCCGACGACCTCGGAACGCTCGACGGCAAAATCGTTGAAGACCGCGGTGATCCACTCGGTAATGCCGGGCATGGTGGCGCTGGCGACACCGCAAGAGGCGGCGCGGACGGCGTTAACGCCCGCCTGCGCGTAGACATCCTTGAGCACGGCGCGCAGATTTTCTTCGGCGGCCTCGGCCCCCACCCGCAGCCGCTTGATGGAGCCGCTCTCAGCAAAGGCCAGGACGCGATCGCCGTCGACGATGGAAGCGCGCGTGCGAGTACCCCCGCCATCGATACCGAGAACCACGCTCATTGCTTCTCGAACGACGCTCATTGGTTCCCCACCCCCTATTTCTCGGGCGCGACGCCGCCATCCCGCAGCGTTGCCGAGAGAATGTTCAGGCTGCCGTCCGACTTCGGCGCGTGAAGGCCGAGCATGTGCGCGAGCCATGGATAGAGATTGACGTTTTCAAAGGGCGCAACGGTTTTTCCGGCGACGAGATCGGGGCCTGCAGCGAAGAAGCTGGCCTTCATCTCGGGAATGATGTGGGGATCGAAGCCATGCATGCCGATGGTAGGTGGTTTGTTGGTTTGACCTGCGGCTGGCAAGTGAGCGCGGATGGCATAGGGGCCGGTGACGACAATGACCGGGTCGCCCTCGCGCGGATTTTGGTTGTAGTTGAGATCGGCGGGGACGTTCTTGAGGCGATAGACGACAAACTGCGATGAAGCGTGCTTGAGCTGGCTGTAGACGCGCGCGCGATCATCTTCGGTTTTGCCGTAGAGGAGCGAGCCGATGGCGTCGAAGCCGGTGAGGTCGGCGAACTGGTCGAGGTTGATCCAGTCGCCTTCGGACTTGATCATGCCGTGATCGCTGACCACGACAAGATCGATGGGCAGGCCGGTGGATTTGAGCGCGGATTCGAGCTTGCCGACGATCGCGTCCATTTTGAGCTCGGCGGCGCGGGTCTGCGGCGCATCGGGCCCAAACTCGTGGCCTTCGTGGTCGGGCTCGGAGTAGTAAATCGCGATGAAGTGCGGGCGCTCGGCGGCAGGCAAACGGAGCAACGCGACTGTGTCGTCGATGCGCGCCTGCTGCGACTCGGGCGTGGGCTCGGTTTTTGCGTCGTAGTGCGCGTACCAGGAGGGCAGGAAGCCGGCGATTTTTGCCTCGGATCCGACCCAAAGCAGACTTGCCGTGCGCATCCCCTGGCTCTCGGCGAGGCTCCACAAGGGAACGCCGTTGTACCACGAGCTGTCGGCAGTGGCCTGCGGATCTGTGTAGGAATAGCGTGCTCCACGTGCGGGATCGAAAAAGCTGTTGGCGACGAGGCCGTGGTGCTCGGGATAAAGACCGGTGACGATGGTGAAGTGGTTGGGATAAGTGAGCGAGGGATAGCTGGGCAACATTCCCTCGGGCGCCGAGACGCCGCGCCTGGCGAGCGCGAGAAGATGCGTGGCATCGTCGCGCTTGGCGTAGTCCCAGCGGAAACCGTCGAGCGAGACGAGGACGACGTAGCGCTGACTTTGAGCCCAGGGCGAATTGGGGCCATTGTCAACGTGTGTGAGGGGCAGCGCGGGATTGAGGGCGGGAGCCTGTGCGCCGGCGACGCGCGGAGCCGCAATCGGCACAAAGACCAGAAGGATTGCGGCGATTTTGAGGCGAGCGATCGAGCGAAATCGCATGGAGAATACCTCCGAATCAGCTTATCGCAGAGAAACGAAGTGCGCTCCTACGTTGACGGTGGTCAGCCGAAGACGCGCGCCCATGCCGTCCAGACCAGACCCTCCGCGAGGATGGAAAGCTTTTGCCACAGTGGCACAGAAGCGCGGCGCGTGAAGACGTCGTAGTTGGCGCGTTCGATGCGCTTCAACAGTGCATGATAGATGGAGACCAGCACCCAGAGAGCGGGGCGGCTGACGGGGTCGACCAAGGGCAACAGGAAACGCGCTCGGCCGTAGTAGTGCTCGGCTAGGTGCGCAACGGCGGCAAAAAGCTCTCGCTCGGCGGCAGTGGGCGGCGCCGCAGGCGGGCGATGAAGCAGCGCATCGAGCGAAACGCCATGATGGGCGAGATTCTTCAGCGGCAGATAGACCCTATTGCGCGCGGCGTCTTCGGCCACGTCGCGCAGAATGTTGGTGAGCTGGAAGGCGATGCCGGTTTCTTCGGCCAGCTTTTCCGCGCGCAGGTCTTTGTAGCCGAAGATGCGGATGCAGACCAGGCCGACGACCGACGCGACCAGGTAGCAGTAGCGATAGAGATCTTCGAAAGTCGCGTAGGTCTCCGGTGCGCCGTCCGCGGCGTGGTCCAGATCGAGGGTGATGCCGGCGACGAGCTCGTCGAGCAGCTTGAGCGGGATTTGGAAGCGCATGGTCGCGTCACGCACGGCAAGGAAGACAGGATCGGTGGTCGCGGCTCCCTTTGCAGCGTCGCGCCAGGCGGCGAGCCAGGCATCCAAACAGCGCCGGCGCTCGTCGCGCGGAATGGATTCGTCGTCGGCAAGGTCATCGGCCTGGCGCATGAAGGCGTAGATGGCGCAGATGGCGTTGCGGCGATGGCGCGGAAGGGCGAGGAATGCATAGTAGAAGTTTTTGGCTTCACGCTTCGCGATTTTGCGGCAGTCCGCGTAGGCGCTGGCCAAGGCGAAGTCGTGCGATTGAGCTTTCGGCGTCAAGCGACCTTTCCTGTCGATCGAGGACCGAGGCGCAAAAACGGCAGAGCCTTGCCAGCGAGAGCGCGAACGGCGAGCGAGAGCTTGGTCAGCTTTGAGATGGCCGGCCGCGCGCTGAGCACATCATAATCGCGGCGCTCGATGGCGCGCAGAATCTCGAGACCACCGCGGCTGAACAAGTCGAGGTCGAGGGCGAGATCGCGGTTGACTCTGCCAATGAGCGGCAGGCCCTGGGCAAAGAGTGTACGCGCAAAGTCGACTTCGTGGCGCAGTAATGCGCGAAACTCGGGAGTGGCAACGCCGTGCGCGATGGTTTCGTCACTGACGCCAAAGCGTCGCATGTCGTCTTGCGGCAGGTAAACGCGGCCCTTCAAGAAATCAACCCGCACGTCCTGCCAGAAGTTGGCCAGTTGCAGCGCGGAGCAGGTTGCGTCAGAGAGACGGAAATTCTCGTCACTCACTTCGCCGCAGGCGGAGAGCACAAGACGACCCACGGGATTGGCCGAATAACGGCAGTAGCCGAGCACGTCGTCCATGGTGGCGTACCGCGTGACGGTTTGGTCCTGGCGAAAGGCAACAAGCAGATCAGCGAACGGCTCTTTGGGAATCGAGCAGGCGCGAATGGTTTCAGCCAACGCAACGAAGACTGGATGGCGCGCGCGGCCTTCATAGCAGTCGTCCAGTTCCCTGCCCCAAAGATCGAGAAGCGCCAAAGCCGCGGATTTGTCGGGCACTTCGTCGCCGAGATCGTCGGAGATTCGGCAGTACGCGTAGATGGAATAGAAGTGCGGCTGAATCGCTTTGGGAAGGAACCACGTTGCCACGTGGAAGTTTTCGTAGTGCGTTTGTGCCAGATGACGGCAGTACTCGCGGGCTTGATCGAGAGTGGGCGCAACATCAGGGATGCGATAGGCCGCCGGAAGCGCACTCCAGCCGCGGGCGATGAGTTCGTCGGACGAAGGCTGGGCGGCGGTGGCGGTCATGGATGTTCTGGCATTCCCTCGGGGCTAAAGCCCATCTCTATTTTGCAGCATTTTGGGCGTCGGGGCGAAGGCGCGGACCCTTCATGGTCTCGTTCCCGAAGCACCTCGCAACTACGGCACGATCGCGGTCTTGATCTCAGAGGAGCGATTCATCAAATTCTCAAAGACGCGATTCAGCTCGTACAGATGAGCGTGACCGGTGATGAAGGCGCCGGCCTGGAAGCGTCCGCCGGCGATGAGCGCGAGAGCCTTGCGGCAGATGGCGGGAGTGTGATGGAAGGTGGCGCGCAGCGTGATGTCGCTATAGTGGATGCGGTTGGTGTCGAGAGTGACGAGGGTGTTTGCGGCGCAACCACCGAAGAAATTGACGGTGCCGCCCTTGCGGACAAGCTCGACCGCCTCCTCCCATGTTTCGGGAGTGCCGACGGCCTCAATGGCGACATCGACGCCGCGATTGCCGGGAGTGAGAGCACGGGTTTCGCGGATAGCCTTGTGGATCGTCGAAGCCTGCACGACATGCGTGGCGCCGAGCTGACGCGCAGCTTCAACCTGGCCGTCGTGCTTGACGATGGAGATAGTCTCAAAGCCGGCCAGCGCGGCGACATGGAGAATCATGAGCCCGAGCGGCCCGCCGCCGATGACGGCGACAGTGTCACCCTTGCGCGGACAGGAATCTTCGAGTCCGTGGACGGCACAGGCCAGCGGCTCGGTGAGAGCGGCATGCTCGAGCGGAACGTTCTCAGGAATAATGAGGGTATTCTTGGCGACAATGCGCTCCGGAATCTTGATGAACTCGGCATAAGCGCCGTTGTTGAAGAGCAGGTCGTCGCAAAGATTTTCCTGGCCGCGCAAGCAGAAGTAGCACTGACCGCAAGGGGCGGAGTTGAGCGCCACGACGCGGTCGCCGGGCGAGAAATCGGAGACTCCCTCGCCCGCTTCGACGACGGTACCTGCCTGCTCGTGGCCAAAGAGCGCTGGAGGAACGATCATGCGCGCGTGGTATCCGCGGCGAAAGACTTTGAGATCGGTGCCGCAGGTGAGAGCCGCGCCCACCTGGACGACCAGCTCGCCCGCGGCGGCCTTGGGAATGGGAACCTGCTCGATGCGAACATCTTCGCGGCCGTGGAGGATGGCGGCGCGCATGGTGACGCGACCCGGGAGAAGCGCATTCTCGACCGTCCTGCGGCCCTGGTGAACAACAGTCTCGACCGTCTTGCGACCTTTAACCACCGCCGTCTCGACCGTATTCAGGCCGGCCTCGACGACCGTCTCGACTGTGTTCAGGCCTCCCTCGACGACGTTCTCGACTTTTTTCCGGCCGCCTTCGACAACCGTCTTGACGGTCTTTCGGCCACGGAGGATCGCGTCCTTTACCGTGCTGGCCATCGTGGCGCTCCTACTCTGCTCCCGCCCCAGGCACAGGCTCCATCATAATCTTCATTGAGCCAGGCTGGGGGTGCGAGGCGATTTCGATTGCCGCGGCCGCTTCTTCAAACGGGAAGCGGTGCGAGATTAACTGGGTGAGGTCGAAGCCGTTGCGGTAGCCGTCGAAGACCAGGCCTGTGACCTCGTCCATGATTGGGAATGACGAGGAGTATGACCCGATGAGGGTCTTTTCGTCCACGCAAACCGCAGCGGGATCGAAGGTGGCCTCGCCGTGCTGGGTTTGGGCGAAGAGCATGACCTTGCCGCCAGGGCGAACCGCGTCCATGGCGGTGCGGATGAGCGCGTTGCCGCCGACAGCAATGATGACCGCGTCGGCGCCGCGGCCCTCAGTTTCTGCAAAGACGCGCTCCACGACATTTTCGGTGCCGGCGTAAATCGGATTCTTGAGCCCGAAACGTGCGGCGATGGCGTGGCGCTCAGCAAAGAGGTCGGAGGTAAGCACACGTGCGCCGATTCGCCTGGCAAGCGCGGCGTGCATAAGCCCGATAGGGCCCTGGCCGATGACGAGGACCGTGTCGTCCGGCGCGAGGTTCAGCAGCTTGACGCCCTTGAGAACGGTGTTGAGCGGCTCGACGAATGCGGCCTGCTCGAAAGGCACGCCGTCGGGAATGCGGACCACGCCGCCATAATTGACCACAAAGTCCATGACACGGATGTATTCGGCGAAGCCGCCGCCGGAAGGCTCAAAGCCAGCGGTGGCGCCGGTCTTTTTGTAGAGCGGGCATTGCGCCGGCGTGTTCTTGCGGCAGTAGTAGCACTCGCCGCAGGGGACGTGGTGAAAGCTCATGACGCGGTCGCCGACGGCGAACTTGGTGACGCCTGCGCCGACTTCGGCGACCACGCCGGCCATCTCGTGGCCGAAGATGCGCGGAGCGGAGTGCGAGCCCAAGTGAATCTTCTTGAGATCGGTGCCGCAAACGCCGCAGGTGGCGATCTTGATGAGGAGCTCACCGGGCCCGATGCGCGGAACGGGAACGGTTTCCAGCCGCATGTCATTGATGCCACGATAGACGACCGCGCGCATCGTGGTGGGGATCCTGGGGTCGATCTGAAATCTGGGACGTGAGATTTGAGTAGCCATTCTGTTCTCTGATGCGACCTCGTTCACGAGAGAAACTGGTGCAGCGACTCCGCGATGCTTTGGGAAGCCCTCTTGCTATTTTCGCCCATCCGGACGAGTGCAGGCCAGTACCACGGCCGGAAGACGGCAAAAAGAGTAAACCGGGCGAGCTGGAACTCGCCGCTGGGCGAGAGGAATCGGTTAAAGTCGGGCAGGCGGTCGGTGAGGGCATCGCTGACGCCTTTGATGGCATAGAACGGGATGCCGCGCATGGCGGCGAGGCGAGCGACGGCCGCGGCTTCCATGTCGACGAGGGCGGCGCTGTAAGCGGACGCGAGGCGCCGCTTTTCCGCTTCGTTGGCGACGGTGGGGCTGGTGGCAAGCCAAAGATCGCCTGCGCCCGCATCGCAGTGGAAGCGCTCGCCGGTGCGAACGTCGATGACTCCGGCGACGTTGTGGGCTGTGCCTGGGGTGATGGTGGAGCGAAGAGCTCCGGCCCAGCCGACGGAGAAGACGAGATCGATGGGTCCACCGGCTTCAATGGCGGCAAATGCGCGAGTGGCGGCGGATTGGCCGGCGCCGGCGCAGGCGGCGATCCATTCATCTTCTTCGTTGCGCTGCGCCCAGAAGTGAGTGCCGTCGCGGGTGCTGTGGGGCCAAGCGCGGACGAGGGGCTTGAGCTCGCCGGGCATGGCGGCGATGATGGCGGTGCGGGTCATGATGATGTTTGGGCGCGGGCCTGCGGGATGTTGGCGGGCGCGTAGCCGTTCGAGCGGAACCAGTCGATGGCGGCGCGCATGGCGGGGTAGACGGGCACGACGCGGAAGCCGAGTTCCTGCTGGGCGTGGGCGCTGGAAGCGTACATCTTCTTGCGGCCCATGCGGACCTCCTCTAGCGTGGCGCGGGGTTCCCTGCCGCGGATGCGGCCAGTGATCCACTCCTCAAAGAAGGCGTAGGTGGCGGCGATGACAAAAGGAATCTTGACCGTGGGCGAGGGAATGCCCGTGATGGCCGCCATTTTGTCGAGGATCTGCTTGAGGGTAAGGTTTTCGCCGCCTAATATGTAGCGCCGGCCGGGAGTGCCCTTGGTGAGCGCGAGGACGTGGGCGCGCGCGACTTCGGAGACATCGACGAGATTGAGGCCGGTGTCGACGTAGGCGGGGAATTTGCTGTTGAGGAAATCGACGAAGATGCGGCCCGTGGGCGTGGGCTTGCGGTCGTTGGGGCCAATGGGTGTGGTGGGATTGAGGATGATGACCTGCTGTCCGCCATTGGCCGCCGCGATGGCTTCCTGCTCGGCGAGAAACTTGGAGCGCTTGTAGTGGCCCACCATGTCGGCGAGCGAGACCGGGGTGTCTTCGTTGATGACGATCCCGTCGGTGCGGAAGTGCATCGTAGCAACACTCGACGTGTAGACGAAGCGCTTGACGCCTGCCTCGCGGGAGAGGCGGAGCAGCTCGCGGGTCCCGTCGACGTTGGATCTGTACATGGCGGCGGGATCGGGAATCCAGAGGCGGTAGTCGGCGGCAACGTGGACGACGGCGTCGCAGCCCGACAGCGCGGGCTTGAGCGAGGCAGGATCGGAGAGATCGCCAACGACCGTTTCGCCGCGAATGCCTTCAAGGTTGGCGAGATTGCTGGTTTTGCGGGTAAGGAGGCGCAGGTCGGCGCCTTCGGCGGCAAGGGCCTTGGCAACGTGGTGACCCACGAATCCTGTCGCGCCAGTCAGGAATACTCTCATCGCTTGAGCGAATCTAGCAGCAGTCTACTCCAGCGATTCGGGAACCAGGGCGATGTTCTTTTCGCCGGCGGCCTTCTTTTCCGTGTAGGCCTTGACCCAGTCTTCCCAGTGCTTGCCGGCGGCACGGTCCTTGCCGCTGAACTCGAGGCGTGCGATGTCGGCGTAGCTCACCTTGCGCTTGTCAGCCGCGTTGGGAGCGAAGTACTGCACCCAGGATTCGGCGAGCGTTGCGCCGGTGGAACGATTGAAGATGTAGGCTTCGATTGTTTCGCCGGACTTGAGGGTAATGGTGACATCGCCGCGATAGTCGAAGGCTTTTTCGAGAGCGCGGCGCAGATCCTCGTCGCTGGCCAGTTCCGGAACCCAGCCCTCGAGCTCTTCATGCTCGGTTCCGGGAGCCAGTTCCAGCGCTTCGACCTGTTCCAGCGTGTACTTCAAGACTTCGGCTGTCATGCGCGCGTCTCCTCAAGCTCACGGTCCGGATGCGTGATATGCACCAGCGACGACGGGCCGTGGGGCATGGGCTCATTGAGCAGGTTGAGCGCGTGCTGGTCGGGATAGAGCGAGAAGCTGCCCTTGACCATGGCGAAGAAGCCCTTGAGCGAGCCGAAGCCTTCGAGCACAGCGGAAGGCTCGTAGCCGCAACTCACCATGCAGTTGGCGCACTTGGGATTGCCCGATGCCACGCCGTACTCTTCCCACTTGGTTGTTTCCATCAGCTCTTTGAAGGTTTCCGTGTAGCCATCCTGCAGCAGGTAGCAGGGCCGCTGCCAGCCAAAAATATTGAAGGCGGGTGAGCCCCACGGCGTGCATTCATAGTTACGGTCGCCCATCAGGAACTCGAGGAAGAGCGGCGACATGTTGAATTTCCAAGTCTTCTTGCGGTTCGACAGGATGGCGCGGAAGAGGCGACGCACGCGGGCGCGGCCCATGAAGCGATTCTGGTCGGGCGCCTTGTCGTAGCTGTAGCCGGGCGAGAGCACGATGCCCTCGACGCCCATCGCCATGACCTCGTCAAAGAATTGGCGAACGGGGTTGGGATCGGTGCCGTCGAAGAATGTTGCGTTGGTGGTGACGCGGAAGCCGCGCTTGACGGCTTCCTTAATGCCTTCGACGGCGATATCCCAGCCTCCCTCGCGGCAGACGGAGAAGTCGTGCTCGTCGCGCTGGCCGTCGAGGTGGACAGAGAAGGTCAGATATTTTGACGGCGTGAATTCCGGCAGGCGGCGCTTGAGCTCGAGCGCGTTGGTGCAGAGGTAGACGTACTTCTTGCGTGCGATAAGGCCGTTGACGATATCGACGATTTGCGGATGGAGCAGAGGCTCGCCGCCGGGGATGGAGACCATGGGTGCGCCACATTCCTCGATAGCGACGAAGCACTCCTCAGGCGTGAGCTGCTTTTTTAGGATGTGCGGCGGATATTGCACCTTGCCGCAGCCGGCGCAGGCCAGGTTGCAGCGGAAGAGCGGCTCCAACATGAGCACAAGCGGATAGCGCTTGTTGCCCTTGAGCCGGTTCTTGAGGACGTAGGTCGCCACCGTCCACATCTGGGAGATTGGAACTGCCATCAGCGTTTTTCCCTCAGGGGCGGAAGCCCCGGTGTTTCTCAGCTCGTAGCCTGTTAGCTCGTAGCCGGCAGCTTGAAACTCACTCCTTCTGTTCGATGCTCAGAGCAACAGCGAAGCAGCTACAGGCTACCGGCTCCCGGCTAAAAGCTGGTTGTTTCTTTCCATTGCCCGCTTGTAGGCCACGAGCGCCATGAGCGGGAAATACTGGCGATACATGGTGTAAGCCAGATAGAAAACCTTGGGGAATCCCGTCCCCGTGATGATGGCCTGGCGCGTCGGGCCCTCGCCCATCGACTCGTCCCAGCTTCCGTCGGCGTGTTGCCGCTCGAGCAGCCAACGCACGCCCTTGGCGACGGAGTCCGAGCGATCGTCACCTGCGGCGAGCAGGCCGAGCATTGCCCATGCAGTTTGCGAAGGCGTGCTCGGACCTATGCCGCGCGTGTCAGGATCGTTGTAGGTGCCGCAGGTCTCGCCCCAGCCGCCGTCGGAATTCTGCACCATGCGAATCCACTCCGCTGCTTGCTGAATCTGCGGCTCGAGGTGATCGACGCCGATGGCATCGAGCCCGCGAAGGACCAGGAACGTTCCATAAAGATAGTTGACTCCCCAGCGGCCGAACCAGCTGCCGTCCGGCTCCTGCTCGGAGAAGATGAATTCGATGGCGCGCTCGACGCGCTTGTCCTCGCGCGTGTAGCCGTAGACAGCCAGCACCTCCAGCATGCGCCCGGTAATGTCCACACTGGGCGGATCGAGCATGGCGTTGTGATCCGCGAAGGGGATGTACTGGAAGATCATTTTGGTGTTGTCTTTGTCGAAACTGCCCCAGCCGCCGTTGCGGCACTGCATGGCGAACTCCCATTCGATGGCCCGCTGCGCCACCTGGTGCTGATAGCGCTCGCGGGGATTGTCGACTTTGCTAAGGGCGAGCAGGACCTGGGCGGTATCGTCGGTGTCGGGATAAAACTCGTTGTTGAACTCGAAGTACCAGCCGCCGGGCTCGGTGTTGGGAACTTTCACGGCCCAATCGCCCTTGTGGCGGACCTCTTTGGCGAGCATCCAGTCGACGGCCTTGATCATGCGCGGGTCGGTTCGCGGGACACCGGCTTCGCCGAGCGCGTAGACGGCCTGCGCCGTGTCCCAAACAGGGCTCATGCAAGGAGTCATGCGGAAGGTGGGCTCGGGCATTTCGGGCGTGGCCGGCTGCTCGATGCCGAGCTTTTCAAATTCGTCGCGGGCGCGGATCACCTGGGGATCGTCTTCGCTGTAACCGAGGCAGCGCAGCGCGATGATGGCGTTGAGCATGGCGGGATAGATGGCGCCCAGGCCGTCGGTCATTTCCAGGCGTTCGAGCATCCACTTTTCGGCGCGCTTGAGCGCGTGCTTGCGCAGCGGGCGGAGGTGCACCATTTCGGACCAGTGCATGAGCCGATCGAGAATGAGGAAGAAATTGCGCCAGGAAAAGAGCCGCTTGCGATCGATGCGCAGGCGAAGGATGGAGTTGGCGCGGCCGCCCACGAACAACTCATCGATGCCCTGCTCCGGCGGAATTTTCTTGTACGGTTTCTTGGCGTACATGATGGCCAAAGGCACGAGAATGGAGCGCGACCACGCGGAGATTTCGTAGATATTGAAGTAGAACCAGTTGGGAAAGAGAACGATCTCCGGCGGAATGGCGGGGACGGCGTCGTAGTCGTACTGGCCCAGCGCGCACAGATACATTTTGGTGAAGGTGTTGCAGGCGGTGACGCCGCCATGAGCGAGCACCCACTCGCGGCACTTGGCCAGGCGCGGGTCGGAAGGGCCGATGCCCATGAGCTTGGCCGCGGAGTAGCACTTGACCGAGAGCGAGATGTTGCCCGGCCCGCCGGGATGGATGCTCCAACTGCCATCTTCGTTCTGGTAGCGCATCATCTCCGTGCAGGCGCGCTTGAGCCGGCCGAGATCGCCGCTTTCGAGCAGCGTGTGCAGAAAGATGTAGTCGGCTTCGAGCATCGAGTCGGCCTCGAGCTCGCCGCACCAGTAGCCCTCAGAATGCTGGAGCGAGAAGAGGCAGTCGCGCGCGCCCGCGATCGCCGACTCGACATCGGCCAGGTCTGCATCGATTCGGCCAAAACGGGGGGCCGCAGTGGGCGTTTTTGGCTGATCTTGGATCATGTGGTCTCGAAAATCCGAACCCTCAAGTGGAACCCGGAAATCTGTCTTTATGTTCCGGGTTGGGTGCACATCCTGATGCTGCGTGCCGGGCCGACGTAACGCCTGCTCTGTCAACGAACGGGGACAGGCTCGGCCCCGCCAGCGCTGCCAATGGCTTGCACAATCTCAGGGGGCAGGCCGAAGCGAACATTTTCCGGCATGACCTCAATCTCTTCGACGTCTTCGAAGCCGTTCTGACGCAGATAACTGACCACGTCTTCGACCAGAATCTCCGGCGCCGATGCACCGGCGGTGACTGCGACATTTTCAACGCCGGCGAGCCATTTGGGATCGATGGCCTGGGAGTTATCGATGAGATACCCGATGGTGCCGAGGTTGCGCGAAACCTCGACAAGACGGTTGGAGTTGGAGCTGTTTGTGGAACCGACGACGAGCACAAGGTCGGCCTTGTGAGCTACATTGCGGACGGCCACCTGGCGATTTTCAGTGGCGTAGCAGATGTCCTGCGAGTGCGGTCCGACGATGTGGGGAAATTTGATTTTGAGGGCGTGGATGATGTCGCGCGCCTCGTCGAGCGAGAGGGTGGTCTGGGTGAGGTACGCCACGCGGTCGGGGTTGGGAAGCTCGAGCGCCTCGACTTCAGCAACGTTTGAAACGACATGAGTTACGTCGGGAGCTTCGCCCAGCGTGCCCTCGATTTCGTCGTGGTCGCGGTGGCCGATAAGCACCAGCGAATAGCCCTGCCGGGCGAACTTGACGGCCTCGAAATGCACTTTGGTGACAAGCGGGCAGGTGGCGTCAATCACCCTGAGATTGCGGCCTTTGCTGCGCTCGCGGACCGCGGGCGAGACGCCATGGGCGCTGTAGATGACGCGCTGGCCGTCGGGCACGTCGTCGATTTCGTGGACGAAGATCGCGCCCTTTTCCGCTAACTCGTTCACAACATAGTGGTTATGGACGATCTCGCGGCGGACGTAGATGGGCGCGCCGAAAGTCTCAAGAGCGATCTTGACGATGTCGATGGCGCGGACGACTCCGGCGCAGAAACCACGTGGTTTGAGCAGCAACACCCGCTTTTTGCCGCGGGAAGCGTCGGCGGAGCCGTGATGGGGAATGGATTCGACGGCAGTTATGGTCACATCTCCAAGTATACCAATGGGCGGGTGAAAGGGACAGGAGAGAAAAGCAATCGGAGCAGACCCCCGCAACAGCAACCCGGCCCGCCGATCAGCCGATTCACAAACCCAGCGAAGCAAGGGCTAAATTGCTGCATTTGCTCCCTCAGCCTGCCCAATTGAGGACCTGCGCGCACTGGTCACAGTAGCTCTGTATTTTGATTTGCCGGGCGGCATACTGAGTTATGAAAAAGATTCTGCTCGGCCTCGTGCTCATCTTCTGCTTCGCAGTACCCTATGCGGCGCAGGCGCAGATTGTGGTGGTAGTTCATCACCGCCACCATCACCATCATCATCACCCCTACCTCCAACTCGGCCAGTAACCGGCTGAGAATCCTGTTGTCCCACCCTTGCCGCGATCGTTTCGTCAAGTAGCAACGACAAGGATGGGGCGCGGACCCGAGCGCGCATGCGCCGGACCAGAATGGAGAAGGCTCTCCAGAGCCCTCACAGGGACACTGTTGAAGGACGGGATAGAGCCATCTCGATTGTTAGCGGAAGTTGATTCTGCCGATCTTGCGAAACGGGCTGAGGCCTCGCCTTAGCGGCGGTTGGCCGCTTCGGCGGCAAGCCTGATCTCCCGCTTGGCCTGCTCGAGCAGATCTTTTGCCTTTGCCGCATGGCCGCCCATGTCCCACTCATTGGCCTGCTGCGCTGCGGTGATGCGGTCGTAAGCCTGGTTGATCAAGTCCTGCGCCGCCCTGAGGTTGGGGTGCCGACCTCCTTGCGCAACGAGCACGCCGCTTGCAAAACAAACCAAACCCAAAATGCAGCCCGAGAGGAGTTTGCTTCTTGTCATAGGTAAAGCCTCCGTAGGCCACCATACAGACCCCGGTGAAGTCGCGGCAACAGAAAAATTGATGAATATTCGCAGCGGCCGGGCTTCGATTGCTTGTTCTGCCAGCCACAACCGGTGGTAAGCTTGGGGACCGTACGGGCTAAGGAGGCGGATTTATGGCGAAGGCAAAGAAATGCGCGAATCCCGCCTGCAGTTGCGTTCCCGCCGGCGGCGCAAAATACTGCAGCGCCCATTGCGAAGGCATCGGAAACGGAACCGAGGTGGTTTGCCGGTGCGGCCACGCCGAGTGCACAGGGGATGTGACGAACGCGTAGGGTGCGGCCTGAACGGACATCAAGATTTTCCTCAATTGGCCGGGATTTCAACCGTGGGTTTAGCGGAGTTAGGTCCTGCGGCTCGCGGCTAAAATCAATCTAGCCATGTCCGAATTCACGCACCTGCATTTGCATACGGAGTATTCGCTTCTCGACGGCGCCTGCGACGTCTACAAGCTCGTGGACCGCGTGGCGGCGCTGGGGCAGAAGTCCGTCGCCATGACGGATCACGGAAATATCTACGGGGCAGTGCACTTTTTTGACGCGGCCAAGGAAAAGGGAATCAAGCCGATCCTCGGGTGCGAGCTCTACGTGTGCAAGGCGGAAGATCATCGCGCGGAGGCAACCAGGAACGCGAACGACTCCAGCGGTGTGAGCCTGCCGTCGCCCGGAGCCGCGAGAAAAGACGAGTACAACCACCTGCTGGTCCTGGCCCAGAACGAGGAGGGCTACCAGAACCTGATCCGGCTGACGTCGGAGGCATCGCTCAACGGCTTCTACCGGCGGCCCAGGGTGAGCAAGAAGTACCTGGCGGAAC
Organism: Occallatibacter sp.; assembly: GCA_049517515.1. Lineage (GTDB taxonomy): Bacteria > Acidobacteriota > Terriglobia > Terriglobales > Acidobacteriaceae > Telmatobacter. Next base: position 128,237 of record JBEKSA010000005.1, read on the forward strand.
ATGCGAAGGGGTTGATTGGATTTTCAGGCTGCCTCAGTGGCGAGTTGTGCGAGGTGCTGGGCGACGAGAACCTGGACGCGGCGGAGAGATATCTGAAGGCCAAGGCGGTGGCGCGGCAATACGAAGACATCTTCGGCAAAGGGAATTTTTTCCTCGAGATTCAGGATCAGGGCCTCGAGGCGGAGAAGAAGATCAATGGCGACCTGTACCGGCTGGAGCGCGAACTGGAGATTTCGCTGGTGGCAACGAACGACTCGCATTACCTGTGCGGCGAAGACAGCCACGCGCACGACGTGATGCTGTGCGTGCAGACGGGCGCGAAGATTCACGAGCCCAACCGATTCAAGTTCGACAGCGACCAATTTTTTGTGAAGAGCGCCGACGAGATGGCGCGGGTGTTCAAGGATTCGCCTGCGGCGCTTGCGCGGACGATGGAGATTGCCGAGCGCTGCAATCTGAAGCTGCGCAAGGTTGAGACTCCATTTCCGGATTTCGCGGTGCCGCAAGGGCACACGGTTGACAGCTACTTCGAGCAGGTGTGCCGCGCGGGGCTGAAGAAGCGGATGGAGACGGCAGTGCGGCAACTGGAGCTGCGCGGAGTGAGACGCGCGACTCCCGATGAGTACGAGTCGCGGCTGAACTTCGAGATCGGCATCATCAAGCAGATGAATTACTCGGGATATTTCCTGATCGTGTGGGACTTTATCAAGTACGCGCGCGATCACGGGATTCCAGTGGGGCCGGGGCGCGGGTCGGCGACGGGGTCGCTGGTGGCGTACGCGATGGAGATCACGAATATCGATCCGCTGCAGAATGTGCTGCTGTTCGAGCGGTTCCTGAACCCGGAGCGCATCACCATGCCGGACATCGACGTGGACTTCTGCATGAACCGGCGGGGCGAAGTGATCGAATACGTGACGCGCAAGTACGGGCGCGAGCAGGTGGCACAGATTATCACGTTCAATACGATGGCGGCCAAGGCGGCGATCAAGGATTGCGGGCGCGCATTGGATATGCCCTACGGCGACGTGGACCGCATTGCGAAGCTGGTGCCTTTGACGCTTGGCATGACGCTGGACCGGGCGTTGGACGAGTCGCCGGATTTGCGCAAGGCCTACGACAGCGACAAGCAGGTTCGCGAGCTGATTGATACGGCGAAGAAGCTGGAGGGGCTGGTGCGCGGCGCGGGCGTGCACGCGTCGGCAGTGGTGATTGCGCCGCGCCCGCTCACGGAGCTGGTGCCGCTGAACCGGACCAAGAACGACGAAATTGTGACGGCCTACGACATGAAGGCCGTGGAGAAGATGGGCCTGCTGAAAATGGACTTTCTGGGCCTGACCACGCTCACGGTGATTTCTGACTGCCTGAAGCTGATTGAGCAGACGCGCGGCGAAAAGCTGGACATCGATCTGCTGCCGATGGACGATCCGGAAACGTTCAAGCGCGTGTTTCACACGGCGCTCACGTCGGGGGTGTTTCAGTTTGAGTCGGGCGGAATGCGGGACGTGCTGCGGCGTTACAAGCCGGACACGGTGGAGGACCTGACAGCGTTGAACGCGCTCTACCGGCCGGGACCGATGGACATGATCGACGACTTTGTCGAGCGCAAGTGGGGACGCCGCAAGGTGGAGTTTCTGCTGCCAGAGCTTGAGGCAATTCTGAAGGATTCATATGGAGTGATCGTCTACCAGGAGCAGGTGATGCGCATCGCCAATGTGCTCGCAAGCTACTCGCTGGGCGAGGCGGACATTCTGCGGCGCGCAATGGGGAAGAAAGATCCCAAGGCGATGGCGGAACAGCGGGACCGCTTTATGACGGGCGCGGCCAAGCTGGGACATCCGAGGGCTGCGGTAGACGAAATCTTCGAGCAGATGGCGAAGTTTTCAGGCTACGGGTTCAACAAGTCGCACTCGGCGGCGTACGCGCTGGTGGCCTACCAGACGGCTTATTTGAAGACGCACTATCCGGTGGAGTTCATGGCGGCGCTGCTGACCTCGGAGACGTCGAAGCCGGACAGCGTGGTGAAGTACATCGGCGAATGCCGCGAGATGGGCATTCGAGTGGAGCCGCCGGATGTGCAGGTCTCAGGCGCGCAGTTCACGCCGCACACGATCGAGGATCGCCAGGCGGTACGCTTCGGCCTTGCCGCGGTGAAGAATGTGGGCGGCAATGCGATCGAGTCGATTTTGAAGGCGCGCGCAGAGGCCGGCGGGCGGTTCAAGAGCTTTTGGGAGTTTTGCGAGAAGGTCGATCTGCGGCTGATGAACAAGCGCGTGATCGAATCGCTGATCAAAGCGGGCGCGCTGGACTCGCTGGGCACGCGCGGGCAATTGATGGCGGCAGTGGACAAGGCGATGGAACGCGCGCAGAAGGCGCAGCGCGATGCGGAGCAGGGACAGAGCGGATTGTTTGGGCTGTTCGATGAAACGCCGACGCGCGGGCGCGAGGCCGATGCGCTGCCTGCTGCGGCCGACTGGGAAGAAGGCGAGCGGCTGGCGAACGAGAAGGAAGTGCTGGGATTTTTCGTCTCGGGCCATCCGCTGGACAAGTACGCGGACAAACTGCGCAACCTTACGGGCGTGATCCCAGTGGCCGAGGCGCTGGAGCGCAAGCCGCCGGAACGGCGTTGGGGCGGGCAGGCGGACATGGCGGACGAGCTTCAGGTGGCGGGGATCATTCATGGCCTTGGCGTGAAGAAGAGCCGGCGTGATCAGCGGTTATACGCGCAGGCATCACTGGAAGACGCAACGGGCAAGATCGAGCTCATCTGCTTTGCGCGCGACTACGAGCGGCTGGCGCAGCAGCTGAAGATCGAAGCTCCGGTGCTGGTGCGCGGAACGTTGATGGGCGACGAGGATGCAGCACCAAAGATTGCGGTGAGCCAGGTGCAGGCGCTCGAAGAGGTGCAGGTGAAGCTGCCGGGCGGCGTGCGCATTCGCATTAATCTGGACCGCGCGACGGATGAGATGCTGGCGAAACTGAAGAGCGCCGCGGAGGCTGCGCCCGGACCCGGAAAAGTGATGCTGCAGCTCGAAAAAAAGGGCGAGTACGCGGTCATTCTGGAGCCGGAGGGGATGAGTGTCGCGGCGGATCGCGGTTGGGTGGAGCGCGTGGAGGAGCTGGCCGGCAAGGGCTCTGTGCAAGCAGTGGGATAGAGCGGCGGCGGTTAAGAACCACCGCAGTTGGATGGATGGCTACGCGATGGGTCAGCCGCGCATGTGATGGTGCTGAGCGAGTTCGCTACCTGAGGCGAACCAGCGCGACTCGATGTGCGTTCAGTGATTCTGCGATCTGGATGCGGCATGCAGGACGGCGTCGTAAGCGGGCTTCGGCTGGCCGTTGCGATCAAAGAGGAGCGGGTAGCTGGTGCGGCCCTTGACCGGCCACCCGTTCAGCCAGGAATCGCCATCGGTGACGCCCCAGAACGTGACTCGCTCGACCGTGTCGCGGTGCTTGAGGTAGACGCGAAAGAGATCGGCGTAGCGCGCGGCGAGCTGCTGCTGGACAGAATCGGGTAGCCCGTTGACATATGGATTCAGCGCTGCATTCTGCTCGATCTTGAGCGACACATCGGCGGTAGGCTGATGGCTGGTTGAAGGAAGCACGTCGATATCGAACTCTGTGATGGCGACTTTGACGCCAACCGCTGCGAAGGCCGAGAGCGTGGCATCTTCCTGCTCCGCGGTGGGCCAATCCAAATGGTTATGGCCCTGGATGCCAACGCTGGCGATGGGAATTCCCTCGGCCTGCAGCCTCTTGATGAGCGCAATCGCGCCGCTGCGCTTGGGCTCGTTCTCGAGGCTGTAGTCGTTGTAGATCAGCAGCGCCTGCGGATCGGCCTTGTGCGCGAATTGAAATGCCTTTTCGATGTAATCGGGGCCGATGATCTTGTACCAGAGCGACTGGCGCAGCGTGCCGTCATCGTTGAGCGCTTCGTTGACGACGTCCCAGCTCTGAATCTTTCCCCTGTAGTGGCCGACGACAGTGTCGATGTGGTCCTTCATGCGCGCGAGCAGAGCGTCGCGGGTGAGGAGATTGCCGTGGTCGTCATGAAAGACCCAGTCCGGAACCTGTTCGTGCCACACCAGCGTGTGCGCCGCGATGAACATTTGGTGCTTTTGGCCAAAGGCGACGTACTGGTCGGCGAGATCGAAGTTATACTGCCCGGGCTCAGGATGAATCCTTTCCCACTTGAGCACGTTTTCCGGCGAGATGGAGTTGAACTGCGATTCGAGGAGGGCGTCGCCACGCTGATCCTGGCCGCTGATCTGCGCTTCGTTCATGGCCGCGCCGATGACGAAGTCGCCTTTGAAGGCCTGCTTCAATGAAGTTGGGGCGTGAGCAGCAGCCGCGCCGCAGACGACAATCAGAAACGCCGCAGCGACAGAACGCGCACCAGTGCGTGAATTGGCTTGCATGATTCCCTCTTTCCGGAATTTCTGCTAAACCAATGTTAAACCTACGAGAGTTTACCGGTAGCGAACCCTTTGCGCCGCTCAGCCAGCTCGAGCGCGATTTTCTGGTTGACTTCGCGCGAGATGGGATAGAAGAGGAGGCAAACCGCAGTGGCAAAGAAGGCCAGGCCCGCATAGACGCTGGCGGTGAGCAGGATGCCGGACTGCGCGTGCGCGGTCTGCACCTGAGCCTCAGAGACGAAACCATAGAGCGAGAAGAGCCAGCCGGCGATGGCGCCGCCAAGAGCAAGACCTGCCCAAAGGGCGAAAACGACAGCAGCCGTGACAGTGCCACTGGCGCGGCGGCCGGTCTTCCACTCGCCGTAATCGGCCACGTCGCCCATCATCGCCCAGAGGATGGGGCCCGACAATCCAAAGGAGAACTGGCGCAGGACTTCAGTTGCAATGACCACCACGGTGGCAGTTGGCGGAATGAACAGCAGCGCCGTATTGAAGACACCCGCCAGAAACATGCTGGCGATAAAGAGCTGACGCTTGCCCACACGCGCTGAGACGGCGGTGGAGCAGGCAACGCCCGCGAGAAGCGCGGCGAGCCCGAAGCCGTTGAACCAGGCGTAGAGATCGACATTTCCGGCGACAAAGCGAAAGTAGGGCAGCATCACGTTGCCGCGAATCACGATGGCTGCGAAATAGAACAGCGTGGCCAGGAAGAGCACGACCCAGGGGCGGTTCTTGAAGAGGTCAGAGAGATCCCGGCCTAGATCGGACTTTTGCTGCGGGTCAGGCTGGATGCGCTCTTTGGTGGCGAAGAAGGCAATGACGAAGAAGATGACGCTGAGAGCAGAGAGCAACCCCATCGTGAGCTGATAGCCAAGCGCGTCGTTGCCATGGCCGAAGAATCTGACCATGGGGATGGCGAGGCTGGCGACGATGAAACCGGCGGAGTTGGCAAAGATCTGGCGGTAGGATGCGATGCTGGTCCGTTCGTCGGGGTCGGAGGTCATGACCGCGGTGAGCGAGGCGTAGGGAACATTGTTGACCGTATAGATGACCCGAAGCAGGATGTAGGTGGTCCAGGCGTAAATGATTTTTGCGGCCGGACTGATATTGGGCGTGGTGAAGGTGAGGACGCCGATGACGCCGAACGGTAGCGCCGTCCAGATCAGCCAAGGGCGGAACTTGCCCCATCGCGTGTTGGTGCGATCGGCAATAACACCCATCACCGGATTGAGGCACGCGACACCGAGGCCGACGACGAGGAAAAGCGTTCCGGCCTGAGCCGGAGTAAGGCCAAAGGTGTGGGTGTAGAAGTCCAACTGCAGGGCCAACATGGCCTGGAAAACAAAGTTGGCGGCCATGTCACCCAGGCCATAGCCAAACTTCTCACCAAAAGAGAGCCGCTCAGTCATGCTTGCCTCTTCTTTCACCGGCGCTTGCGGCCGCTTTCTCATCTTTTCTGATCGAGCCGGATTTCGCGGCTGGAGCAGAGGGCCTGCCGGAATGGAATTGTTCCCCTACCGAAAGACCCAGCCGAACTGCCCGTTCTCTGGCCGCAGACCAGTGTATTCATAGAACCCGCGACGGGCAAGGAGAAAAGCGATTTTCTTAGGGAGAACGGTCGGGCCACGGATATTCTTGCGAACTTGGGATGCGCCAATGGGACCGGTCAAGGCTTTGCACAGGTTTTGGTGCATCGACTGTTTTGCAGCCAGTAAGCGGCTGTTCCGACGCGGAGTCGGGTGGAAAGAGCGCTGCTAGACGGGCAGTTCGCAGCACCCAAAATCGCGCTTTTGGGAATCCTCGAGAAATTACAAGAAAAAGACTTTTCAGCGTCGCCGTTGCCTGCTACCCTCTCTCTACACGTGGGTAGATCACCGCAACAGGTGATTGATTTCCTCTACTTTCCTGCCCTTCGGCTGTCAGCCATTGCGGGTTCCATTCGATGAAGAACCAATGCGCTTTTTTGCGCGATGGGGCATCGGATTTGCCGGCGCGGCCCATTATACGCATTGATCCAGTACGAAAGAAACGGGAACCAGGGAAACAGGTCGGAACCTAGACCATCTTCTGCTTTGCCGCTTGGCGAGATGACCTTGCCTGCTATTCCGCTTCGTGTGCGGATCAATCCCTCAACCGGGCCGGTTGGCCAAGGATTGGAAGGGGTATCGCGATGAAACTGCCGCATCGTTTTTCCACCGTGTTTGCAGTAACGCTGCTCATCTTAGGAGCCTGTTCCGTTGCGCGCGCCGCCGAGCCTGCCTCTGGCGGAGGGGCAACTGCCGACGAAAATCCGTCTGGGGCCAAGCCTCCGGAAACAATCATTATTCCGGGGCCGCTGCGGTCGTTCCTGCGCATGGCCGGCATCAGCCAGGAGAGTCAACCCGGCGAGGTGCTCCCGTTGCTGGCTCGCAATGCATTCCTCTACGGCCATCAACTGGGGAAGAAGACGGAATACCTGGTGCTGGAGGACAGGTATGTGCAGGAGGCAAGGCAACTGCAGCCTCTGGCCCTCTGGAATGGCGCGATCCACGTAACGGGTTGCGGTGATGTGGAGCCTCTGATTCAGGTTCTCGGATACCAGTTCGAGGACGGTTGCAGCCAGAAGAACGCGACGTTGATCACTGCCAACGCTGACCGCGCATTTCTCACGCTGGACTCGGGGTTCCCGCTAACGAGGCTCGAACAGTCCCTGCAGCAGGGCACTTCATTTACGTACCCTTATCCGGCGACGCGGATTCCGATCCTGTTTCGCGAAGAGGACTGGTTGGCGCTGCTTCCGGCGAAACAGCGAGCCGGCCAAACGCTGCTCGACCTTCTGATGAACAACGAGAATGCGGACCGGCTTTATTCCGCGCTGGCGCGCCTCGATCCGGAGACCAGGCTGGCTCTGTTTCAGTCGCCCGGACTCAAGCGGTTGCTCTTTTATGCTCCGGCCCTCGATTTTTATGGGAGCCGGTTGTGCATTCGGAATGGCGCCGTCGAATTACCCGGAGGAGACGCTGCGGCGCACGCCTGGGAAGAACTGGTAGGGGTGAGTTCGCGTTCGCCGGGTGAGTTCGTCATCCGGTTGCTGGCCAAGGATCAGGGTTGGCTGGCGGCCTATTTTGATGCGCTGGCGCGCGTGAGTCCCGATCAGCAGGTCCTTCTTACGCGGGGAAACCGGCTGAAGAGCCTCTACGAGGCTTATCGTTCCGGAGTTCCCAACGTCGATGCGGCAAGCAGCGTATTCCCAAGGAATCCTACTCTGCTGCTGCTCTTCAACCGCCTGCAATGGGACGCGTCAGGCCAGCCGCTGATCCCCGGCAATCTGAGCGTTTGGCAGGAGGTGTTCGCGCGGGAAAAGAAGCTGCACCACACGCACGACTCGAGCAGACACGCGGGCAGCGCAGACAACGCCGAAGACATTCTCCAGGCTGTGGTGGCTTTTTCCAACATTACGACGCTCGATGGGCCGACACAGGTTTATCTGATCCTGAGTGCGATGGACGCCGCGCGGCCGGCCCAGAAGCGTCTATCGAGCGATACTGCGCGACTGCTTGCCGCAAAATACTACGAATTGAACGACTGGTATAACATTTTCGTCGAATTTCCGTCGCTGGACGACGCTTCGATCAAGAACTTTATCGATGTGGCCGATCGCATCGACGGCGTCTCGAATCAGTCGCTGCGGTCCAATGCGCTGGGAGCGTTTCAGGCCGAGATAGGGCTTTGGCAGATCCTGGCGCGGCAAGGACAGATCGCGGGAAACGGGGTGAATTCCTCGTGGCAAAGCGCGGTTCAGGCCTATGGGGATGTTTCGTCGGCGACCCTGCTGTTCGATGCGGCGCGCAAGTCGCTGAGGTCCATCATTATTGCGGCCGGGGGCAACGCGGACCCGACCGAGGATGAGGTTGTCGATCTGCTTGCGGGCCCGCGGCAGAGCAGCCCCGAGGGGACGCGCATCCACAACGAACTGGAGAGAAGAATCCGCGCTGTGCTCGACGACCAGCGGCTGGTCTCTCTGGATAATCTTTTCGGACTCTTCGATGGCCTGGGCGACATGGCGAAGGGTGCAAAGAATGGCGACAGCCTGCTGGCCCTGGCGGGAACTTTGCGCGAATTCGAGCTGCCGCGGCCGATCTTTACCGAAGGCGAGCGTGTGACTTGGTCGCCGTCGGTCTACGTGAACCGTCACGCGGAACTGCAGGTGCGGACCGACCTGTCCAAGGTGATCAAGGCTCCGGGGACGCCGGCGCAGTTGGAGGCTGCGCGCGCGCGGCTTGCGCCGTTCCTGAGAGACACATTGGTGGGCCTGAATTACGCCTACTATGAGCCGCCGGGCGCGCAGATTCTGCACAGCAATCCGCTCTTCGTGCGCTCGCACGATTTCTCGGCGTCTTCGATTCAGGGCATCAATCAGATTTGGGGCGCGCCATCGCTAATTGGAATTGGCGCAACGGCCGGCGGTGGCGCCTACCTGATCGGATCGCTCGCGGATTTGCCCTACGTGCTGGCGATAGCCGAAGAGGATTTTATCTCGCCCCAGAAACTACAGGCGCTGATCTGGCGAGAGACAGTGCCAGAGCTGCTGGTGAATGCGACTCTGCCTCGTTGGTGGGGCGTGAGCCGCGACGAATTGCATGCCGTGAATCTTTATCAGGGCGCTGGAGAAGAACTGATCAAGGGGTCGGTAGACCATGCGGACTTACGCGAGAAGGTGATCACGATCTTTAGTAACCGCATGGGATGGGGGGAAGTGGACGAGATGGAGAAATCGCTCCAACACAAGGAAGGTGCGGCGGCTCTGGCAGCGCAGCTGCTTCCCACTGATACCTTCTATCTGGCAGCCGAGTTCCGCAGACGATATCCGGAGCAGGCAGCGCAATGGGGCCCGGCCAATCAGGAACTCGACGATCTGGCGCGCAGAAATCCCGCGGATATGTCTCCGCAAAGGTTGGCGAGGGATTTCGGCGTTCCGCACCCAACGATGGCGGCGACCAATGCCTGCGCTCTGCTGGCGGCAGAACCGTTTCCTGTCTCCGGCGGCGTCGCAAGCCGGCTGTTCGGCGAATCGTGGGAGTCGGGCAACCTTTATTGGGCGCGCCTGGCAGATGAAAAAGGCTATGCTCCGGCGGCGCTCAACTTGCTCATTCCCGAGCTGACCCGGCAGATGGTGGCGAACATCTCCGCGACAAGTATCGACGATTGGCCCGCATTGTTGCGCGCCATGGATCAGACCGGCGAAGAGTTCCGCCAGGGCAAGATTGCGATCAGCACGGCGGGCTTAGCCGGCGACAGCAACGAGAGAGCGAACGGGGGTACATAAAGCGATGATGAAAAGAAAAAAGACCTTCGCATGCATCGGCGTGAGTTTGAGTGGGTTGCTCCTGTTCGCCGGCGAACCGCGGTTTGCGGCTCAGGATGAGGCAACGCATCTGCGCGTGACCGTGAATCTGGTGCAGTTGAACGTAGCCGTGACCGACAGCAAGGGAAACTATATAAGCGGCCTGAACCCGGAGAACTTTCAGATCACCGAGGACAAGATTCCGCAGCGCATCGCCACCTTTGAAGAGGGAAACGGGCCAGCGATCCGTCCGGGCCAGAGCAACCAGCCGCAGAGTTCGAGCGAAGCGTCCGGCGCTGGCGCGCCGGCGTCAGGCGTTGACGTGATCAGCGCACCTGACCGCATTTCTGCGGCCGCAATGGCTTCCACAATGGCCGGAGCGAGCATCTTCATTCTCTTCGATACCAGCAACTATATGTATCGCGGATTTGTCTACGCGCAGGATGCCATCTCCGATTTTGTGCGCTCCATGGACAGCGCGAGCCAGATCGCGTTTTATTCGTACAGCCGCAATCTTTCGCGGTCCACGATGCTCACTGCGGACCGATTCCGCGTGGTGAACGGCGTGCGCAGCACGGTGGCTGGAGATGACGCCGCGCTCTATAACAGCCTGCTGATTACGGTGAAGGATGCTGCCTCGCTGACCGGACGCAAGGCAATCGTGGTCTTCTCGAACGGCCCCGACAACGCGAGCTCTGTTCCTCCCGAGGACGTGGCGGAGCTGGCCCAGGACACGGGTACGATCATCTATATTGTGAGCACTCGCCTAGCGCAGGACGATCCGATTTCGACTGCTGCGTTTGAGCGCATGAGCAAAGCGACAGGCGGCAAGGCCTATTTTGCCGGCAATTGGCGCAAGGAGAAACAGGCCTTCGCTTCCATTCAGGACGATCTCAGCCACCTCTACTCGGTCAGTTACTATCCGCAGGCCAATCCCAACCGGGGATGGCGATCGATTAGCGTGAAGTTGGTGGGCCCGGGCATGGAGAAGTACCACATCCGCACGCGCGATGGGTACCGGTTGTTGCCGCCGACCCAGATCAACACTGGCAATGACCTTGCGGCGGGAGCGAGTTCCGATCAGCAGTGAGAGGGTCAGTGTGCGTTGCGGGCCAGGCGCGAGCGACGCGGGGCGCGTGGTCTAGGTTCTTAGCGCTTTGATCAACTTGGCTGTCGTGACCACCTGGCCGGTGTGGCGTAGCGTGTGATCGGCCACGTGGATCATCGCTCCGCCGATGGATGTGGGCAATTGCTTGCGGCCGACGAAGCGCGGAGTGTTGAGGTCGGCCGTGGCCAGTACGCGAATGCGGTCGGCAGCATCGCTGAAGGACACCTCGATTTCTGAAAGCAGCTCGGCTAACGATTCCTGCTTCCCTTCCCCACCCTGCTCGGTTTTGAGCGCGGCCAGTTGCTCTTGGGAGAGCTGGCCGCCCTCAGCGTACGTGAGGATGCGGTCTGTCGAACGGGCGATGTGGCGCAGGTGGAAGGCTATCGAAGTAAGGCCGAGCGGCTGCGCATGAACTTCGGCGTCAGTCAGTCCTGCGGCCCATTTGGTCAGGTCATCAAGCGATAGCTCGAGCGCGTGGAGCACGGCACGGCCCGCGGCGGGAACGTCTGTGTGCGTGCCGCGAAGCCATGGCTCGATGTAGGGGGCAGTGGCAGAAGCAGTGCTCATGGGGGAAGTCCTCACGCTTGCAGATCAGCCAACGGTCCTTTATCCCGCGCTCTTCACGCGCACCACGGTGATCTTTTCAAAGCCCTCTTCGAAGACCGGCGGCTTGAGCTTTTCTGCCATCTTGCGCATCACCTCTTCGCTCACCGAGCGGTCGCGCTGGCGGTTGCGCTCCAGGCATACTTCGAGCGGCACGTCGAAGAAGACAGCCTGCACCTCGTAGCCGAAGCTCTTGGCCATCTTGATCCACTGGCGGCGCTCGTGGATGGAGAGATTCGTTGCGTCCACATAGTTCATGGGCATGCGGGCGATGAGCCGCGCGCGCAGGAGCGAGCGTAGGGTGGAAAAGACCAGGCCCTGATAGCGCTGCTCCTCGACGTCGTCGAAAAGAATGTTGCGCAGAAGGTCGGAGGAAAGTGGGGTAATGCCGCGGCGACCGAACCAAGTGGTCTTGCCGGAGCCGGGCAGTCCGATGGCGAGGACCACGAATCCCTTGGGTGCCTGGGGCGAGCGCTCATCGGGGCCGGGAGCGAGCGCAGGTTTCGCAGGCATCTCCGGCTGGGTTTCGACTTCGAGGCGACCGGAGCCGGGCGGCTCATTCCATTCTTGCTTCTTGGGCCACTCTTGCTTCGCGGGCAATTGCGGGCGCGCGGGCCGTTCTGGAGCGGCTGGGCGCTGCGGCCGCGCTGGCTGCACCTGCCGGGGTTCATGGGGCCGCTGCACAGCGGTATGGCGCACCGGCACGTCATCGGGATAGAGCGGCACCAGCGGAGCCGGTTGATTCGATGGGAGTTCCTGGCCGATTTTGCCCGTAGATTCTGAGGTATTGGGGCCGCGTCTGGAGCGTCTTCTCATGCTGCTGTTCGTCCTCGCTGAAAGCCTTCGCTTCCACCCGAATACCATACTCGGCGAGGGCGCTGCAAATCGTGTGCACTCCGTCACATACAGTTCCATCGCGGGAACGCCATCCTTACGGTAGGGAATCGTGTGCGACGCGACCGCGCCTTTAGTTTTCCACTGTAGGCCGCAATGATACGATCAAGGGTTTGGTGGAAATGCATTTCCGGCCCACTTCAGACGCCGCACGACCCAGGTTTTGAATACCCATGCCACAAAGACCACGAAGGAGAAACAACCCATGGCAGTAAAAGTTGGAATCAACGGCTTCGGCCGCATCGGACGCAACGTTTTGCGCGCCGCGCTTGGCAACAAGGAAATCGATTTTGTCGCCGTCAACGACTTGACCAGCCCGGCGACACTGGCCCACCTGCTTAAGTACGACTCGATCCTGGGCAACCTGCCGAACGAGATTCAATCGGGCGAGGATTTTATCTCGGTCGACGGCAAGAAGATCAAGGTGTGGGCCGAGCGCGACCCCGCCAAGCTGCCCTGGGCCGACGTGGGGGCGCAGATTGTGGTTGAGTCCACCGGCCGCTTTACCGACGCCACCAAGGCCAAGGCGCACCTGGGCCCGACCGTGAAGAAGGTGATCATCTCAGCTCCAGCCACAAATGAGGACATGACCATCGTTCTGGGCGTGAACCAGGACAAGTACGATCCGGCGAAGCACAACATTCTCTCCATGGCCAGTTGCACGACCAACTGCCTGGCGCCGGTCGTCAAGGTGATTCTCGAAACCACGGGCCTCGTCTCCGGCATCATGACCACCATTCATAGCTATACCAACGACCAGGTCATTCTGGACTTCCCGCACAAGGACCTGCGGCGCGCCCGCGCCGCCGCTCTGAGCATGATTCCCACTTCGACCGGCGCCGCCAAGGCCCTCAAGCTGGTCATCCCTGAGACCGCCGGCAAGCTGGACGGATTTGCCATCCGCGTTCCCACGCCCAACGTCTCCATCGTCGATCTGACCTACATCGCCGAGAAACCCACGACCGTCGATGCCTTGAATGCCGCTTTCAAGGCCGCCTCCGAGGGAGAATTAAAGGGAATTCTGGGAGTCGACGCGAACCTGCTGGTCAGCTCGGACTTCAAGGGCGACAAGCGCAGCTCCATCGTGGACGCGCCGCTGACGAAAGTAGTCGGCCAGAGCGTGAAGGTGCTGAGCTGGTACGACAACGAGTGGGGCTACTCGAACCGCGTCGTCGACCTCATCAGCTTCCTGGCCAAGAAGGGGCTGTAAGAACAGTTGTCAGTGAACAGTGGTCAGTGATCAGCAGTTTCTGATCGCTGTCCACTGTTCGATTTGCCCTGCCTACGGATTTCTAATCTCTGTCTCTCAAGAAAGGCAAATCTCCATGGCCAAGCTCTCGATCAAAGACATCGATGTGACCAACAAAAGGCTGTTCATCCGCGTCGATTTCAATGTTCCGCTGACCGAAGACGGCTCGACGATTACCGACGACACGCGCATTGTGGCCACGCTGCCCACCATCGAATACGCGCTGCGGCATAAAGCCAAGGTGATTCTGGCTTCGCACCTGGGCCGGCCCAAGGGTAAGCCCAATCCGAAGTATTCGCTCAAGCCGGTGGTGACGCGGCTGCGCGAACTGCTCGACAAGAAGCTGGGCGAGGGCGTGAATGTTGCCTTCTCGCCGGATTGTGTGGGCGAGATCGCCGAGGAGATGGCGCGGCAGCTCGAGTCGGGCCAGGTGCTGCTGCTTGAAAACCTGCGCTTCCACGCGGAAGAAGAGGCCAACGATCCGGCCTTCTCAAAGGCGCTGGCTTCGCTGGCCGAGGTCTATGTGAACGACGCGTTCGGCTCGGCGCACCGCGCGCACGCATCCACTGAGGGCATTACGCATTACCTCAAGCCCGCCGTGGCCGGTTTGCTGATGGAAAAAGAAATTACTTATCTCGGCAAGGCTCTGGAGAATCCGGAGAAGCCGTTTGTGGCCATCATCGGAGGGTCGAAGATCTCCGGCAAGATCGACGTGATCCAGAACCTGCTCGACAAGGTGGACACGCTGGTCATCGTGGGCGGAATGGCGTACACGTTTCAGCGCGCGTTGGGCGTGAAAACCGGCAAGAGTCTCGTCGAGGAAGACAAGATCGACATGGCGAAGAACGCGCTCGCGAAAGCAAAGGCCAAGGGCGTCAAGCTGCTGCTGCCGGTGGACAATATTCTGGCCGACAACTTTGCGGCGGACGCGAAGACACAGGTGTGGGACTGCTCAGTGGATTTTCCTGACGACTGGCAGGGGCTCGACATCGGGCCGAAGTCGATTGCGGCGATTAAAGAGGTGGTGGCGACGGCGAAGACCATCGTGTGGAACGGGCCGGCGGGCGTTTTTGAATTTCCGCGTTTTGCGGTGGGAACCAACGCGATTGCGAGGGCCGTAGCGGCCAACCGGACAGCTACGTCAATCATCGGCGGCGGCGACTCGGTGAGCGCGATCAACCAGGCCGGAGTAGCAGACCAGATCACGCACATCTCGACGGGCGGCGGAGCTTCGCTCGAGTTCCTTGAAGGCAAGAAGCTGCCGGGGGTTGAGGCGCTGACGGACAAATAAGACAGTTTTCAGTAATCAGTTGTCAGAGGGAAGAATCGCATCTGGCGGGAAAGCGCAGGATGCGATTCTTTTCATGAAATGTGCCAGCCCGGAGGATAAAGAAGCGCTGTGGGATATTACACACGAGTCTTATCGAAAGATGCGGAGTTCCCTTCCTTCGAAGAACTCGCGCAGTTGATTCGCGCCGAGCACCCTGGGTACAGGCTGACAATCGAAGAAGGAACGGAGGATGAGTGGGAAAGCCTCCTTCTCTCCGGAAGTGACGACGTTGAAGTCGCGGTGATCGAGCGCAATCCCGTCATGGATGGTTCGATCGGCCAGGATGAGGTTACGGAATTCGTCGAGGACATTCAGGATTGCAGGCCGAAAAGCGGCGTTCAATGGCTTGAGAATTACCTGTCCTCTGTGAGGACGATCTATGCGTTTCAGCACCTGCAAGGTTCGGAAACGGAGGAAGGCAGCAATGCACTCCACGCGCTGCGCTCTGCACTTTGGGAGCGCGGAGACGCGATTATTCAGGCCGACGGGGAAGGATTCACGAATGAGGATGGTTACCATATCATCTGGCAGTTTTCCGACTCGGTTTCAGGGCCCTGGAAGATGGGCGTGCTTCAGGACGGGGTCTGGCGCCACTTCTCGATGGATCTGGGAGATCCCGATCATCGGGCCGCATTCCTGAAGGGTACGGTGCCGGACGATTTGACGTCAGTATTGAGATCAGGCTCGTAGAGCGAGCAACCGTTGTTTTCGACAAGGGCCTCATGCTTTCTCTCTGTGCCCGCCGTCACCCCGATCGAGGAAATCGATCCACTAAAATCGAGTTGAGGAATTGACAAACATGTCTCGTAAAGCACTCATTGCCGCAAATTGGAAGATGTACAAGACGCCGGCCGAAGCCAAGGCGTTTGTCGATGCTTTTTTGCCGCTCGTTGCCTGGCACACGCGCGACGAGATTGCCCTGTTCCCTTCTCCGGTGCTGTTGCCCACCGTGGTTGAGGGGTGCAAGGGCTCGAACGTGGCCGTGGGCGCGCAGAACATTCATTTCGCCGAGGAGGGCGCGTACACCGGCGAGACCTCGATTGGGCAATTGAAGGCCGTCGGCGGCACGCATACGCTCATTGGCCACTCCGAGCGGCGGCAGTATTTTGCCGAGACCGACGAAATTGTGAACAAAAAGCTGCACACCGCGCTCAAGCACGGCGTCGTGCCCGTGGTGTGCATCGGCGAAGTGCTGGAAGAGCGCGAGGCAGGCAAAACGACGAGCGTGCTAAAGACGCAGGTGACGGCCGCGTTTGCGGGCATCACGCCCGCGGCTGCGGGACCGATCGTGATTGCATACGAGCCGGTGTGGGCGATCGGCACAGGCAAGACGGCGACGCCGGAGATCGCCGCCGACGCGCACCGAATTATTCGCGCGGAAGTGGCGACGCTGCTGGGCGCCGATGTGGCCGCGGCCATGCGCATTCTTTACGGCGGCAGCGTGAAACCGGACAATGCGACCGCGCTGATCGGCCAGGAAGAGATTGACGGCGCGCTGGTAGGCGGCGCGAGCCTCAAGCCGGATTCATTTACGGCGATTGTGAAGCATTGAGCTAGGACAGGACCGCCGACCGCGGGACGGAACGGCTTGCACACGTGAACATACGGTCGAGTTCCCGCGTATGAACTTGCAGAGGGGTTGAACATGGGCACCCTTGCGGCTTCTTCCATCGGGAGCGCGACGGCGGATCAGGCCGTCGCTCGTCCCCGCGATCTTTACATTGACCGCCTGCGCAGCATTATGACGGCGTTTGTGGTGCTGCATCACACCGCCATCACCTACGGCGCCATTGGCGCATGGTTCTGGTATGAGCTGAAACCCTCGTCCGCGCTCTCCAGTCAGATCCTTATCCAGTTCTGCACTACGAATCAGGCCTACTTCATGGCTTTTTTCTTCTTCCTGGCGGCGTACTTCACGCCGACGTCGCTCGAGCGGAAGGGCTACGGGCAGTTCATCGGCGACCGCTTCACGCGCCTGGGGCTGCCGCTGCTCGGGTTCATCCTGGTGCTGGGACCGCTCACCGCGGCGTTGGCGCACTGGGGCGATACGGGCCGCTTCTGGGAGACGTTCCCTTACCTGCTGCAACACGTGATCATCATTCCCGGGCCGATGTGGTTCGTTGAGGTGCTGCTGATCTTCAGCATGATCTATTGCGCGTGGCGCGCCGTGGCCGGTGCGCCCCTGGCCGGCGCAAAACGCACATCCCGCGCATTTCCATCTACTCTCACTCTGCTATCGACGGCCTTGGCGACCGGGTTGGCTGCGCTCCTCATTCGCCAGGTCTCTCCCGTCGGCGTAACGTATGCGGGTTTTCAGTTTGCGTATTTCGCGCCGTACGTCGTGCTGTTCGCGGCGGGCATCGCGGCTTGGCGATACGATTGGTTGCGCCAGCTTGAATGGAAGAACGCGCGGGGGATCATCTGGATCGCCCTCCTGGTGTGGCCGCTGATGTCCATTGCCGGAACGGTCACGAATGTCCTGTACGGTGGAAAGGCGAATTACTCCACCGGGTTCTCCTGGCCTGCGGTGATGTACGCGATGTGGGAGCCGTTCGTGGCCTGGGGATTCATTGCCGGGTGGCTGCTGCTGGCTCGCAGATGGATAAATCAACCGTCCGCGTTTTGGTCCTGGGTAAGCCGCCGCGCGTACACAGTCTACATTATCCATCCGCCGGTCCTGGTGGCCGTATCGCTGCTTCTGCGTGGATGGGCGGCACCGGCGCTTGCCAAGTTCGGCGCGGCGGGAGCACTCGCGATTCTACTCAGCTGGTTATTGGCGGATGCGCTGGTCCGGCTGCCCGGTGTGCGGCGGGTGGTGTAATGCGCGAATTCGCGCTGCGATTACATCGCCGGATAAAAACTCGCGATCCAATTCTGCAGCAACGCCGGGAAGCAGCCCAGCACCAGGACGGCAGCGCCAATGAGCAGCAGCACAGCCAGCGTGACCGGATGTACGCGAATCGGCGATTCGTCTGTAGACGGCATGACGTACGCGCGCTTGAGGACCTGCAGATAGTAGTAGAGTGAGACGGCGCTGAATGCGATGGCCAAAGCGACCAATGTGAACGGAAGTGTGCCGCCCGAAACGCGAAGCACAGCCGCAAAGAGATTGAACTTGGCCCAGAAGCCAACCAGCGGCGGAATTCCGGCGAGCGAAAGAAAGAGCACGAGCAGCACGGCGGCGACGAGCGGGTTGCGCTTGTGCAGGCCGAGAAACGCGTCGAGCTTGTCGGAACCAGTAGAGCGCTCGACGACGCCTACCACGCCGAAAGCTCCGATGGTGGTGAGGCCGTAAGTGACGCTGTAATAGAGAATGGCCTGCGCGCTGGCGTTCGTCCACGAGAAAAACGCGAGGCCGAGAAGAATATAGCCTGCATGCGCGATGGCGGAGTAAGCAAGCAGGCGGCGCACGCTCGATTGCGCAAGGGCGGCCAGGTTGCCGAAGACCATGGAGAGCACGGAGAGATCCATGAGGATCATCGGCCAGGCAGTGACAAAGCCGAGAGTGATATGCGGAAGCGGGGCGCCGGCAGGGATGAGCGTGCCGGTGACGCGGCCGGGCGGCAAGTGCAGCATCGCGGGCCACCAGTGAATTGCGTAGCTGATGGAGATGAGCAGGGCGAAGCTGGCGACTTTGGAGACGGACGCGATGAATGCCGCCGCGGGAGCTGGCGCGCCTTCGTAGGTGTCGGGCGCCCAGAGATGGAACGGAACAGCTGCAACCTTGAAGCCAAGGCCCGCGGCGATCATGACCAGTGCAATGATGAGCAGCGGCGAGGCGCCGTTGGCCGAAGCCACTAGAGAACCGAGAACAACTTTGGGCAAACTGGTTGAGCCCGAAAGCCCGTAGAGATAACTGAAGCCAAAGAGAAGGAACGCTGCCGACATTCCGCCGAAGAGGTAATACTTGATGGCGGCCTCGGCGCTTTTGCCGGATTGTTTGTTAAAGGCGGTGAGGACGTAGAGCCCGAGCGAGAGCAGCTCAAGGCCAACAAAGATCACCAGCAAGTCCTGAGCGGCGGAGATGATCAGGCCGCCTGCTGCAGCCATCAGCACGACAGAAACGTACTCTCCAGCATGGCGCGTGAAGGCGGAATCGATCAGCAGCAGAAGGGTGAGTGCGGTGAGCACGAGGATGGCAACCTGCGCGACGCCTGCCGAGCCACCCGCCGTGAGCAGCAGATCGCTTCCGGCGCTGAATCCCGTCCATTCCGTCGCACAAACGGCCCAAATGGCCGCAATGCAGCCTGCGACGCCGATGAATGCGGCGACGGCAATGCGAATTTGCAGCGCTGCTTTGCGCAGAAACCCGAGATCGACGACGAGCACAAGTAGCGCGGCGATTTCGAGGGCCGTTTCAGGCAGCGTAGAGCGGAACAGGGCGGCGTAGTTCATTGCGCGCCTCCCGCAAGCAGCGCTCTTACTGCCGGCTCGATGGAATCGAGAAGAACGCGCGGATAGAGGCCGACCACGAGCGTGGAGATGCCGAGCAGCGCGACTCCGGCGATCTCGGGCCAGGTGATGGGATCGAACTTGTGCTCCTGCTCGGATTCGAGCTCATGCGGGGTGGGCAGCGCGTCGCTGAAGAAGGCCTTTTGCAGGGCTCGCCAGATATAGGCAACACCGACGATGATGCCGATGCTGGAAACGATGGTCCACCAGGGATTGGCTTGCCACGCGCCGACGAGGACTTGCAGCTCGGCTACAAATCCGGAGAAGCCAGGCAGGCCCATGGACGCGGCGCCGGCAAAGACAAAGGCCCACGCCGCGAAGGGCAGCCGTCGCGAGAGGTGCATGGGGCCTAGCTCGGCGAATTGGCGCGTGTGGGTGCGGTCGTAGACGATGCGCCCGACAATGGCGAACAGGAGGCCGGCGATGACACCATGCGAAAACATCTGCAGAACCGCGCCGTCGACGCCGATCTGGTTGAGCGTCATGAGGCCGAGCAGCACAAAACCCATGTGGCTCACGCTGGAGTAGCCGATGACGAATTTGAAGTCGGTTTGCGCGAGGGCGACGAGCGCACCGTAGACAATGCCGATGACGGCGAGCCAAGCGAAGACGTCGCGCCACGAGCCGATCCCGATAAACGAGAATCCCCATGGATCGAGGCCGTGCGGAAAGAGTCCGATGCCCACACGCAGGCAGCCGTAGGCGCCCAGTTTCATGACGACGCCGGCCAGCAACATGGAAGCAGCGGTGGGCGCGGCGACGTGGCCGGTGGGCGCCCAGGTGTGGAACGGCCACATGCCGGCGAGAATCGCGAAGCCGACAAAGACCAGCGGGAAACACCACATCTGAAAGCTGACGGGCAGGCCCGCGTGCGCGAGATCGACGAGCGCGGTGGAGTGGCTGCCGGCAGTGGTGTAGGCCGCAAGCAGGCCGATGAGCACCATGGCCGAGCCGACGAAGGAGTAGAGCGCGAGCTTCATGGCGCCGTATTCGCGGCGCGTGGAACCCCAGATGGAGATGAGGAAGTACTTGGGAATGATGGCGACTTCGTAAAAGACGAAGAGCAGGAAGAGATCGCCGCTGAGGAAAACGCCGTAGACGCCGCCAATAAGCGCGAGATAAAAGGCGAAAAACTGGTTGGTGCGCAGCTCGATGTTCCAACTGAAGAGAACGCCGGCGACGGAGGCGATGCCGGTGAGCAGAACGAGGACGCGGCTGATGCCGTCTGCGGCGAGCAGATAGTGGATACCCATGGAGGGCACCCAAAGCGCATCGACAAAAACCTGGCGGCCCTGGCCCATGCCGGCGGCATAACCCGCGACGGCGATCGCGAGTCCGGCCACAGTCACGGTGAGCGCCCACCAGCGCGCCAGGGCGGGCTTGCCTTTGGGCAGCAGCGCGGAGATCAACGCGCCGGCAAACGAAATATAGATCGCCCAGGCCATTCTCTAAAATCTCCAGTGCGCCAGCAGGTTCATAACCGTGGGATTGATCGTGTCGAGAATCAGCCGCGGCGCAAGTCCAACCAGAAACATGAGGCCGATCACAGGAGCGAGAGCCATCCGTTCGCTGTGATGCAGATCGGGAAAGTTTGCCCAGCGCTCGGGGACGGGGCCAGTGAAAACTTTCTGAATAACGATGAGGATGACAATCGCCGTCACGAGCAGTCCGAGAACAGAAACCGTCGCCGCGACCCATGCGAGCGGAAAAACGCCGCGGAAGATCAGGAACTCGCTGACGAAGCTGTTGAGGCCGGGAAGGCCGAGCGAAGAAAAGAGCACGATGCCCATGAGTCCGGCGAAGACCGGCGCGGGCTTGCGCAAGCCGCCGAAATCGTCAATGCCGCGCAGGCCGCCGGTCCGGAATTGAATCATGGCGATGAACCAGAAGATGGCAGCCGCTGTGATGCCGTGATTGAACATCTGCAGGATGACGCCGTTGAGCGCGGCGGCCTGGCTAGCCTGTTGCGCCGCGCTCGAAACCGGAATCGCCAACGCAAAAATGCCGAGCAGGCAGTAGCCAAGGTGATTCACCGAGGAGTAGGCGAAGACGCGCTTCAAATCTTTTTGCGCGGCCGCGGCCCACGCTCCCATGACCACGGTGATGACAGCGAGGACGAGAAGCGGCGAGCGCATGGCGGAAATCTGCGCGCCAAAGATGGGCAGCGCGATGCGCAGCAGGCCGTAGACGCCCATCTTCGACATGGCGCCGGTGAGCAGCATGGTGACGGGCGAAGGCGCCTCGGCATACGCAGCAGGCAGCCAGGTGTGAAAGGGCGCGAGCGGAACTTTGACTGCGAAGCCGGCGAGCACGCCGATCGCGAGCCATGGCATTACCGCGCCCAAATGCGCCGTGACCATCTGCGACAAGGCGCCGGACGCGGCCATGGCTGCGAGATCGCCGAAGTCCATGGAGCCGGTGGAAAGAAAGATGGCGAGAAATGAGATCAACAGCGCCACTGAGCCGGCCATGGTGTAGATGAAGAATTGCGTGGCCGCGGGACCGCGGCGCGGCCCGCCCCACATTTTGATGAGGAAGAATGCGGGGATGAGGCTCAACTCCCAGAACAAAAACCAGTGGAAGAAATTGAGCGCGGTGAAGGAGCCGAAGAGGCCCGATTCGAGGATGAGGATGAGCCCGTAGAATAGGCCGGGCATGTGGTGCACGCGATGCGACGCGTCAACCGACATGAGCGTGACGATGGCGGACAGCAGCAGCATAAGCGCGCCGAGGCCGTCGACGCCGAGGTGATACTCGATGCCCAACGAGGGCGCCCAACTGTGCAGCTCAACCAGGCCGATGATTCCGTTGGCCGGCAGGCGGGTCCAAATTACAAGTGAGAGGACAAGGCAGGCGAGCGAAGTCAGCAGTGCGACGCCGCGCGCATGTTTGCCCACGAAGAGCGCAATGACCGCGCCGACGAGGGGCAGCACGGTGAGGAGCGTCAAAATCGGGAAACCGGTCGCGAATCCGTTCATGGCCGGCTGCTCCAGTAGAGAATGACCGCGAGAGCGACGACGGCGACGGCCAGAATGCGCAGGTAGTTCTGCACGCGGCCGCTCTCGATGCTCGCCAGCAGGCCGCCGCCCTCAGAAAGTTCCTCGCAGGTTTTGTCGAAGCCGCCGTCGACCCAGTTGACGTCGAGCAGGCGGTTGAGTTGTGCCCATAGTGCGAAGATCCGCGCGACCGCGGCAACGACGCCGCCCCACACTCGGCGATCGATCCAATCGGCCACGCGTGCCCACCATGCATAGAAGGCGATCACCGTGATGCCGTAGAGCTCGTCGACGTAAAGGCGATCGCGGAGCGGGGCCCACAGCCAGGGCACGGATTTTTCGAGTGCGTCGGGCTCATCGGGCTGGGGCGTTTTGTTGCCATAGAGCCGCCAGCCGAATCCGAGGCCGAGAAAAACGACAAGCGACGAAGTGGCCATGAGCCAAAGGAAACTTGGCTCGATGAGGCTGCGAAAGCTGAACGCCGCCGCGCGCCCTTCAAGAAGCGCGTGGAACCACGGCCAGGCAGGCGTGCCGATCAGGCCGAGCGCCATTGCGAAGAAGGCAAGGATGACAAGCGGCAGCGTTATGACCTTCGAACTTTCGTGCGCCGTTTGATGCCCGCGCCAGTAGCCGAGGAAGACGTAGCAGACCTGGCGCGTCATATAAAAGGCGGTGAGCAGCGCGCCAAAAACGAGCAGGTAGAACGGGCCTTTAATGACGGGCGAATGCCACGCGGCCTCAAGGATGCCGTCCTTTGACCAGAAGCCCGAGAAGAAAATCGGGAACCCGCACAGCGCCAACATTCCAATGGCGTAGGTGGCGAAGGTGAGCGGCAGGTCGGCGCGAAGGCCACCCATGCGGCGGATGTCCTGCTCCTCGTGGCAGCCATGAATCACCGAGCCCGCGCCGAGGAACAAGAGCGCCTTGAAGAACGCGTGCGTGATCAGGTGGAACATGCCCACCGCAACACCGCCGAGGCCAAGACCGGCCATCATATAGCCGAGCTGCGAGACCGTGGAGTAGGCAAGGATGCGCTTGATGTCATTCTGCGCGACGGCGATGAGCGCGGCGAAGACTGCCGTGGCCACCCCTACCCAGGTGACGACGGTGAGCGCGACGGTGGTGCCACCAGGCTGCGCGCCGACGGACATGAGCGGATAGACGCGCGCCACGAGAAAGACGCCGGCGGCGACCATGGTGGCTGCGTGAATGAGCGCGGAGACCGGAGTGGGGCCTTCCATCGCGTCGGGTAGCCAGACGTGCAGCGGAAGCTGGCCGCTCTTGCCGACGGCTCCGGCGAAAATGAGCAGAGCGATGGCGCCCGCGGCGCTGAGGCCGAGACCTGCATGCTGCGTGAGCAGGTTGGCGAGGGCGAGGCCTTCGAGCGAACCCACGCCATGGTCATACAAAAGCAGCGTGCCGGTCTCGGAAAACAGCCAGACGATTCCGAGAAGGAAGAAAATGTCGCCGACGCGCGTGGTGATGAAGGCTTTTTTCGCGGCCGCCGCGGCCACGGGCTTCTGATACCAGAACCCGATCAGGAGATACGATGTGAGGCCGACGATCTCCCAGCACATGAAGAGCAGCAGCAGGCTGTTGGAGATGACCACGCCGAGCATGGCTCCGGCAAAGAGCGACATGAAACAGAAAAAGCGGGTGAAGTTTTCGTCGTGGGCCATGTAGCCGACGGAGTAGATGAAAATGAGGAGCCCGACAAAACTGACCATGACGAGCATGATGGCGGCGAGGGGATCGAGCACCCAGCCGAGGTCGACGCTCGCTGCGCCCACGTGGATCCAAGTGAAGCTGACGATCTCGCGAACGACCGAGCCGTGCGCCCAACCGCTGAGAACGTGGGCGAAAGCGAAAAGCGACAAGAAGAGCGAGAAACCGAGCGAACCGGTGGCCAGAGCGGACGCGAGTTTGCGCTGCGGCTGCTTGAGCAGCGCGATCACGCCTGAAGCAACCATCGGCACCGCCGGGATGAGCCACAAAATTCTCGCGATGGATGAGGCAGCGAATTGGGGAGTGAATGCCGCGAATTGCTGGATCAAGCTTTCACCCCTTCATCCTGTCGATCTTGTCGAGTTCGGTGGTGTTGGTGTGGCGATAGATGGCGATAACGAGACCCAGACCCACGGCAGCCTCGGCCGCGGCCACAGCGATGGAGAAGATAGCAAACATCATGCCGGTGAGCGCCTCGGGATGCGGGCCGAAGCGCCAGAAGGCGATCAGATTCAGGTTGGCCGCGTTGAGCATGAGCTCAATGCCGATGAGCACCATGATGGCGTTGCGTCGCACGAGCGCGCCGCCGAGGCCGATGGCAAAGAGCAACGCCGCGACAAGAAGATAGCCGGCGAGTGGCGTCGCCGTCATACTCGTCATCTGGGCCCCTCTTTCTCGTGCATGGCCACGATGACCGCGCCAATGGTGGCTGCGGTGAGCAACAGGGCGACAATCTCAAGCGGCAGCACGTAGCGGCCCACAAGCGCGTCGCCGATGTCGTGTACGGTGACGGACGGGACGGTGTTCTGCTGCGGCATCGCGCTGACGCTGGCAAGCACTGCCCATCCAAGAAGGGCAAAGACGCCTGCGGCGATGACCAGTCCCAAAAGCCAAGTCTTGCTGAAGACGCCTTCCTTCGGCAATTCCGATCCGCGCGTGAGCAGGATGGCAAAGACAATGAGGATAGCGACGGCGCCGATGTAGACGAGAATTTGCGCGAAGCCTGCGAACTGCGCGTCGAGCTGAAGAAAGAGCAGCGCCAGCCCGGCGAAGGCCACCGTGACGGCAAGCGCGCAGTGAACCAGGTGCTTGAGCAACACCGACGCTAGGCCGCCGGCCAGCGTGAGGGCTGCAAGAATGTAAAACACCGCATTCATCGGCGGCTCGTCCTTTCCGAGCGCGCAAAGAGAATCGACTTCCCCGCCGCCTCGGTCCCTGCCGGGGTCCCCAGCGGGCGATTGTTGCCCGATGTGGTGGCTTGGTCCCTGCCGGGGTCCCCAGTGGGCGATCGTTGCCCGATGAGGCGGCTTGGTACCGGCTGGGGTCCGCAGCGGGTGATTTGTATCCGCTGGGCTGGCTTGCTCGCTGTCTTACTCAGCATAGCGGTAGCTCCTGCGGCCAAAGTGCTCGCTGCGCATCTCCAGCCGGCCCATGACGGCGTAGGCCGCCACGAGAATGACTGTGCAGACTACCCAGCGCGCCCATCCCTCGCCCATGAAGCGCCACAGCGCGGTGACGAGCAGATTGAGCAGCGTGAAGGGCAGAACAAATTTCCAAGCAAAGTTCATCAGCTGGTCCTGGCGCAGCCGGGGCAACGTGCCGCGCATCCAGATGAAGACGAAGATGGAGAGCATCACCTTGCCGAAAAACCAGATCCACGAAGGAACCCAGGAGAGAAACGAGAACGGCGCCGACCATCCGCCGAGAAACAGCGTGGTTCCGAGACCGGAGATGGAAAACATGGCGAGATACTCGCCAAGGAAGAAAAGTGCGAATTTGAAGCCGGAGTATTCGGTGTGATAGCCGGCGACAAGTTCCGATTCACCCTCGGGCAGATCGAAGGGCGAGCGATTGGTCTCGGCGGTGGCGGCGATGGCGTACATGAGAAAGCCCGCGAGGCCCCACGGCGTAAAGATGTACCAGTGAGGAAAGCCGTTGGAGTACTGGTTCTGAGCCGCGACAATTTTGGGCAGCGAGAGCGAACCGGCGATCATGACGACGGAGACGCTCGAAAGCAGCAGCACGACTTCATAGCTGATCATTTGCGCCACGGCGCGCATGGCGCCGAGCAGCGAGTATTTGTTGCGGCTCGACCAGCCGGCCATGAAAACCGAAAGCTCCGTCGCCGCACTCATGGCAAAGAAGAAGAGCAGTCCCGCGTCCATGTCAACCAGCACCATGTTGCGGCCCATGGGCAGGACGGCAAAGCCCATGAAGACCGCAGTCACCAGCACCAGCGGCGCGAGAAAGTGCACGACGGCATTGGCGCTGAAGGGGACAATGTCTTCCTTGGTAAGCGCCTTGATGCCGTCGGCAATAGGCTGAAAGAGGCCGTAAGGGCCAACGCGATTCGGGCCGAATCGATTTTGAATGCGTCCGAGGCCTTTGCGCTCAAAAACCGTGGTGAGCGCGAAGAGGCCGGGGAAGACGCAGACGATGGCGATGACGCCGAGCACGACGCCTGCCGCCGGCCGCAGTGCGGCGGGCAAAAATCCAACGAGCCAATCGCGCAGGAGGACGAAGATCTGGTCGAAAAAGACGGCCATGGGCTAGCTTCCTCCTCCAGCCTGCGGAGCGGGGTTGGGCGCAGCCGCGGCTTTTGCAGCTGCTGCTTCGGCCGCAGCTTTGGCCTTCGCTTCCACCTTGGCCTTTTCCTCCGCGAGGCGCGCGTCCACCTCGGCGGCTTCGGTTGGATGGATCGAGTGATAATACTCGTTCGATTTGGCTAGTTGATGGCGGTCGAGAAGCAGCCCGCCGAAACGGTCCTCGGTGGCCAGCTCAAACTGCGTGTCCATCTTGATAGCCTCGAACGGGCAAACTTCAACGCAGATCTGGCAACTCATGCAGACGGAGATGTCGATATCGAAGCGCGCGGGATAGAACTGCAGCTTGCCCACGTAATCGGGCTTCTTGTCCTTGCTTTTCTCGATGAGGATGCACTTGGGCGGGCACTCTTTCTCGCAAATCTGGCAGGCCACGCAGCGCAATCCAGCCTCCCAGTCCGTGCCGTCATACACCAGCAGGGGGAAAACGCGCGCAGCCTCGATCGGAGCGATCCGCTTTTCCGGATACTCGACCGTCGTGAGCCGTTCTTTGGAGACGTAACTTCCAAAGAAATTCCTCGCCGTCTCCGCCATCCCTTTCAGGATTCCATCACCCAGCAATACATCCTCCGATTTGCAGCTGAAAGTTCATCGCTTGCAGTTCATTCGTGTTTCTGTTAGTCCGCAAAGGAGAACGATTGTGCCTCGATCGTTGCTTGCATGGATCCCTGAGGCGCGCCTGTGGCGCCTTCGCTTCCTGTCGCTGTCACACTGGTGATGCTTGCGTTGGTCAGGATCCATTCAAGGGCACCGCCAGTGGTCGATGCGGGCGCGTTGTTCTTCCCCTTGCTCTTTCCCTTGGTCACAGCCTCTTGGTTCCAGCTATCCGAGGCGGTCGTTCCGCCGCCTTGGCCATCGGTCAGCTTGCAACTCCGCAAGTTCTCGTTGTCTTCGAGCATCGACAACAGCGCGTTGTAATCCTTGCCCGAATCGAAGTTAATGGTCAGCTCGAATTTGGAGGCGCGCTTTCCGGCAGCCGCGCCCGCTCCTGAGGCGTCGCCCGATCCGGTCACAACCATATTGAAGCCCGTCAGCGCGATGGTGAACGACCCGCTTCTCGAGGCGTCGCACGTCAAATTGTATGTGCCGGCTGCGCGCGCGCTCATTGCGGCGCTCAGAGCCACGCCCATCACCAACAAAGCCCTGCTGCTCTTCACGATATTCATCTCGACCTCCTCGCTGTTGCTGCTAAGTTTCAACCGGAACCGGCCTCAACGCAAACATCACTACCGGTCCACTTCTCCCAAGACAATATCCACGCTGCCGAAGATCAGCACCACATCGGCCACGCTGTGCCCCAGGCACATATCCTCAAGAATGGTCAAGTTGATCAGGCTCGGCGGCCGCACCCGGTAGCGATAGGGATTCGGTCCTCCATCGCTGATCAGATAAAAGCCCAGTTCGCCCTTCGGCGCTTCAATCCGCCCGTAGGCCTCGCCCGGCTTGGGACGGAAGCCGCGAATCTTCGCCTTGGGGTCCATCACCGGTCCGCCCGGAATCTCCTTAAGCGCCTGCTCCAGAATCCCGATCGACTCCCGCGTTTCCAGCAACCGGACCATGAAGCGGTCATAAACATCCCCATGATCGCCCAGCGGCACGCGGAACTTGAAGCGGTCGTAGATGCCGTAGTGGTCCACCTTGCGGATGTCGTAGTTCACGCCCGAGGCCCGCAGCAGGGGGCCCGTGACGCCTGCGTTCACCGCCAGCACCGGGCGCAGAACGCCCATCCCCTCGGTGCGCACCATCAGAATCTCGTTGCTGCGGAGCAGCGCCTCAAACTCGTCAACAAACGCCGGCAGCCCCGCCACCACCTTGCGCGCCCCGTTCAGCCAAGCCTGCGAAGCATCTACACGGCAGCCGCCAAAGCGCATGTAGTTGCACATCATGCGCGAGCCGGTGAGCTGTTCGAAGAGGTCCAGAATCTTCTCGCGCTCCTTGAAGGCGTACATGAGCGGTGTCCCGCTGGCGCCCATATCCTGTATCAGGAAGCCGATGGCCCCCAGGTGGTTCTGCACCCGCGTCAGCTCGCCCGCAATCACGCGCAGGTACTCGGCTCGCTCGGGAACTTCCAGGCCAGCCAGCTTCTCTACCGCCAGCGCGTAGGCCCAGTTATTGGTCAGGGAGCAGATATAGTCCAGCCGGTCGGTATACGGCATCGAGGCCAGATAGCTGGCCCCCTCGGCAATCTTCTCGTGATTGCGGTGCAGGTAGCCGAATTCCGGTTTCAGCCCGACTACGCGCTCGCCGTCCAAGGTCAGGTCCATGCGGAAGACGCCGTGCGTGGACGGATGGTGCGGGCCCATGGCGACTTCAAGCAGCTCGCCCTCGCCGTCCGGCTCAATCACCGGCGGCCGGTTCCAGCCCGCCGCCTTCTCCGCTTTGGTTTCCGCAACACTCATTCTTCGTCCGGGCTACTCCCTATTCCCTATTGGCTATTCCCTCGTGCGGCCTCGGCCGCGCGATGCTCCTGCGCGCGTTTGAGCACCTCATCGTGCGCCGTCGGCTCGTATTCAAAGTCGTCCGGCTCCACGTAATCGCGCCGCATCGGATGGTCCTTGAATCCCTCCCACATCAAAATCCGCCGCAGGTCTGGGTGCCCGGTAAAAACCACTCCGAACAGGTCGAAGATCTCGCGCTCCTGAAACTCCGCCGACCGCCAGACCGACGTCAGCGACGGCAACTCCACCTGGTCGGTGCGGTTCACCGTTTTCATCCGCAGCACCACAGGCCCGTGCTTCTTCTCGACCGAATACAGGTGGTAGACCACCTCCAGGCAGCCCGGCTCCACGTGTTTGCGCGTCTCTTCTACCGTTTCCTCGACGGCCTTCTCAACACCGTCGACGGTCTTGGTGACTTCATGTATTACTTTCACTTTTTCCGCGATCTCTTTGCCGGGCCAGTCGACTCCGGTCACATTGGAGAGAAAATCGAAGGCGAACTCGGGATCGTCGCGCAGAAACGTTGCGACCGCGACCGCGCTCTGCGGAGCGAGCCGCAGCGAGTGCTGTCCGGAAGGGCTCGGGTTGAGCACAATCTCAACTCCCGCGCCCGGCACAGCCGCCTCAATCGCCGCCTTCATTTCCTCCATCGTCTTCATCAGCGAATCACCACCGGTACGGTCCACACGCCCTTGTTCGACGGCGGTTCCAGATCGTGCTCTCCCGGCACCGGCACCGGGAACTCGCCCTGCGCCTCGGCGTCGAGAAAGCGCGGACGGTCGTTGCCGGTCAAAGGCTGGGCGTCGATCTTCTTCTGCAAGGTAATAAAAGCCTCCAACAGCGCCTCCGGCCGCGGCGGGCAGCCGGGAATGTGCACATCCACCGGGATGTAGCGGTCAATCCCCTTCAACACGTTGTAGCCCTGCTTGAACGGCCCTCCGGAGATGGCACACGCTCCCATCGCAATCACGTACCTGGGCTCCGGCATCTGGTTGTAGAGCCGCACCACCTGGGGAGCCATCTTTTTGGTCACGGTGCCGGAGATGATCATCAGATCGGCCTGCCGCGGCGACGGCCGGAAGACCTCGGCCCCGAACCGCGCCAGATCGTAGCGCGCCATGGTGGTAGCGATCATCTCGATGGCACAGCACGCGAGGCCGAAATTCATGGGCCACACCGAGCTGCGCCGCCCCCAGTTGTAGAGCTCCTCGATGGTCGTAACGAAGATGCCCTGTTTGCCGAGTTCGATCTTCAAGTTTTGGTCAACAGCCATCGTCGCTTCGCTCCCAGGGTTCAGGTTTCAGGGATCAGATATCAGGTGTATGCAGCCTTATCCGCCGCCCACGAAACTAATCCCTGACACCTGAAACCTGAACCCTATCTTTCCACTGCCACGTCAGCACGCCTTTGGCCCAGGCCCAGGCCAGCCCCTCAACCAGCAGGAGAACAAACACCAGCATGGCCGCGCACGCCGCTGCGCCCAAACCTGTAAATGCAACCGCGAATGGAAGCAGGAAGACGGCCTCCACGTCGAAGATGAGAAAAATGATCCCGTACAGGTAATAGGCCGAGCGGAACTGCATCCACGCGTCGCCCTTCGACTCCATGCCGCACTCGTAAATGGCGTTCTTCACCGCGTTGGGCTTGGCCGGCGAATACACTCTGGCCCAAAGCCAGGCCAGCCCCAGCGGGGCCAGGCCAAAGCCCAGTGCCGCCACGAACAAAACTGCTAAAGAAAAATAGGGACTAAGAGCCATCGTGAGAAAGAGTTTCTTACTCTTTCAAGCTACCAGTTTGAGGCTGGTTTTGGCGAAACAGTTGGCGCCGGTTACTGCCATTCAAGCTGCTTTTTCCACCATTTATCCCATCCTGTGAACCGTTGGCTGGCGGCGGCTCCGTTGCTGACTAGTCGTCGTCGCCGTCTGCCTTCTTCGCTCGCGCCTTGATCATCGGCGGCACTGGGGCGCTGCCCATTGCGTCCTTCCAGAGTATGACGTTGAGTTTCTCGGCAGGGGCGCGATCAGCGTGGCTGAAGTCCATCTTCATACTGGCCCGAGCGCCCACGGCGTTGTTTGGGTTGGCCGTGTAGATGAGGCCGTTGTCGCGGTTGGAATAGTCGGCGGTATACGGCACCTGATCGCCCGGCCCCGTGAACAGCGAGGAGATCATCGAACAGAAGGCGTCGTTGTTGTTCATCGGCGGCAGGCCGAGCAGAGCCTCCATAGTGCGGATGACGCTCACCGTCGAGTAAAAGCGCCTGTCGACAAACGGCGCGCCACTCGGGCCGCGCGGCGAATATTTGCTGACGACCAGCGCGATGCTGCGATGCGCGTCCACGTGGTCGGCGCCGTTCTGCGCGTCGTCCTCGAGGATGAAGAAGGCCGTGTCGTCCCAATAGGAAGAGTGCGAAATCGCCTCGACGGCGCGGCCAACGGCGAGATCGTTATCGGCGACGGAAGACTTCGGCGCTGGCCCTCCCGGCCGCGTGCCCGCGGTGTGATCGTTGGGCAGGCGCAGCATCACGAAATCAGGCATGGTGTCGCGGCCGTGCTCGCGATCGGCGACCCACTGCTTCAGGTGGCGCAGAAAGATTTCGACTCTGATCTGGTCGGGAACCATGAGATTGAAGTCCGGGGCTTCCGGCGCGAAGTGGCCCACCAGTTCGGGCTTGGTGGCGATGTTGGTCGCCATGCGCGAAATGGGCCAGGGCCACTTGTTCACGCCGCCGCCCCACTCGGTGGGCAGCGGCTCGCCTGGCGCAAACGCCTTGCGTGCACAGGCCGGGCCGGCCAGCATTGCGCCCAGTGACGCGTCGGCAACCGCGGGCTGGTCGCAAAACGTCGACGAGATGTACTCGCCAAAGTGGTAGTAGGTCTTGCCGTGCGCGGCCAGATCGCCCCACAGATAGCCGCTCGCCGGCTCGTTGACGTCGGGAATTCTCTGCAACAGCGGATAGCCGCCGGCCACAATGCCCTCGTAGTCGTAAGCTCGCTCTTGGCCGCGGTAGTTCTGCTGCCAGGTCTTCTCCAGATAATCCGTGCCGATGGCCGCAGTGGACCAGACGTGGCCGTCGCCGGAGACTTCGCCGGAGTCAAAGAAGTTGTCGAGCAGGCCGAACTGGAGCGCCAATTTGTGCTCGTTGGGTGTGACCGTTCGGCCATACATGGCGAGGGTCGCATCGCCGTTGCCGACGGGCCTGCCGTCCTGCTCGAGGTCACCGAGAATCTGGTCGTAGGTGCGATTCTCCTTGATGATGTAGATGACGTGGCGAATGCGGCGCGTGGCGCCGCCTGCAAACGCAATCTGTTCCTGCGCTGCCTTCATCCGATTCGACTCGAGCACGGTCGAGGTCCAGTCGGCGAGGTGGCTCGCGATCTCCGATTCGTCGATCGCCGCCAGTGAACCGTAAAGCAGCGTGGCGATGTAGGTGCTGCTGCCGCTGCGTTGATGAGGCTGCGATTCGGCGATTTTCTGCGGGAAGTTGTTGGGCCCGATTCCCTTGCCTTTATCGGTCGCGACGTAGAGCTTGCCGCCGGAGGGCGTCGCGACAAACGCCAACGACATCGGCATCCATTCGGTCGGAATGAATCCGTCCGGCTCAACCATTCCTGTCTTCGCGGCCTTTGGCGTCAATTTGCGCGGGTCGATCACCGCGATCGCATCCATGGCCATATTCGCGACGTATACCCGGCTGCCATCGGCGTTGACGGCGAGAGCAACCGGCTCGGCGCCAAAATAACTCTGGCCCGGCAGGCGCGTATCGAAGTAGCCCTTGACGGCGAATTGCCCCGCGCTCACATTCACGGCGGCCACCGCATCGCGATTGGCGAGCGCCACGTAGAGCGTCTTCTCTCCAGGCGAAAATGCAAAAGCACACGGGTGCGTGCCGGGAGCGATGGGGTCAGGTGGCTTGAGCAGCGCCAGCTTGCGTCCGACGACGCCTCGCGCAGGGTCCAGCTCAACGATCTCCGATGCGTTCCACAGCGCGACAAACGCGCGCTTGCCATCGCCGGTGACGGCAAGAGCAATGGGGTAGGTCGAAGGCACGGCGTCGTTCTCGGAGAGATCGAATCGTTCCTCGATCGTGCCCGTCGCGGCGTCGACGAGAACGACGTCATCGGAGAGATTCTCGGCAACCAGCAGCTTCTCGCGGCCATGCTCGCCGAGGACCGCGATCGCGGCGGGGTACGGTACTCCCTCATGATTGTCGATTCCCTCGGGCAGTCGCGTCTTTCGTCCCGGCGGGAGTGGCGCGACCGGCAGATCAATCAGGCGCTCGGGTGCGATCTTGCCTGCGGAGAACGTGTATTCCGCGATTCCGCTGCCAACATCGTCTTTGCCGTCGCCTTTCGCGTCGGTCAGCGAGGCCATGCTGGCGTAGATGTGGCTGCCGTCGCGGCTGAAGGCGAGCCCGGAATAGAGCGTCTGCTTGGCCCGCGGCGAAGTGCGCGTATCGGGGAAATCGGCAAGCGCACCGGTCACCGTGTCGAGAACCGAGAATGACTGCTGGTACTGCGACTCGAAAGTTCCGTAGCCGGCATTTACCGTCACCAGGTAGCGGCCATCGGGCGAGACAGCCATCGAAATGGGCAGGCTGTTGATGCGCTGCGGATGGCCCGGGACTTCTTCGATCAACTGCTTACTCGAAGGCAGGTCGATGGTTTGTGCCGATAGGTAGATGGAGCCCATGCAGAGGGCGGCGATGAATGAGGCGCGGTGAATCCTGAAACTCATGGAGAGAGACCCCAGGTTTATCTAACAAACCTTCGATGAACGTAATGTAAACCGCAATGGCGGCAGGTGGCGACAGGTGGATTGTAGATGGAGAGAACGAAGGCTAGTGCTGGGGACAACTCGGATGACTGCAGGATGGATGTCCCGCCCTTTCCCCACCGCGCTTCATCGCGGCGGAGAAAGGTTGGGTCAAGGGAGAATTGTTCTGTCGAAGCTATGGATAGATGCCGCGAATCTGCACGGCCTCAGCCACGCGGCCGATGCCGAGCATGTTAGCGGCGATGCGCATGGGCACGTTCCGCTCGACGTGAATCTTGAGCACGTCGCGGAAAGCGGTCTTCATCACGTGATCGAGGCGCTTGTAAATGTCCCGCGCCTCCCAGAAGAGGTGCTGTTCGTCCTGCACCCACTCGAAGTAAGAGACCGTCACGCCGCCCGCGTTGCACAGAATGTCCGGGATCACGAACACGCCCTTGCCCTCGAGGATTCTGTCGGCAGCGGGAGTGAGCGGCCCGTTGGCGGCCTCTGCGATGATCCGCGCGCGCACCGCGTTTGCGTTGTCAGCCTGAATGGTGTTCTCAAGCGCGGCGGGCACCAGAATGTCGCACGGCAAAGCCAGCAGTTCGTGCGGCAAGATCGGCTCGCTCTCCGGAAAGCCGTCGACATGGCCGCAGAGCGCTTTCATGTGGATCAGCTCAGGAATGTTCAGGCCGTTGCGGTTGTAAACGCAGCCGGTCGAGTCGCTGACGGCGATGATCCTCGCGCCCGCTTCATGCAGCAGCTGCGCAGCGATGGAGCCGGCATTGCCGAAGCCCTGCACGGCGACGGTTGTGCCCTTCAACGGGATGTGCAGGTGTTCGCAGGCGCACTCGAGGGTGTAAAAGACGCCGCGGCCCGTGGCCTCGTTGCGTCCCAGCGATCCGCCCAGGCTGATGGGCTTGCCCGTCACCACGCCGGGAATCGCATAGCCTTTGGTCATGCTGTAGGTGTCCATGATCCAGGCCATGGTCTGCGAGTTGGTGTAGACGTCGGGCGCGGGAATGTCCTGCTCCGGACCGATGAGCGGCAGAATCGCGCTGGTGTAACGGCGCGTCATCCGTTCCAGCTCGCCCTGGGACATCTTTTTCGGATCGCAGGTGATGCCGCCCTTGGCTCCGCCGAAGGGGATGTTCACCACCGCGCATTTCCACGTCATCCATGTGGCCAGCGCCTTCACTTCATCCAGCGTGACCTGCGGATGGTAGCGAATGCCGCCCTTGGCGGGCCCGCGCACCGAGCTGTGCTGCACGCGGTAGCCGGTAAAGCGGTGAATGTTGCCGTCGTCCATGCGCACCGGCACGCCCACTGTCAGCATGCGCTCGGGCCACTTGATCATCTCGCGCGTATTCATGTCCAGGCCCATGGCGTCTGCCGCGGTGTCGAAGTTTTCCATGGCAACGTCATAGGCGTTTGCTTGACACACTGTCGTAAGCATTCGTATTCCCTCCTTGCCTGGGCGCCGAGGTTGCCCCATCCTTTTCCGTTCGCCTTGGCGAACAAAAAGGGTGGGATGCCTCACCGGCATTCGCTCAGGCCAAGCTCGTTTCCGCGACCCGCGCCGCGTTCTGGTCCGCCGGCCGGCCGCCTGCATACACCGGAAGCAGCCATTTGCGATATGCCGGCAGATTCCCGTGCGTGGCGTCGAAGTAAAGCTGCCGCAAGCGGCGCGTCACTGCGCCGATGGCCCCGTCCGCGACGGGCCGATGGTCCACGCGCACCACCGGCGCCAGGCCGACTGCCGTGCCGGTCAGGAACAGCTCGTCACACGCGTAAAGCTCGCTGCGGGCGATCGGCCGTTCAACGATCTCAAGGCCCAGCTCGCGCGTGGCAAGCTCCATGATGGAATCGCGCGTGATGCCTTCAAGAATGTTCTCGGTGACGATGGGCGTGATCAGCCGCCCACGGCGCAGCATGAAGAGGTTGCAGGTGGCGCCTTCGGTCACGTGGCCGCTCTCGTTGAGCAAAATGGCCTCATCGAATCCCGAGCGGTGCGCCTCGTCGCTGGCCAGTGCGCTATTGGCGTAAGCGCCGCAGATCTTGCCCCGCGGCGGAATGGCATTGTCCTCGATTCGCCGCCAGGAGCTGACTCCGGCGTGGAGGCCGTTCTCGCTGTGCAGATACTCGCCGTAGGGCACGGCCACGATGGAAAATGCATCTTGATCGTCGATAGCCACGCCGATACGCTCCGCGCTTTTGTATGCCAGCGGCCGGATGTAGAGATCGGTATGGAAGGCGTTGCGCCACGCCAGCTCGGCGGTGATTGCGCAAAGCTCTGCGGGCGTGAGCAGCACCTCGATGCGCAGGATTCCACAGTTCCGCTTCCAGCGCTCGAAGTGCTCCGTGGGCCGAAGAACGTAAAGCTCGCGCGCAGCCTCGTTCCAGTACGCGCGAATGCCTTCGAACACACCGGTTCCGTAATGCAGCGCATGGGTCAGGATTCCAACGCGCGCCTCGCGCATGGGCACATACTGCCCGCCGAAATACACAATCAGGTTGGGATCGGCGTCCGCATTCATATCACACCTCCACGAGCGATTGCAGGTACAGTTCCCTTCCCCGCGCCAGGGCGCGCTCGTCCAGTTCCACCCAGCGCGGATTTTTCACTAGCCGCCGCAGTGCGTCGCCAATGCTTACCTGCGGCAGCACGCCCGCTATCTCGAGCAGCGCACCCAGCATCACCATGTTGGCTGCGCGCTTGTCGCCCAGCTCGTCGGCCAGCTCAGTAAACGGGAGAGCCAGCACATGCACGCCGTCGCGCACGCAATCGGTGGGAAATTCCTGGCCGTTGTAGATCACCCATCCACCCGGGCGCACGCTCTTGTCGAATTTGCGCAGCGAAGGCTCGTTCATCGCCACCAGAACGTTGGGCGAAGTGACCAGTGGCGAATCGATGGATTGGCGCGACAGCCGCACGTGGCAGTTCGAGGTGCCTGAGCGCATCTCCGGCCCGTACGAGGGCAGCCACGAGACCTCCAGTCCCGCGTCAAGGCCAGCCTCGGCCAGCACCTCGCCCAGGAGCAGAACGCCCTGCCCGCCAAAGCCTGCAATGCGCACCTCGAGGTCGATAGCCCGTTCGTGCGCAAGGGCCGCCGCGTTGCCTTCCGGCAAATCCTCCTCGGCGACGCCAAGAATGCGTGGCAGCTCTTCGAGTTCCGGATGCGGCGTCGCTGGCCTCAGATCCGCCTTTTCCGTCCGCTCTTTTGTCCGATCGCAGAAAACGCCGAGCGGAAACTCCTTTTCCATCACATCGCGCACCCAGTGTTGCGCTTCGACCGGGTTCAATTTCCAGATGGTCGGGCAGGGCGAAAGCACCTCGATGAGCGAGAAGCCCAGCCCGTGTACCTGATTTTCGAGGCCGCGCTTGATGGCTCGCGCAGCCTGCGCGATCTGCTTGTTGTCTCCCAGGCCCACGCGCTCAATGTAGGCCGGCGCCCGAAGTGTGCTCAGCAACTCGCTCACATGCAGCGGATAACCTTCCGTGGCGGCGTTGCGGCCGTTCGGGGTGGTGGTGCTCTTCATGCCCAGCAGCGTGGTGGGCGCGGCCTGCCCGCCAGTCATGCTGTAGATGGCGTTGTTCACAAAGATCACGGTGATGTTTTCGCCACGATTGGCCGCATGCAGAATCTCAGCCGACCCAATAGCCGAAAGATCGCCGTCGCCCTGGTAGCTGATCACGATGCTCCCGGGGCGGCTGCGCTTCATCGCCGTGGCCACGGCCGGCGCGCGGCCGTGCGCGGCCTGCACGTTGCCTACGTCGAAGTAGTAGTAAGTGAAGACGCTGCAGCCGACGGGGCCGACCATGATGGTGCGATCCTGCACGCCCAGATCGTCGATGGCCTTGGCGACCATCTTGTGAACGACGCCGTGGCCGCAGCCGGGGCAGAAGTGCGTCTGGTGCTGCAGCTCTTCCTTGCGCTCATAGCGCTCGTAGAAGGACCTGGCCCTGCCCTGCGCAACTGCGTACTCTGCCGCCGTTTCAGTAGACATTTGCCATCCGCTCCTCTTCTTGAGCTGGCTGTGCAAGACCGCCGCGGCGCGCCAGCTCGCGAACCAGCGCCAGCACCTCTTCATGCGAGGGCACGTTGCCGCCCACCCGGCTCAGAAACTCCACCGGCCGCGAGCCGTTCAGCGCCAGCTTCACGTCCTCGATCAACTGGCCGGTGCTCATCTCCACCACGGCGAAGACACGCGCGTTGAATGCCAGCCGCTGGAATTGCACCACCGGAAATGGATAGAGCGTGATCGGCCGCAGCACGCCCACCTTGATTCCGGCGGCGCGGGCCTCGGCGGTAACGGCTTTTAAAATGCGGCCGACAATGCCATAGCCCACCAGCACGATCTCCGCGTCCGCGGTCATCCACTCCTCAGCGCGCGCCTCGCGCTGTTCGGCGACTTTGTACTTGGCTTCCAACGCGCGAACGTGTTTCTCGAGTTCGTCGATGTCCAGATGCAGCGACGTGATCAGATTCCCGCGCGAGGCGGCAGTGCCGGCGACGGCCCACTCGGGCAGGTGCGTTGCCGTGGCCGTCTGCGGGAACTCAACCGGCTCCATCATCTGCCCGATGAAGCCGTCGGCGAGAATCACCACCGGGTTGCGGTAGCGGTCTGCCAGCTCGAACGCCAGTGCGGTCAGGTCCGCCATCTCCTGCACGGAGTGCGGCGCCAATACGATGGTGTGGTAGTTGCCGTGGCCGCCGCCCTTCACCACCTGGTGGTAGTCGCCCTGCTCGGCGGCGATGTTGCCCAGCCCCGGGCCTCCGCGCGTGATGTCCGCGATGACGCAGGGCAGCTCCGCTCCGGCCATATAACTGATGCCTTCCTGCATCAGGCTGATGCCCGGTCCGCTCGAAGCCGTCATGGCGCGCACGCCGGCCGACGCCGCGCCGTACAACATATTGATGGCCGCGACCTCGCTCTCCGCCTGCACATACACGCCGCCAGTCTTCGGCATCAACTCCGCCGCAGCCTCGGTAATCTCGCTGGCGGGAGTGATGGGATAGCCGTAGAACGCGCGGCATCCGGCAAGAATGGCGCTCTTGACGATGGCTTCGTTGCCCTTCATCAGTTGCTTGCGCATGCGATCGCTCCTCCCGCTGCGGCATTCGCCGCGCGCGCCTCAACCTCGTGCGCGCTCACCAGCCGATACACCGTGATCGCGCCAGGCTCCGGGCAAGCCATGAAGCAGATTCCGCAGCCAGTGCAGCCCGCGCCGGCATACAACGCCGTCCGGTAACCGTAGTGATTCAGCCGCTCGCTCATGGAGATCACTTTAGGCGGGCAGGCCTCGATGCACAGCCCGCAGCCTTTGCACTCCTCTTCGTCGATGCGCAACTGGCCCCGATCCGGCTTCTTCCCGTCCGTCATCTCGCTCATCTCCTCCACGCGGCAACACTCACACCAGCACCGCCGCCGGCTTTCGTTCCATGTAGTGCGAGCGCACCGCAAAATCCTCCAGCTCCGCCTGGAAACGCGGATCGGCAATCGCAATCAGCGCTTCGGCGCGCTCGCGCAGCGTCTTTCCATGCAAATAGGCGATGCCGTGCTCGGTGACAACATAGTGCACGTCCGCACGCGACGTGACCACGCCCGCGCCCGGCTCCAGCACCGGCACTATGCGCGAAACCGTTCCGCCTCGCGCCGTCGAAGGCAACGCAATAATCGGCACGCCGCCCTTCGATCGCGCCGCGCCGCGAATGAAATCGATTTGCCCGCCGAACCCGCTGTACGGCCGCGTGCCGATCGAGTCGGCGCACACCTGCCCCGTGATGTCCACCTGCAGCGCCCCGTTAATCGCCACCATGCGCTCGTTCTGCGCCACCACAAACGGATCGTTCGTATAGCTGATGGAGCGAAACTCAAAGCTGGGATTCTCGCGGATGAAATCGAAGAGCCGCTGCGTGCCCAGCACAAACGCCGCCACGGCCTTGCCCCGGTGCAGCGTTTTGCGCTCGCCGTTGATCACGCCGGACTCCATCAGGTCAATCACGCCGTCAGGACACATCTCGGTGTGGATACCCAGGTCGCGCTTGTCGGTGAGGCAGCACAGCACCGCCTCAGAGATGCCGCCAATGCCGGTCTGCAGCGTGGCCCCGTCGGGAATCAGCGAAGCCACGTTGCGCCCCACGCGCATATGAGTATCAGTCAGCGGCTCGGCTTCCAGTTCCAGCAACTGCCGGTCGCTCTCGACGATGGCGGAGATCCGGCTTACGTGCACGTTGGTTTCCCCATGTGTCCGCGGCATCTGCCGGTTCACTTCGGCAATTACGATCTTTGCGTAGCGCACCAGCGTCAGCGTGCAGTCCACTGTCGTCCCAAGGCTTACGAACCCGTGCGCGTCCGGCGGCGACACCTGCATCAGCACGACGTCCAGGCCAAGTGCTCCCGACTCGAACAGTCCCTCGATCTCGCTGAGAAAAATCGGCGTGTAGTCCGCGCGGCCATTGCACACCGCCTCACGCACGTTGTCGCCCAGGAACAGCCCGCGATGGCGGAAGTGTCCCTCATACTCGGGGCGCGTGTAGTCCGCGGCGCCCAGCGTCTTCATGTGGATGATCTCAACGTTGCGCAGTTCCGGGGCACGAGCCACCAGCGCGTCAACCAGAACCGAGGGCGTGCCGCAGCCCGACTGGATCCAGACACGAGCCCCGGAGGTTACAGCTTCCAGCGCCTGCGCCGCGCTCGTGCGCTTGCGCTGGTAATCCTCGCTCCAGTTCATCTTGAGCCGCCTCCGCACATCCCCGAGAGAACGTGCATCGGCGTGGATCGTCCCATCACGGGTCGCGCCTCCAGTTGAAGCCTCTAATACCTCCAAACCGGCGTTATTCTGCGCTTTAGCAACGGGGGTGCGCTGTGATGGGAGTCACCCCAATCTCTGCACAATCGGGGCGGAAATTCGGACTGGATTCGCTGTCTCTTTCGACGAGGGCGGGCTGAGAGATAGAAATGTGCGCATATGGATGGTTTACAGCACAAAACTTGCGCGGCGATCTCGATTTTATGGGCTTCGGCGCACGGAAAGTGCGGGAGGGCCCCCTTGGCGCAAGGTGCCGGAGGAGTCTCAGGCTGAGGGTCCCGGTGGAAATCCAGATTCACGAGAGCGTGCGCCAAGCTGGCGCCGGCGGCACATGGGAAAGTGCCGGCGGCACATGGCAAATAGAGGCGGCTCCGAGGCCCCCAGTTCAGGCCGGCCTCAGTCGCTCTTGCCGGAGTCGCCGACGGCCTCGGCCGGCAGATCGAGCGCCACAAGAGCGAACCGCGTCTGGCCCGGCGCGGAGCTTTCAAACCCCACGATGTGCTGGTGGCGCCTGGAACCGGCCCGCAACTGAAAACCGCCGTGGCTGGACTGCCAGCCATACGATTTGCCGTGGTCATCGACGCTCACGTTGGGGCCTCCATTGTCGGAACAGGTCAAGCCTTCAGTGGTTGCGGTCGGAGTGCCCACAGCCGCGTTGCTCTGGCACGAAATCACGTTGCCGTAACGCGTCAGCGCGTTCTTGTAAAACGCGACGACTTTGTCCTGGCTGTCGGAGGTCGCGTAGTTGACGACCTTCACGCGCAGCTCCCACTCGCCAAAGCCCATGTGGATGTCCGCCGACTTGTCGTTGTCTTTATCCTTCGCGATCTCCGCGCCTGGATAGACCGGCAGGCCGAGGTCCGCGGCCGTGGTCTGGTCGGTGTTCACATGAATTCCGCCGAAGGGGGTATCGATCTGGACCTTCTTGTCTTCGCCGTTGGCGCCCTTGTCCACCTGCACTCTGCATCCGGCAATTCCTGCCGCCAAAACCCAGCAGGCAACCAGGCAGGCAAAAATCCCGCTCGCGTTCAGCATCGCGTTCCGTGTCGAGTTCCGTGCCAACTGGCCTGGGGAGTTCCGTGTCGACGTCCGCATCATGGCAATCGCCCTCTTGGGACGTTATACGCCGCCAGTGGCTCAAATGTTCCGGGAATTGGGATTGGAAGCCTGGAGTTGCGTCGATGAAGGAACAACGGAAGGAGCAGGGGGCTTCAGCCCCCTGGATTCGCGCACCTGCCTACGAGGGGATTCTGCCCCGGGCAATTCGCCCCGGCTCAATGCGTCGAGGGCCCGTCTTCCTTGCTGCTGGTGGCAAACAAAATCGACGCCACAAATACGGCGATGATGACTGGAACCACAAAGAACGGGGAAGTAATGTGCATGGCGCAGGCTCCTTGCTCTTCCAGATTAACAAATTCGTGGACGGCGGACGGTGAACAGTGGTCGGTCCTAGCTCATGGCTGTTTGCCATTAGCTTCATGATTCTTTGCCTCCGGCAGATCGCTGAAGGACGAAGGCTGAGAGTTCTTTCCCTGTTCCCTGTTCCCTGTTCACTGTCTCGGATAGTCCACGCGAATGGTTAGGATCTCGTAGGGATGGATGGGCGCCTTCACCACGTCGTGCTCGACCTTGAGCGGATCGCCCTCCGGCTGTTCCATGAGATTGGTGACGGTCGCCCCCGTCGCGCCCGGAGGCACATGGAACTCGGCCGTCGTCTCCTTCCCTGTCCACTCATAGACGCGGAAAATCAGCGCGTTCGCGTCTTCAGCTTTTTTCACGGCGGTCAGAACCACATTGTCCGGCGAGACTGAGACAAACGAATGCTCGGGCGGGAGTGAGCCGGAGTGCGCCGTCGTTACGATAGCCTGCAGCGGATAGTCATACTCCCATCCGTGGCGCACCGTCAGCGCGTCCTTCCACGTGCCTGCATGCGGATAGAGCGCGTAGTGGAAGTGGTGCTCGCCCTGGTCGGCGTCGGGATCGGGCCACGTGGGCGAGCGCAACAGTGTCAGCCGCAGCACGTTGCCCGCCGCATCGTATCCGTACTTGTCCTGGTTGAGAATACTCAGGCCGTGGACTTTTCCGTCGGGTCCGGCGCCGGAAAAATCGGCCCAGCGCATCGCCGGAACCTCAAACTGAGCTTTTTCGAAGGAGTTGTTGCGCGTCGTCGGCCGCTCGATTTCGCCGTACGGAATCTCGTACGTGGCAAAGTCGCTGGTGACGGCGAGCGGGAACGCAGCCTTGAGCAAAACGTGTTTTTCGTGCCAGTCAAAGTCGTTGTCGATGTCGATCTGGTCGGCATTTCGCCTCAGGCTGATGATCTGGACAAATTTCGAATTTTGCCAAGTGCGTGTGACGCGGACCGCTGTGGCGGGGGTGTCTTCTTCAACTAACTCAACACTGTCAGCCATGCTCAGACGTGTCGGTGGCTGGTCGAGCGTACCGGGATCGATGTTCCAGGCGTCGTATTGCTTTGGCGTGTCTTTGAACGCCTGGAGTTCGTTTCCGCAGGCATCTTTCGCCAGCGTCTCGACCTTTGAACGCTCGTCAAAGATACTTGTGATGCAGCCGTTCGTTTTGTCCACCAGGACCTTGAGCTGGAAGTTCTCCAGCACAAAGGAACCGGAGTTTCCGGAAGCGGGCTTCCTGACTCCGTTGGCCCTTGTTCCGCTCTGATCGACCACCAGCCTAACGACCGTGTAGCCGAGAGCCGGGACGAACACATCCGGAATCTTTAGAGTCAGGAATCCTGTCGCTGGGTCTCTCGCGACCACTTGAAGAAAACGGATTGTGTTGTTGGTATCGCTGTAGTACCAGATGTAAGAACCCTCTTTACCTCCCGGACCTTGCACTTTCACCGTCGCATCTCCGGTCCGGTCCCATCCGAGGGGGTTCCAAACCACCACCGGAATCGAATGTGGGTACTTGGCTTGCGTATCAATGCTCTCCACAACCGTCTGCAGCGCGTCGCCCGAAATCTCATCCGTCGACATCCGCACCCAGTCGTAGTCCTTCTGCGCATCCTCATAGATCACCGCAATCCCCGACCCCGCCGCCAGATCGTGGAACTGATTGAACAAGACCTTTTTCCAGTCTTCGGTCAGCTCTTGTCCGGGATACTTCGCGCCATAAAGCCAGGCAATCGAGGAAAATTTCTCCGCGTTCAGCATCTCCTCTTCCGCCGTCCGCATGTTCTGCTTGTGGTTGGCCTGCGTGGTCAAGACTCCACGGTGATATTCGAAGTACAGCTCCGAATTCCACGTCGGAATCGCGACCTTCCCCGGCACGGCCGCCGGCGACGTGTAGCCCTTGGCGATCGATTGATAGTTCCACACCGGGCTGTCGGGCGCGATCTCCTTTTCAATCGCCGAGAACCAGCTCTGCGCCGTCCCGAATTCATACTTCGGCGTCACCGGCGCACCGCCGTCCGCCGCAACCGAAGCCGCATCGGGCGCGGCCCAGTGGAAGCCTTCGTCGAGCATGGCGCGCGTGGGCCCTCCGCCGTGGTCGCCCACGCCGTAGAGGTCCATGATCTCCGTCATGCCGGGCGAGTGCTCGCGCGCGGTGACCAGGTCGTCGCCGAGGTGCAGGGATCTGAGATCGTCGTTGCCGTAACCGTGGGGAAAATAAGTGAGCACCTTCGATCCGTCGGGCGACTGCCACCAGAACAGTTTGAAAGGAAGCTGATTGGTGTCGTTCCAGCTCATCTTCTGCGTGACGAAGTAGTCGACGCCGCTCTTTTTGTAGATCTGCGGCAGCTGCCAGTTGTAGCCGAAGGAATCGGGGTTCCAGCCGATGCGCACGTCAACGCCGTAGGCCTGCTTGTACCAGCGCTTGCCCACGAGCAATTGACGAACAAGCGACTCGCCGTCGGGCATGTTC
The DNA here is from genome assembly GCA_049517515.1 of Occallatibacter sp. Lineage (GTDB taxonomy): Bacteria > Acidobacteriota > Terriglobia > Terriglobales > Acidobacteriaceae > Telmatobacter. The sequence continues at coordinate 172,821 of JBEKSA010000005.1, forward strand.
AGGTCGGGCTCGACCCACATGCCGCCCACAATCTCCCAGCGGCCCTCCTGAATGCGCCGCTTGATCTCGGCGTTCATCGAAGGATACTTTTCGGCCATCCACTCGTTGTAGGCCGCGGCCGACTGCGTGTAGGTGTAGCCGGGATATTCGTTCATCAATTGCAGCGCTGTCGAAAAGGTGCGCCGGACGACGTCGACCGCTTCGGTCCACGGCCACAGCCACGCCGCGTCGATGTGTGAGTTGCCCGTGAGGTGGAAGGTCGCCGTCTCGAGCAGCGGACGCAGCGCCTCAAGCTGGCCTTGCGCGGCTTTCAGACTCGCGTCAAATCTGCTCTCGGCCTGCGCGCGCGTATCGCCGGCGGAGGATTCGGCGGCATCGAGCGCACTCACATCAACCGCGCCAATGGCGGCATTGAGCGTGTCAAGTTTGGCGCTGTCGCCGGGCGCGAGCGAGGGCAGCAGAACCCACGCGGACAGAAACTCCTGCGCCAGATCTTCCGGATTGGGGCGGTTCTCTGGAAACTCGATGCGCAGGTCCGCGCCGCGAAAGGTCTTCGTGTCGACCGTGTGCAGCAGCTTCACCGCAACCACAATTCTGTCGCCGGGCCGCGCGTCGTCCTCGAGCACAATCGGTTCCAGGTCTTCGCCCATAGCCACGCGGCGGCCGTTGAAGTAGATCATCTCCGGCATGGGACCGTTGGCGGTGGCGTGAAACTGGAACCAGATGCGCGCGCCGGTCAAGTCATAACCGTTCAGGGTGTTGGGAATCTGCACGGTCTGTCGGAACCAGACGGCATCGTTCGGCGCGAGCGCCATCATCGCCACAGGCTGCCAGTCGGTCTCGTCCAAACCCACCGCCTCGCCGTGCGTCAGGTCGCCTGAGTGCATTTTCCACGTGCCGGCCGGCAGTTGGCCCAGGCTCAATAGCCGCTCCACCACCGCGCGAGGCTGCGGCGGCAATTGCGCAGCAACCCGCTCCGTCTCGCTGACAACGATCTGGCCCGGCGCGGGCCGCGCAGCGAAGAACGCCAACAACAAAGGCAGGACAATTGCGAGGCAGAAGCGAGCTTTCGAAGATGAATTCATCGCGAACGAATCCCCCGCAGCATTGTAGCCTGAAGCGGCCCGCCCACGATCCAAGGGTCGCGCGAATCGGCGGTTCGTGCCCGAAGCCCAAACACTCAAAGCCCAAACAAAGGAGTGCTTCGTTCCTTTCCCACAAAGTGGTATGAAATACCGGACTTTAATCATCCGAATTCCTCCCTGTGTGCGCGGTCACATCAACCCTAACGGCTGCACGCTCAACATGAAGGCATGGATGCGCCAACCCTCATATTGATGGCTCCATGTTCGCTGCTCGCGGGCGCCGTGCTGCAGATTCTGGTGGCGCGCCTTTGCTCCGCGCGCACCAAGGGAATTCTTGCGTTTCTGAGTTGCCTGCCCGCTCTCGCCGCCGTCGCCGGAATCGCGCCCTGGGTGCGCAGCGGCCAGGCCATCGACCTGAATCCGCTGCCGTGGGATGGGCCGCTCGCCTTCGTTCTTCACGTCGACGCGCTCAGCGTGCTCTTCGCTTTCATGGGAACGTGCATTGGCGGCCTGGTGCTGCTTTATTCCATCGGCTACATGGCGCACGACAAGTCGGCGACGCGTTTTTACGCGACCATGCTCGTCTTCATCGGCGGCTTCATCGCGCTGGTCTACAGCGCCAACCTCTTCATCTTTTATCTCTGCTGGGAGCTGGTGGGCCTGTGCTCGTTCACCCTGGTGGGTTTCTGGTACACCAATCGTGAAGCTGTAAACGGCGCGCGCAAGGTGCTGCTGATGACGCACATCGCGGGCTACGGTTTGCTCGCCGGAATTTTGATTCTCTATCACCGCGCTGGCAGCGCGTTGTGGACCGACCCGAACGTGGCGCGCAGCTTTACGGGCGGCATCTTCGCGCTGATGCTGGTTGCCCTCGTGGCGAAGAGTGTGCAGGTTCCGCTACACACATGGATTCCCGAAGCCATGGCCGCGCCCACTCCGGTCAGCGCGCTGCTGCACGCCGCCTGCTACGTGAAGGCCGGCGTCTATCTGGCCGCGCGCATGCACAGCTTTGGCGCGTGGCCGCAGGCATGGGGCGAGAGCCTGATGTGGGTGGGCACCGTGACCATGGCCGTCGGCGTGATGTACGCCATGGTGCAGACCGACCTCAAGCGCATGCTGGCGTTTTCGACCGTGAGCCAGATCGGCTACATGATGATGGGCCTCGGCATCGGCACGCCGCTCGCCATTACCGCCGCGCTGCTGCACTGTCTCAATCATGGCTTCTTCAAGGGCGGGCTGTTTTTGACTGCCGGAAGCGTGCAACACGCAACCGGCACGCGCGACATGAACAAGCTCGGCGGCCTGGCCTCGAAGATGCCGCGGACCACGCTCTCGTGGCTCATCGGCGTGGGCAGCATGATGGGCATTCCGCTGATGAGCGGCTTCGCCAGCAAGTGGATGCTCTACGCCGCGGCGCTGCAGGCCGGGTGGGCTGTGCCGGCCATGGTGGCGTGGGCGGCAAGCCTCGGCACGGTGTTTCTCGGCGCCAAGGCGACAAGCGCGGTCTTTCTGGGACCACTGACGGAGCAGACCAAGGACGCGCACGAATCCCCGCCGACGATGGTGTGGGGCATGGGATTCCTGGCAGCCGGCAGTGTGGTTCTCGGTGTTGCGCCGCAGTTAGCCGTCAATTACTTTTTGAATCCAATCCTCGCTGCGCTCGGCCTTGGCGCAGGCGTGCACGTCACGTGGCTCGGCCTCTCGGCTGATGCGGGCAGCTTCTCATCAACCGGCGGCCTAGTGCTGGCGCTGGTCTCACTCATCGTTGGCGGAGCGATTTATTTGGTCGCCTACGCCGCGCGCCCGGTTGCGTCTTCGGGCGCGGCCATGGCCGGAGCAGGTGGCGGCATCTTCACCGGCGGCGAGCCGCTGAGCGAACAGGACCGCCTGACGGCCGGCGATTTTTCTGAGATTTTTCAAGAGCACTGGCACTCCTTCTTCCGTTGGTCAAATGTCGACAGTGTTTATTTGAGCGTTTGGGCCGGATTGCAATGGGTCTCCCACGCGCTCGGCGTCGCGTTTGCGTGGATGGAGCGGCGCGCTGCGGTCTTAGTTGTCGTATTCGCGGCGGCCTTCTCCGCTCTGGCTCGCTGGATCGTGCCCGGAACCTTCTCGGCGCACCTGCCGCCTTTGATGCCTTCCGAGCAGATTCCGCCGCTGTTGATCGCTGCAGTCACCATCGCGGCCATCGCGCTGTTGATTGCGGCCCTTGCAAGCGCCACCGGACAAAAGCTCGTACCGGAGATTCTCCTGGCCGGCGCGTTGACGGTCGATGGACTCCTCGTCGTGAATCCATGGTGGCGCCTGGGCCTGCTCGAACTCGCCGCATTGCTGACGGTATTGCTGGTCTGGCGCACCGCGCGCTCGCAGGCTGCGAAGCTCACCTATCTGGCCGTAGTTCTCATCTCGGCAGGATCGATGATCGCGAGCGACCTGCTTGCCGATCGCGGCGCCTCAGATTGGGCGCGCGCGCTGCTCTTCACCAGCGTCTGCATCAAATTGGCGGCCGTGCCGCTATTCTTCTGGCTGCTCAAATTGGCCGACGAACTTCCTGCGCTCGTTCTCGGCGTCATCATCGCGGTCGTCGACATGGCCGCCTTCGGCGAGTTCTGCGCCGCCGCGCAGGCTTCCCCACTCACACTCACACCGCAGGCGCTCTGGGTCTACGTTGCCGTTGGAACCTCGCTCGTCGCCTCGCTGCTCATGCTCACCCAACGCAGCCTGAAGCGGCTGCTGGTGCTTTCGACCGCCGAAGACGTCGGCTTCCTGCTTCTTGGCGCCGCATCGATGAGCGTTCTCGGAACGCAGGGCGCGCTGATTGCCGCGGCCACGCACGCGCTCGCCAAGGCACTGCTCTTCATCTGCCTCGCCGGACCTGATGCTGCTGGCGAACTTGAGACCGAGCCCGTTGCTCTCGCCGTGCGTTACCCGGTGAGCGCATTCGGATTCCTCTTCGGGATGCTGACCATGCTCGGCGTGCCTCCAACACTCGGCTTCATCGGCCGCTGGCGGCTCTATTCCACGGCGCTGCAGATTGGCGTCTGGCCGCTCATCTTACTCGTCCTCTCGTCGACCTTCGCGCTCATCGCCTATGCTCTTGCGCTCTCGCGCAACTGGTGGGGTCCGCCGGCTGACGCTGCGCCGCCGCCCGAGGCGACATCCAAATCCGCCGTGCCCGAGCCGTTCGCGCTCAAGGCCGCGATCGTCGTACTGGCCGTCATTCTTGTCGCCGCGGGCATCTGGCCCAACGCGTGGCAAACTTTGCTGGGGGTGCTGCCATGAAGCTCTGGAAACGACTCATGTGCACCGCGCGCCGCCGCAGCCCCTGGCTCTTCCACATGAACTCCGGCAGTTGCAACGGCTGCGACATCGAAATTGTGGCTGCGTTTTCGCCGCGCTACGACGCCGAGCAGTTGGGCGTGCGCCTCGAAGGCAGCCCGCGCCACGGCGACATTCTCTGCGTCACCGGTCCGGTCACGCGCAAAGCTGTCGGCGCCGTTAAGACCGTCTACGACCAGGTGCTCGGGCCTAAAGCCGTGATCGCCATCGGCTCCTGCCCAGCGACAACCAATGTGTTCATCGACAGCCGCACGCTCGATGGGCCGCTCGACAAGCATCTGCCTGTCGATGTGTTTGTGCCCGGTTGCCCGCCACGGCCCGACGCGATCATCGCAGGCGTCGCCAAAGCAGCAGAGATTCTCGCCGAACGCGGCAACAATCCTCCGCAAACGAAGGTTACAAGCGTCACGACAACAGAGGAGGTTAAGCCATGAACCTGCTCAACCCCCTCGTAACCGCACTCGCGCGACTGCTCATCTTTCCGGGGTTGCTCTTCGCCGTACCCGCCGCGTGGTTCTTCCTGTGGGTCGAGCGTAAATCGGTAGCGCTGATGCAGGAGCGCGTCGGACCACCGTTCATGCAGCCCTTCTGGGACTTCGTGAAGCTGCTCGGCAAAAGCACACCGCCGCGCCGCGGAGTCGCCGGCCTGCTGATGCGCGCCTGGCCGCTGATCGCGGTCTCGGCTGCTGGCGGAGCAGTCGGCTTGCTTCCCGTGCTGCCGTCGTCGGGCGGATTCGAGGGCGACCTGATCCTGCTGCTGGCGCTCCTTGAGCTGCCGTCCATCTGCATCATTGCCGCCGGGTTCTCGTCGCGATCGATTTTCGGAGAGATTGGCTCGGCGCGCGAGGCAGCGCTCAGCGTCTCCTACAACATTGTTTTTCTGCTGGCGATTGTATCCATCGCCGCTTCGCAACATACCTTTAGACTCGAAGCGCTGGCCGCGCTTCCGGCCTCGCCGCTGCACTGGCTGGGCATGTTGGCGATTCTCGTTTGCCTGCCCGCCAAGCTGCACATCAATCCCTTCTCTCTGCCCAACGCCGAGCAGGAGATCTACGCCGGACCCATGACCGAGTACGCAGGCCCCGAACTCGCCATGTGGGAACTTTCGCACGGGCTCGAATGGGTCGCAGGCACGGGCCTCGTGGCCACGCTCGTCGCTCCGCATGTTGGCGCCGCGTGGATCGCCGCCTGCATCTTCGTCGCCATCTCTTTTGCCGTCGTGCTGCTGCTTTCGGCGCTTGCCGCCGCTACGGCGCGCCTCGCCATCGACTCCAGCGTGCGCTTCTACTGGCAATGCACGCTCATTTTCGCGGTTCTTGCCGTCTCGTCCGCGCTCTTCATGAGGTTCCGGTCATGAACATTCTCACCATGATGTGGAAGAATCTGCGGCGTGGCTACCAGACATTACTTTTCCCCGCGCGGCCGCGAGTCACTCCGCGTTTCCGCGGACTGGTTCAGTTCGATCCCGCGCTCTGTACCGGCTGCGCGGTTTGCCGTTTCCGCTGCACCTCGCGTGCCATCGAGTTCAAGGCCGGCAAAGGCGAATTTACCTGGAGCTACAACCCCGGCCAGTGCACCTTTTGCGGGCGCTGCGTGGAAGGTTGCACGGAACACGCTCTGAAGGAAGGACACACCGAGCACGCGCTCTCGCAGCAAGAGGCCGTCCCGCCCATTTACACCATGCAGGGCGAGCTGAAGAAGTCCTACACCGTGGCGCGCAGGCCACCCGCGCCCAAACCTGCCGCTCCGCCCGCTGCTGTACCGCCTGCCGGCGCGGTCGTGCCGAGTACCGCAACTGGAGGCGCACAATGACCGCTCTCGAAAACCTACGCGAAAAGCTGGGAATTGCCGAACCCTGGGTTGAGAGCCGCGGCACGCACTGGCTGAACCCCTGCGCGGCGAGCGTCCGTCAAGTGGCCCAGGCCATGAACGCCGCCGGAGCGCGCTTCGTCACCATCACCGCCTACGAATTGCCCGGCGACGCGGGATTTCGCCTCGAGTACCACTGGGACCTCGGAGGACGCTTGCTCGGCGTTCCGTTTCAAATCGCGGGCAAATCCATCGAGAGCATTTTTGATCTGAGCGAGGCTGCGGACTGGATCGAGCGCGAGATCCACGAGGGCTTTGCCATCGACTTCACGGGCCGCGAGTACGAGCCGCTGATGCTGCGCCCGGGCGACAAGCCGGGCGTGAATCTGCGCGTAGCCCCGGCGCCGGACGAGCCCGCTTCTGGCCTGCAGGGGCAAAAGGAGGTCGCAAAATGAGCTACAAGATCCCCATGGGGCCCTACCATCCCGGCCTTGAAGAACCCTATAAGCTCGACATGATCTGCGAGGGCGAAACGGTAAAGGATGCCGAACTGAACATTGGCTTCAACTTTCGCGGCATCGAGCACCTCGCGGAAACGCGCAACTACGTTCAGGTGATCGCGCTCATGGAGCGCGTCTGCGGCATCTGCTCCTTCATTCACACCCTCACGCTCTGCCAGGCCATGGAAAAGCTGGCAGGCCTCGAAGCTCCGCCGCGCGCGCAGTACATTCGAGTCGTCATGGCCGAGCTCGAGCGCCTGCACTCGCACGTTCTGTGGGCCGGCATCGCCGCCAAGCTCATGGGCTTCAAAACCATGTTCATGACCTGCTTCGCGCTGCGAGAAAAAGTGATGGACGTGCTGCAGGCCATCTCCGGCAACCGCGTCAACTATTCGATGAACCACGTGGGGGGCGTCAATCGCGACATCGAGGACCCGATGGCGCTGGTGCCCATGATCGATGAGCTGGAGCGCGAGATGATGCGCACCGTGATTCCCATCTTCACCACCAGCTCCACCGCTCGTTCGCGCTGCGCCGGCATCGGCGTGCTCACGCGCGAGAAAGCAATCTCCTGTGCCGTGGTCGGTCCCACAGCCCGCGCTTCAGGCATTCCGCAAGACCTGCGCCGCGACGCGCCCTACGCCGCCTACGCGGAGATGAAATTCGAAGTCCCCGTTGAGCAGGCCGGCGACGTCCGCGCCCGCCTCTTCGTTCGCGCTCTCGAAATCATCGAGAGCTGCAACATTCTCCGCCAGGCATTGGCCAGGATGGCTCCCGGCGAGATCTCATCGGCCGGCGAAAAGCTGGTCTTTGCCTCCGGCACAGCCACCAGCCGCGTGGAGGCGCCGCGCGGCGAAGTCATGTACAGCGTCACGTGGAAGGAGAACTCGCGGAATCCGGCGCGCGTGCACGTGCGCACGCCCACCTACGCCAACATGCCGGCGGTTCGCTGGATGGTGCGCGGTGCGCGCCTTGCCGACACGCCGCTGATCCAGGCCTCCATCGATCCGTGCTACTCCTGCACTGACCGCTAGCCCGCATTTCTCACAGGTTCATTGCTGATTGCGGTGACGATAGACAGGAAAAGTGTTGGAAAGGCCGTCATTTCATGGCATAACTGCGTTGTCGAAGCGTAGTTGTAGCCGTGCGGAGG
>JBEKSA010000006.1:0-151816 GCA_049517515.1 Occallatibacter sp.
TCATCTGAAAGTCAGCCTTGAAGCCGTACTGGGGGAAACCCGCCGTACGGAATTTTAGAGGGGGTTATGGAAACGGCGGCATCATTCGAAGCCCGCTTAGCGCCATAACCCTACTCGACTGACGTGAGCCAAATCACGTTGGGGAAGGGTGGGCGACCACACGCTCGGAACCCGGAAGGTGGGGCAAATCATGGCTTTTTGGTCCCGGCAAAGGCCTGCTGGGCACGCCTGGGTCTTTGGCCTTCGAATGGATGCAAAGAACATGGAGGGCGGAGGCAACCGGTGGTATATTTGCCTGCAGCCAAAAGGCAAAATGGAAATTCCGGTTGACTGTTTCCCGGAAGTGCGTTATGGCAAGTGATAACGCTAGAATTCTCGTAATCGGCGCGGGAGTCAACGGCTCTGTGTGCGCCGAACGCCTTCTCACTCGCGGCGTCAACGTAACCCTCCTCGCCCGCGGCAATCGCCTCGCCGAAATTCAGACAAACGGCATCGTCATCGAGAATCCGCTCAATCACAAACGCCGCGTCGCCCACGTCAGAGCCATCGGCCAACTCGCGCCGGGCGACATCTACGACTACATCCTCGTCATCGTGCGTCGGAACCAGGTTTCCGCATTGCTGCCCACACTCGCCGCCAACAGCTCGCCCAACGTCGTCTTTATGAACAACAATCTCAATGGTCCCTCCGAGATCGTTGCGGCCCTGGGTCCGCAGCGGCCGATGCTCGGCTTCGTCTTCGCCGGCGGCAAGCGCGACGGAGACCTCATCCGCGCCATCGGCCCCTTCGAACATGGGCCCATGCGAACCCCCTTCGGCGAAATCGACGGAACCATCACTTCGCGGCTCAAGAGGTTGGTCAACCTCCTCAATCGCGCCGGTCTCCGTTCTGCGGTTTCAACCCGCATCGTCGATTACCTCGCCACGCATGCCGCAGGGGTCGCAGCCATCACGCCTTTGGCACTCAAGCTCGCAACCGCGGACAAGCCTGTGCCTCCATCGGACCCAGACATCAAGCTGGCTGCCGCAGCGATCCACGAATCCTATGCAGTGCTCAAGGCGCTGGGCCACAAGATCGTCCCCTTCAGTCAAAGACTCGCCGCCGTCACGCCGGTGTTCGCGCTCGCATTCCTGTTTCGTCTGCTGCTCAATTCCAGGTTTTTCGAAGTCGGCGGAATCTACCACGCTCAGCAGGCGCCGGACGAGCTACAGGCGCTGGCTGACGATCTGCGCGCCGCCGTGATCCGTTCCGGCGTTCCGGCGCCGGCTATCAGAAAAGTGTTAGAGATGAAGTAGCGCCACGGCAAATCGCCATCTACATTCAAAACGAAAATCTTCCAATAGAATCACCATCTTTGACTGCAGATTCGGATCGGTAATTGAAGGTCGGCATCGCGACCGTTTTCCCAGATTTCGGTGCTGCTCCGGGTGGATTACCGGCTACATGGAATGTATGGTCCGCCGCCGTTTTGCAAGCGAAGAATGAGGATGACAGAATAGGTCTGCGCGAATGTATCCGGCCTTTGTTGGAGTAGCGATCTCCTGGCCTGAATGGAATGCGCTGCGCCCTCGTCCTTTTTAATAACGCTGCCTTGGCAGGCATTTTCCGAGTGCAGGTTTCGGGAGCGCCGGGATCGACCGTTGTGCCATCTCATGGTTCGCCAGCAAACCTGGCAGGAATCTCAAAACTCAGAGCAGTCGCCGTTGGACTGCAGATGGGGGAATCGCGAAGCGATTTCCAAGCCTGTGCTTGTTCCAGGCGTCATATGCAGTCCATCAGGCTGCGACTGTTTGTGGCAATAGCGGGGGCCGATAAGCCTCTCCTTTGAATAGAACGGCCCAGGCCATGCACGCCATCTTGTTGGCTAGCGCCACGGTTGCCACCTGCTTGCGCTTGCGGGTTACGAGATTGGCCAGCCACATGCTCAGGCCGGAAGATTGCTTGGTTCTCTGCAGCAGCACGGAATGCGCTCCCTGGACGAAGAGTTTTCGCAGATACTTGTTCCCGCGTCTGCTGGTACCGGTAAGTTTTTGCTTGCCTCCGGTTGAGTGCTCGCCGGGCACTACCCCTAACCAGGCTGCAAAGCCGCGGCCCTTCTTGAAGGCTGCCCCGTTGCCGATGGCTGCGATCGTGGCCGTAGCAGTGATCGGTCCAATTCCGGGGATCGCTATCAGCCGCCTGCATGGTTCAAGTTCGCCGGCGATGCGCACGATCAGCTGGTCGGATTCCTCGACCTGCCCGTGCAGATACTGCATCTCCAACTGCAGTTGTCTCAGAAGTACTCGCAGTGCGCCGGACAGCTTGTTGTCCGGGTCTTCCAGGATACGAGGTAGAGACTCCTCAATATGATGGCGCCCTTTGCGGATGGTGATGCCGCGCTCCAGCAGCAATCCGCGAATCTGGTTAATCACCGCGGTGCGGCGCACAACCCACCGCTCGCGCACCCGGTGCAGCGACTGCAGGTCGAGCTGGTCATCGGTCTTGATCGGCACAAAGCGCATCGTGGGGCGGGTTACAGCCTCGGCACATGCTTCGGCATCGATGTAGTCGTTCTTGTTCGTCTTCACGTACGGCTTCACATACTGTGCCGGCATCAGGCGCACATCGTGCCCCTGTTCCCGCAGAGCACGGCCCAGAAAATGAGATCCTCCGCAGGCCTCCATGCCGATCAGGCACTCGCGGAGGTTCGATGTAAAGCGCAGCAGCTGAGTCCGCGAGCCCTTCTTGCGAATCACAACTTCGCCCCGTGCGTTGACGCCTACAAAGTGAAAGACCGTCTTCCCTAAATCGATACCGATTGTGCGAATCTCCATGGAACACCTCCTGTGTTTACCTCTACGCCCTCGAGGGGCTTAGGCGGCGGACCATCCCAGTAATTACACGGAAATTATTAACGATGTCGCTATTATCTGCTGTGTAATTTCCGGATCGGCGACAATACAACCGGAACCCCAGAAATGAATCGACGGAAACCCTCGATAGTGAAACGGCGTGTTCTCGTCAAGCGAGGCGGACTCAGCGGTGAACGAGAAAGCGAGCCTGGCGGTTGTCTGGCCCGCTTCTCGGGGGAGCACGATGCAGGTGGGCGAATCCAATGCGGATTTGAGGCGCCTCCCTGCATCCTGCACGCGCCGTGCTTTGGCCTATGGGAGATGTTGGCCTGCTCCGTGCCAGGAAGACTCGTTTGGTAGCCGCAGGAAGCCGTGATACGCCGAGTTCGCGTCGATGTAAAATCCCGATATTGCCCCTTCCCAGTTGTTGGTCATGGGGTAGGTGCCTTGGTTAGCGCTTGTGCCCGCGCCCGGAGCATCGAAGGTGGTTATCTTACCATCGGTAGCGCGCACGAAGCCGTGAGACACCGTGTCCTTGTCGATGTATCCCCCAACGATCATCCCCTCCGCGTTGTTGCCTTCAGCAATGGTGCCTTGGCCGGCACCTTTTCCCGCGCCTCGAACGTCGAACGGGATGATGTTCCCGTCAGGGGCGCGCACGTAGCCGTGATCCACGTTTTTCTCGTCAACGTAGTATCCCGTCGACTCCCCCTTCAGGTTGATGCTCTCGCCGAAGGTACCTTGGCCGGCGCTGGTGCCTGCGTTGGGAGCCTCGAACGTGCTCACTTTGCCGTCGGGATTGAGCACGAAGCCGTGATTCAAGTAGCCCGGGTCAATGTAGTATCCGGTGCTCGCCAGCAAATTTGTGAGGCAAGAGAAGAATTGGGGAAAGGTGCCTTGGTCGGCCTTTATGCCCGCGCCCGGAGCGTCAAACGTGGTGAACTTGCCGTCGGGATTGAGCAGGAAGCCTTGAGCCACATTGCTTGCGTCAATGTAGTATCCGGCGATTACACCGAGGTCGTTGATGTCCCCGGCGATCGTGCCTTGGTTAGCGCCTGTTCCTGCAAGCGGAGCGTCGAACGTCGTGATGGCTCCGTCGGGAACGCGCAGGAAACCGTGAATCACGCTGTCCACATCGTAGTACCATCCTGCGATCGCCCCGTTCTGGTTGATGGCGATAACCAAGGTACTTGTGGACCCCGTAGGATCAAACGTATTAAAGTCGCCGTTGGGTTTGCGCACGAAGCCATGGGACACGTTGCTCGTGTCAACGTAGAATCCCGCTACCGTGCCCGACCCATTGATGCCGAAAGCTTGGGTACCTTGGCCTGCGCCCGTGCCTGCGCCCGGGACGTTGTAGGTGATGATCTTCTGCGCAGAAGCTTGAGCCGTGATTGCCAGTACAGCAATGAAGGTCATGGCGATCAACAGCGGTAGGCTTCTGGATTTCTTGCAGAGTTTTGAATTGGTGTGCATGGTGTCCTCCTTCTGACACGCAACCAAATGAGTTTCGCGGTGGGGGAGGGGAACCCGCTCAAGAATGTCCGATGGACAACGCAGCCCTTTGGGAATTGGGCCTGCGCCTCTGGGGGTGTTGCGTCGCAACTGGCGGGAACAGCTCGCGGGGACTACTCTTCGAGGAGGCGAGGCGCACGAGTAGTTGAGGCAGCCTTACGCGTATCCTGTCAGTGCGCCGCGTCACCCAGCGATGTGATTAGGGGACTGTGCGCTCTCCAGCTCATTAAACCTGGATAACCGCCAATCCGGAAGTTGCACCATTTTTGGTTATGGAAGGGTGGGCGACGATCCGACCGGAACTCTCTGGGGCCGTCAGGAATGCTCGGAAGTTAATCTACCCACCGGAAAGCAATGCGGGAATACAATGAGGCAACGGGAAATCTACATGTCCTGGCTTCTTGCTTAAGAGGGCATGAACGCACGTGCAAACGCGCCCATTCATGTTGGCCAAGTGGTATTTGGATTGCGTCACCGTCGAGGGTGACGCGGCGATTGTCTATTGCACGGAAATGAACTGGCGCGGAGTGCACCTCCGTCTCTGCAGCATTCTCTCCCGAATTGGCGGTAACCTCCGCACGCGCACATCGATTTCCCCCTACCGGCTGAATTCCGATGATGGCCAAATCTCCGTGGAGCTTGCAAAGTTGGGAGTCACGGGAACCTGGGAGTCCGACAGCCTTCCCTTTGAGCGGGTCGTATATGAGCAGCGAGCCGGAAGTATCCGGTGGAATTGTCTCCAACCCAGGTCCTCCGCGCAGGTCTGCATTGAGGATCGCGTGTTGCGCGGTCTTGGGTATGCGGAGAGTTTGACTCTCTCGATCATGCCTTGGAAACTACCTTTGAAACAGTTGCGCTGGGGAAGATTTGTCTCCCCTCAGGATTCCCTTGCGTGGGTAGATTGGCAAGGCTCCTATTGCACCCGTTTCGCTGTCCACGGCAGCAGGGAATGCACGCTACTATCCGTTTCCGATGCGGAGGTCACCGTTCCCAATGCAATTCTGCGCATCGAGCCGGGCATTCCGTTGCGAAGCGGACGCCTCGGAGAGACTTTCTTGACCGATGCCCCGACACTGGGAAAGCTATTCCCTCATTCTCTCTTCAACGTGATCGAGCGCAAGTGGCTGTGCCGCGCGGTACTCTCCACAACAGATCATAGTTCTGCTGGTTGGGTCATTCACGAGGTGGTCCATTGGAAGACTTAAGCCCGCGCTGGCCGAAGGTTCTCTACGGATCCCTCTTTGTCGCCGTGCTTCCCGCCTTGTTGTTGGTGTGGGCGTATGCCACGAGAAACGCAGTGACGATCGCAACTCCTCAGTCCGCTCTCTGGGGAACGGTGCTGGCTGTAACGGGGATGGTCACCATGCTCCTGGGAATGCTATCGCTTTGGAAATACGGCGGTGGCTTACCCATGAACGCGTTTCCCCCTCCTCGATTTGTTCGTGGAGGAATCTATGCTCTCATTCCGCATCCTATTTACGGAGGATTCGTCCTGATCTGCGGCGGATTGGCCATTTTCTCCGGCTCAAGCAGCGGTCTGCTCCTCGTCACTCCCAGCGTGGCCATGGCGAGCGCGGCGTTGGTTCTTGGCCACGAACTTCCAGATTTGCGGAGACGATTCGGTGCGCAGGCTTCGTTTCCCTGCCAACCCACCGAACCAAGTGCTTCGCCGTCGATTCTGTACCGTCTTCGCATCTCCATTGCAGTCCTGTTGCCCTGGCTGGCCGGATACGGATTGATCTGGGCGCTCGGCAGGCCGCCAGGCGCCATCGCAACGTATATGCCCTTTGAGCAGCACCTTCCGATCTCTGTTTGGACGGAAGGGCTCTACGCGAGCACCTACGTGATCGCTATACTCACGCCGTTCCTGGTGCGCACGAATGAGAGCCTGCACCGTTTTGCAGTGCGCGGCTTGACCGCCATGGCGCTTATTTTCTCTCTCTACCTGTTGTTGCCGTTCTTCGTCCCGCCTCGCCCCTTCCAGCCCTCGTCCGCAATCGGAGAGCTCTTACTTTTGGAGCGCACCTCCTATTCGGGAGTGGGAGCATTCCCGTCTTTTCACGTTGTTTGGGCGCTAATCGCCGCCTCGGTTTTGGGCCAGGGAAGCTTGTGGCGACGCGCATTTTGGTGGACATGGGCAGCTCTGGTATCGATAAGTTGCGTGACGACGGGGATGCATTCTGTGCTCGATGTGCTGGCGGGAATTGCCGCGTTCGTGCTCGTGATGAACGCGGGCCGAATTTGGACGGTCATCCTTCGATCGACGGAAGGTGTTGCCAATTCGTGGCAGGAACTTCACTTTGGCAATGTAAGAATCATCAACCACGGAGGATATGCCGCCGTCGCCTCCTTCGTTGGCATCGTCGTCATCGGCGCATTGCTTCCCGCCCGATGCGAGCTGATACCTGTCAGCATCTTCCTCTGCTCCATCGCCGGGGCAGCCTTGTGGGCGCAATGGGTTGAGGGCTCGCCTGCTCTTCTTCGGCCTTTGGGATTCTACGGCGGAATGCTGGGAGCCATCGTTGGCGCCATCCCTGTCCTCCTTCTTGGGGTCAACCTGTGGGTAGCGCTGGCAGCCATTTGCGTCGCGGCTCCATGGATCCAGGCATTGGGACGCCTCCGCTGTCTCGTCCAGGGATGTTGTCACGGGCGGGCCACGGAATCGGTAGCAGGAATTGTCTACTCCCATCCTCGTTCCCGCGTCTGCCGGCTTGCACATCTGAAGGGAATTCCCATTCATGCCACGCCTGTCTATTCGATTTTGTGGAATCTGTTGACCGGTCTTTTCCTCTTGCGCATGGCCACGCTGCAATGCTCTTCGACCATGATCGGAGGAATTTATCTGCTCCTCTCCGGCTTTGGCCGATTCGTTGAAGAGGCCTATCGGGGCGAACCGCAGACCAGGATTGTGTTCGGACTCCGCTTCTATCAATGGATCGCGATCATCGCTGTCCTATCAGGCGCGGCGGTGACGACCGTGCACGGACCTTCCATGGCGCAAGGGTTCCAATTTCGCGTTTCCACGTTGCTGCTCGCCACCGGATGCGGGGTGGCTGCCTGGTTTGTCACGGGCGTTGACTTTCCCCTATCGTCTCGACGATTCGCTCGCCTGACCTAGATTGCGCTGCCCTGTAGGCGGACGCTGTACGAAGATTTGTCAAAGGTCCGAGTTGACGACAATCCAGGCGCTACGCCGTTCCGGGACCCTGCGGCGGTTCCCATTACTAAACCATCGCAATCGCGACAGCAGGAGTAGTGGCGTTGCTTGTTGCCAATTCTGACCGGACCCCTCGCCAATCCGCGAACCAAGAGACTACGGTAATCGCATCAGAGAAGACCGGGACGATGACGCGCAATGAAAATCACCGTTCGGGTTGACTGAGGGCTTCGATTTCCGCGCTGCTCAGGGTGCGGCGATAAATTCTTACGTCCCTGACGTCGCCCTTGAAGAAGATGCCGTCGTCGTGCTGCGCGCCGATGAGCAGGGGACCGGAACTGCCGGTCCACGGAGCCAGGTTGTCGATGATTTTCACTTCATGACCGTCGACAAACAGGAGCAGTTCACCCAGCGTTTGATCGAAGACAGCGGCCATGTGAATCCATCGATTCACAGGAAGGCCATTGCCGGCGACCCAATAATCGTTCCATCGCGTGCCATAGGTGGTGGCGCCCCATTGGGTCGTGGGGTTCGGGCCGAAACCGAGGCGCCATTGCGACGCTCCGCGATCGCGGCGGCTCACTTGAGCGACCCAGGCGGAGTAGGCCGCCGGGTTCGCGGCGCGAATCCAGACGCTGACCGAGAGAGATCCGGCAGTACTGTAATCGCCGTCGTTGGGAACCTCAATAAAATCGCCCTGACCGCCGAAGCGATATCCCCGACCATCGGGGACTGGACCAGCGCCGTGCACGATGGCAACCTTCTGCGGGTGGCAGAGGTCAACGGCAGTGCCGCTGAGCGGGAGATGTGCAATGAGTCCTGCGTTGAGTTCAACGGATTGAGAGTAGTTGTTGCCTGCGAGACCGTTGAGCGCGAAACCGGCAAGTTTGCGCAGCCTGACTGCGTCATCCTGCCTGCCCTGCGACTCCAACCATGCAAGGACATTCTGCACCTCGACGGAATCGAAGCGGAAATCGGCGGCGAATTCGGCCTGCAGGCTTTGCCACATCGCATCGAGGCTGGCTGTGTCTTTCGACGCCAGGGCATCGAGCAAGGGGCGAGCAATCGAAAACTCCGGCAAGGGATCGTCGTTGAACGCGGAGCCAAAGCGGCGAACCCACGCATGACGTCGCCGTTGCGCCTCGCTCAGATAACGTGCCGGGCCATAGGCGACCGGGGTGTCGGGCTGGCCAAGAGTCTCGAGGGCACTATAAAAGGCGCGCATTCCCACGGAGCCGTGGGTCTCGCCGGGGAACACCTGGTAGTGAAATTCGACATTGGCGTTAGAGGCTGCTTCAAATGTCTTCGCATAACGCAACGAGCCGACGGCGATATCCGTTTCCTCGTCTCCTCCCGCGCCAACGAATACGAATCGAGAGGTCGCGGTGGGTTGCGCGAGTGCGCGGTCGAGAAGGGCCACGAAGCGATCGTCAAGTCCCCAGCTAGGGCTGAGAGCGATGGTAGCCTGAAAGACCTCAGGGCGGCGAATGAAGGCGTAGAGCGAGAACATGCCGCCATTCGAGTGACCGGCCAGGATGTGATAGTTCCCGATAGGGTATTCGGCAGCGATGTGAGGAAGGAGTTCGTCGGCGATAAAGGACAGGAAGCGGTCCGAGGGGCCGAGCGCGAATTCGCTACCATCGAGTGTTGGAGTGAGATCGCGCCCACGGTCGGTGTTGACGATACCCGCGATCAACATCGGTGGCAGGCGGCCCGAGTAGACGAGATGATCGACGACCGCCGTGACGGTCCGGAAGGTCATCTCGGCGTCGAGCAGGACCAAGACGGGAGCCCCCGGATGAAAGTTCGGCGATTCAGCGATCAAAATGTCGCGATTCTCTGAGAGACACTTGGAGGCCAGCGTCTCCTGTTTGCCGATGGTAAGGTTGATGTCTCGGGCGGCAGCGCCTTGCGGGGTGGCGCAAAGAGCGAGAATTGGGACAAAACTCAGCCAACCCGCGTTCATCAGACTTCGATCCTTTATGGTTGTGGATTCGATGAGATCCCTGGGGTCAAATGGTCAGAGCGAGTGGACGTATGGGCACGAAGAAAATATCTCGGTATGGAAGGAAGTGTCCAATCAAGAGGATAAATCATCAACGTACTCATCGATGCCGATTACTCCCCGAAACTCGGCTTTCTCGAACCTAATCTGAGCCTTCAGAGCGGTTTCGGGCGTATAACCGCCCATCCGGAAGTTACACCATTTTTGGTAAGGGAAGAGTTGGCGACAATCCAGGCACAGCCCTATTCCTGGACCCTGGGGCGTTTTCGGGGATCAATCCTGTCGGTTGAACTGAGAGCGTTCGATTTCGGGGTATCACGAGGGATCATCCAACCGACGCCGGCCTGTCGGCTTGACGGGACAAGACAGCTGTTACTCAAGCAGTAACTAATGGGAAAGCCCGCCGCACCGGCTACCGGTAATACGCCCGGAGCCCAGCAACAACTTCGCTCTCCTATCCTCAGGCCTTCCCATCGTGCCGCTTGTCCTACACCAACAGGCACAAAATTCGCCGGGCAGACCAAGAATGTCTTCCCCGCATATGGAAGCGGAATTGAAGGATATGGAATGCGATACGGCGCTGCTCTGGCAACCCACGTTTCGGCCGACCTGTTGAGCAGAGCTGCTTACCCCGCAATCTTTCACCAAGACCTACGTTACTTCTATAAAGGCAAAGGAAGCATCGGGTCGCGCGTGCTGTATGCCATTTCTGCCGCCGTGATGGCCAGAGACGACGATGGACGGTGGAGGCCAAACTACTCGAATGTGCTTGGCAACTTTTCGGCCGTCGCCATCTCGAATCTCTATTACTCTTCTTCTGACCGCGGTGCTTCGCTCGTCTTCTTGAATGGCCTGGCAGATACGGGCGGCGATGCGGCGGCGAATCTGGCCCGCGAATTCCTCCTGAAGCGGTCTACTTCGCACGTCCCCAAAGGAGCGACCGGTCAGCCACAGTGGACCGATGGCCAATATTTGACGCTTGGCCGCTCTCGACAAGAGAATCCAAAACATCGAGATCAATAGGAGCCGGGGTCGGAGATCTTGAGCACGATGATGCCAGCCGTGTAAGTCTCCGATCTCAGAGGAAGGACTCCTCCATGTTCGGTTCGTGTTACTTCCCTTGCGTTCGAGCGAAATCCATGGCCCGCATACTTCTCAACACCGTTCGCCCGCAATGATCTTGGCCTGGTATGCGCGAGTCTGGGAACTATCAGATTCGTTCCACCTCTTCTGCAATTGAGCCGGCTATCCAGCTACGTCGCAACATTCTCCAGCCAACCTTTGCGCAAGCCAATTGCCTGTATCATAACCAGCGCTCCATCGGTGAGCGCCACAACGAGCCAGCCAGCGTTGAGCGTGCTTGTGAGTACCTGTGAAATCACGAATACGGCGACGCTGGTGCCCGTAAATGCGGTAAGCAGCCAGACGATTTCGAGCCTTCGCCTGCATCCATTGCAGGCGACCACGTACGCGCCGTAGAGATATGCAAGGCCCACGGCGAACACGAAGGCTCCAACGAACGAGAGGTAAACCATTGCAGCCGCGGGTGCGTGCAGTTGCATGAGGCGCAGCGTGAATGCAGGAGCGATGAGGAGCAGCGAGCCAGTTGTGGTTTCCGAGGCACCGGCAAGCAGTTGGTAAGCGAAAAGCATTGAGCGGTTCATGCAGTCTTCTCCAATTCGAATACTTCAGAAATGGCGTACGACTTTCGCAGCAATGCAGCACAGTCGGCAAGCCAGTTAATCGAGGCACCGAGAGCCTTATTGTTGGCGCCACGTCATATCCACGCGCACCGGAATCTCATTCTTGATCGGAACTGTGAGGAACGACGGGCGCTCAATCTTGAAGTCCGAGCAAGTGAGCGGAATGGTTCCAGTGATTCGGACTTCACTGCCCCGCTGTGTGCGTTCAAACGGGACCTGCGTGTAATGAGCCGTCTGACCCGCAAACTGAACTTCGAGGTCGGCGTGAATCCACTGTGAGGCGATCTCGGCCTGCGCAAAGTGCGCGCGCACCACGATCATGGGATATTGTGCACCGCGCGTCGCCTCAATCATGTGCAGATCGCGATTTGTGTCGCCGGAATCAAAAGTCTTGACTTGGACGGCGATGAGGAAATCACACCAGCCGGCGTGGCACACGCCCTTGCCTTTCGCAGCGTGGCTGGTTCCGTCAACTTCATGCATGGGATGCGACATGTGATAGCTGATCGTGGACTGGTCGGCTATCCACTGCGAGTCGGATTGCGCGAAGCCAGAAAGCGGGACGAGAAAAAGCGCGAGAAGGAGCTTCGCGTTCATTGTTTCTCCCAGAACTTAACATGGATCGGCCAGGAAACGGCGACGATGGAGGCGCCATAGGCGCATACAGTTGCAACGGCGACGGGTCCGTGGAAGGACGCGATGCCATGGACTTTTTCGCCGGCATTCTCCTGCTTATAAGCGTCATAGCCCAGAATGGGCGTAAGAATCATGCCCGGACCGTGAACGAAGGCAAGCGCTTCATGGAATCGAATGGCACCGTGCTTGGGGTTGTTAGGAATCTTGGGAGCGAAGATGGCGTAGGAAGCAGTGGTGAAGTAGAGCGCTGTTGTTGCGCCGCCGAGGGCGGCATGAAAGTCGAGGTTCGCGTTGGATGGTTCGGTGATGGTCTGGCCGTTTTTGCCCTTCGCCTTGGCCATCGGCCCGGTGATGAGCGTGGCGGCCATAGGCGCGAGTGTGATCAGGCCGAGACGCTGATGAATCTTGAGCATCTCGGTGCGTTTGTTGAGTTCAGCCTGCAACTTGGGATCCGCCTGCACTTGCTGCGGGGTAAAGCCGAGGTCGGACAGCGACGGTTGCTGTGGAGCAGGCGAGGGTGCGTTGGGCGGCTCGGGCTGCGAGGGTGGGGTTTGTTGTTGAGCGGCAGGTTGGGGCGCGGGTTTCTGTTGCGGGGCCTGGGCCGAAGCGGAGTTTTGTGCGGCGGTCAGGTTTGGGATGAGAAGTGAAAACGTGAGGATTCCTGCACGAAGGCTGAGCGAAATCGTTTCCGGATTCATCAATGATTCTCGCTTTCTTCGAGCAATCCAGCTGAACCGTGGTTGAAAGAAGGTTGCTGTGTGTCCGAATGAAGTAGAGTATATGCCCGAAGATGAGACGGGTTCCCTCACACGAGAGAAAGCAGATCGGCATACGTTTCCCAATGACATTTCATTCATTTCAAACGATAGATAATTCAAGTGACGCGGTCGAAACGCTGCGATGACAAAGTCGTCATTTTGGTGCAGATGGCGCGCGATTCAGTGACGGAATCGAATCCGATGTGTCTGTAAAGGTGTCACATCGATGAACTAAGATTGCGTTATGCGCCTATTGCTCGTGGAAGACGAAATCGATATACAAGGTTTCCTCCGGCGCTCGCTTCAGGAAGCGGGATACGAAGTGGAAGTTGCGCCAGACGCAAAAGCTGCTGAGCAACTTGCCGTCGAGAGCCAATTTGACATCCTGGTTGTCGATCTTGGATTGCCGGACCGGGATGGAATCAGCCTGATTCTGCGCCTGCGCGAACTGGGCCTCAGGGCGCCAGTGCTGATTCTCTCGGCTCGGCGGTCGGTGGATGATCGCGTCCGCGGGCTGGAACAAGGCGGCGATGACTACCTCACCAAACCGTTCGCGCTAGCGGAACTACTGGCACGGTTGCGCAACCTGCTGAAGCGCAACAGCCCGCAAGCGAGCGAGGCAACGCGCCTGCGCGTGCTCGATCTGGAGCTGGACCTGCTGCGGAGAGAGGCCACCCGCGGAGGACAAACTCTGCAATTAACGCAACAGGAGTTTGTGCTGTTGGAGTATCTGTGCAGGAATGCGGGACGCGTAGTGACGCGCTCGATGATTCTGGACCAGGTTTGGGGGATGCGCATTCAGCCGGACACGAACGTAGTGGATGTGCATATTTATAGGCTGCGCGGCAAGGTGGATGGAGCCGGGCAGCAGCCGCTGATCAGGACGATGCGAGGCGTCGGATATGTCTTTAATGACCGATAACGCGCCATTGCGCAGCGCAGCGTGGCGCATCTCCTTCCTGGCTACGATTGCGTTCGCGTGTGGCACGCTGGTCATCTTCGTGTTTCTCCACCAATTTGTGTCCAACGACATACAACGTCGGAGTGATGCGTGGCTTTCCGGTGAGGTTGGAGTACTCGGAGACGTTGCGGGGCGGACTCCGAGGAATGCGCTCTACGGCCGAGTGGTGGGTGAGATCGCAGAGCTCGCAGCGCGCGAAGTGCCAAACAAATCGGCTTCAGAGGGCAACGCCAACAATTCCGTATTTTTTCTGCAAACGAGCGCCGACGGACTCCTTCAGCTTTGGGTGGGTGCCGGCGATGGACAGTCTAACCTTGAGGCGATTAAAACGACTAAATTCCTGCCCGATAAGCCAACGGATGTGCGCGTATCGGGATTTCCAGTCCCGTTTCGAGTTGCCTGCCAACAGATAGGCGATGGCAGCCATATCTATCTCGGACTTTCCGAGCGGGACGAGCTGAGGGTGTTGACGAAGCTCCGCCTTCGCTTCTTCCTTTTGTGGCTGCTTGTCGTACTTTTGGGCTTCGGCATCGTGTTCCTTACCACACGGCGCATGCTCAGCCACGTCCGCAAGATAACTGAGGTGGCTTCGAGGATAGGCCACTCCGACCTGAGTCGCCGCGTGCCGGCGACACGCCGCAACGACGAGGTCAGCCAGCTGGCCCACACGCTTAATCGCATGCTCGATCGCATTGAAAGCTCAATGCATCAGCTGCACACCATTACCGATGCTTTGGCACATGACCTGCGGAGCCCGCTGACCGCAATTCGTGGAAAACTCGAGATGTCATTGGTGGCCATGAACGGCGAAGAGAGTGCGGAACCGATCGTCTCGGTCATCGAGGAACTCGACCAACTCACAGATTTCCTTAACAAGTCGCTGGATGTTGCCGAGGCCCGCGCCGACGCCCTCCGCCTCACACGGACTGAAATCGATCTGAGCCAGCTTCTGGAGACAATGGTCGATCTCTACGAACCGTCGATGACGGAAAAAGGGCTGAACATTCGCTTAAGTAGCGAGAAGGGAATCATCGTGCTCGGCGATGAAGGTCTCGTTCACCGTATGATCGCCAACCTGCTCGACAACGAACTGAAACACCTTGCCCCTGCATCGAGTATCGATATCTCATTGCAATGTAGCGGCGACCTAGCAAGCCTAGTTTTTGAAGATGACGGCAACGGGTTCGATCCAGAAGTGCTGGAGCATCTCTTTATTCGCCGTGTAAAAGGAAGGAATTCGACCGGCCATGGTCTCGGCCTCGCGTTTGTCGATGCGGTAGCCCGCGCCCACAGTGGATCGGTTGATGTCGAGAATCGCAGAAGCCGTGGCGCGCGAATTAGAGTAAGTCTACCTTTGGCTCCAGAAGAAAGACGTCATCAACTCACCGCCACTGCGCAGGCAGGCTGATCAGATCGGAGCGAATACGCAAATTCAATTTCCGACTTGAAGTGCGCATTGACATATTCGCGGATTGACCACTAATTGCAGTTCTGGCGGGTGAACTGAACATTGAACGCGTGGAATGGCAGGATAGTACCGAAACTTCGCGTCCTCACTCTTGCGTCACTCCTCATCACATCCATCACTCTCGAAGGAGAATAATGGCAACCGTCACGCAATTCGCGCCCGGCTCAACCGGCTCCAGATTCAAGATTGTTCTCTGGATCTTCCTTGGCCTGACGGCGCTCTTTGTCTTCATCACATCTGAAGTTCTTCTCGTCACCGACTATCCCATGTACCACACCTACCGTCTGCAGGTTATTGCCGACCGCGAGCTGCTGGTCCCGCATGTGCTCTTCGGAGGCATCGCTCTGTTGAGCGGCCCCATTCAGTTCTCCTCGCGATTTCGCCTGCGCCACTTGAAGCTCCACCGCGTTCTCGGCCGCGCCTACGTCGTCTCCGTCTTTATCGGCGCGATCACCGGCATCGCCCTCGCCGCCGGCCGTCCCGGCTTGCCGGGAACCTCCATGCAGGCCGCCGCCTGGATCGTCTGCACCACAGCAGCATTCCTCACTGCGCGTAACCGCCAAATCACACAGCATCGCCAGTGGATGGCCCGCTCCTACGCCGTCACGTTTACATTTGTCTCGAGCCGCGTGCTCAACCTCTGGCCTCGTTACTGGAGCCATCTTGGAGACGCCTTTGCCGCTGTGGGCGTCATCGCCTTCACACTCGTTTCGCTGCTCGTCATCGACCTTGGCCTCAACTGGCGCGAGCTCACGACACGCCGCGCGTGAGCAATTTGTCACGATCGCGGCAACGCTTTATGCGGGAATGATCTGCTTGTCAAAGTCGGCAAGATGACAAACCGTTCATTCTCGCCGGTGCGAAAGATCGAGCAGCGCAGACTGTTGCTCCCCTTCTCGCCTGCACCTCGTCCAACAGTCGCTCTGGGCCCGAAGATCTCAACTTGAGCCACGACCGAATTGCAGCACCGGTCATGGAAAACCCAATAGACGCGGTAAAACCCAACGTATCGGATCCGAAAAAGGAGATTCCAGTTAGAACGTCCAGTCTGAATCGTGTACCTATTCCAAATGAAGTTTTCGTCATCGGTGGGGGTGTGGCAGGCTGTGCAGCTTCCATCGCGCTCGCGCGGCAAGGGCGAAGCGTCACTCTGATCGAACGCGAGCCCACACCGCGGCATAAGGTCTGCGGAGAGTTCCTGAGCGGTGAGGCGCTTGAGGATCTGCACGCGCTCGGGGTGGATGTGGCGTCGCTTGGCGCCGTACCGATCGACTACGTTCGCCTGGCCGCTGCGAGACGCGCAGCGGAGGCTCCACTGCCTTTTCCGGCGGCCTCGCTCACGCGCAAGGCGCTTGATACAGCGCTCATCGCCGAAGCCACTGCTGCAGGAGTCCGCGTCCAGCGCGGTCGCGGCGTGCAGACGCTGGTTCGCACGACAAGCAACGCCTGGCAAGCCACGCTCGACGACGGCAGCACTTGTGAGGCTCCAACGGTCTTTCTCGCGACCGGCAAGCACGATCTGCGGGGCTACACGCGACCGGAAGACCCGGAGCGATGGGTCGGATTCAAGATGTATTTCCGCCTGGCGCGCACGCAGTCCGCTGAACTCGCGCGCGCCTCAGAGCTGATGCTCTATCCCGGCGGCTATGGCGGAATTCAGCCGGTTGAAGACGGTAATGCAAACCTCTGCTGGGTGATACAACAGAGGCACCTTGCGCGCGTGGGCCATCGCTGGGAAAACCTCCTCGCGAAGATGCAGCAAGACTGTCCGCATCTCGCGATGAGGCTCGCCGGCGCAGAGCCCTTGCTCACCAAGCCGATCGCCATCACGCATATCCCATATGGCTTCATCCGCCGCACAACGGAGGAGGGGCTCTACTGCATCGGCGATCAGGCAGCCGTCATTCCCTCATTCACCGGCGATGGCATATCCATTGCGTTGCATACCGCGCGTTGTGCGGTCGCTGCCTATCTTGCAGCCGAGGCGGCGCCGCTGTTCCAGGCGAAACTGCGGTCGGGATTGCTGGCCCAGATGCGCCTTGCCGAGTTCGCGGCCAGCGGCTTGAATAACGCACTCGCACGCGCTGTATTACCGTTTTGCTTAAGACTATGGCCCGGCGTGATGCGCGTAACGGCAAAGCTGACGCGCGTTGCCCAACATGCCTCTGTGGCTGCCCATGCTGCCGCCAGCTAGAACGGGGCTATTCCTCCGAGGCACACAACTCGAATAAGCAAAACGCTCCAGGAGACACGCAATGAAATCCCTCGCAGCCTTCGCCCTCGCAGTCATACTTGCTCCAGCCGAGCTTGCCCAGCATCAGACCTTCGTCATCAATCCCGATGCCAGCGAGGTCAAGACGATGCTCAATACAACCCACGAGGTCGTCAGCGGCACCTTTCACATCCAATCCGGATCGATTGAGTTTGACCGCAGCACTCTCAGGATGTCGGGTTCGGTAGTCGTCCTCGCCGACAGCGGCAAGACCGGCAATGACAGTCGCGACAGGAAGATGAACAAAGACATCCTGGAGGTGGAACAGCACGCAACGGTCTCTTTTGAGCCGAAGACCTATGTCGGTGCCATCGCTCCATTAGGCAACTCGAACATTCAGGTGACGGGAATATTCACACTGCTGGGCACGCCTCATGAAATCACCGTCCCCATGCTGGTACATCTTGATGGCACCAGCGCAATTGCCAAGGCTCATTTTGTGGTGCCTTACGTCCAATGGGGACTAAAGAATCCAAGCTTCATGATTTGGAAAGCGGATAATGATGTCGCGATCGATCTCAATCTTGTTGGCACGATTTCAAAGTAGCCTATGGTTGTTATCACGGGTAGTCTGATGGCTTGTGGTCAACGCAGTGTGCTGGGTTGCAGTGCCTGCATGACGGAGATCAATTCGCAATTCGAGTCAGAATTGTGAGCCGCCAGGGCATCGGCACCGGGGAAGGCTAATCGTCAGTTAGCCGTTCCGGGCGAGTCACCGCCAACTCGGAAGCAACGTGAGCCAGATCACATTAGGGACGGATAGGCGACGATACACTCAAAACTTACCAAATGGACACCACCGAAATATGGTAATCCCGCTCACGGTCTCACTGACATCAAGCAAACCAAATTCGTCGCATTCGGTTCCCCGCTTCCGCCTATACTCAACCTCATGCTCCGCGTCTATCTTTCATTCCAATGCCGAAACGGCTGGCATTGCCAGTTTCTTGAGGATGACTTGAAGACCACGCTGCCCCGCAAGCTTCACTTCGCCTCGTCACAGAAGGTCATCGAACTCGTGGAACATGCGGCGGGATTCCCTGACCAAGATGCCCGGTCGATGGTGAATCAGGGTATCGAAATGGGGAGAGGCGGGATATTCCTGAATCTCACTGACGAGCAATACGCCGCGCTTCGGGTGCGGTGAGCGACTGAGATGACATTGCACTGAATGTGTCTCACATTACGGGTGCGGTCTTCGGCCATCCAAGGCGTCGGGCTTGCTCGTCGCTCAACTCTATATTGCGATATTCCACTTGCTGCATTTCGTGAGCCTGTAATACATTGATCGCCCGTTCTATGCTTGTCGAAAGCAGGATGCCCTTAAGCCTCAGGCGCATTTCATCTTCGCTGTCAAATTTGGTTTCTCCAGAGAGATGCAACATTGCGGCGTCACGTTTGGGATGTATCCGGCACAGGTATTTGTATCCACCACCACGCTCCGCGTTTGCAAAGTAAAGATCGAATCTCAATTCAGACCCCCTCGCTTCTTCATAATCGACTTAATCGATCGCAATCAACAACGTCTTGTTTATTTTTGTTTCGCGAAGAAGTCGTCGGCCGCGATCTGAGTCTCTTCGTGACTCTGCTCTTTGAGCTGTTGATTGATTCCCCATTCATGGCCGAAGGGATCAACGATCTTTCCGTAACGTCCTCCCCAGAACATGTCTTGCACGGGCATGCTCACGTGCGCGCCGGCAGCAACCGCACGCTCGACTACCCCGTTCGCATCGTCAACCAGGAGGGTGATGCGCACTCCGGTTCCACCGAGCGTCTTCGGTGACTTGCAGGTTCCACCTTCGTTCGGCGGGAACTCATCGCAGACGAAGAACTTGTGTCCGTCCAAAAGCAATTCGCCGTGAACGAGCTTCTCGCTGCCCGGTTTTATCATTCGGTGTACTTCTTCGGCGCCGAAGACACTTTTGTAGAAATCGAGCGCGGTTGGCCCGTTATTCACAATCAATTCGGGGATGAACTGGTCCTCTCGATGCATGGTTTCCTCCGCTTATGTATCGCTGCAACAATGATCTCCACTGGCAAGTCTACTGGTTCAAGTTCGCCCGACATGGGGGCAAATGTCACCGGGCATCCAGATCTGTGCGCAATTATGTCTTCTTTGAGATCGTACTCCTTGGGCTACAATGAGTGCTCTTGCCTGGCCGACACCGAAGCCATTGGTTGGATGCCGCAACCAACGCAGGGCTGCCCGCGTGCAGTCCGGGTTCTAACGGCGATCGCGTGCGGAGGGCCCTGGTCGGATGACCGGCTACTCGGACAGAACCCCCAAAAAGGGTAATGTCCGGATTGCCGACAATTCACCAGCAATTCGAAAAGCGGTCTCCGTCGACGGGCTGGATCAGTGTTTCGGGGCTCGGGCTGACGACGGCCAACCTCTGCGCAATCTCTCAGAACTCGATTCTGGCCTGAAAGGCGATCATGCGGGGGGAACTGTCGCCTCCCAGGCCGACGCCTAATAGGCCGGTTGGCGGTGAGATGGTGCTCTCCAGGGTTCCGAACTTGGGCGGAATATATTCTCCGGGCACGCCAGCCTCCACACTGCTGGGCAATGCGAAGTTGGGATGGTTGAAAGCGTTGAACATCTGCACATCGAAGCGCAGAGAGGTCTGCTCCCCCATAGGAAACCGGCGCGAGAGGTAGATGTCGGAGTCAGTGAAGTGGGGGCCGCGCACGGTATTGCGGCCGGAGTCGCCAAACTGGCAATCGGCGGGGGAATCGCCGCCTGTGCAGGCGCCGGTAGTGGGATCGACGACCGAGGCGAAGGCGTTGGGATTGAGCCATTGCTTGCTTCCGGCAACGGTCACGCCAGAGTAGGGGGTCTTTTGATAGAGCGGCTGGCCGGGAATGCGGCGGGCATGCTGCGGTCCATTGGCCTGAAAGACGCCGTTGCCGTTGGCCGTGTAGGGCTGGCTGAGGACGGTGAACGGAAGACCGGAGTGCAGAAAGGCTGTTTCAGATACCGACCAGTTGCGGAAGAGAGAGCGCAACAGAAGATGCTTGGACGCAAAAGGAATCTGGTAGATGCCGTAGGCGGAGAGGTTTTGGCGCACATCGTAGTCGCAGTTACTGTATTGCCGGCTCAACTCCCCAGGCAACGGAGTGAGAATGCCCTGGCTGGAAAAGGGGAGCAAGCCGCCGTTGGAGATTTCGTCGAGGCAATGACTGAATGTGTAGTTTGCGCTGAGCGTGAGAGAGTGGAGCTGCTCGGAGAGGCTGGTCTGCAGGCCGGAGTAGTTGCTGCTGGCATCGGTGCGGAATTCGTTGACGCTGCCGAATCGCTGGTCGAGGGGCTGCGCGTAGGGATAAGGCGTAAAACATCCGGCGCAGACAGTCTGGTATCCGTTGAGGCCGACCTGAAACGGTTCATGGAGGCCGCGGGTGCCGACATAACCGATGCGGACTGCGCCATGCGCATTCAGCTTCTGCTCGATGCCGAAGTTGTACTGGTAGTAATACGGCGTTTTGAGCGTGCCGCTGGGGAAGGTATTGAGACTGACGGCGAGAGGGCAGGTGGGGTCGCCGGAGACGAATCCTGCGCAGGGCGGGCCGCCGGCTTTAAAGAGCGACTGGAACTGAGCGTTGGCGCTCAAGGCCGCACCGGCGGCGCTGTTGGCGACGCCGGGCGCAATGGCAAGGCCGCCTACCTGGCCGCCGATGCCGCCGACGAAGGTAGGCGCGTAGGGAGCGTTGGTGGCGGCGAGATCGGCAATCTGGGCGGGAATGATGTCGTTAAAGGCACCGAAGCCGAGGTGGATCACCGTGCCCGGCTCAATCTGGTAAGCAAGGGAGACGCGGGGCTGCCAGACCAGGATCGGCGTGGAGGGAAACAGAGCCCGCACCTTAGTCTGAACGGCCTGGTTGAGCGGCTGGTTGACTCCATGCGAGAGATCGAGAAACGAGCCCGCCGGACGCGCGAAGAGGCGCTGTTGATTCACGGGGTCGGTGTTCCAGGTCGTCCTTACGCCGACGATGAACGTGGCTTTGGGCGTTGGCTTGTAAGTGTCCATCGCGTAAAGGTCGAGATTGCCGGCAGCTATCCGCTCATTGAACGAAATGGGAAAGGTCCAGCTCTCTGTGTAGGCCGCGCCGTAGGTGAACTCGGCGAGATCGTCATAGACGGCCGCGGGCACGCTGCCCTCACCCAGATCGTAGTCGCTGACGTCGATGCGGCGAGTGTTAATGCCGAAGCGGTATTCCTGCTTGCCCCGGATCCAGTCGAGATTGTCGTTGACCTGCCATTGGGTGACTTTGCGGCCCTGCGGATAGGTATTGTCGTTGCCGCCGATGGTGGTAAAGGGCGCATCATTGCTGCCTGCGGCGAGGACGATGGGGAACGTCTGCTGCACCTGGGCGAAGTTGTTGGGCTCAAAGATGCTGGAGTACCAGCTTGCGCCGGGATTGAACTGGTTGACGAGATTGGGACGGAAGATGTGCGTGTAGCCGGCAACCAGCGTGCGCTGTGGCTGCGGAGAATACGAGTTGAAGATGACGTTGATGGGATCGGTCCAGGCGGCTTGGAGGCCGGTATCCGACTGAAAGCGGTACCAGACAGTGTTGCTGGCATTGAGGGCGTTGTCAATCTTGACCACCACTAGGTTTTCGTGGTCGCTGTTTTGAAGCGACTCCTCTCGCTGGTTGGCGCAGCCGCTGCCGTTAAAGAGGTTGCCGCTGTTCTGGGTGCCGGGGAGCAGCGCGCCGCTGGCATCGAGCGGGCAAGAGCTGACCGGGACGGGCGTTCCGGCGGTGTTGCCGTAGAGGCCGAACATCGATTGGTAGAAGGCCACTTCAGCAGGCTCGGCGGGGAGCGCGGTCCCGGTGATGGGGTCAACGCCGCCAACCGCAAGTTGGCTGAGCACGTATTGTTGATAGGCCGGAGAGGGATCAACAGCCTGAGTCACAATCGGAAGCGCGATGCGGACGCCCTCATAGGCTGTAAAGAAGAAGAGCTTATCCTTTCGGATGGGTCCGCCGACGGCGAAGCCAAAGTGGTTCACATTGGAGCGTGGCTTGGGAGTAATGTTGCCCGGCATGTCATTGGCGTGGAGAAAGTAGTCTTCCGCGCTGAAGAGCGAGCCATCCCAAAGCTCATAGAGGTCACCGTGAAATGTGTTAGATCCCGATTTGGTGAAGTAATTGACCTGCGAGGCGCCGTAGCGGCCCTGATCGACGGAGTATGAGTTGGTGTTCACCGTTGCCTGATCAACCGCATCGAGACCGAGGACCAGGTTGGTGGAGAGGCCGATGTTGAGGCCGAGCCAGGGATCGTTGGTGTCGTAGCCATCGAGGATGTAGCCGTTTGAGGTAGCGGGAAGGCCGTTATACTCGACGTTGCCATATCCACCAGGGGCCTTGGCGTCGTTGGAGGAGCCGGCGGTGTTCATCAGCGCTCCAGGGGCGAACTGGGCGACGAAGGTGAGGTCCGAGCCGGCGTTGGGCAGGTTGGTGATGGTTTTCGCTTCGATGGTGGTGGTGGTGTTGGGATTTTCTAGACTGAGCAGCGTCTGCTGGGCGGTGACCTCGACGGTCTGCAAAGCTCCAGATACAGCGAGATTGAAGTTCAGCGCGGCGGTGCGGCCAACTTCGACCGCAATGGGCTGCGAGATCTGTTCCACAAATCCTGGGGCGCGCACGGAAACGGTATAGGTGCCGGGATTGACCTGAGAGAAAAGGAAACGGCCATCGTGGTCGGTTTGCACTGTGCGGACGGCCCTTGTGTCGACTTCCGTGGCCGTGATGTCGGCACCAGGCAGGGCGGCGCCGGAGACGTCGAGCACCGTGCCGGAGATGGCGCTCGATGTGCCGCTTTGCGCCAGCAAAGGATACGAATTAACGGCGGTTAATAGCAAAGAGAGGGCGATGATTCGGGAGGCTCGATTTGGAAGCATGCATGACCTCCGAATGTCTTGCTGGGGCTTCCCGCGGGTCTGCAAGAGCCAACCAGCTCTCTCTGCGAGAAAAGAGGAAAAGAATAGAAGGCAACCAGATTTAGCCTTGCCTAATTCTTAGGTTCGCCTAAAATGGGGTAGAAGTCAAGTTGCAAAAACGAGGCCGGGCCATGGAACTACGCCGACAACATAACGCAAATTCAGAATCGGTGGACAACTATCTGAAGGCCATCCTCGCCCTGGGCGAGCCGGAGAATCGGCGCGTCAGTTGTACAGCGCTGGCAATCCGGCTCGGAGTGGCTCCAGCTTCGGTTACGAATATGCTTCAAAAGCTGGCGGCTTCGACCAAGCCGCTGGTCGAGTACGAGCGGCATGGCGGGGTACGGCTGTCGGTGGAGGGAAAGCTGCGCGCTCTAGAAGTGCTGCGTCACCATCGGCTCATCGAGACCTTTCTTCATGAGGTGCTCGACTACCCGATAGAAGAAGTGCATCAAGAGGCAGAGCGCCTCGAACATTTCATCTCGGAGCGATTCGAGGAACGTATCGCCGCCAAACTCGGGAACCCGAAATTCGATCCGCATGGACACTGCATTCCCACTCTCGGCGGGAAAATGTCACAGCAGAACTCTATACGATTGACGGAGATTCTGGGACGAGGCACATTCATTGTGGAGAGCATCTCCGATGACGACGCCACACGGCTCAAGTCACTCAGCACTAACGGCATCGCACCGGGTGTGCGCCTGTGCGTGAGGAGCTGGCAGGCAGAGGACGGGTACACCGTGACTGTTGGAAGCTCAACCAAGGCCTTGCATCTGTCACGCGATGCCGCTGATGCAATAAGAATCCATCATCGACACTGAATAAGGCCTGGATGACCGGCTACCCGGCAATTACCTTTTCGTCAACATTCCCGCACGTCTTCGGCGTGGATGATGCTGCGCATTCCCTCAGACTGCCGGTGGCGGGATTGCTGGGTATGGGGTGGCAGCATAACGTTTCAACCCGTGGCAGTATATTCCTGGAATGAGTGGCAGGATTCACTGAAACCAGCACCCAGCTACCGATCGCTGTCTGCTAGCTATCCAGAAACTCAATCCGCTCTAACCAAATGGTCCGCTTCGTACCGAAGGTGTCGAGGGTAACCATGTAAACCCCTTTCCAATGAAACATCCATCATGGGGAAGCGGGGCACATTCTTACACCCGGATCTTGTTATGGGTTATCTTGAGGGGCCGGGAAGGCTGAAGTCTGCGCCTGCATCGCGATTCACCTTTTCTGTAGCGACCAGGTCGAGGTGGTCGATGGGGATTTCCTGGTGATGCTGGTCGAGGATATAGAGGGTGGTTGGGGTCAGCAGGTAATTATGAATCTGCTCGGGAAGGCGGCCGTCGTTGAAGACGATCGTGACTGGTTCGCCGCTTTCCGATGCGGCGTCCGGCTGGGGAGGATTCGACGACGGCCACGCGGGAAGCGGAGGCGGCTCCGGCTGGCTCGTCGGATTCGGTCTGGTTTGGGTCCGTCCTGGAGGCGACTGCTGGATCCATCCAGTCGCGATCATCCGGGGTCAAGTTCTTGTGAATGGAACAGATTACGGTCGCCGGCCGCATCGTCGGAGATGACTACGGGTTGCATCGGCAGGGACATTGTGATACCCTACCGGGGTTGGGGTTGTGCGGATTTAGGTTCCGTGCAACACAACTCCTCCGGCCGTACTCGGATGGTGTGGCCCTTTTAGAGTGAGGGCGGGCGCCAAGTTAGTCGAAGTCTAGTAGCAGGACACACTCCCAACCCAACCTAGGTAATTTACTCGCAGTTATAGCGCGAGAGGAGTGTATCTGATGTTACCCAAGAAACAATTCAGTTCCAATGGGAAGCAGGAACTCGCTTCCGAGCATGAACGTGTCGGTTCTCTAATCGAGCACCTTAATAATGACGCAATCGAGGATTGCCAGCGTGCCTCTATTTCACCGGCGGAAGTCAAGAGTTGCCTTGAGGAGTCTGCACGCCTTGGCTGGGAGGATGTGACCGGGCAATTCTTCAATGACGATCATTGCTTGGAAGACATCAAGACCCTGTTGCTCCTCTTCAAGAAATGCGATCTTGACTGGACATTTAGGCGGCGCGTTAAGCTCAAACCGGGCCGAGGAGGTTGGGTCAACCGGCGATACATTTGGGACCTCAAAGACGGATCCGGGAAGCTGCGGGGAGTTGGGATTGACGCATCTCTCACCAGGACCGGGGTCGTTGTCGATTCCTTTGCCTTCTACACCTCAAAAACAGTCCAATACCTGCTCTTGCTAACTGACCGCATTATTAACGAAGGCGTATGTATCCGGGAGGGGTTGGAACAGGACACGGAGGAGTTGAAAGAGGAGTTGGCAGCTTGGAAGAGGACTTTACGACTATGAGCGCCCTGACGAAACATTCACGCAAACCAGTAGTGTCAGCGACGCCGGAGGACGTTATGACGCTCGAAGAAGCGGCGACATTCCTCCGCGTTCACCGAATCACAATCGTGAGGAATGCCGATTCGTTGCACATCCCGTATAAGCGACTGGGCTCGCTCTGGGGTTTTTCCCGGATCGAACTCGAAGCGTGGATGCGAGAGCAGGACAGCGCGGCGGCCTGGATCAAGAGACACAAGAAAGGCGTGGGCTTGATCTCCCACGCCTTTTGTGTATTTGGAGATTCTAGCCCAATCAACTTCCCAATCGACGCGTCACTTCGTCATTCGCTAACTGCTCCGAAGCGGCCACGCCGGGGCGGTTGAGGCCGCCCCAGACAGGCATCAGGTTAAGGGAGTGAACTACGCGGCCTTTGCAAGCCGCATTGCAGCGCGCCGGGCGTTATGAGCCGCGGTGTGTTCCTTATTGGTCACAAGCTTGAGATGCTTCGGATTCACGCAGAGCTTATTAAAGCAGACGTGATGAATCTCCCACCGCCAGGACCCATCTGGGCAAGGCTTAATAGGAATGGGTCCGTTCGCTTCGGACCAAGCAATCCGGTAGGCGTATTCTGGTTTGCCGCTACCAGGGAGACCGATTGTAGGGTAGCGGCCTTGGCTGGAACGGCTTCGGTTCCATTCCCAGCACGAGGTTACGGGGTTGACGGTGTATTTGCCTTTCAGGCGCGAGGCAGCACTGAGAGCAGTTCCTCTGGATCTCATGTTCTTTGTCCTCATCCGGCAAGGAGGCCGGAGGGCTAGTCGCTCGACGGCGATCTAGGGTTTAGAGTTTGCTCGAGCCGGGCGGCTCGACAGCGGTATTGGGCTAAGCCGAGGCTAAAGAGACTTGCTGTTGCCAACGACGGGCTGATCGTAGTGATGCGTGATCCAACTTCGAATCCAACTTCACATTAGGATTGAATAGGTGAACGTTGCGGAAATCCCATTCACAGTCGGGATCGTCTATTTGCTTCAGAAGGTACTGAATTCCGCATTGCGACGGATTATATGGTTCAATGAATGCCAAATCGCTATTCGAGGAGTTTGTTCGGCCAACTTGGCTATTCCATATTCCGGAGACAAGTTGGTGCGGGATCGGTTTGGCAGAAGCCAGCGCCGCATGGATGTGAAGAGGAACTCGCTCACCGGACTTGGCTCTGGATTCCAAGGCCCGCGCATAACAGATTCTGGTACGCATACCACGTTCCACTGAATCGATCAACTCTGTAAACTTTCGATCTGCGGTCTCAGGTCTGGCATTCCATGGGAATTCCAAGGTAGCAACCAATTGCCAGGGCACTGGTTGCAACCAAGCAGCAACAGATTCAGCATAGGTTGACACGGGGTATCTCCAAGGTTATGCGAAGTGAACTGAAGGATAGAGATATATCAGGACAGAGGAATATCCTACGGCTCTCACCTGCCGGCTTTGGTTGCTAGTCCTATTCGCCGCAAACGTTCAGGTTATCCACCATTGCTTGCGCCCTCGCGGGATATATGTGGACCAACCATTGGACTTCTTACCGAAGGGTTTGATCAGCGTCCACGGGTTCTCCCACTAGACGAGAATTTCTCCGATGGTTCATGCGAGGGTTCCCACACTGGGTTCCCAATTGAAAATGACTGAAAGCTATCGATATGAACCCGAATGGCTTATGCGACTGAAGCACCACGCTTGAGATTCATAAGTTGTTGATTCTACAAGACATTGTCAGTTCGGGACCAGGGGGTCGGAGGTTCAAATCCTCTCTCCCCGACCATTCAAATCAATCACCTACAGCTTGAGCCGTTGGTTGGGGCACCCAAAAGGGCACCCATTCAGCGGGCTGTTTTGTCGCACTCCGCGATGTTTGCGCGGTCTGCGCAGGTTGAGCTGCGGGCTCTTCAAAGACGGCTTCGACAGCGCGAAAAACCGCATCCACTCGTCCATCCCACCAGGTCTCTGAGTAGACGTTCAGAGTGGTACCAGTGTCGGAGTGGCCCATGTTATCCCTGGTGACTTCAGCGCGGGCCCCCGTTCGGCGCATCAGGCTAGCATGCATCGTGCGGAAGCCTGGAAGTGAAAATGCTCAAGTTCGCATCGGCTGGGGCACAAATCTCCTTTGATCCTACTTTTGGCGGATACATGAGCCATTTGGGGCGGCGTAAAGTTCGACACGGCTCAAAACCGTCGTTTCTTGATGATGGGGAAAACGACCCTATGAGTGATCTGCAACACAGGTGCTGGGCACCGGGGAGTTCTAGATTTCAAAATGAAAGCGGTTTCAATCGCCTCCTGGCAGCGCCAGTTGGCGAGCATTTCGATCTCCGCGACTCCCGCTCGACCCACTTCAGGAGGTGGTTATGCAAACGATCAACGCAAAGAGCCTGCGAGCTCTGGTGCTTATGTTGGTGGTTATCCTCGTCGGCTCTGGCGTGCTCGCCATTGCACAAGGCACGAGCGGCAGTTTGACCGGACAGATTACCGACCAAACCGGCGCGGCGGTCGTTGGAGCAACGGTCACGCTCACCAACGTCGATACCAATCTTATTCAGAAGGAAACTTCAGACAACACGGGAAGTTACCTGCTGAAACCGGTGACGCCGGGTCAGTATTCGTTGACCATTACGGCAAAGGGTTTTGCCGTGTATTTGCAGCGCGGCATCATCATTACGGCCAACCAGTATGCGACCCAGGATGTGCACCTCAGGCTCCCTTCGGCTGCAAATGAGGTCGTCACCGTGACCGCCGACGCCGAGCTGATCAACACTACTTCGGCTGAGCTGGGATCGACGGTCAACGAAGCTGCCATCTCCGAGCTGCCGCTCGACGGTCGCGATCCTTCGAGCCTGGTTCTGCTGGCGCCCGGCACCGTCAACGTATTGAATCACGGCGGCGAAGGCATTCAGACCGGCTTCTCCTTCCCGACCGAGACCGGCGCCAGCGCCTCCGGCGGCCGCCAGGGCAGCACCTTCTATATGCTCGACGGCGTCACCAACATGGACAACTACAACCTGCTGACCTCGCCCTTCCCCAACGCCGACGCCACCCAGGAGTTCAAGGTCATTACCAGCAACTACGGCGCGCAGTTCGGCTTTGCGCCCGGCGCGGTGGTCAGTATCGCCACCAAGAGCGGCACCAATAGCTTCCACGGCGGCGCCTTCTGGTACGTCCGCAACAACGCCATGAACGCCACCGACTGGTTCAGCCACTCGGCCGATACGCTGCGGCGCAACCAGTACGGCCTTTTTGCCGGCGGCCCCATCAAGAAGGACAAGCTCTTCTTCTTCGGCAACTTCCAGGGCACCAAGATCATCTGGAACTCAACCAACACGTTGACCACCACGCCGACTGCCGCCATGATGACGGGCGACTTCAGCGGCCTGTCTCCCGATGGCGTCACGACGAACCTGGTCGGCCCCTTCAAAACCATCGGCGGCAAGCCCAACCAGCTCGACACCAGCATCGCCCAGTTATCTCCAGCCGCGCTTTATTTTGCCAAATACGGCATGATCAGAAGCAGCAACATAGTGAGCAACAGTGCGAACCTGACGACCGGTGTGCAGAGGGCGGACGGCGATATGATGTACACCTATCCGACCGTCCACAACACCTACGACGAGGGCACGCTCAAGCTTGACTACAACCTCTCGCCCGCCCAGACCCTCACCCTGCGCTCGTATACCAACTACTACGCGCAACCGTCTTCCGACGTTCCGGGCAACATGGAAAGCGCCTACAACCACTCGTCGTGGACGGCCACCTTCTGGAACGAGGATTATTACTTCAACAATATGGTGCAGCACAACTGGACGATCAATCCGAGTACTGTCAACACCGTCTCGGTCTTCATGAACCAGGAGAGCGCGCACAGCGCCGCCCAGGAGCTGGGCAGCGACGGAAAGCCGATGTGCTTCTCCAATAACGGCGGGGATTCTAATGGGGTGAGTATTGGGGTCAACGAGCCCGCGGGCAGCTGCTACATGGGCGCTCTCCGCATCAACTCGAACTACGGCTTTGAGAGCGGCTGGGATGAGCCCTCGGCGGAAGTCCGCAACACCCTGGGCTTAACGGATACGCTCAACAAAACCCTGGGCAAGCACTCCTTCACCGCAGGCATCGACCTTCTGCATCAGCACGCGGTGGAAAATACGGCGTATCCGACGCAGCCATTGATCGGGTTTGGAAGAAGCGGAACAGGCGGGGGCACGAGTTCCTATACCGGCGGATACCTGGCCGATTATTTGTTGGGCGCCGCATCCGGGTACATGCAAGGCGCCGGCGAGATTGCCGATGTGGCCGGCTGGCAGGTTGGTCCCTTCGTCCAGGACGACTGGAAAATTCGTCCCAACCTGACCATCAACCTCGGTTTGCGCTGGGATCCGAACACGCCTCCCGTCTCCCAAGGCAGCCGTGGCGCAGCCTGGGTCCCCGGCGCGAACACCATCGCCGGTTTTGCGAATAGCACCCCCGGCAAGCAAAGCACCGTGTTTACCAATGCTCCCGCGGGACTCCTCTTCCCCGGCGACCCCGGCGTGCCCAATACCCTGATGAACAGCGACTACGGTTACTGGGAGCCTCGCATCGGCATGGCTTACCAGCCTAAGGCTCTGCCGCACACCGTCTTCCACACCGGCTTCGGCATATTCACGGGTCCGCTGCAGTACTCGGAGTACAACCACGCCGCCGACGTCGCCCCCTTCAGCCCCACCTTTAACTTCTCGGGATGGTGCTGGCCCTGCAGCTCCGATACTGCCCTCTCAGGCGGGATTATCCCGTTTGATAACCCGTGGTCCGCCAGCGGCGCCGGCTCTCCCTATCCGACAAGTCCTTTCCCGGGGACATTCCCCTGGGCGACGATTTCCTATAAGCCTGCGAAAAACGTTGCCATTCCCAAGGGCCAAATCGGCCAGGAATTCTCGCGCAACTTCAAGCTGCCCACAACCTATGCCTGGAACGTCTCGATCGAGCAGCAGTTCACCCCGACGACGGCCTTCCGCGCGGCGTATGTAGGCAGTGAAACCGATCACCTGTCGGTGGCCATCGACATGAACCCGCCGTACGCTTCAAAATTGCCCGTGAACTCGAGCTTGGGGGACATTTTCGAGGACCAGAGCTGGGCGACGGCCAGCTACAACTCGTTGCAGATGAGCCTGGATCAACACCTGTGGCACGGCCTCCAGGTGCAGTCCAGCTTCACCTGGTCGCATACCCTCGACATCGCCAGCAGCAGCAACATCTCCTTCGGCAATCCGGCGCTGGGCAATCCGATCAGCGCCGCGTGGAACCGCGGCAATGCCAACCAGGATATGCCGTGGAACTGGATCAGCAACTTTGTCTACCAGGCCCCTTCGTTCAGGGATAAGGGCAAGCTGATGCAAGAGACGGTCGGCGGCTGGCAGTTGAGCAGCATCATCACCGCGCAGAAAGGCACCCCGTTCTCGATTGGCCAGTGGAACACGGACCCCGGAGTCGGCATGTGGAATAACCGAGCCGATTTCGTCTCCGGCGTAGCCACCAACATGGGCAAGGGAAGCCGCTCAGATTGGGCTAACCCGAACAAGGGCTACTTTAACGAGGCAGCTTTCACCCTTCCCGTTTCCTGTGCCGACAAAACGCCGGGATGGTGCGGTTTCGGCGACACCAACAGGAACGCCTACTGGGGACCGGGCGTCTTTGGCATCGATTCATCGATCATGAAGAACTGGACGCTGATGGAAGGAAAGAGCTTCCAGTTCCGCTGGGATGCCTTCAATGCCACCAACCATCCGAACTTCGGCAACCCGGCATCCACCGTCAATCAGGCCCCAGGCGTTTTTGGCGTGATCAGCGGCATGAACGGCCACCCTCGTATCTTCCAAGGCGCCCTTCGCTTAACCTTCTGATTTCGCGCCTTAACCGGAGGCCCGGGCGCAATGCCCGGGCCTCCGTTTTTGGCTGGATGATTCACACATCCCTCAAAGCCGGGCGCCGTAGACGCTGCTGCCTGTTCCCTGTTCCCTGTTCCCTGTTCCCTGTTCCCTATTCCTTGTTCCCTATTCCCGATTCCCTGTCTTCCGCGGCACCGCGACCTCGATGTGAACGCCTTTCCCCGGCGCGCTGGTTAGGCGAAAGCTTCCGCCCGAGCGTTCAATTCTCTCCCTCATCCCTGTGAGCCCGAAGTGATGACCGTTCCCGCTCTCCATCCGTTCGGGGCCGAATCCGCAGCCGTCGTCGTCCAGGTCCAGGATCAACTCGCTGTTTTTGTA
Source organism: Occallatibacter sp. (assembly GCA_049517515.1). Taxonomy (GTDB): domain Bacteria; phylum Acidobacteriota; class Terriglobia; order Terriglobales; family Acidobacteriaceae; genus Telmatobacter. Next base: position 31,884 of record JBEKSA010000006.1, read on the forward strand.
GGTCAACGCCACTCCCACGTGCTCCGGATGACCATGCAACATTGCGTTGTACACTCCCTCGCGAGCCACCATCAACAGATCGTGCGCGACGGGTTCAGTCACCGTGAAAGGTGTTCCGTTCATCGACCAGGCAATCGGCACCTGAAACTCGCCGCTCACCTGCCGCGTCATGCTTTCGAGCTTTTCGCCCAGGCTGCCGGCGTCGCTTTCCTGGCGAAGGTTCCAGATGGCCTCGCGCGCTTCATTGATCGTCGAGCGCAACTGCAATCGCGCAACATCCATCAGGCCGGTCTCCGCGCCATCTTTAACGTCATTCATCGAGAGAGCTTCCAGCAGCGCGGAAACCCCCGTGCAACCCTGAATCACAGTGTCGTGCATCTCGCGTGCCAGCCTGCTGCGCTCCTCAAGAACTGCTTCGTAACGCGCGCGCACGTGCCTTACCCGGTACTGGTAGATGGCATAGATCAGTAAGGCAATCAGCGCCACGCATGCGGCGATAAACCACCATGTGCGGTAGAAGAACGGCCGCTGTACGATAAGAATCGATGTCTCACTGACTGCGCCCGGATCGTTCACCTCGAAGGTTTGCACGCGAAATCTGTAGTGCCCCGCAGCCAGGTTCGTGTAGTCGGCCGTGCGCGCGGCGGTCGGCGTGCTCCAGCTCTTCTCAAAGCCTTCGAGCATGTAGCGGAAGCGCAGCCCGTCCTGGGAGCGAAGCCGAATCGGTGTGAAGTCAAACTCCAGCCGCCCGTTGCCCGGCCTTAGCACGACGGGGCTGTCCATCGCCACCGGCCGCCCGTTCGCAAGCACGGTCTCGATGTGCAGCGGGGGCGGCGGCAAGGGCGGGCGCCGCTGGGGAAGGATGTGAACGGGGCCGAGATTGCTCGGGAACCAGACGTCACCCGCTGCAGTCATGCTACCGGAGGACTGCGTGCCGCCGTAAATTTCGGTGTTGGCCGCCACCTCAGCGACGGAATAAAACGCGAGTGCGAGATGACGGGGTGACGAATCGGCTTGATTGTCTAACTCGCGGCGGCTCACCTCGGCAACGCCATTCGGCCCGCTCATCCAAAGGTGCCCGGCGCCATCCTCGAGAATCTGATAAATGGCGTTTCCCGGCAGACCGTCCGCGGATGAGAAGTGCGCCATCTTCCCGTCACGGTACCGGAACAGGCCGTTGTTACGCGTGCCGAACCAGAGACCGCCCTCCGCGTCCTCGTGGATAGCCCAAATCTTCATCTGGGCGAGACTTGTCGTCGCGGCATCGCTTAGGAATTTGCCGTCGCGCAGGTGGCTCACGCCACGGTCGGTGCCGACCCAGAGATCGCCGTCATGATCGTCGAGCAGAGCGCGGGTACTGAAGTAGGCCAGCCCGTCGCGCATCTGATAACTGACCACGCGCGGACGCCTGCCCTCCACAAAAATGTGATTCAGGCCCTCGTCGGCAGCTACCCACATGCTTCCGTCGCGGTCTTCGGTCATGGCGCGAACAAAGTTGTTCGACAACCCATCCCGCGTAGTCAAATGCGTAATGCTCCCATCCGCGATCCGATAAACGCCGTCGCCATCGGTTCCCACCCAGAGCGCGTCGGATCGGTCGCGGTAGACGTTGCGCACATGCACGGAGCCCACGCCTGGCAGGGCCTGCGGCGCCACCACGCCGTCTTTCATGCGGAACAACAGCGTGGAACCGATCCAAAAGCTGCCGTCGCGGTCCTGATAGATGGTTCCGAAGTCGGAATCGTTGGCCTTGGGCAGTGGAACGATGCTCACCTGCGCATCCGTAAGCCGCAACATGCCCGACTGGGTCCCGATCCAGAAATTCCTTTCGTTGTCCTCAAAGAAATTCAGCACCGTGTTGCTCGGCAACGAAGCGGGTGCAGTGATGTGCGCCATGCTTCCCGCCCGGTATTCGTAGATTCCCTGCCCGATGGTTCCAATCCAAAGCACGCCATCCGCGGTTTGGCGCAGCACGCGCACTGTTCCCGTGATTCCGTTGACGCGTTCGAATTCCTTCCCGCCCGCAACCATGCGGTTGAGTCCGGAAACCGTGCCCACCCAAATCGTTCCATCCGGGGTCTGCACAATCGATTTCACGCGGTTCTGGCTTGCTTCTCCGCGCATCGTGAATTCGGTCACGTTGCTGCCGTTGAGCCGAAGCAGCTTCGAACCGCCCACCCACAGGTTGCCATTGCGATCGAGGTAAATGGCGTGCACGGCCAGAGTGGGCACGTTTCCTGCCCCGTCAACGCGCTCAAATCGATCACCTTCCAGCCGCAGCAGGCCGTTGTCCGTTCCCGCCCAGACGTTGCCTTGCGCGTCCTGGGCCAACGTGCGCACAAAGTCATTGCTGAGGCCATCGCGCGTGGTCCAGGAACGGAACTCGCCGTAAGCGTATCGGGCCAGCCCGCCGCCTTCTGTCCCAATCCAGAGCGCGCCATCGCGGGAAACCATGAGGCAAAAGACGCTGTTTTCACGGAATGCTGGAGTGTTCTGGCGGTCAAAGACGACAAAATGCGACCCATCAAAGCGCACCAGCCCGCCTGTAGTTCCAATCCAGAGAAAGCCGTCCGGGGTCTGCGCGAAGGCCTGCACGGTCTGTTCTGGCAGTCCGTCGGAGGATTGCCACACACGGTGCGTGTATCCGGCAACTGCGCCGGACTGCGCCAGCGCACAAGCCGCCGCGCCCATGAGCAGCCCGAAGGTCAACACGCAAGCTCTTTGCATAGCGGCGCCCAGTATACCGCGAAGAAACCTTAGCCGCCGGGATGATATGTGCCCGAAATCGGTCGGAAATCCGTCTCTGATCCGACTTTCGACGGATTCACAAAACGACGCATGGGAATAAAGTGATCTTTCTTGAAGGCGATGGATCACAACCACGCTTGCAGGAACAGGCAGGCACGGAGCCTATCGCAATGTCTTCCTATATTCGAATTAGCTCGAAGGGCCCCTGGTTGTTTCAAACGAAGACGCTATTTTTGACAGGCTTCGTTCTGCTTGTCGCCTCTTCCGCCGTCCCTCCATCTCACGCACAATCGGTTGTCACGCCCATCCGCATCGATGCCAGCCAGCCCGGTCGCGCTCCTGCTCCTGCGCAATACGATGAAGGCTCCGCAACCACGCCTGCCGGGGTCACGCTCGGCTTGAACAGCCGCTATCTCACGCGCAATGGAGAGCCCTGGCTTCCAGTCATGGGCGAATTTCATTTCTCCCGCTATCCGCGCGCGCAGTGGGAAGAAGAAATTCTCAAGATGAAGGCCGCCGGCGTGAACATTGTCTCCACCTACGTGATTTGGATTCATCACGAGGAAGTTAAGGGCCAATTCGACTGGACCGGCCAGCGCGACCTGCGCGCCTTTACCGAGCTCTGCGCCAAACATGGGCTGTACGTGGTGGCACGCATCGGACCTTGGGATCACGGCGAGGTGCGCAACGGCGGCCTACCGGATTGGGTCATCCAGCAGGGCCCGACGCGCATCAACGATCTCGTTTATCTGGCCAGCGTTCGCGACTGGTACGGCCAAATCGGTGCGCAGCTCAAAGGGCTGTTGTGGAAAGATGGTGGCCCGGTGGTCGGCATTCAACTGGAGAACGAATACTCCATGCGCGGCCCGGGCGCAGGCGAAGCGCACATCCTCGAACTGAAAAAGATCGCCATCTCGAGCGGCCTGGACGTCCCGCTTTATCTCATCACCGGTTGGGACAATGCCGTGGTGCCGCCGCGCGCGGTCATTCCGGTTTATGGCGGTTATTCCGCTGCGCCGTGGGACAGCTCCATTGCCAAGCTCCCTCCGGCAGAAGTTTATGCCTTCCGGTTTCAAAGCCGCGTCGCGGCCAACGTGAATACTGACAACGCGCGTGGCGAACCCGATCGAACCAGATTCAACTCCGACAATTTGCCGTACCTGACCGCCGAGATCGGGGGCGGCATAGAGGACACTTACCACCGCCGCCCGGTGATTGCTCCAGATGACATTGCCGCCATGGTTCCCGTCATGCTCGGCTCCGGCGTGAACCTATACGGAACCTACATGTTCCATGGAGGCGAGAATCCCGACGGAGAGCGCACCACGCTCGAGGAGTCGCAGGCAACCGGCTATCCCAACGACCTGCCCATCAAGTCCTATGACTTTCAGGCCCCATTGGGCGAATTCGGCGAGGAGCGCGCATCCCTGCGCCGGCTCAAAGTTTTTCAGTACTTCCTCAACGATTTCGGTGCGGAGCTGGCGCCGATGACGGTGCACGCTCCAGAATCGCTGCCCCGCGATTCCACCGATCTCTCCGTTCCCCGCGCCTCCGTGCGCTCAACTGGCGATTCGGGATTCATCTTCTTCAACAACTACGTACGTAATTACGCCATGGCCACACGGCGGTCGGCGCAGTTTCTCATCCGCTTGCCCCACAGCACGCTGGCTGTGCCGCGCCACCCCGTCGATCTTCCCTCAGGCGACTACTTCATCTGGCCCTTCAACCTTCGCCTCGGCGATATCACGCTACGCTACAGCACCGCGCAGCTCTTCACGCGCCTCGAAAACTCCGGTGTAGAAACTGTCTACTTTGAAGCGCTGCCGGGAATCCCGCCTGAATTCGCATTCGACGCGAGCACGGTGCGGACCGCAAAGGCTTCGAGCGGAGAAACCACCCGCAATTCCGGCGTCCTCTACGTGAGCGGCATCAAGCCTGGCATTGAGTCGTCGATCGATCTCATTTCATCCCGGGGAAATTCTGTGCGGCTGGTCGTGCTGGGCGCGCAAGAGGCTGAGGATGCATGGAAGGTACATCTCGGTGGCCGCGATCGCCTGCTCATCACCGATCAGGACTTTCTGGCCGATCCCGATGCGCAGGCTGCGCATATTCTGCTGCGCAGTCGCAACGGCTCGCAATTTGCCTTCACCATCGCTCCTCCGCCCGCCGCTCCACTTAAAGCAGATGCGCAGCTCACCCAAGTCTCCTTGACCAGCCTGGCGGCGCGCTTCACCGCCGAGGCACCGCATTGGGACGATCCCGTAGATTGCCGCCCTACCCAGGCCGCGGGACTCGCGCCGCCGGTCAAGTTCGGCCCCGCTCAGGACTGGCGTCCGCATGGCGTAGCGCAGGCACCGGACGCGGGCGCCCTTCCGGAGGCTGCCAGGTGGCAGATTACCATTCCCGCGGGGGCACTCAGCGGGCTCAGCGAGCTCTTTCTCGAAGTCAACTATCAGGGTGACCTGGCGCGTCTTTCCACGGAGCAGCTGTTGGACGACAATTTCTACAACGGCAAGCCGTGGATGATTGGACTCAAGCGCTTTCTTGCGCTGGACCGACCCAGCACCTTCGAGCTGAGCATCCTCCCACTGCGCAACGATGCCCCGGTCTACTTCGAGCTTGCGCACTCGCCCGAATTCGCGCCGAATGGCCAAATCGACAAGCTGGACGACATCCGCCTTGTCCCCGAGTACCAGATTGAGATTAAAGCAGGAAGCGATTAAAGAACCATGCAGAATTCGGGCCCATTACGGCTCCCTATGCGTCTTGGAACTACGGCCTTCGACTTAGTCACCCTGCCGTGATCCCGCCTTTACATCGAGAGTCGAAAGGGAGCAAGCTGGAGGCATCCGGTGGAAGAATTGAATGGCATGAAGGAAGCGGCAAAGATCAAAGTGCTCATTGTCGACGACCACCCTATCATGCGGGTCGGCATTGCAGCCATCATCGAGGCCACGCCCGACATGACAACCGTCGCTCAGGCCGGAAGTGGCGAGGAGGCCGTCGAACTCTTCGAGAAATTCCTTCCCGACATTACGCTCATGGACCTGCGGCTCCCGGGGATGAGCGGCGTAGAAGCCATTCGGACTATTATGGTCCGCCATCGCAACGCAAAGTTCGTCGTCCTCACTACCTACGAGGGTGATGAGGATATTCATCAGGCTCTGCAAGCGGGCGCGCGCAGTTACATCATCAAGGGAATGCCGCACGACGCGCTGGTGAACGCACTGCGCCGGGTCCACGCCGGAGGCCGCTTTCTTCCCCTGCCTGTGTCGCGTGCACTCAACTCGCGCTTTCCCGACTCTGACCTGAGCGCTCGCGAGCGCGAGGTACTCGATCTCATTGTAAAAGGCAAGAGCAACAAGGAAATTGCGTCCGATCTTGGAATCACCGAGTCCACCGTCAAATGTCACGTCAGCGTCATTCTTATGCGCCTCAACGTAAGTGACCGCACACAGGCAGTCGTCACGGCATTGCAGCGCGGGCTTGTCCATCTTTGAACCCAGCCAAACTCGCATTCCGGGCGTATCAACCGGCTAACCGGGGATTACGACTTGGTTATTGCCGAGTAGCCGACAAACCAGCCGGAACGGGAGTTACCCTCTGGGAGGGTGGCCAACGACACCCCTGAGCCGGGTGCTCCTGGCGCCCAATCGTCAAAAGAAAAAGTTCGGCGCTTTGCTTCGCCCGGAAGCATGAAGCGATATAGTATGCGGCAAGGGCTCTCGGCTAACGATCCGGTAACGGTGAGGTGAGCCCCGCTCATTCCCTCTCGATTCATACCGAAAGCAAGGCCTCGTAAGAGATCGCTCACTATTTCGCGAAAGAAGGTTGAAACTCAGCATGGAAGGGTTCTGGTCGGTTCAGTTCGTCGGCGTGCAAGGCTGGGGCACGGGCGTTGTCATCTATATCGGAGGCCACGTATTCGGCGGCGACAGCGCCGTCATGTTCACGGGCACATACGATCAGCAGGGTGATGCCGTGACCGCTCAGATTCACGTCAAGCAAATTGCGCCTGGGCTGATGAACGTGATGGGCCGTAACGAATTCGATTTGGATTTGTCCGGAACCCTGGACGGAGACACGCTGAAACTTGCAGGCAACATACCCGGAACAGAGCTACGCTTGAAAGCAACCCTTACAAAGCAGTGCGACCTGCCCACAAGGGCTTAAGGAATCCGGGGACGGGAAGCGCGCGCTAGACGCTTGGATCGGCCCACTGACCTATGAGCAACAGTTGAGACTGACCTGCATTCCGGAAATAACAAGTTAATCAACACCCGGGGCGCAGTGTTGTCAAAGTCGAAACGGACGGTTTGGCGACCATCCAATCGGAACCCGCAGCTCTGGAACCGACCGGGCCTGGATTCGAGCTATTCAAATGATGCCGCCGATTCGGCGAGAACACAGGTCCAGCAGAGGCACTGAATCAACGCGGGACGATTAAAGAACTTGCACTCCGCGGGCCCATGCTCAAAAAAGCGGGAGCCCAATGATTGCCAAAACTCAATGGGTATAAATGCGCACGTAATCCACCAGCATTTCGGCCGGGAACGATGTGGTGCTGTTGGGAGCTCCGGGCCAGGAACCACCCACGGCCAGGTTGAGGATGATGAAGTTGGCCTGGCCTGAGTCAAACGGCCACACTGAGCCGCTCAGGCCCTTGATGCTCGAAGGCGTATAGGTGATGTAGGGCTGGGCGGGATCGTCGACGTAGTACGCCACGCTGCCCTTACTCCAGATCATGCCGTAAGTGTGCCAACTGGCAGCGGTCTGGCCGGTGGAAAAGTTGTAGACAGTACCCAGGTTGCCGCCAGTAAAGCCGGCGCCGTGGATTGAGCCCTCGTTCCAGTCGGGGGTGCCAGCCGCATTTACGCGCTCCAGCACGTCCATCTCGCCACATGCCGGCCAATTGACAGTGGCGATGTTGTTGCCCATAAGCCATGCGGCCGGCCAGAACCCCTGGGCCTCCGGCACCTGCGCTCTGAATTCTATGCGGCCGTACTGAAAGCTGAAAAGGCCTTGCGTCTTGAGGCGCGCCGAAGTGTAGACGCCTGCCGACGGCTGCTCGGCCGCAATATGTAGATAACCGTCGGTGCCCACGTAGGCATTCGGGGCGGAGGGAGTGCAGGGAGAAAGCGACGAGCCCCATGCGCAATAATCTTCCAGCTCCTCGTTGCCCCAGCCGCCCGCCCCCATGTCGTAGGTCCACACGGTGGGGTTGGGCTGCGCGTTGGCGCCCGTTGAGTTGGAGAATTCGTCGCTCCACACCAGCGTTCCGGATGGGATATTGAGGGCAAAACTTTTCGTGGCTACTGTGCTTTTGGAGTCGCCCACCGCCGCGGCGATGGCGTTGACGGTCAGGTTCGATGCAACGAGAAACGGCGCCTCATAGATCTGCGAAGACGTGGTCGGTGTCGATCCGTCTACTGTGTAGTAAATGGTTGCGCCCGACGTTGCCGAGAACAGGCTGACCACGACCGCTCCGTTGAGTGCTGCGGCGGTAGTGATGGAAGGGGCGGCGGTAGCCGATAAACTCGATTGAGAGCTTTGTGCCGCACTTCCGCCGCTACTGCAGCCAGCCACGACCAGAATGCCTGCAGCCAGCGCACACCTGAGCCGGATCCTCTCGGCATTCGACATGGCATCGATCTCCTCTCTCGTCCTATTTGTCCATCTTCGCGCCCGTCATGCGCGTGGAGTTCGCCTTTGAAAAGTCTAAGCCCCAGGCAGGCAGAGTGCCGCTGCCCGGAGCCGCCTTGAGTTTAAAAGGTCAACGGCACGCCGAACTGGCCCACGCGTTTGCCCTAACGGTTAAGCGTAGGAGCACTATGCGCCCAGACGGAGTTTTGGCGAGGCACAACTTAGACTTTGACTTTAACTTGGCTCGGGACCAGAGGGTTGGAGGTTCAAATTCTCTATAAATCTAACCTTTCGTAAAAGCAGGAAAATGTGCGACGGCACAACTGCGGCGATTCTGCCTCCACGAGAGCCCCGGACCCGTTCAAGCCTCGAAATCGACCTTCCGATGTGTGCTGCGGTTTGCCTGCTTTGTTTTAATGTGAGACGGGAGGCTGGACACTTGCTTTCATTCATCGCGATGGAGAAGGCGCGAGCGATGCGAGCAGGTGAAGATTCGCAGCGTGTGACAAGCCGCTTGACAATCCCGGAGCGCTCTGCTTTCATCTTGGAAAGTTCACAATGCGGTGCGATGTTCGCCTTTTGACAAACGGTTGTCTAAGTATATGCGAATGTCCGCTGCGTTCAAGCGATTGGCGTCCCAGCCGCCAAAGCGAAGAGGGAATCATGACTTCGAAGCGGATTTTTCTCGTCCTTCCTGCCGTTCTCATCCTTTTTCCAACCACATCTCGGGCGCAAAACACACCGGATGCGCAGGTCTGGCTGACGACGGTCGACCGAAGCGCATTGCTCACTCACCAGCCGGACGCTCTGCGTCTTTCCGATGCGAAGAGCGACGCGCCGGCGATTGAAGTGAACGACATGCAGCAGTTCCAGCCTATCGAAGGGTTCGGGTTTGCGCTGACGGGCGGGAGCGCGCAACTGCTGATGCAGATGACGCCGGAGCGGCGAGGCGAGTTGCTGCGGCAGCTCTTCACGACAAAGGGAGACGGGATCGGGGTGAGTTATCTGAGAGTAAGCATCGGCTCCTCAGATATGAACGATCACGTTTACTCGTACGACGATATGCCGGCTGGCCAGACTGATCCAAAGCTCGAGAAGTTCAGCCTTGCGCCGGATGAGGCGGCCGTGATTCCAGTCCTGAAGGAGATTCTGGCCATCGATCCGGAGATCAAGATTCTGGGGTCGCCGTGGTCGGCGCCTGCGTGGATGAAAACGAACGGCGCTGTGAAGGGCGGGGAGCTGAAGCCGGAATTTTACGAGGCGTACGCGCAGTACCTGGTGAAGTATGTCGAGGGCATGAAGGCGGAAGGGATCAACCTCACTGCCATCACAGTGGAGAACGAGCCGCTGAACCCGAAAAATACGCCGAGCATGGTGGTGTTTGCGCAGGAAGAGGATGAACTGATTGCAAAGCACCTGGGGCCGGCGTTTGAGAAAGCCGGAATCAAGACTGAGATCCAGGTGTACGATCACAATCCGGATGTGATTTCGTATCCGCTATCGATCCTGGCAGACGCCGCGGCGAGCAAGTATGTGGCGGGAACGGCATTTCATCTGTATGGCGGCGACAGCAATAGGCTGACGTGCGTGCACAACCAGTATCCGAACAAGAATCTTTATTTGACGGAGCAGTCGGTGGGCGGGCGGCCGAGCGCGACATCGATTGACATCGCCGAGCCGGTGAGCCGCGTACTGATTGGCGCGACGCGGAACTGGGCGCGTAATGTACTGCTGTGGAATTTGGCGGCTGATCCCCAAGCGGGCCCGCACACCAATGACGGCGGGTGCGCGATGTGCTTTGGTGCGATCACACTGGACGGCGACCAGGCGCAGTTCAACGTTGCCTATTACGCGCTGGCGCATTTCTCGAAGTTCGTGCCGCCGGGTTCGGTGCGCATCGGATCGAACGAACTGGAGCAGCTTTCGACAGTGGCGTTTTTGACGCCGGACGGGAAAGTTGTTCTGGTCGCCGCGAACACCGGAAATTTTCCGAAGACTTTCCAGATTGAATATTACGGGCGGAGCGTGACGGCGACGCTGCAGCCGGAGTCGGCGGCGACCTATGTGTGGTGAAGGTGAGAGGTGACGGCGATGAACCGGAGAGAAAGACGAGCCGGAATGCACGCTGCGAAAATCAGGTTGGGTGTGGCCCTGCTGGCTGGAGTGCTTGCGAGCGGATTCGCGCAGGCCGGGGCCGAGGTGCCGAAGCCGGACCTCGGGCCGAATGTGATGATCTTCGATCCCTCGATGCCGGCCACAGAGATTCAAGCGCGGATCGACAAGGTCTACTCGATCGAGGAGAAAAGCGAGTTCGGGCCGGCGCGCTACGCGCTGCTGTTTATGCCGGGGAAGTATCACGTGGATGTGCCGGTGGGATTCTACACGCAGGTATTGGGGCTGGGTGCAACGCCGGATGCGGTGGAGATTGACGGCAACGTGCACTCGGACGCGAGCCTGCCGCACAACAATGCGACCTGCACCTTCTGGCGCGCGGCCGAGGGTTTCTCAGTGACGCCGGCGGGCGGGACGATGCAGTGGGCGGTGTCGCAGGCAATTCCGTTCCGGCGGATGCACGTGCGCGGCAACCTGGTGCTGCACCAGAACCGCGGTTGGGCCAGCGGCGGGTGGATGTCGGACTCGCTCATAGACGGCAACGTGGATTCCGGCTCGCAGCAGCAGTGGATTTCCCGCAACAGCGAGTGGGGAAGCTGGACAGGATCGAACTGGAACATGGTGTTTGTGGGTGTGGTATCGCCTCCCGCGGGCGAGTGGCCATCGCCGCCCTACACCAAGGTTGATCGCGTCCCAGTGGTGCGCGAGAAGCCTTTCCTTGAGGTCGACAACAAGGGCAACTGGAGTGTGCGCGTGCCCGAGCTGCGGACGGACAGCAAGGGAATCACGTGGCATGGCGGCGCAACGCCAGGACGATCGATTCCCTTGAGTCGTTTGTATGTTGCCCGGCCAGGCGTAGATACTGCAGCGAGCATCAATGCGCGATTGGCCAAAGGCAAAGACCTGCTGTTCACACCGGGGATCTACGAGTTGGACGATGCGATTCGCGTGACGCGGCCGAACACGATTGTGATGGGGCTGGGATACGCCACGCTGAAGCCAGCACATGGAACCGCGGCGATGACAACGGCGGATGTGGACGGGATCGACATTGCGGGCGTGCTATTTGACGCGGGTGTGGAGAATTCGCCGGTGCTGCTGGAGGTGGGTCCGAAGCGAAGCAAAGCGCGGCATCTGGCGAATCCGATTTGCCTGCACGATGTGTTCTTTCGCATAGGCGGAGCGGGAGTAGGAAGTGCACAGGTTGACCTCGAGATCAACAGCTCCGACACGATCGTGGACCACACGTGGATCTGGCGGGCTGATCACGGTTCAGGCGTGGGCTGGGACAAGAACCTGAGCGCGAACGGAATGGTGGTCAATGGTGACGACGTGACCGCCTATGGATTGTTCGTCGAGCACCACCAGCAGTTCCAGGTTCTTTGGAACGGCAACGGCGGGCGGACCTACTTTTACCAATCGGAGATTCCGTACGATCCTCCCGATCAGGGGAGCTATACGAGCGCGAAGGGCGTTGAGGGCTGGGCTTCGTACAAAGTAGCTGATGGCGTGACGCGGCACGAAGCGTGGGGGCTTGGCATCTACAGCGTGTTCCGTCACCCGAATGTGGTGCTGACCCGGGCGATTGAGGTGCCGGAGACGCCCGGCGTGCAGTTCCATCACATGATCACTGTAGCGCTGGGCGACAAGGGTACGATTGAAAATGTGATCGACAACGTGGGCGGGCCGACGTCGATTCAACCACGCGTAACGCCCACGGTTGCCGAGTTCCCGCCGCGGTGAGTCGCTAAGTTGAGCGGCGGCGATCAGGTGCAGAAATCGAACCGTAGTGCTATGGTTTTCAGGCCCGGCCAGATGAACGAATCGCGAGACGGTGGCTCATCCGCTTCGAATCGAGCGAAGCTTCGCGGAGTCGTGTGGCTGCGCGACGGCCTCGGCATATTGCTCTCCATGACTCCAAACGGGCCACGCCAGGAAAGTGAGCGAGTTTGGTGCGGGATTGCAGCAGGACTGAGATGCCTCGAATAGAGACCGTGATTGGCTTCTGGATCGTAGCGATAAATCACCAGCGCGCTCATCGGGCCAGATCAGTACCTGAAAGCGTGCAACTGGCCTGGGCCAGACAGGATGAAAAGGAACAGTATTTGTTCCTTGGGAGTCGGCTTATAGTGAGTGAACCACTGCGCCCGGATGACCGGCGATGGGTCAATTACTAGTTTGACAACAACTCAGAATTGGCGAGTCTCGCCTGGAACGATAAATATCGACTCGGCTTCTCGCCACCGTTCATACAACAGGCCGCCTCATCAGTTACATCGGCATCGATCACCCAGTGAAACTTGGATACGATGCTGTTTCCCAAGGTACAGCCAGGACTCGGCGTCGCTCTGCCTTTCTACTGTCCGCTGCTGTTTGCCAAGGGCTGCGGCCGCGCCATCAGGAGCGCCAGCACGATGCACAACAACGAGAGGTAGCCGAGCAGGCGGAAGTTGTCGGCGTAGGCCAGGACCGTCGCCTGATGCTGCAGGTTGTTGTAAATCAGTCCCATCGCCTTCAAGTGCGCCGTGAACAAGTCGAAGCCACCGGCCACGAACTTCGCCGTCAGGGCCTGGAACGTGGTGGTGTAAGTGCCAGTCCCCGCCACCAGGTTGGCGCCCAGGTAGCTCTGGTGAATTTGCTCGCCCCGCACCACTGCGGTCGTCAGCGCGGCGATGCCGATGCTGCCGCCGATATTGCGCACCAGGTTGTAAATGCCGGCAGCATTGCCAATCTCCTGCCTGCGCAGCCGGCCCATGGCCAGCGTAGTGAGGGGCACGAAGACAAAGCCGCCGCCGAATCCGTTCCAGACGTTCGCCCATGTAATCGCGGCCATCGAGATGGTCAGGTTGAGGTGGCTTAGGGCCAGCGTCGAGCCTCCGAAGATAGCCAATCCAATGGCGAGCAGGATACGGCTGTCAAAGCGATTGACAAGGGCTCCCACCACGACCATGCCGACCATGGAGCCCAGCCCGCGCGGACTCACGGCCAAGCCGCTGTCCATTGCCGAGTAGCCCAGCGACGTCTGGAGAAAGAGGGGAAGAAAAGCGGTGACGCCGTAGATAAGGACGCCGTAGAGGCCGGTGAGGATCGTGCCCAGGCAGAAGTTGCGGTTCTTGAGGATGCGTAGCTCCACGATGGGATCGCGGCACCTGAGTTCGCGTGCGACGAAGCCCGCAAACGCCATCACCGACAGCGCCGTCAACCAACGGATCCAGTCTGCCTCGAACCAGTCCGCCTCCTGCCCCTTGTCCAGCACCAGTTGCATGGTACCCAGCCAGATCACCATAAGGCTCAGGCCGATGGAGTCGATGGTGGTGCGCACGGCGTGGCGAAGATAGGGAGGATCCTCGATGTAAAGGTTCGCCATAAACAACGCCAGCAGGCCCACGGGGATGTTGATGTAGAAGATCCAGCGCCACGAATAGCTGTCGGTAATCCATCCGCCCAGCGTGGGGCCGATGACCGGTGCTACCACCGTACCCATCCCGAACGCGGCCATCGCCTTGCCGTGCTTCTCCGGCGGAAAACTCTCGAGCAGGATCGATTGGGTCAGCGGCGGCATGCTCCCGCCGCCCGCTCCCTGCAGGATGCGCGCCACGATCAGCATGGGCATGTTAAGAGAGATGCCGCAGAGGACGGAGGCCCCAGTAAACGCCAGGATCGAGAGCATCAGCAACCGCTTGCGCCCGATGCGCCGCGTGATCCAGCTCGAGGCAGGCAACAGGATGGCGTTCGAAACCAGGTAGCTGGTCAGCACCCATGTCGATTCGTCGGTCGAGGCCGAAAGGCTGCCGGCGATGTGCGGCAGGGCGACGTTGGCGATGGAGGAGTCAAGCGCAACCATGAACGTCGCCGTCATCACGCAGAGCGCGATCATCCATGGATTTGCCGAGGAGCGCCACCTCGTGCGCGCCACGGTCATATCGTCCGCAAGAGATGGGGATTCGGTTCGGCTCAATGATCAGTCTACTCCCGCATCGGCCAGGAACACCTTGGGTAGCAGTGGGCGCATCCCTGAGAGACCTTGGTGCAGCCCGTCCATCGATTGAAAGCGTTATCGGCCCAATTGATCTTCGTGTTTTCCAAGTTGCTTCGTTTCTCCTCTCGCCGATAGAAGAGTAGTCAATTCGAGTGGATACTGCGGGTACGACCGTCACACATCCTTGTGTCACGAAGTGAATTGCCGATTGGATGCGCCAGGTGGTTAAAGGAATAGTGCTTTTAGGTGTTCAAAAAGGCCGAATTGCCCTTCGCGATGACGGACAAGGTCAGTGGCTCAAAGCGAGAGCTGCGGAGCGTTCAAGGGTCGGTGCACTCGATTACTTGGACTCGATCCCGCCTGGGACTAGGCGATGACGGGTCTGGAAAGCAGCAATGATCGCCACCGGATGGGGCACCCACGAACGGGCACCCATAAGAATGTGAATGACAAGTCTGGGCAAGAATGAGCAGGTTTGTTGGGGTTTGAAGCGCCACTTCTTAGAATGTTACGTTGTTGTTTATAAATAAGTTGGCGTTTTCTGGATCAGGGGTCGAAGGTTCAAATCCTCTCTCCCCGACCAACTTGTTAAGAGCATTTATTTCAATCACCTATAATCGAATCCATCGGGTGCTTTTGAACTTTTCACAATATGGCCACTCGGCCAACTTCCGATTTGGCAAGCCGACTGGCATAAATACGCCTGTCAAGAAAGTGGTTGGATCGGTAGCTCAGGTTGGCAACCAGGACGACCGATAACGTTCTGGGATTGTGCGTTTTCCTGGCGAGCTGCAGCATCCGCCGAAGAATCTGCCCATACGAGTAAAACCGACCGTTGAACCGGTTTACCTCCTCCACTAGTTCCGCCCAGGTAAGGTGCGCGTAGCTGGCCACCGGATAAGTCAGAGTGTAGTACTTCCAATCCTCTGGGTAATCGTTCGACCGGATCCTGCCTTCGCGCTCCATTTGAGCGTAGAGCTTGGTTCCGGGAAGCGGAGTAAGGATCAGAACATTGGCGGCGTCGATGCCGTATTCCTTGGCCGCGCGAGCGATTGTCTCGCCAATCCCTCGCTGGTCCGTGTCGATTCCTATGATGAAAGAGCCCACAACGCATATGCCGTGCCGTTGAATCCGCTGGACGGACTCGCGGAAATCTCTCCCCTTCTGGAGGTTGAACTTCTTGCCTAAGGCCATCAAACCTTCCACGGTGGGGGATTCGAACCCGATGAACACGCCTTGGCATCCCGCACGCGCGGCGAGCTTCAGCAGTTCGTCATCGTCGGCGAAGTTCATGGTCGCCTGGCATATCCAAGGCCGGGTCAGCCCCTCTTGAATCATCGCCCGGAAGAGATCCTTGGAGTATGCGAGATGGTCTTCGCGAGTACCAATGAGGTTGTCGTCTACAAACAGGATGACTTTCTCCCGGATCAGTCGCAGCTCTCGAATGACATCATCGACGGGCCGGCGG
This sequence comes from Occallatibacter sp., assembly GCA_049517515.1. GTDB lineage: Bacteria > Acidobacteriota > Terriglobia > Terriglobales > Acidobacteriaceae > Telmatobacter. The sequence goes on from JBEKSA010000006.1 coordinate 47,834, forward strand.
CGGTACGTGCCTCCATTGAACGCGGTAACGCTGCAGAAGATGCAATTTAACGGACAACCACGCGTGGTTTGTACCGAGCCGAGGTAGTACCGTCCGTGGAGCAGGTCGTGGCGAGCAGGCGGGATTGAATCCATGTCGCTGATGCCACCCTCATACATCCTGCGCAGGGCATGGTTGCGCGCATCCGCCAAAACCTGCCCCCATGCCGATTCCGCCTCTCCCGTAACCACCGCATCCACATGCTCCAGCGCCTCATCTCGACAGAATGTGGCATGAATGCCTCCCATCACCACGGGCACTCCCATCGCGCGGTACAGTGCTGCGACTTCGTAGGCCCGCGGCGCCTGAGAAGTGAAGGCCGTTACACCGACGAGATCAGGTTTGGGCAGACATCCGTAATCGGGATGGCCCAGGTTCTCGTCGATCAGTGTCACCTCCCAGTCCGGCGGCGTCAGTCCTGCCACCACGAGAAGCCCGAGCGGTTTCCAGACTCGATACTTGTTCAGACGGTTCCAATGAACTTTGTTCAGGCTGACGACCGGATTGTCGGGATTAACAAGATAGAGTCGCATCTCTTTCCTCCCGGTCTACTGCCCTTCCCGGTCTACTGCTCGATTCGCTTGCTGCAATTTGGTGTCTCGTTCTTCCAGGTGGCTCTCCCGGGCGGCAATAAGGATACACCGAACTCTGTCCCCCTTGCTGGCGACTGTTATCGCCAGTTGAGTACAAGTTCCAATCTTCCCTACCTCTGACAAGAAACTGACCGAGCGGTCATAGTCAAGAGCAAAATGGAAGCGACACGTGAAGGTTCATTCCTCTCACTTCGGGATGACAAACAAATGGGAGGAGGCGATAAGCCTCCTCCCATTTCTCTTGCTGGCCATTCGCCATTGACGATATCGGGCGATGGTTTCTATGCGACCTTGCTGAGAACCTTGGCTTCGAGAACCTTGTCGCTGCCAACAGTCACCTTGATCTGCTTGGGCGTGGCTTCGGCCTTCTTGGGAAGGTTAATCTTCAGCATACCCTTGTCGTAGTGGGCGCTCACCTGATCGAGATCCACGGAACTGGGCAGCGTGAACGACCGGGTAAACTCTCCGTACTGCCGCTCGACACGACGGAAGTTCTCCTCTTTCTCTTCCTTTTCGATCTTGCGCTCACCATGGACGGTGAGGGTGGTGTTCTCGATACGGACATCAATGTCCTTTTCGTCGATGCCCGGAACTTCGAGCTTCAACGTAATGTTGTGCTCGTCTTCGTAGATGTCCACCGGCGGTGCGTAGCTGGTAGTAGTTAATGCCTCTTCCGGGACTTCGGGGCTATACGACTCACGGAAAAGACGGTTCATGCGATTGAGGCGGTCTTGCATCGCGGAAAACTCACGCAAAGGCTCCCAACGGGTCAATAGGGTCATAACGCAACTCCTCTTTTGAGAAATCTAAGGGGGGGAAAGCTTCAGATGGGCTGACTTAGTTCAGGGAACCTGAACGAGTAAGAAGAGGTAGCTTGCTCAATTACGACGCTAGGCTTATGCGCTGCTGTTGTCAACCCGTGGTTCGCCAAAATGGCGATCTGCTGTCGAATCAGGCGGATGAATTGATCTATCCAGTTTGATCAGTCCGGTGCTCTCGGTTTATGCCAAATCGCCGATGCACTCGTTGAGCATTGCTTCCGGGAATACCCCAGCTTCCGAGTTCCAGACGGATAGCCGTCAAACCGGAGATTAGCTCTCCACGGCCAGATTCAGGCCTGAGCGTGCTCTCGGGTCTCCAACGTTTCGGGGCGGAGCAGAAGAGTTCTGAAATCGTCCTCTAGCGCCGACCAATAATTTTCAATGGCTTTCGAACGAGCGCGTCTGACTCCCTGGCATTAGCCCAGGGGCTCTAATCCTTCATGGATTGCGGCGCGGTCTGAGCGATCTCTTCCGTGTACTTTAGGGCTTCCACGGAGTATCCCAAAGCCTTCCGGGCAAGCTCTTGGGCGGAGGCGTGATCGCCGGTGCTATGCACATGGGCAGCGGCTGCGTGTGCGTAAGCCGCCTGGGTGTGGAGTTCCTCTAGATGCGACTCCCTGGTCCCTGTCATTGTCTTCTCCTGATTTTCGCGGGATCCCATGCCTCTTACATTCGGAGTCTTCTATGCTGCACCAGAAAAAACTGAGCAGTTTTATACACGGCCAGCGGCGGCGAGTGCCGCAGCGGTGCCGGACCCCATCGGCGAGGCGCGGAGGCTATCGGTCACAGCGCGTGGTTCCTATTGCTCAGACAGGGGCGATGCCTGGGACTAGTTTCAAGAATGTAAGGGTAGATTAATGATGGCCCCGATCAAGCAACGGGAATTCATGAACTGACACAACCCCTTATGTAGGCTGCTGTTGCCGGGTTGATCTTAACGGCGCCAAAGCATCCCACCTTAACGAGGGAACCGCAGACACCTTAAGGGGGTCTCAAATGCGCGGAATCAGAATTCTATTCGGTACAACAGCACTGCTTGCCGGCGTGGCCCTGGCGCCAGCCGTTCAATCACAGATCTACGTCAACCTTGGTGTTCAGCCCGTTTGTTCGTACGGCTATTACGACTACGCGCCATACGCTTGCGCGCCCTATGGCTTTTACGGGCCGGGATACTTTTACAACGGCATCTTCCTGGGCATGGGCCCATGGGCCGGGTGGGGCTACGGCCACGGCTGGGGCGGCCATCGGTTCGTCGCGGCTGGGGGCGGAAGCTATCGCGGCGGCGGTGGCGCAGCGGCAGCGCGTGGATATTCAGGCGGCGCACGGCCTAGCGCAGGTCGTGCTGTAGCAGTGCGTACAAGCGCTCCGCGCTCGTCCCAAGCCACACCTTCCCGTACCACGGCATCGCACGCAACAGCATCGCACGCGCCAGCTTCGCACGCGGCTCCAAGCGGCGGTGGTGGATCTCGCGGCGGTGGTGGCGGGTCTCGCGGTGGCGGCGGACGGCACTAACCCTTAGCCGCTGAATCAGGCGGCGAGTTAGACAACAAGCGGCGGGGCATACCAGCTCCGCCGCTTTGGTTTTGCTGAGGCGTCTCCTGTTGCAACGGACTCAGATTGGCATCTTGAGGGCGACAACTTCGCGCTATACGGGAACTAAGCATAGGTAGGGTCAACTTCAGGTTGATCGGCAGCAGGTTCAGTTGATCGGCAGCACGTTCATCGGTCTCTTCTCCGGGAGAAGGACGATCGGCGAGGATGAAGCTCCAAATCGCGTTTGGCAACTGGTTCTGCTGCATCCCACACCACTGCGGCTGCGCTCGAGACAGTGTTCTTCGTCAGGACCAGATGGCTCCACGGGGTGGCGGAAGTAAAACTGCAGAAGGGCAGGGACTTCCCTCGGGAAGTGCAAATCCGCAGGCTCCCGACCCTTTTGAGCACCTGCGCCGACGGATCCTCCCAAGGCCCAGGCCGCTTTATAAAACGCGGCGGCGTCCGGAGATCAGGTTGAAGACCAAGATGATCAGCGCGACCACCAGCAAAAGGTGAATCATGCTACCGGCTATGTGAAAGCTAAAGCCCAGAAGCCATAGGACCAGAACGACGACGAAGATTGCCCAAAGCATATTCAACACACCTCTCTGCATTGTGTACGCCTGAGACGGGAAGCCCGGCTCAGGCGCACCCAATGCGTTCACAAACGGCGGTTAGTTCGAAGCTGCCGCCTGGGCCTTTGCGTCCCTGACTGCATCGAGGAACGGGCGTGCCGATGCAGGCGTCGCCACTTCGCCGCGCAGAACGCGGTGTGTGGAGATGTCATGCCCGTAGAAGGCATCCATGGAATCGTTGTCCCGGCGAACATCGGCCCCGGTCAGCGTGAGTCCGGCAAACAGGCCTTTGGCGCGCGAGTAGGTCAGGATTTCGGTATTCAGCTTCCAATCGGTATCGGCAGTGGCATGGCGCCCCACCGGCCCGGCTGCCGCGGAGGCGTCAGCTCCAAGCTGGAACTTGGCGTCTTCCAGGCGCTGCATTCCTTTGTCGCCCTGGAAGATCATGACCAGATCCACGCCTTCGACGCCGATCTGCAATCCCCAGCTTCCGCCGGTGATAACAAAGAACGCAGGCGCGCTCCAGCCGGCTGCGGTCCGGCAGGTGGCTAAGCCCTTGCCGTTCTCCGCGCCAAACACCAGGCCGCCCTTGATCATGTGCGGCACAACGGCAATGCACTTCGCGTGCTCCAGCACCTCTTGCGGAATGCCATTATCCGGCGCGGCCATGATCTGGTGCAGCACCAACGTTGCATTGTCGATCCGGTTCTGCACATCTTCGGGAGTTTCCGCCCAGGCAGTGGTTGCCACGCCCAGACTAACCAATGCTACTAACGTCATGAATCTTTTCATGCATCTCACCTTTTCTACCCATGCGCAGCGTTACCTTCATATTGCGCACTGAGGCGCACAAGGTATCCTCACTCTAGAGGCGTTAACGAGCAATGTCTGAGCAATAGGACTCTCTCGGTGGACGGCGGCCGATCCATCGATGCCGCGGAAGACGTCTTTGGGGTGGACTATACAATTTCGCAAGGTCGTGCCACAGCCCTCATGCAAACCCTCCGCGGTTCCCCTTGGCGCCAGCGACTGGGTGACTTTCCAGTGCCGGAAGCTCGCCGCGGGTCTTGAAAATTTTCGAGAAAAGTGAGCAAAATTGAACAGATTCGCCTGGGCCTGAGGGTGCAGCCTCGTGCTAAAGTTCCGCTGGGGCTGTGCGGCCGGTGGAATGCTGCGGATGTTCTTTTGAATGAGCAACTTGCTGGGTAGAAAGTCCCACTATTCCTGTTCCTTATGCCTGGCTGGTCACGCAAGGGAGTGCAGATTGAAGCGCGATGGGGCGGCGTTCTTGCCGCAAAGTCTCGGGCTATCGCTGCATCTGAAAGGAGCCTCCACGGATGGTTGAGTTCGATAAACCCCCATTTGATGCCGCGGCCTTTCTGATGAGCGCCGGGCTGGGGCGAAGAATTGTCCAACTGGAACCCAAGGAGAGTTTCTTTTCGCAGGGAGACCCTGCCGATTCCGTCTTCTATCTTCAAAAGGGCCGGGCAAAGATCACGGTCGTCTCGAAGGCCGGCAAAGAAGCCACTATCGCAATCCTCTCCGCAGGCGACTTTGTGGGAGAGGGGGCGCTCGCAGCGGTGCCTGGGCTGCGATTGTCCTCGGCAAGCGCCATTACCGCCTGCACCGCGCTCAAGATCATGCGGAAAGAGATGATCCGCGTCATGCACGAGGAGCATGACTTCTCCGACCTGTTCTTGAAGTTTCTGCTGGACCGCAGCATGCGCATCCAGGCCGATCTTGTCGATCAGCTCTTCAACTCCAGCGAAAAGCGCCTAGCCCGGATTCTCCTGTTGATGGCTGAATTTGGAGCGCAGGGTGAGCCGGAAGCGACGATTCCCAAAGTATCCCAGGAGACCCTGGCCGAGATGGTCGGCACCACCCGTTCCCGCGTCAGCTTCTTCATGAACCGTTTTCGCAAGCTTGGTTTTGTCGAATACGACGGGCGTATCCGGGTCCACAAGTCGCTGCTGAACGTAGTTCTGCACGATCAACTGCCTGACGACAACGCCGAAAAGCCCGCCATTTCCGGCATCCCGGGGGAGTAACTCCAAGCCAGCCGAAGACATCCGCGCAGTCCCTGTACAAAATTGACCAGTCTTGCGATTCCTTGCATGGGACACTCGCCTTGGAACGTATCTTCATCCATTGGTGAGGCCGCTGATGCCCTGCACAAAAGAAAGTCTTCTCATCGTCGACGATGAGCCTTCAATTCGAGAGGTGCTTTCGGAACTTCTCGCGATGGATGGCTATACTACGCGCTCTGTGGAGGACGGCTTCTTGGCGTTAGCTGAGATCCGGCGCGAAGTTCCCGATCTCCTCCTCTCCGACCTCAACATGCCCGGCATGTCCGGCTTTGAACTGCTTAGGGTGGTCCGTCGACAGTTTCCTTCGATTCGAGTTATTGCCATGAGCGGTTCGTTTTCCGGCGACAATATCCCTTCCGGCGTTGCTGCCGATGCCTTCTTTCAAAAAGGCCGCGGTACTACAGATTTGTTAAAGATGATGGAATCCCTCCCCCAGCCGGAGCGATGGGCGCAGCAGCTTGGCGCTGCGCCTTCGCCCGTGTGGATCGCGAGATACCAGCGCAACGCCGCTGGAGAGGGTTACGCTACGATTGAATGCCCGGAGTGCCTGGGAACTTTTCCCAAGGTGCTCAACGGCACGATCCACCCGATAAATGAGGCGGACTGCCTCTTTTGCGGAAGTCCGGTTCGCTACGCAATCTTTCGGGCGGACGACCTGGTATTTTTGTTGCCGTTTCAGCATGAGCGCTTCGCGGCAACGCCGCGCTTCGCCCGATCAAAGAGCGCGCGCTACGAGGCTCGTCCCGGGCAGGCAAAAGCAATGAGGCAAGCCGATACTCAAATGAACTGAGCGTCGTGAACTTACTCGATCCTGAAGTAGATAGGGGAGGACGCAATGACGATTCTGCAAATGGTGCTGATGCTATTCATTTTTCAGTGGGCCTTGCGTGTTCCGGAAGAACCGGTTCGCGACGGCGAACTTTCCCGCAGGTCATGCTAATAGAGGTCGCTATTGGCCTCGCCAACTTTCTGCACCAACTACCTCAACACATTCTCGCTAACAAACGGATCTGATCGCTCAGCCCGAACTGGCGAAGCCGCGTTCTGGATCCTCTGCGGCGCAACTGGTCGAAACTGCTCAGACTCACATGATTTGAGCCGCTACGCTCAAAAAGGTTGGAGCAGGCAAGTGACGGCGCCAACGATTGCGAGCCCAGTTGCTGAGGTCGAGCTACTTACGCACCCTTTAACAGACAAGACGTCACATGGCCTTCGATTGAAGCGCCGGAGATGCATCTCGGCGCCGTCGTCGAAGCTGAGCCAGTTGAATCCACGGAGGTGGACCAATGAATAGCAATCGAGTGAACGGTACAGTCGACGAAGTCGTGGGAAGCATCAAACGAAAAGCGGGCAAGATGACCGGCAACACGCCGCTCCAGGTCAAGGGCATTGCCCAGCAGGTGAAGGGAAGAGCTGAGAATACCCTTGGGAAGGCAAAAGACATGGTGCGCGGATCCCATAAAGAAACCAAGGCGCAACAAGACACACGCCCGTAATTGGAGTTAACCAATTTCCTTTTGCCGACATCCGCTCCATCTCGTTGGATTCGAGCGCTGCTGAAGTCGCTTGGGCCTGGGATCATCACCGGGGCTGCCGATGACGACCCATCGGGCATCGCTACTTATTCCATTGCCGGCGCGCAGCTGGGAACCAAACTTCTCTGGACGGCACTGCTGACGTGGCCGCTGATGGCCGCAGTGCAGATGATGTGCGCCCGCATCGGCAAGGTGACAGGGCAGGGCCTGGCTGGGAACTTCAAGCAGCGATTTCCAAAATGGCTGCTGCTTGCGTTCGTCTTTGCCCTTCTGGCCGCAAATACGATCAACATTGGGGCGGACCTGGCGGGCATGGCAGATGCAGCCTCCATGCTGTCCGGCGTCAATTCCCACTGGTTTGTTGTGGTGTTCGCGCTTCTCATCTCGTGGGCAACGATCCGGCTCCAGTATCAACAGATCGCGAACGTGCTCAAATGGCTGGTTCTTGTGCTTTTCGCATACCCCATTACTGCATTCGTGGTGGGAGCCAACTGGGGCCAGGTGCTGCGCGACACACTGATTCCGTCCATGCCGCATAGCAGAAATGAATGGGCGACACTGGTGGCGATTCTCGGCACCACAATCAGCCCGTATCTTTTCTTCTGGCAGGCGAGTGAGGAAGTTGAAGAGGAGAAGTCGGCAGGCCAAAGTTCGCTCGCCCTGCGCAAAGGAGCAACATCCGAGGAGCTCGAATTAAGAAACATCGACGTGGGCGTCGGCGCCTTTTTCTCGAATATGGTCATGTTCTTCATCATCCTGACCACCGCCATCACTCTCAACCGGCACGGCATCATGAATATCGAAACCTCTCGGCAAGCGGCCGAGGCCCTGCGGCCGTTTGCCGGCAACTTCGCGACAACCGTGTTCACACTCGGCATTGTCGGCGTCGGTTTTCTGGCCATTCCCACGCTGGCGGGTTCTGCCGCATACGCCTTCGCTGAGACGCTGGGATGGCGACAGGGCTTGAACAAACGACTGAGACAGGCGCGCTGGTTTTACGCTCTCATTCTGGTCTCGACGGGAGTGGGTGTCGCGCTGGACTTTATCGGCATCAACCCGGTCAAGGCACTCTACTGGACAGCGGTCATCAACGGATTGCTGGCGCCGTTCCTCATGGTCGGAATCCTGATTGTGGCAGGGGACAAGAAGCTGATGCAGGGGCAGCCGAGTTCCCGTCTGGGATGGACTGTTGTGGCAATCACGACAATAGCCATGTTCGTAGCGGGCGTCGCCATGTTTGTTGTGTAGACGGGAGGCGCGGGACTGAGCGGCTTGGGAGTCTAGCCCGCCCGAGATGCCTCATCGTGCAACGCGATTTTCTCATTGGCATCGATCTTGCGTAGACCCCTGATCTTCCATATCCCAAAGCAAATTCCGGCCACCAGCAGGCTCACGAACACACAGATCAGCGGAGTCGACCATTTTTGAAGCGTCCCTGACCACAGGCGAATCGCGTGGCGTCCGTAGGCTACGCCGAGCCAGGCAATGAGGGAGTAACGCAGTGTGCGAGCCGCGCCGTACACCACGAAGAAGCGGGGGCGCGAGACGCCCAGCGCGCCGGAGGCAAGCGCAAATGGCAATAAAGGAATCGGCGGAGGAAGTACGGCGGGAAGAAACACGGCGAGGACGCGGTGACGCTCCACCCATCCGACGACCCGACCAAGAAGACGTGCAGGCACGTAGCGGCGCAAAGCCGCCTCGCCCCCTCTGCGCCCAAGGTTCCATGTGGCGTATCCGCCCACAAGGCTGCCGGCAATGGCCATTGAGGCAAGCAACCACGGATCTTCGCCATGCGCCACCAACCAGAGCAGCAGCAGGTCAGTGCTACCGGGCAGAGGCAAAGGAATGAAGGAGGAATCGACGACGGCAACGGAGAAAAGTCCCAGCGCTCCCAGGTGCGTGAGCCAATGCGGCATCAGCGAGCGATGCACAGGGAGCGCTAGAAACAGGCCTGCGTGTCGAACAGGAATACTCATATAGGTGCACGGCAAATAAGAGCTCGCCTTACCATCCATGCCGAGTGATTCACGATCCTCTGCGGCCTCTTACGAGTCCGCAGAGGATCGAAGTTTATGTTACCGCAGGCTTCCAGTCGTAGCATTGACCGGGCTTCCAATGGCTTCACCCGATACGACCAGTTCCACCCGCCGGTTTTCTTGCCGTCCGGCGGAGTTATCGTTCGAAGCTACGGGCGAACTGTTCCCGAACCCCGTTGCGCTGACTGAGTTTGCAGTCACGCCTTCTTGCACGAGGTAATCGCGAACGGCTCCCGCACGGTTCTCCGAGAGCTTCTGATTCATCTCATCGCCGCCGACATTGTCGGTGTATCCGCCGACTGCAATGTCGAGCCCCGGGTATGCAATCAATATTCCGGCAACCTTTGCCAGCTTCTCCCGCGCGCCGGGCTTTAACGAATACTGCCCGGTGTCAAACAAAACGTCGGACATGCTGACAATCAGCCCGCGTGCGCTGTCGCGCGTCTCAAGGATCTCATTGAGTTGCAATGATAATTGAGCACGCATGGCCGCTTTGTCGGTATCCGCCTTTGCTTCATTCTGCTGCGCTTGCTGCGCGATCGATCGGGAACGGTCGGCGTCGGCCTGAGCCGCGTTAATTGCCGCTGCAGATGCATTCTGGCTTGTGACCAATGCAGCCTGGGAGTTTGCCGCATCAGCTTGCGCCGATGCCGCATTGAGTTGCGCCGTCGCCGCGTTGGCTTGCGCCGTTGCCGTATCGGACTGGGCTTGTTCCTTTTGACGGGTTGCCTCGTCGGCTTGCGCCTGCGAGTTTGCTTGCGCGTCCGCGGAAGCCTGGCGTTCGCTCACCCTGCGATCCTCTTCGATCCTTTTGACGGCAATTTCTCGCGCGTCTTCGGCAGTCTGCACGGTCTCGCGGGACTTCGCGATCAGTTCCTTCTGATCCGAATGCTTTTCTATCGCGTATCCGTCTGCACTGTTCATCAGCTGCACAGCATGCTGATAACTCTCACCGGCGTACTGCTCGGCGCCCTCAGATTTTGCGATGCGAACTGCATTGCGTGCTTCCAGGAATTCCAAGGGTAACCTGGCATCCAGAACCACAGGGTCGAATTTGTATCCGGTCGGGATATAACCACCGCGCTCCATGAGTTCATATTTCGCATGGACCGCTTCGGATGTTCCCTGGGTGCCGGCGCCAACAACATTTTCAAGCACGACAACATTGCTGGGCTGGCGGACGGCAAAATAGGGCTCCGCGGTGACGATCAGGGCGAATGCCTGGAGATCTGTGGTGGCGGTCAGCTTGCTTCGATCGTTTCCGCCGATCAGAATTTCTCCAAGGTTGACTGCGTGGCCGTCAGGTGAGATCGCCCACATCACATAGGTCAGATACTCGGTGCCAAAGGTCGTGGGGCTTTGCAGATTTCCAAAGGTCGCTTCGACTTCCATGGTGCCGCGCTTGCTTCGCACCTTGGCTTTTCCGTCGGCTGAAGGCAGCAAAGCGGTTCCGGCCAGATCCACGTCCGTGGCTCCGCTGCGATGTTGATAGTCAACCGCATCGACAGTGCGGCTGGTCTCGTCCACGACATAGGCGGGAATCGGTTGGGCAGGAACGAGGGCGATCGAATCTTGCGGGCTGGCCTGAGCAAACGCGCTCAAGCTGAATACACTTCCAATCACTAACAATAGAGTGTGCTTCACGATATCTCCTGCAGTCAGAGGACTGCCTTAATGCGTTGTTGACTCAGGTTAGCGGACGAAGCCGAGCCGGCTTCGATGGTACGATCGGTCAACGCCCGACGTGGAATTGATGGAGGTGATCGAACAACCCGTAGAGATTCGCAATCCATAGAACCAAAACGATGACGACCACGGCGTTCAGGATCGATTTGATTTGTCCCTGCATGGGGATGAATCTGTTCACAAGCCACAACAGAAGCCCTGCTGCAACAATCGTGATGAGGACGGTGGTTAGCGGCATATCGTATTCTCCAATCGTTTCTTAGGTTCGGTGCCCCCGGGGCGTCTTCCAGAAGTTACGAACGATCGACTCACTTAGCGTGGGAGCCATCAAAAAGTGGAGAACGATTACTCCGCTTTATTGGTATTCTTCCAAGTCAATGGAGAAAAAGCTGAGCCATAATGCTCATCGGACAAATATCTAACTTGACACGAGTTTGTACGTTCAGAGACAGATAGGGCGGCTTTTACCGCGGAATGGCCTATTGTGATGAGGCTGGAAGTACGCTTTGCGGGAAACAAGCGATTATTCGGTTGCGCCATCGGGGCTTGGATTATGCCAGCCGCCATCCGCGGCGATGAGTGCGCCAGCCTCTTTCGGCCCCCAGGTGCCGCGTTTGTAGCGGCGGACTGGGTGATGGTGCTTCAGGACCCGATTGACCACTTCCCATGCGGCTTCAACCGCGTCCTCGCGGGTGAAGAGCGCCCCATCGCCCTTCATTGCGTCGCCCAAGAGCCGTTCGTAAGGCGTTTCCTCTCCCGGCTGTTCATCTGACAGGTAAAGCTCTCGCTCTTCTCCAATGAATTCCTCGCCCGCCAGCTTCACGCGGGCCGCCAGAGCGATGGCCGAGTTGGGAGAAAGCCGGAAGCGCAGGTAATTCGACCTGCTATCCGCCTGCACAGCGTCGGCAAAGAGCTTTTGCGGGGGCCGCTTCAGCTCCACCACGATCTCAGTTGCGGTCGTTGGGAGATATTTACCCGAGCGCAAATACCAGGGCACTCCATCCCAGCGCCATGAGTCGATGAAGAGCCGCAAGGCGCAATAGGTCTCGACGTCGGAGCGCTTCGCTACGTTCGGCTCCTCTCGATAGCCGGCATACTGGCCGCGCACCATATCGTCGGGCTTCAGAGGGCACATGGCTTTAAAGACCTTGGCCTTTTCGGTTTGCACATCTCCAAAGTTCCGGCCCGCGGGCGGTTCCATGGCAAGCAGCGCCACGATCTGGAAAAGATGATTCTGGATCACGTCGCGCAGACAACCTGCTGTTTCATAGAATGCGCCGCGCCCGCCAACGCCGAAATTCTCCGATAGAGTGATCTGGACGCTGGCCACGTAGTTGCGGTTCCAGATCGGTTCCAGAAATGAGTTGGCGAATCGGAAATAAAGAATATTCATGATCGCTTCCTTTCCCAGGAAGTGATCGATGCGGAAAATGGAGTCTTCAGGGAACACCGAATGCGCAACCCGGTTTAACTCGCGCGCCGAGGCCAAATCGCGTCCAAACGGCTTTTCCACGATCACGCGCGCGTGCTCGGCCAGCTTCGCGGCTCCCAGTCCTTTGATAACCGTTTCGAAGAGCACAGGCGGAATTGCCAGATAGTGCGCGGGCCGCCGTGCGTTCCCCAGCGCGTCTTTAATCGCCTTGTATGTATTGCTATCTGCATAGTCTCCGCTCACGTACTTCAGCAAAGACAGAAGGCGTTGCAGTGCTCGGTTGTCATCGATTCCGCCCGCTCGCTTGATGCTGTCCGTCGCGCGCCTATGCAGCCGCTCCAGGCTCCACTTCGGGAAGGCAACGCCGATCACGGGAACCGTGAGTACGCCGCGCTTCACCATCGCATAGAGCGCCGGGAAGATCATTTTGTGGGCCAGATCGCCCGTCACGCCAAAAACTACCAGCGCGTCTGATTGGGAATCGGCCATCAGGCGCCTTCCTTCGTGGCGGCGGTTTTCTCCTGGTGGCCGCCAAACTGGAATCGCAGCGCGGATAACAGCTTGTCGGCGAAACTGTCTTCGCCGCGTGAACTGAAGCGCTCATACAGCGCAGCACTCAATACGGGGGCCGGAACCGACTCATCAATCGCAGCGGTAATCGTCCAGCGTCCTTCACCCGAGTCCGACACGCGCCCGGCAAATTTTGCCAGATCCGGGCTGTCGAGCAGCGAGATGGCGGTCAGATCCAGGAGCCAGGACGAGATCACGCTCCCGCGGCGCCAGACCTCGGCGATGTCGGCAAGGTTCAGGTCGTATTGGTACACCTCAGGGTTGCGGAGGGGTGTAGTTTCGGCGTCCACAGTTTGCTGCTGCTCGCCGACATTGGCATGGTGAAGAATGTTCAACCCCTCTGCGTACGCGGCCATGATTCCGTACTCGATTCCGTTGTGCACCATCTTCACAAAGTGGCCGGCGCCGTTGGGGCCGCAGTGCAGATAGCCGTGCTCCGCGGTGCCGCCCGCTTTTTCCCGTCCGGGAGTGCGCGGCGCCGAGTTGATGGATGGCGCCAATGCGGAAAAAATGGGGTCGATGCGCTGAACCACATCTTTTTCGCCGCCGATCATCAGGCAATAGCCCCGATCGGCCCCCCACACTCCGCCGCTGGTCCCAGCGTCCACATAGTGGATGCCTTTAGGTTTCAACTCGGCGGCGCGGCGAATGTCGTCGCGATAATAGGAGTTTCCGCCATCAATCACCACATCGTCCGACTCGAGTAGCGGGGTCAAGCCTGTGAGCGTCGCATCAACCACGCCGGCCGGCACCATCATCCAGACGGCGCGAGGCGTTTTCAACTTCTTCACGAATTCTTCCAGCGAATTCGCGCCAACCGCGCCTTCCCTGGCAAGCGATTGCACTGCTTCCGAATGGATATCGTACACAACGCACTGATGGCCGGCCCGCATAAGACGCCGGACCATGTTGGTTCCCATCCTGCCCAAGCCGATCATGCCTATTTCCATGGGTTCACCCTTTTTTCTCAAATTCCCCAACGATCTTGCCCGCGGACCGCTCGAAACGCCTGCAGCGGCCGCGTCTTCGGTCACATCTTCACAGATCGATTGTCACGTTTAGATGCTGAAATGGCAACAAGCGACAGCTTGGGCCCGGGATGTCATTCTGGCGGCGGCCTTGGTCAGCGGCGGGGGATAAAAGCCAGATTGTCGCTCATAACGAAGACGGCGAGTGCCACGGCCATGAGGAACGCACACACCCAGAAGCGCCAGTCGCGGTGCATCCGCTGCCAGTAGGGACCGGGGTTAGTTTCACCATGGTCGCCGCTATGTCCTTCAGTGAAGTGCCGGTTTCCTGTCATATCGCCTCCAGTTGTCTTGTCGCATTCGGCAAAGCAGCGGTATGCGAGTCATCGCTGCACACCGGAGGCTCGCCTCAAAGGCTACGGTTTTGGGGTCGCAGCGGCAGAGACCTGGACTGGCCGGTCGGCATCGCTTGTGGATGAGATAACCGCCGGCGCCGGCGTTGCGGCCGGTATCTCCGTTCCCGCCGGATAAATGAGAATTTGGATCGAGCCCCAATCCGCATCAAGGTTCGCGCCTGCCTGCTTGCCTTGCCCCATTGTCTTGAGCTGGCCGTCGTCAAATCCAAAGTTCTCGACAAGATACTCGCGAATGACGATTGCCCTGGCTTCGGTTAGAACGAGATCCTTCTGGGTATCGCCCTCCATGCCAGTCGAAACCACGACGACCGCTACTCCGAATTGAGTCTGTGCCAGAAAGTCGCCGGCGTCTTTAAGACTCTTCTGGTCCCTCATTTTGGCCGAATCGCGGTCATCGAAGATCTGCTTGCCTGTGTATACGAAGGTCCTTTCAGGAATACTTTGCGGGAGCTCCGCGATTCGATTCGCGGCCAGGCTGGCGGAGTCTTCGTACCCGCGCTTCTTGAAATACCCGCTCAGGAAGAAGTTATGTTTCAAGGCCTCCATATTCTCCTGGAAATCCGTTACGCCGGCTTGCGCCTGCACCATCGTGGCCTGGAGCGTACTCGTAGTCTGTTCCAGGTTTTCATAGACTTGCTTGTCGTTCACCAGCGCTCCCACGGTTCCCTGCCCCGAATCGATCTTGGCGCTTATCGAGCTCAGATGGGCCGTGGCCAAAGTTGTGTTCAGGACAGCCTGCTGGCTGCTATCCAGAATCGCGCTCGTCTTCGCAAGCAGTTCTCCCAGCTCCAGCGGCGGCACACTCTGGATGGTCTCGCCATCCTTTACCTCAGCTTGTCCCGCAGACCCAAACGAAATCGCCACGTATTGATTGCCTAACATCCCCTCGGTTTCGATCGAAGCCACGGAGTCCTGCTTGATAATCGCGTGCGTGGATCTGGCGAGCTCCATGATGACGGTGACCTTGTCTCCCGGCTTCTTCGGCAACTCGATTCCGGTCACGGTTCCGCTGTGCACTCCGCCCACCTGCACGTCAGCGCCCTCAGCCAGACCAGCCACGTTTTCGAACTGCGCCTTCAAGTGGTATGTGGAGCTAAACAGGTACTCCTTGCTCCCGATGATGAAGACCCCGGCAGCCAAAACTGCCAGCGTCACAACGATAAACGCACCCAACCTCGCCACTCTCGACATAAGTCCTCCTACGATTGCTTCAGAAACTCCTTCACAAAGCCGACGTCGCTTTGTTGAAGGTCTTCAAACGTGCCCTCGATTACTACATCGCCCTCATTCAGCAGGGCGAGACGGCCTGCAATCGTCCTGGCGCTATCGAGATCGTGCGTCACTACAATAGACGCCATTCGACGTTCCCTCTGGAGCTTCAGAATCAACTCGTCGATTTCGGCTGAACTGATGGGGTCGAGGCCGGCTGTCGGCTCATCGAGCAGCAGCATCTCCGGCTCAAGGGCCAGCGCTCGCGCCAAACCCACGCGCTTCTGCATCCCGCCTGAGATATCCGACGGCATCTTATCGATGTCGCCGTCCATGCCCACTTCGGTTAGCAACTGCCTTACCCGGTCGGCTCGCTCAGATTTGGACATGTCTCTGCGATGGTGTTCAAGGGGGAAGGCCACGTTTTCCTGAACGGTGAGCGAATCGTAAAGTGCTGCGCTCTGAAACAGGAAACCCATCTTCTTTCTGATTTCGCCCATTCGATCAAGCCCCAGGCCGGCAAGGTCCTGGCCATGAATGCAGATCGCTCCAGAGTCGGGCGTATCGAGGCCAATGATGAGCCTAAGCAGCACGCTCTTCCCCGTGCCGCTGCGTCCAAGCACGGCCAGCGTTTCTCCCCGGTTCACGCGCAAGCTGATCCCATTGAGGACCTTGTGGCCGTCGAAGGACTTGTACACCTTCTCGACGGCGATCACAGGCGCAGGATTGTCTTGCTCCGGTTCCGCTTGCTTCACCGCAATGTCATAAGCTGTGGCCATATTTGTTTCACGCGTGCTTCAAACAACGGTTACGGAAAGAAGACCAGAATGAATTTCACCAGCACAACATCGGCGAGGATAAGGAAGAGCGAGGCCAGCACGACTGAGTTGGTGGCTGCGCGGCCCACGCCCGCAGCTCCTCCGCGCGTGCGCATTCCTTGAAAGCATGCGATGAGCCCGATGATCAGACCATAAACAGAGGTCTTGAATGTTTGCGGCAGGAATGCACTGAAAGTGGCGCCATTAAATCCGTTTGCAATGAATTGATGGAAGGAGAGCGGTTCAACCATTGCCTGTGCAAACCAGCCGGTGAGCAAGGCGCATGCGTCGGTGGCAATCGTCAGCAGCGGCAGCATCAGGATGCAGGCCAGTATTCGTGTCGCCGCCAGCAGCCTGTAGGGGTTGATCGCCGAGGCCTCGATCGCGTCGATCTGCTCGGTCACTTTCATCGATGCCAGCTCCGCGCCCATACCCGCGCCCACGCGCCCGCTTACGACCAGGCCGGTGATGACCGGTCCCATGACCTGAAGCACGGAGTACACGAGAGTGACTGGAAACATTGATTTGGCGCCGAATCGACTTAGACTGTAGCGGGCTTCGAGCGAGAGGATAACGCCAATTGCGGCGCCGGCCATTGCGACCAGCGGCAGAGACTTCGAACCAACTTCGTCAAGCTGCCGAATCAGCTCGCGCCATTCGTACGGCGGAGTCACCGCGGCCCGCAAGACCTGCCAGGAAAAGATGCCCAGGCTGCCGAACCACTCGAAAAAACCGTTGAAGATCCTCGTGGCATAGCCCGCAGCGGAAGACAGAGGCTCGATCCGTCGCACCGGAAGTGGAGGGTTGAGGCTCGCGACGGGAGTGAATCCGCGGTCGCTCATTGGTTTTGGCCTTGAATTGGCGAGCCGTGCGTATTATTCAGATGCATGCGTGAAATCAGGGCGTGAGGACCGCTATAGAAGAACTCCAGGGCAATGTTGCCGCCCATATATGCCAGCAGGTTGTAGTTGCCCATCCGAAATGCATCCTTTGCCCCGAAGCGATCCGGATACCACGCATAAACCGCAATCATGGAACCCGCATAGGGCCCGGCAATCGCGGAGAAAGAGAAGACGCGATGGCCGTCTTCGCCGTGGCGCCCTGTCAACGTAGAGATCACTGCGTGGCGCAGCCGCGGGAATGGGCCGCTGCATTCACAGCGGTAGTACAAGGTATCTTCCCTGAAAGCCTCAGCCAACCCATAACGCGTGGATGTTCCAATAGCCGCGATCCCAAAGTCGGACCCGAACCGCTTGCCGAATCCCGTAGCTCCCTGGCCCCACTCCGGCGGTGAATTGCTCCACTGGTTGATTCCCGCCGCGACTCCAGCGCCAACGATGGGATACGGACCGAACGCGTCGAAAGCGTAGTTGCTCACCTTTGTTCTTTCAGTTGGCCGGAAATAGGTCAGGTCCAGTTTCTCTAGGATCGTGATTCCTGAAGCTGCCGAAGGATCTCCAGAAGAGAGCAGTGATTGCGATCTTGCCAACACCGGCATTGCAAGAAGGGCCACAGTGACCAACGTGAGGACCATGGCCCGGTGAACCTTCATGTCGGCAGGCCTGTTGCCAGATTGACCAACGCGCCTTTTTGTCGAGCCTTCAGGGCTGGCCAACGAGCGATGCGGCTCCGGGATCCATTTGGATGATCGCATCATCTCTCCTTTGATCTGCATCGCCTATCCCAGGCACGGCATGCGCCGCCAACGGACTACTGCGCCGCATAGTTACACCCACACAGATATTTTCAGAATGGGGGCCTCCAGGGATGGTCATATTTGCTCGCAATCGCAAGAAGGTGGCGCCTGCATCATCTGTGCGGCTATCCATGGCGAAATCGAACCCGTGGGAGCAATTGGTCCATACGGCCAATGTCCAAAAGAGCACAGTTTTCGCTCTAAGGATCAGAGGACAATTCGGAAAGCCGGATTTTGCAAGGTCGCCGAGGAGCCTGCCATGCCTGAAACTCATGCTTTCCCTTCCATCCCGAAGAAGATCTTGTTGCCCATCGACTTTAGCCCATCGTCGCAGGCGGCCTTGGAGATGGCCGCTGACCTCGCGAAGCATTTTCATGCAGAACTCCATCTCGTGAATGTGATTCCGATGTTTCCCACCACAACGATTCCCGACCTGGTTCCCGAAGCCGAATTCATTCAAGAGGCCAGAACATTTGCGGAGCGGCATCTGGCAAAGTGCCATGCTGCTCTTGCGGCCAGGGGAGTGAAGTCAACCTTTAGTGTCGAGGTTGGAAATGACATCGCCGGGAACATCATGGAAGTGGTGGACCGCGAGCATATTGACATGGTGGTGATCTCCACACACGGCATCTCCGGCTGGCATCCGCTGGTCTTCGGATCGATTGCCGAAAAGGTCGTAAAGCTGGTGCAGTGTCCCCTCCTGCTTCTTCGCTCAGCCAAGCCTGACGCCACAGCGAAGACTCGGTCCGGGCAGTCCGGGGAATGGTGGTAGAGATCAGCCGCACAGGTAATCTGTTTTGAGTGCAATGAGTGATGTAGTCCCCGCACCGCCCAGCCAGACGCCAAAGCCGGCCGAGGACATCGCCACGAAAGGGCTCACGAGCGATGAGGCACACCTCCGTCTTGAAAAGGACGGACCAAATGCCATGCCGGATACGTCGGCTCATCCACTGCGCAATGCGCTCGCCAAGTTCTGGGCGCCTGTTCCTTGGTTGCTTGAAGCCTCCATCGTACTCGAGCTTGTGCTGCATAAGTACTACGAGGCCGCTATCATCGCGGGGCTGCTGGTCTTCAACGCGGCGCTTGCTTACTTCCAGGAAGGTCGCGCCCAGGCCACCCTGGCGGCCCTCAAATCGCGTCTCGCACTCAATGCCTCAGTCGAGCGCGATGGAGCCTGGAAGACTGTGCCTGCCGCGGAACTGGTATGCGGCGATCTGGTGAAGCTATCGCTCGGCGCTGTGGTCGCTGCCGACGTGCATCTTACCGGCGGATCGGTCGAACTCGATCAGTCGATGCTCACTGGCGAATCCCTGCCTATCGATGCCGGTCCAGGAGCGGACACCTTTGCAGGGGCTCTGGTGCGGCGTGGTGAAGCAACAGCCGTGGTGACGGCTACGGGCGCCCGCACCAAATTCGGCCGCACGGCGGAACTCGTTCGCACTGCGCATGTGACAAGCACACAGCAGAAAGCTGTGCTCAAGATCGTTCGCAACCTGGCGATCTTCAATGGCGCCGTCATTCTTGCCATGGGAGTATACGCCTACTTCCATGCGTTGCCGTGGAGCGAGATCGTTCCTCTTTTGCTCACCTCGGTCCTTGCCGCCATCCCCGTAGCATTGCCGGCGACATTTACCCTTGCCGCCGCGATCGGAGCTCGTTCTCTGGCAAAAGTCGGCGTGCTGCCGACGCGACTTTCGGCCGTGGACGAAGCTGCGTCGATCGATGTGCTGTGCTCGGACAAAACCGGAACATTGACCCGCAATGAACTTTCAGTCACCAGTATTCGTCCCATGCCCGGCTTTGACGAGTCCCACGTTCTCGGCCTGGCAGCTCTGGCGAGTTCCGATGGTGGTCAGGATCCAGTCGATGCTGCAATTCGCTCAGCCGCCTCGAAAAAACCTGCGCAGGACCTGCCAAAGCTGGCGACGTTTTTGCCGTTCGACCCAGCCAGGAAGACATCGGAGGCGACCGCAACAGATGTAAAGGGGGCTGCAGAGCGCATCATCAAGGGTGCATACACCGCGGTCGTAGCCCTCACGGCTCCCTCGCCCGCGGCGGCTGCGATTGCCGACGAACTCGAAAAACAGGGCTTCAGAGTGCTGGCAGTAGCTGCAGGCCCTCCGGCGGCCATGCAAATTGCCGGTCTTATCGCGCTCAGCGACCCGCCGCGGACGGATTCGAGCTCTCTCATCTCAGAGTTACACACCCTCGGTGTGGCCACAGTCATGGTGACGGGAGATGCTCCGGTCACGGCGGCAATTGTCGCTCATGACGTGGGGTTGACCGGACCTGTTTGTCCACCCGGAAAACTTCCTGACGCTATCAAGCCAGAAGATTTTGCAGTCTTTGCGGGCATTCTGCCGGAAGGCAAGTATGATCTCGTCAAGGCTTATCAAAAGAGCGGACACACAGTAGGGATGTGCGGGGACGGCGCCAATGACGCGCCTGCGCTCCGCCAGGCACAGATCGGCATTGCCGTTTCGACCGCAACCGATGTGGCAAAGTCAGCAGCCGGAGTTGTATTGACCGAAGCTGGCCTGGGCGGCATCGTGACCGCTGTGAAAGAGGGCAGGATCACGTTTCAGCGCATTCTCACCTACACGCTGAACTCGGTGATGAAGAAGCTGCTGCAAGTGCTCTTGTTGGCCGTTGGCCTGGTCATGACCGGGCACGCGGTCCTCACCCCCATGCTGATCGTCATCGTGATGATTACCGGCGACTTCCTCACTATGTCGCTGACCACGGACAGGGTGCGGCCGTCGGAGATGCCGAACTCCTGGCAAATCGGCAGAATTACAAGCGCAGGCGTTATTCTGGGAGCCTGTTTCCTTGCCTTCTCCACTGCTATCCTGGCTGTCGGCAAATTCCAACTCCATCTTGACATCACAGCACTCCAAACCTTGTCCGTGGTCGGAATTGTGTTTGGCAGCCAGGCCACAACCTACGTCATTCGCGGGCGTCAACACTTGTGGGGATTGCGTCCCAGCATTTGGCTCGTGCTTTCTTCCGTCGCCGACGTACTTATCATTTCAACGCTTGCTGTCTTTGGAATCGCCATGGCCCCGTTGCCTGTCGCCATAATCGCTTGTGAGTTTGCCGCAGCGATCGTATTCGGCGCGATCCTTGACGTGGTCAAGATTCCCGTTTTCGCGCGTCTTCGCATCTCCTGAAGATCGGTTTTCATCTGTTTTCCCGGCCAAAACCAAGTGCCCAACCTTCGTGTCATTCGGCTCCGGCAATGCCTGTTTCATGCGCCCTTGCAGGCGTTTTGTCGCGATAGAGCTGAATTGACCATACGCGATTCCTGAACCTGGGCGATGATCGATAGAGATTGATCGTAATTGCGGTTAATCACGGGTGGACTGTCCCCATTTTGCGCAAGTGCCCAGGGATTAACTCGGGCCTGCGTTGCCGGCGGCAGGTCGCAAAGAGAGACGGGCTCTTATTCTGTTGGGCATTGCGTTCACGGCCTTTGATCCATTCGCCACAATTTCTAAACCCAGTACGAAGCGACGAGGCTTTCCTGGGCTTGAAGGAGCCCTCCAAACGATCGGTTTGTAACGAGGCAACATTTTGACGAGCGATACCAGCAATACATTCGATTCCGCAGCCTTTCTTGCGAACGCCGGGCTGGGGCGAACAATCATCGAGCTGAAGCCAAAGCAGACATTCTTTTGCCAGGGAGAAACGGCGGACTCTGTCTTCTATCTGCAAAAAGGCCGTGCAAAAGTCACTGTCGTTTCGCAGAAGGGCAAAGAAGCCACAATCACACTGCTATCCGCCACGGATTTCGTTGGAGAGGAGTCTCTCGCCGCGATTGTTGGGCTGCATATGGCCACCGCCACTGCCGTGAACACCTGCACAGCGCTCAAGATCAGCAGGAACGAAATGATCCGAGTAATGCATGACGAACCCGCATTTGCCGATCTATTCCTTAAGTTCCTGCTGACCCGTAGCATGCGAACCCAGGCCGATCTTGTCGATCAGCTTTTCAACTCCAGCGAAAAGCGTTTGGCCCGGATTCTCCTCTTGATGGCGGAATTCGGCAAGCCCGGTGAACCGGAAACGTTCATCCCGCCCATTACCCAGGAAACTCTCGCGGATATGATCGGCACCACCCGGTCCCGCGTCAGCTTCTTTATGAATCGCTTTCGCAAGCTCGGTTTTATCAGTTATAACGGCCGCATCCAGGTACATAAGTCGCTGCTCAATGTGGTCCTGCTCGATCAATTACCTGACCACAATGCGCAGAAACCCGCCATTCTCCCAATCCCTTGAGCTGCTTCAGCTCAGCGTTTCTCTCCTACGCTATAACGCGCTGCGCAGCGTGAAAAATCGGTTGCGGTGTCAATCCGAATTTCGTCATTAGTGCGATGATTCTTCAGGGCTCGTCGCAATCTCTTCCTCGGCGGGCACGAAGCAACCGCGCAAGTCAAGAGTCACTTTTCGTCGAAATGTTTCAGCAATTGTCCGGCTGAGACGAATTGAAATCCCCGCTCACGCAAGCCTGCGACGATAGCCGGGAGCGCTTGTGCCGTCCAAATACCACCCCTATTCACATGCATAGTGACCATGCTCCCGTTGCGCGTTAAAGTGAGAACTCTTTGCTCCAGGCGTTCGGCCGTGTTGCGCGGGTTGGGATCTCCAGATACGACATCCCACATAACAGTGAGAACGCCGGGCTCTTTCGCTACCTTCACGAGCTTGGGCGGGCAATCGCCGTAAGGAGGGCGAAAGAATAGCTGCGGTTTGCATCCCAATTGCACAAGGGTCGACCGCGTGCGTTCGATTTCAGAAGCGATAACCTGCTCTGTCAATTCACTCGATTTCCAGTGATGGTATCCGTGCAGTCCAATCTCGAAGTACGGCACTTCCGCAAGTCGTTTAATGCCCTCCTGACAGTGTTCCGCCCATAAGCCGGATACGAAGAATGTAGCCGGGATATGCTCACTTTGCAGATAATTGACAATCTCACTTGAGAATTCGGGGCGTTCCCTGCGCGGACACGCGTCGAAAGTCAATGCGATTTCAGGACGGGCACGGCTGCCGTGATACAGAATGTCGATCTTGAACGGATAAGGTCGAGCCGTTTCGGCGCCGCTGGATGGGATGGAAGTGGTGGTTCCGCGAGCAGATTGTGCGACGCCTAAACCAATGGCCCGACCAAGAGCAATTGTGCCCGCCAGCTGAAGTAACGTTCTTCTGTCCATCATCGGGAAGGATGATTCGAGCATTTTCATGTACGCATGGCAAGCGGAAATTGCGCTCGGGAAGCACGGATCGAAAGGCGCGAATTGCGGGATGAAAAGCTGGATTGACGAATGCGAGGCTGCGCTTTCCCATGCCAAAGGGGGCAGCCTCTGCGAGGAATCGAACTTGGTGGAGGCGGCGGGAGTCGGGTTGCTCCACGGCACTGATTCTAAATAACTTATGATACTTCAACGACGCAGCAAACGCACGAAACGATCGAAACGCGCTTTCGAAGTACGCGAGAAGTACACGAGATTTTGAGGCATCTTTGACTTCTCCCACTCACCAATTGCCATGCACGCGGCAGCAGTCCCCATGACTTCGGAGAGAATTCTTGGACCCTAGCCGACTTGGTCGTAGTGATCTCTCTGCACTACTGTGCCTTTATACTCTTTTGTTAACTACCTAGAATTTCCGGTTAGCCGGTCAACCGGGCTCTGACGTTTGTTAACTACCCAGGCCTCGCCTCTCGGCCGAAGATGTGCGACAAGCCCGTCTTTCTGGGCTGATCTGCATTGTGTTCATTCTTCGCAGCCAGTTCTGAATCAATAAACCCCGTGAATCAGTTGCCACGTTCGGGCCACGTAAGCATCGTGCTCAGTGCCAAAGTGATCGTGTAGCATACCCATTTCGGCATGAATCCGGAAGACGAGAGGAAGCGGTTGACGGCGTCATGCCAAAGCCGTTATGTCATGAGAGCAAAACGGCCGCAAATTGTGCTTGATTTCCTGCACCGCGAGTGGTATGACGGTCCCAGTTCTTTCCCACAACTTGATAGGGCCCCCAAAACGCGATTCCGGCGTTGATCTACCCTGAATGCGCTGCCATCGGGTCGACGTGACCGTGAGGCCGGCGGCGACCTAAACGGAATCTTGGAAAGGGCACACCTACTCTTGGATCGCCCCAACGTTGGGACACGAGAGCGAAAGGAGTGTCCGCTATGCGTATTTGTTGGGCCATCGTACTATCTTCCTGTGCTCTTCTTCTCTCCGGCTGCGCAGGCGTGCCGGTCGCAAACACAATCGAAAACACCTCAGTTCAGGGCGCGGCTCTTCAGGGCAGGGTTCATGGCGGGCAGCAGCCGATTTCCGGCGCGCACGTGTATCTCTACGCGATTAACAACACCGGTTACGGCAGCCCGTCGCTGTCGCTGCTGACCAGCGCTACTGGCAATCCCCCGGACGGCAACGACAACTACTACGTAACGACCGACTCGGGCGGCAACTTCACCATCACCGGCGATTACAACTGTTTCAGCGCAACTCCGCTTACCTACGTCTACGCAGTGGGCGGCAATCCGGGGCTGGCGTCGGGGACGAATAATACGGCCGCGGGGTTGCTCGCTGGAGTGGGGGACTGCACACATTCCGACTACACCTCAAAATACGTACTCGTCAACGAGGTCTCGACCATCGCATCGGTGTATGGCGTCGCCGGCTACGTTGTCGATCCAACGCATGTTTCCACTTCGAGCTCCACGCTGGGTGCAACAGGCCTCGAGAATGCGGCCGATACCGTGGGCAACCTCTATACGCAGAGTACGGGCGTGGCCCTTGCCACCACGCCGACGGAGAATGGCGGCAACGGGACGGTGCCGCAGGCCGAGATCAATACGCTGGCCAACATCCTGGCGGCGTGCATCAACACCAACGGAGCCGTTACAGGCGGGGCGAGTCCGACGCCTTGCTACACGCTCTTCACCAACGCATTGTCAGGTGGAACCACGGGCACGCAACCGGCAGACACGGCGACTGCAGCCATCAACATTGCGCACAACCCATGGGCTAACATCGCCAACCTCTTCGGCTTGCAGACGGGAACTTCGCCGTTCCAGCCCATGCTGAGCGCCGCGCCCAACGACTTTACCATCGCCATCAGCTACACCGGTGGCGGGCTGGGGGCCCCCGCGGACGTTGCCATCGACGGCTCCGGCAACGTTTGGGCTACGAACGACGCGGGAGGCTACACCGGTTACGGCAGCATCAGCGAGTTCGACTCCACCGGGTGGCCGCTGTCCGGCTCTAGCGGCTACAGCTTCAGCAACGGCGACACGGTGAATGAGCCCCAAGGCCTCGCCGTCGACAGTTCCGGCAATGTGTGGGAGGCCAACTATCTTCAATACACAAACGGCCTATGGAGCATCATCGAGGTCTCTCCCACCGGTTCGAAGGTCTCCAAAGCCGACGGGAGCTACTACATAAACATACCTTTTGCCATCGCCCTCGACGCCTCCGGCGATGTTTGGGTCACGGATTTAGGAAGCCTTGCAGATTCAGGAAGCCCCGGCGGTATCGGTGAATGGTCCGCATCAGCGAACTCCGGTTCGGGTGAGTGGCTCTCTACCATCACCACCGGGGGGGTGGACGATCCCTACAGCATTGCCATCGACGTCTCCGGCAATGTGTGGGTGGCAAATTATTCCGGAAACAGCATCAGCGGGTTCAACTCCTCCGGCGCGCCGTACCCCGGCTCTCCCTTGACCGGAGGCGGGTTGGCTGGCCCCTACGCCATCGCCATCGACGGCGCCGGCAACGTGTGGGTTGGTAACGATGGAATCAACTCCCTCAGCAAGTACAGCCCTTCCACCTCCACGTGGATCACCGGCTCCTCAGGCTTCACGGGGGGCGGACTGGACAACCTCAATGGCATCGCCATCGACGGTTCCGGGAATGTGTGGATAGTCAATTACTCCGGAAACAGCATCAGTGAGTTCAATTCGGGCGGCGCACCCATCACCGGCTCCAACGGCTACATCGGCGGCGGGATGGCTGGTCCCTACGCCATCGCCATCGACGGCTCCGGCAATGTGTGGGTTACGAACCCTGGCGGAGGAGACGAAGGAGACCTCGTCGAGTTCGTCGGCGTTGCCACGCCGGTGGTGACACCCACGGTTGCCAATCTCATAAGCCCTTACGGCAGCCACGCCGTCAACAAACCGTGATTGCGCCTTCGCTCATTGACGTGGCCGAGCCCAAATTCGCCCGGCCACGCCGGTTGGCTTTCTACAGCGCAGGTGTTTCCCAGGCCCGACAGAAGAGAATTGAGGACACCATGAACCTGAGAAAGACGGCTCTCGCCATTGGCTCCGTTCTGATGCTGGCTACCGCAGCTACCCTGCGCGCGCAAACCGGATGCGACGATTCGCCCGAAGATCCAACCCTTGTGCTGGCGCTGGTGGCTGGGGCGGGAGCGATCGCAGCAGGCGTATGGCGATCTCGCCGCCGCACACCTTAGTTTGGCGCTCTCACATGAGTCTTGAGCGTGTTGTCGCCAAACCGGAGATTATCCTAGATCGGATTCTGGGCACGATGATATTCGCCCGAGGAAGTCCTCATAAACACAGGGCAAATCCATTGTAAGTAATGGAAAATAAATAACTTGGTGGAGGCGGCGGGAGTCGAACCCGCGTCCGAAATCGCTGTCAGCCGGGAGAGTCCATGCTGTGTCCGATTCGATTGAATTCGCTCACGGCGCTTAAGAACGGACAAGATGCGACGAGAACTAGTCCGATGATCTTATGGCTGCAACACGGACCGAGCCGCAACCACCAGCCTGCTGTGCGACGCCCGCTCGCGGCCCACAGGCGAAGCCGCGGAGGACGGCTGCTTATTTAATTAAGCAGCAAGTGCCAGTTCTTGGTTGGCAACTTTAGTTTTGCAGGCGATTACGGGTACCCACACCCCGACATGCCTCCCATGCCGCAATCGATCCCGTCGAAACCGTGACGCCCCCATACTTCGCGGCTGGTTCTTTGATGAACCTGGAACGCCGCTGGGTGCACACAGAGCCGAGTGGCTCGTGCTGCATCTCTCATTCTACGCCGAAATGGGGTAGAGGAACCGCGGTACGGCTGGGTTAAGACCCGGGCTAAAAGTGATAAGCGACGCCCACGCCAAAGCGATAGTGGGAGGGAGATGGAGAACCGGACGAAGGCGCCTTGCTGTTGCCCAGGTAATCGCCTGTAACGCGCAGCTTGAACCCGAGAAACAGGGGAAGGTCTGCACCGGCGCCAAGGGCGTAGCTGGCAGCGTCGTAAGAGGTCGAGGGATAGATGGTAACGGTTGCGTTCTCATGGGCAAGCCCGGCGAGGCCATGAGCAAAGACGCTGAAGCCCTTAGCGCCAAAGGTCACGCGGGGGCCGGCCATGGCCAGTGTTACCTGCTCGGAGAAGCCGCTCGGATTCTGGCTGTAATGCGAAACGTCGCCTTCGATACCAACAAAGGGAATCACCTTGACATGCGCGGCAGCCTGCCAGCCATTCATGCCGGGCGTGTTTGGCCCATACAGATTGCCGCCGACGCGGCTATAGCCGAAGTAGACGTCCGCCTTGGACCCCTGCGCCAAGGCTGCAGGAACAATGGAAAGCAATAATGCCCCGAGAAACACTGCTGAAGTACGCAGCTTCATGATTGCCCTCCTCGAGAATCTATTGTTTGTCGAGGTCGATGGATTCGTAGTCGTGGCGGGCGATGCCGGCGCGAATCTGCGCGGGCGTCCAACCCGCCTTGGTTTTGTAGTAGGCGTAGAAGCCTTCCTGGGCGCAGGTGGAGCACTCGGTGCTGTGGGTGGTTTCATAGCAACTGTGCAGGCTGGTGTGGCCAAGCGCACGATCGCAGCGGCAGTTGCACGGAAGCTGATAGATGACACTGCTGACCTGGGCCGCCAACTGGTAGGCGCGCACCTGCCAGTGGTAGCGGAAGTTCGGTCCGGTCAACTGGGCGCCGTGAAGGATGGGCGGCAGGGCATGGATATTCAGCGGCGCCGAAGAATGGTAGGCAGGAACGTCGTCGGCCGGATTCGACCATTGCGCGTAGCTGGCCGCAGTAAGCGCGAAGACGGCAAGGGTCCAGATCCAGCGACTTTTGAAAAAGTGCTTCATCGTGTGCCTCAGCTCCAATATTACGGCAAACCTGAATTCTCCGTGAATGGGGCCGGAAGCGCAAGTTGGAACGAGTATGCGCTCAAAGGGGGAAATGATCGGCAGCCTTGACAGAGATCAGAGATCAGGGGTCAGAGATCAGAAAAAGAACGAGTTAGGGTGGGGCGGGCGGATCTGGGTGGTTGGGAGCTTGACATTGAAGCAGGGAGTAGGGGAGTAGCCGGTAGGGAGCAGGAAACGGGAGATCTGCGCGCAGAAAAAAAGACGGCACGAACGGTCTAGCTGTTCGTGCCGGGAGGCCAGTGACGCAAACTACTTCCGGGTTTGGAGGGATGAATCGGATACCTCCACAACCGGAATAAATACACGATAGCATAGATCGGGGTAATTGCAAATACAAAATTCAAAATTTATTTTGCGGTAACTTGGTAAACCTAATTTGCCAATGCGCATCTAACCGCAGCCGGAAAAAGGGCGGTTCGGCGGAGATTTTGAGGGCTCAGAGATTGACTCCCGAGCGGCGAGAATTCGGCCAGAACAGAGACAAGACATTTAGAATAAGCTGTTTTGGTTAACGCAAGGCCCCAACTGCCCGGTAATACGCGAAGGGCGAGATTGGGTGCTCTTCCCTGCCCCCGGGACCGACCCAGCCAGGGCTCGCGGCCCGGATGCATTGTGGTCGACGCAATTGAGTCCCACAAAATGGGAAGAATCGACCCAAATCCAGAATTGCGGAGCGAATTCGGAGAGAATTCGATAGGGGTAGTGGCTGCAAACTGCGTTGAAGGGACTTTAGGGCGGGAATAAAGCAGAGTTCGACGAGTCCAGAATGACGCAAGTGCTTGGATTGACCCGGCCAAGAAGCGCCAAGTTAGGGTCGGTGTGTGACGTCAATGGCGCTGCTAAGGTGGAGCTTACGCACCTCTTTCGCACCGGCTGTCTCGTCCACGAGTTTTATCGCACCTCCCCTGGAGGAGACAGACCACCTTATGTAATAGGCTTTTCCCGCTTCTACAGGAATTGCAATGCGAGTCGGGCCGGGACCGGCCGGCACAGAGTCTGTTGTTAACAGATAGAGGGCTTCGCTATAGTCACTTTCGCATGAGTGCGCGTCCGCACTGTCATATCCAGCAGTCCACGTCTCATAGGCATTGGCGCCGGACCCAATATAGCGGAGGTCGCATAATTGGATAACCTCGCCTGTCGGGCCAGGGTCCGCGTAAGCCGCTCGCATTGCCGCCTCGGCCTTGCGCAGCGAGTCCTGGCAACGCATTGTGTCCGCTGGGTTCAATGGAGGCTGCCCGCCCTGCTCGCCAAGAATCCATCGATGCACCAGATCGGCCCACAGACCGGAAAAATCCATAGCCTCGCATCCGGGAAGGGTGCGTTGGACTCTACTGACACCGGGTATGATGACGGGGACGCCTTTACTGTCATAGAATCGGACGCCGTCGGTAAGGTACTCGGGATGCGCCGCAGCAGCAGCCACCGTGCTGTAGCGGATAATGTACTGGGTCTGTGCTGCAGCAACAGCCGCCGTGCCCTGCGGGACCTCAGTCCGCGTGTATTGAGAATTCTTCAGCGTAGCCAAATCATCACCGTTGACAAAAATTGTGGGGAGTGCGAGCGCACCTAGCATGCTGCCAACGCGATAGATGTATATCGTCGCCTCGCCGGCCGCCGGAGGTGGCATTTTTGAAGGTCGTCCTTCTGCGGCGCTCGACGACGTCGGCTTGTTGGCTGCGGCAGGCGGTTGATTTTGCTGAAGAGTTTGCGCGTTCCCAGTTGACGCAAATCCGAGAGCACAGGAGATCGCCAAGATCCTCAGATGCAACGACGCACGAGACCTTAGCGTGCGGTATGCAGACATTGAGATCAGATTCATGGAAGCTCACCGATCCGGAAGTCGCCTAAAGTGTAGCAGAAATGCATCTCGTCCTCAGTGGCGCTGGCGATACCGTGATAGTGCGCGGCCCACGGTAATTCGGCAGTAGATAAAATCAGATCGGCCACAGAGGACAGATTCCTGAGCGCGGCCAGCTCTTTGCGAAGCGATGCCATGCTATGACGATATAGGCGCCGGACAGGCAAGCAAGCGTTGGCTGTTTCCATTCAACGCGGATTTAAGACACCACCCAAAATGGGAAAAACCGATCCAAATCCAGAATTCCGGAGCGGATCCGGAGAGAATTCGATAGGCCTGCCCGCTATTGAGCCAGGTTCTGCGCCTGGGTCGCCAGGTCGAAGTCCTTCTCCGTGAGGCCGCCGGCATCGTGGGTGGCGAGCGAGAGCCGGACACGGTTGTAGCGGATGTCGATGTCGGGATGGTGGCCGGCCTGTTCGGCAAGGTCGCCTACATGATTGACGAAGCGGAGGGCGGCGACGAAATCTTTGAATTGAAATGTCCGGACGAGTTCGCCGGATTCAATTTGCCAGCCAGGCAGTTGGGCCAGGCGGGATTGAGCGGCTTCGGGGGAAAGGACGGGCATGGGGAACCTCCTGCAGGGGATGATACGTGGTTGAGGAGGGGGTTGGACGGAAGGCGGGCGTAGGGAACAGCCAGTAGAGCGATCCGGGGAAGGCCGGTTTCAGGCGGCCTGATTTGCGCTGGCGAAGCAGAAGCCGAGCAGGATTGTGAAACCGATGCCGAGCACCACGAAGGAGCCGATCATGGGGACGCTCATGCCGAAGCCCGCACGGCCCATTACCGTGACGATGCTTGCAAGCTCGACGCTCATGATCGCCAACAGAGCCAGAAGTGCGGGCGCCAGCGCGTAACCGGCCGGTTTCCTACGGAAGAGAAGAACTGCGGCGATGCATAGGGCGGGCAAAAGGAACGCCAGATCCAGAATGTGGACGAAGTTTACGGGCTCGTTGGTGGCGACGACGCTTTGAGGGATGATCCCGGCGAGGAGCGCTGCTACGTCCTCGCGCAGATCGAACATGACAGTGGGTAGGGCAAGCACGAGAAACGCGATGGCAATGGTTTTTCGCGGCGCGCGGGGAACATAAGCCCGTGCGATCTGTTCGAGAGGAATGAAAGGCAGGCTGAACACCGTGGCGTAGAAACACAGGCCCAGCGTGGCGCAATAGACAAAGACCAGGGCATTGAAGTGCACACCGAACGCATAGATCACAAAGTTGTAGAAGAGGTAGCCCTGCGTGCCCAGCCAGATGAGACGCGCAGGAACCGATCCTCGCCAGGCTTTGAATCCGCTTACCAGCAGGACCGGCACGACGAGAAACAGATCGACAAGATCGCTGGCGATGGCGCCGGCGCGGGTATAGGGAGTCTCCCGCGCATAGGTTGCCGGCCACGAGATTCCGGCGACGGCCGTGAGTGCGACCAGGAGGACGATGGCAACAGTACTCCACAGAATCGGGTCATGAGATTTTTCGGAAGTCATGGATCGGTATACGAGTGACGCGGGGAGGAAGTTCACGAAAAGGCATTCTCTTATGTCCGCTTGCGCGGGCTCAGGCCGGACCTTTGCCGCCGGGTTGTTCCGGGCCTAAAGGCCGGATCGTTGCAGGCGCGGACTTCAGAGGCCTGAAGGCCTCTGCTCCCTCCGTGGTTTCAATCGTGCGATCTGCCTGGAACCTGAAAGTCCACGCCGGCGAAACTGTTGAAGCGCTTGGTTGCGGCCAGGTCGATCTGATCCAACGGAATCTGTTCGTAGTGCTCGGAATCAAGGTCGGTGAGGACTTTTGCGGTCATTAGGTAATTCTGCACTTCGATTGGAGCGCGACCGCTCTTGAAAATCACGGTAAGAAACTGCTCGGGCGCGGAAGGTGCGACTGGCGCCGCGAAAGCGGGCTGCTCGCCCGGCGCGGCATAGCCCTGGTCTGGATACGGCGGGTAAAGCGGAGCAGGGCCATTCTGGTCGTAGGCCTGGTCAGACTGGTAGTTGCCGGGCCCTGAGCTATCGTACGCAGAGTTATCGGAATCTCCCCAATCGTAGAGGCCGAGATTGTAAAAATTGGGATCGATCAAATAGGGGTATCCGAGCCAATTTGGATACGTGGAGACGTACCAGTTTTGGAACTGCCGTCTGCGCGCGTTGAATCGGTCCCGGTTGGAGCCGCGAGACAGGCCGGCGCCCCTCGGATCGTACGAAGAACGGCCTGGCGTAGGACGGCCTGCCGTAAATCTATTTGAGTTGTAGCGATTTCCGTTGTATGGAGTTCCGTTGTAGGGAGTTCTCAGGCTCGAGTAGTTCCGTGGGCCGATTACTCGATATCCCGCGCCGGCCGAGGGGCCGAACGAGGTGCCGTACCGAGCCGGCGGCGCAGGCCGCGCAAAGCTGGGCGATTGCGAGAAAGCGGGATGCGAGGAAGAGCCGGCGGCCCTCGGGAACCCTCGATTGCCGAAAGATCCGGCGTGCGTGCCGCCATGTTGCGCAAAGGCGGCCACGGCAAGCGCGATCAAAGCGATTGCGGCCCGGAACATCATGGCACCATTCTACGCCCGATCGGACTTTTTGTTTCTTTGTGGCGGGGGGTTCGTGCTATCCCATGTCCCAGGGTCGGGACATGGGGCACCCAATTCCTAGATGGGTTGAGAGTAGGGACCGTTACGAGGCGGCCTGGGTGCGGGCCATTTCGAAGGTGGAGAAGCGCATGTGCTGGCCGCTGATTTCAGAGCGGAGCTCCTGCCAGAGCTCATTGGGAATCTTGAGGAAGACCTCGACCACGGCGGGATCGAATTGCGTACCCGAGCAGTGGAGGATTTCCTGGCGCGCGGCATCAAAGCCGCGAGCCTTGCGGTAAGGGCGGTCGCTGGTGATCGCGTCGAGGGTGTCGGCCACGGCAAAGATTCGCGCGCCGATGGGAATTTCGCGCCCGGCGAGGCGATTGGGATAGCCGTTTCCGTCGTAGTGCTCCTGATGGCAGAAAACAATTTCGGCGGCTCCGGCGAGAAAGGGAATTTTGCGCAGCATGTTGTAGCCGCGGGCGCAGTGCTCGCGCATGAGCGCCTGCTCCTCTTCAGTGAGCTTGCCGGGCTTGCGAAGAATCTCGTCCGGGATGGCCATCTTGCCGATGTCGTGGAGAAAGGCGCCGCGCGCGATGATCTTGATTTCTTCGGGCGGAATGCTCATGGCGCGGGCGAGCGCAATGGCGTAGGCCGTGACGCGCTTGGAGTGGCCTTCGGTTTCGGAGTCCTTCAAGTCGAGGGCGTCGCCCAGGGCTTCGAGCGTGACGTCATAGGAGTGCTCGAGATCTTCCATCGCGTGGCGCAGCATCTCAGTGCGGGCGCGAACCATTTCTTCGAGGCTCTGATGGTAGTTTTGGGTTTCTTCAAGGGCCTGGCGATGACTGAGCGCGCGCTCGACGGTGTTCAACAACTGCTCGCGCTCAAAGGGCTTGAGGAGATAGTCGTAGGCTCCGCGGCGCATGGAGTCGATGGCCACGCTGATGTCGTGAACGGCGGTGACCATGACGACGGGAAGATTGGGCTGCAGGGCGTGGATGCGCTCCAGCAGAGCGATGCCGTTGAGATCGTTCATGACGATGTCAGTGAGCACGAGATTGAAGGTGTTCATCTCGAGTGCTTCGAGGGCATCGTGGCCGTCGCAGGCCTGCTCAACCGTGTATCCCTGGCGTTCGAGGGCGGCGGCAATCATGGTGCGGACGGGAGCTTCGTCGTCGACGACGAGAACACGCGCAGGCTTGCGAGCGCGCGCGTCGCCTTCGATTCTCGGGCTCCTCGCTGTGCCCATCGCTTTCACGTCTGCCAAAGTTAACGCCAAACAGCAGCCTCCATCTTTATTATGCCCGCGCGGCTTATCAAGCCCGGCGTTTCCCGATCACCCACGCGGTGCGCATGATCCATTCATGCTCGTCATGCTCGGCTCAAAATTCATTTTCAAGCGGCGGGCTTTGTCCCCCTCACTGCCGGTTACGCGGCGCGCTCGCCCTGGATTCCGTGCGGTACTACCAACCTTGTGAAACCATCCAAGGCCGTGGCTACTCGCACCGCCGGGGCCACCCTCTTTGGACGCTGCCGCCGGCTGAAAAGGTCCACAAAATTAACGAGATAATGCCTTGGCTCCTTGACCGCCGCAGTGCTAAGCGAGCGGACGGAGAGAAGTCTTTTCGTGAGAGTACCATCCAGACAATATCGCCTCAATCACCCGAACGTGGCACCGGATTGAGACGAACCTGTAGCGTCACTGGCCATGGTGGGGAATGGAGCGTCAGGGCTTTTTCGCCTCGCGCCTGGCGCGGCGGGTTGTGGCCCAGCCTTCGATGTTGACCTGTTTGGCGCGGCTGACGGCGAGGGCGTCGGCGGGGACGTCTTTGGTGATGCAGGAACCCGCGCCGATGTAGGCTCCATCGCCGATGGTGACGGGCGCGACGAGCGTGGTGTCGCTGCCGACGAACGCGGCCTTGCCAATGCGCGTGACGTGCTTGTTGACGCCGTCGTAGTTGCAGGTGATGGTTCCGGCGCCGATGTTGGAGCCTTCGCCGATTTCGCAGTCACCGAGGTAGGTGAGATGGTTGGCTTTGGCTCCCTTACCGAGGCGCGACTTTTTCATTTCGACGAAGTTGCCGACGTGAGCGTTTTCGCCGACCTCGTTTCCGGGGCGCAAGTGGGTGAACGGCCCGAGGCGCGCGCCATCCGCGATGGTGGAATCCTCGAGGACGCAGCTTTGAAGGATCTGCACGCCATTGCCGAGGGTGCAGT
Source organism: Occallatibacter sp. (assembly GCA_049517515.1). Lineage (GTDB taxonomy): Bacteria > Acidobacteriota > Terriglobia > Terriglobales > Acidobacteriaceae > Telmatobacter. The sequence continues at coordinate 82,665 of JBEKSA010000006.1, forward strand.
TTTCGATGACGGAAAAGGAGCGGATGCGGCAGCCGGCGCCCACCCGAGTGCGGCCCAGCAACTGCGCGAATGGCTCAATGACCGTGCCCGGAGCGACTTCAACATCGGGATCGATGACACAGGTGTCGGGGCGGTCGATGGTGACGCCGGAAGCAATGAGGCGCGCGGCCGCGGCGTGTTGACGCGCGGCGTGCTGAGAGTGCGGGCCAGCGGTGGCTGCTGCTCTGTCGTTTGCCGGCGGGTTTGTGCTGGTCGTCATTTCACTTTCTCCTGGCGTATTGCGCGGACCCGATCAGGGGCGGATGGGCAAAGCGATGGGCCGGTTATTGCTGCGCAGCGCCGGCCACCGGCGGCGGGACGGACGGTTGCGGGATGGTGATGTCGATGGGTTGTGGCGCGCCCATGCCCAGCGCGTCGAGGGGCGGTTTGATTTCCGGCCCGTTGCCCACCACTAATACGGCAAGCTTTTCGGGGTGGATATACTTTTTGGCTGCGGCGGTGAGATCGGCTAGCGTGACCTTCTCGAGAGCCGCGTGGTAGGTCTCAAGATAGTCGGGCGGATAGCCATAGAACTCGAGCTTCTCACTCTCGTCGAGGATTTTATCTTTGGTGTCGTAGTCGAAGAGGAAGGAGTTGACGATGTCGTCCTTGGCGCGTTCGAGCTCGGCCTGGGTAAAGGGCCTTGTGTTCAGACCGGCGATCTCGGCCTCGGCCGCTTTGGTTGCATCGACGGTCGACACACTCTTGGTGAGCGCCTCGACGCTGAACGATCCCGGATGGTCGTACGGCAGCGAGAATCCGCCGCCGACCTCATAGGCCAATCCGAGCTGGGTGCGGACCTTGAGGAAGAGCCGGCTGCCGAAACCGCCGCCGAGGATTTCGTTCATGACATCGAGCGTGGGGACATCGGGATTATGGCGGTCGACGCCGAGGGCGACGATCTGCACGTTGGACTGATTTACATCCTCCTTGTCGATGAAGTAGACGCCGGGTTTGGGCCCGGTGAACTCATCGTGGCGAGGAGGTTCGGGGGTGACAGGCGGAAGGCCTTCGAATGCGGCGCGCACCTTGGCCTCCATCGCCGCGGGATCGAAGTCGCCGTAGATGCCGACGATAAGCTGTCCCTTGAGAGTGCGATCGTGCCATGCCTGCAGATCAGAAATGGAGACTGCGGCGATGGTGGCCAGCTCGGGTTGACGCGTGTAAGGGCTGTTGACGCCGTAGACCAGCTTGGCCGACTCGCGGCCGGCGATGCCGTCCTCGTCGTCATTGCGGCGGACGATTGAGGTGGCTTCCTGCTGCTGTGCGAGTTCGAGCTTCTCCGCGCTGAATTTGGGATGGAAGAGCAGGTCCATGGCCAGAGAAAAGACCTGATCGGCGTCGCCCTTTAGCGAATCCCAGGAGAGCACAGTGGAATCCTCATCGCCATCGGTCTCAATGTGGGCGGCTTTGGCTTCGAGCAGATCGTCCATGGCATCGCCGTCCATGCTCGTCGTGCCGCTGGTGCGCCATGCCTGTCTGTAAAGGCCGACTAATCCAGCTTTGGCCGGATCCTCATCGCGGGACCCACCGTGAATAAGCACTGAGCCGTAGATAAACGGGAGTTCGTGATCCTCCTGCAAGAAAACCACAATGCCGTTCTTCAGCTCGATGCGTTTGGGCTCCTGCGGATGGAAGGCGTGGAGCGGCGGAATGGGAATCTTCTCCCAGGGCTTGGTTTGCTGCGCGAGCGACGCCGACGGAAGCACCAGGACGGCAAGGATCGCCGCCGGGAACAGGAATCGGGAATTCAGGCAGAGGGCGTATCTCTTCATTGCGCGCCTCCATCCTGTTTCGCGGCACCGTCTTGCTTCGCGGCTGCTGCCGGCGGCTCGGTGTCGATCTCAGCGCTGGTTCGGTTCGAGGCCACAAATACCCTGTTCGCCACGCGGCGAATGTCGGCCTTGGTGACCTTGTCAACGCGGTCAAGCTGAAGGAACAGCTGGCACCAGTCGCCGTAGCGCGTCTGGTACTCGGCGAGGGAATTGGCGAGGCCCTGGTTGTCGTCCAGGCCGCGCAGAAGGTCGGCGCGAGTTCTGGTCTTGTACATTTCGAGCTCAGCGTCGGTGACGTCGGAGGTCTTCAGCTTTTCAATCTCTTTGTGAATCGCATCGCGCATCTCTGCCGGAGTGTGTCCAGGGAGGGGAATGGCTCCAAACATGAACAGGCTTGGGTACCTCTCTCCGGGCACCGGGCTTTCTCCGATGGCCTCCGCCGCAATCTGCTGCTGCTCCACGAGACTGCGGTAGAGCCGCGACACGCGCCCATTCGACAGGATGTCACTGATCGCGTCGTAGACCGCGTCATCGGGGTCGTGGTAGCTGGGCCGGTGATAGCCCTCAAGATAAACTGGCTGCGTCTGCTCGCGAATGACGACGGATTTTTCGGCGAATTGCTGCGGCTCCACGGTCGTCATGTCCTCCGGCCTGGGGCCGCCGGGAACGCGGCTGAAATACTTCTCCAGCATGGGCAGCGCGGTCTTGGGGTCCACGTCGCCCACAATGGCAATGACAATGTTGCCACCGACGTAGAACTTCTTGTGAAAGGCCATGGCCTCAGTAGCAGTGATCTGGCTGACCTCGCTGGGCCAGCCGATCTCGCTGCGGCCGTAGTTGTGCGCGACGTAAGCCGTCGCAAAGAATTGCTCCTCGAGGCGGCCGATGGGGTTCGAGTCGACGCGCATGCGGCGCTCTTCCATCACAACGTCGCGTTCCTTGTAGAACTCGCGCGGGACAACATCGGAGAGGCGGCTCGACTCCATCCATGCCCAAAGCTCCAGGCGATTCTCCGGCATCGACCAGAAATACTGCGTGTCGTCCAGGCCGGTCCCGGCGTTCAAATCGTGTGCGCCGTTGGCCTCTGCAACCTCAGTGAACTGGTTGGGGATCACGAATTTCTCCGCCTCCGCCTGCGCGGCAAGAAAGGCCTTCTCGAGCTCGGCGAGTTTTTGCTCGCTGCGCCCGACGGGCTTCAGGTACTCGGCCTCGTAGGCGTCATTGGCCTCCTCCACTTTCTGGAGGGCGACTTTTTCGGCAGCGTAGTCGGTGGTGCCGATCTGGCTTGTGCCCTTGAAGGCGAGATGCTCGAACATGTGCGCCAGGCCGCTTTCGCCGGTGGGGTCGTTCACGTCGCCGGCATCGATGAATGTGGTGTAGCTGAAGACCGGCGCGTCATGACGCTCGCAAATGACCAGCGTAAGCCCATTGGGAAGCACTTTGACGGTGATCCGCTTTTCAAAGCTCTGCAGATCCTGCGCCGACGCCGCGGACACTGCCAGCAGCAACGCGAGAAACAAAAATCCGGTGGAAAAACCCGAGATTAATCTCTGCCGCATCCAACCTCCCTGTTCCAGGAGAGCAAAAAGACGCTGGTTCGCTCTCTTCCAAGCTATTGCCCACAGGCGAGGGCGTCAAACGCCGAGGCCGGCGAGTCGGCCAATGCAAAGTGCCTGTCGGAAACGGGCGAAAATGGCCGAAGGTATAATCGGAGGCATGGCGGCGAGCGCACAGACGAAGATTTTGGAGGCTCTGGCAGCACGGACAAGCGATGGCGGCGCGCCGCAGGCGCAGGAAAAGCTGCGCACTCTGGAGGGGCGGCTGGAGCAGCTCGGGGGCCTGATGGTGGCCTACTCGGGCGGCGTGGACTCGGCATTCCTGGCCGCCACGGCGCATCGCGTGCTCGGCGAGCGCATGCTGGCGGTGCTGGCCGATTCGCCCTCGCTGGCGCGGCGCGACATGGAGCAGGCCCGCGCGTTTGCCCAATCGATTGGAATGCCCCTGCAGGTGGTGGCGACGGAGGAACTGGACCGCGAGGAGTACGCACGGAACGACGCGAACCGCTGCTTCCACTGCAAGGACGAGCTGTTTCAAGTGATGGAAAAGCTGGGCGCAAAGCTGGGCTTTGCGAACATCGCCTATGGGATGAACGCAGACGACACGCGCGATTTTCGCCCCGGCCAGCGCGCGGCCGAGCAGCACACAGTGCTTGCGCCGCTTGCCGACGCGGGCCTGACGAAGCTGGAAGTGCGCGCGCTGGCCAAGGTGGCCGGCTACCCGGTGTGGGATCGCCCGGCGGCGCCGTGCCTCTCGTCGCGCGTGGAGTATGGCCGCACCGTGACGCGCGAGGTTCTGGAGCAGGTGGAGCGTGGCGAAGAGAGCTTGCGGCAGTTGGGCTTTCGCGAGTTGCGTGTGCGCCACCACGGCGAGCTGGCGCGCGTGGAGATTGCGCGCAATGAGCTGCCGCGTGCGTTGACGATCGAGATGATGGACGCGATCACCTCGGCGCTCAAACAGGCGGGATTCAAATACGTCACGCTCGATTGCCAGGGATTCCGCTCGGGGGCAATGAACGAAGTCCTGGGGAATGCGGTTTTGCCCGCCGAAGTGCTGGCGAGACGGGGCACATAGGGCCTTCTTACTTCCCTTCTCCGGCCTGAAACAATTTAGAATCACAAAGCGATGCGAATCGGCTATCTGGAGTGCTTTTCCGGGATCAGCGGGGACATGCTGCTGGGCGCGCTGGTGGATGCGGGCGTGCCCTTCGATCTGCTTGCAGAGACGGCGGCGGCCCTCAACGTAGGCGCGCATTTGGAGATGCGCAAGGTGAGCCGCGGGGGATTGGCGGCGGTTAAAGTGGACGTGCAAACGCAGGGATCAGGGATCAGGGATCGGGGATCAGAAGAACAGCATGGCCATGAACATGAACATCATGACCACGCGGACGAGGCGCATGAGCACCACACTCATGCGGCGGAACCTGCGCAGCACAGCCGCGAGCACGCGCCGCACCGATCGCTTTCAACAATCCTCAAGATCATTCAGGCTGCACCGATTAAGGATTCGGTGAAAGAGCGCGCTGCCCGCGCCTTCCAGTTGCTCGGCGAGGCGGAGGCGGCCATCCATTCCATCCCCATTGAGAAAGTCCACTTCCATGAAGTTGGCGCGGTAGACACGATTGTGGACATTGTGTGCGCGGCGGCAGGATGCGAAGCGCTGGGAGTAGACCGCTGGATGGCGTCGCCCCTGAATGTTGGAAGCGGGACGGTGAAGTGCGCGCACGGGACGCTGCCTGTGCCTGCGCCTGCGACGTTGGCGCTGCTGGGTGAGGCGCCGGTGTACGCCGCGGGAGCGCCGATGGAGCGCGTGACACCGACCGGCGCGGCTTTGCTACGCATGTTGGACGTGGGCTATGGGGTGCTGCCCGCGATGAGCGTGAAGGCGCGCGGCTACGGCGCGGGCGGGCGCGATACGCCGGGCGAGCCGAATCTGTTGCGGCTGCTGGTGGGCGAGGCGGAGGCAGAAGCCGAGAGCGCGGAACCGATCGCGGTGATTGAGACCGTGATTGACGACGCGACTCCGCAGTTGCTGGCCTACGTGAGCGAGCTGCTGATGGAGGCGGGCGCATGGGACGTTTACAGGGCGCCGGTGCAGATGAAGAAGGGGCGGACAGGCGTGCAGATCACCGTGCTCGCGAGCCCCGAAGCGATGCCCGCGCTGCGCGACCTGCTACTTCGCGAGACAACAACCATCGGCTTGCGCTGGCGGATGGAATACAAGGTGGCGCTGGCGCGTGAGTTTGTTGAGGCGGAGACGGAGTGGGGAAAGGTGCGGATCAAGGTTGCGCGCTGGCCCACGGGCGAGGTTGCCAACGCCTCGCCGGAGTATGAGGTGTGCCGGAATATTGCGCGCGAGCAAGGGGTTCCGCTCAAGCGGGTGATGCAGGAGGCGATGCGGGCCTATGCGGAGACGGAGCGCGCGCTGACGGAGAAGGGGCGCTGATGGATCGCTTGCAGATTGAGGCGGTATTAAACGAAGTGCGCTCGGGGTCCACCAGCGTGGCTGAAGCGTTGGAGCGCCTTCGCAACTTGCCCTTCGAGGATCTGGGCTTTGCCAAGCTCGATCATCATCGCGCGCTGCGCACCGGCATGCCGGAGGTGATCTTCGCGGAGAGCAAAACGCCGGCACAAGTGGCTGCGATCTTCTCAAGCATGGCCAAGGCGGGCGGAAACGTGCTGGCCACACGCGCCTCGCGCGAGGTGTTTGAGGCAGTGCACGGCGCGGAGCCGCGCGCGGAGTTTCACGAGACTGCGCGGGCCATCACTTTGATGCAAACAGAGGCGCCGGCCGGCAGAGGGACCGTGGGCGTGGTGTGCGCCGGAACGAGCGACTTGCCCGTGGCCGAAGAAGCTGCGGTAACACTGCGGCTGATGGGCAACACGGTGGAACTGGTGGCAGACGTGGGAGTGGCAGGGATTCATCGGCTGCTGGCGCAGCAGAAGACGCTGCAATCGGCGCGCGTGCTTGTGGTCTGCGCAGGCATGGAAGGCGCTCTGCCGACAGTAGTGGGCGGACTTGTGAATGCGCCCGTGATCGCAGTGCCGACGAGCGTGGGTTACGGCGCGTCGCTCGGCGGCGTGGCTGCGCTGCTGGGCATGTTGAACACCTGCGCGCCGAATGTCTCCGTGGTGAACATCGATAACGGATTCGGCGCGGCCTGCATCGCGTCGCTGATTAATCATTTGTAGCGGCGCGACTAGGGCCTATCGTAAAAGCGGAAGAACAGCGACGGCTTGGCCACCGGCTCAGCAGTCGCCACCAACGCGGCAGTCTGGGCATCGCTCAGCGGCGTGAACTCGCGGGCAAGATTTACGTTCTCTTCGAGCTGCGCGATGGAGTCGCAACCGATGATGACGGTGCTGACCGGGCGCGAGAGCGTGTAGTACATGGCTTCGCGCATGGTGAGCGTGCCGGATGTGGGCGCCGGAACCATCCCTTCCCACATGTGCGCCTGCACTGAGAGCGGCTGCGGCGTCCAGTTGGAAAGCAGGCGGCCGCGGGCGGGCACCTTCATGCCAATGATGCCCATCTGGCGCTCGACGGCCAACGGCAACAGCGCCGAGTTGAAGCTGTAGAAGTGCGGGTCGGCCGCATTCATCGCCATCAGAATGGTGTCGAATGCATAGCGCTGGATCCCTTCGATGAGGGCGTCGGGACGGTAATGGCCGGTGAGGCCCAGGAAGCGGACGACCTTCTGCTCCTTCATCTCTAACAGCGCTTCCATTGCGCCGCCCTTGGCGAAGACCTCGTTCACATCGGTGAGAGTACCAATGTCGTGCAACTGCCACAGGTCTACATGGTCGGTCTGGAGCAGCTCGAGCGATTTCTCGATCATGCGCAATGAGCCGTCGCGGGTGCGTTCCTTGGTTTTTGTGGCGAGGAAGGCGAGGTTGCGCCGGTGAGCCATCACTTTGCCCACGTATTGCTCGCTCCACCGATCGGGACCGCCGTAAATAGACGAAGTGTCGATGTAGTTGACGCCCAGGTCGAGGGCGCGATCGATGATGGGCACGGCGACGTCGAAGTTGTTGGCTTGCTCGAGTGCGGCCTGGCCACCGAGCGAGAAGATCCCGACCTTGTAGCCGGTCTTGCCCAGGTTGCGCGTGGGCATGGCGTTGGGCGTAACAGGGTTCGAGGGAAGAGCTGGTAAGGCCTTCGGTGTATCGGCCATCGCGGTCTGCGCCAGCAGCGCAGCGGTTACTGCGCCACCGGCTTTCAGGAACTCGCGACGTCCCTGCCCACGCGCGGAAATCTGCTTTCGATCGCTCATTCTGCCCTCCTGGCTGAACCTGGTGAACTCATCATATCGCCGGGCGCCAGACTGAGGGAAGAGGTTTGGAGCCGAACGTGCGCGTGGAGGACGGGGCTATCCGATGCACACTTGATGGACAAGAGAGTCAGAGACGAAGCGACGGACTTTGCGGCGCTCAAGGTGACAGTGAGCCAGGCAGCGTGGGCAACGACCGCTTTCCCAGGTCTCAGTTTCGAGACCTGGGGCTCAGCTTCCCCGATCTGAGAATCCAGACCTGGAGCACCCGCGATTACGCCTGGGGCTGCGAGGGTTGCGGCTGGTGGTTGTGGCGCGCGCGGCGCTGGGCAAGCATCTGTTCAAACTGCTGCTTCTGCGGGTCAGTCAGGACAGCTTCGATCTTGCTGTTGGTGTCCTCAATGATGGCGTGCGCCTTGGTGTGGCGATCCTGCTCGCTGAGCGAGGCGTCGGCGCGCAGAGTCTGCATCTGCTGTTGGCGAGCGGCGAGGATGGGCGTGATCTGCGCCACCTGATCGCTGCTGAGGCCGAGCCGCTGGCCGAGATGCGCGGCAAACTGTTGGGGCGAGAAGTTGCGGTGCTGGTAGCCCGGCTGCGCCGGCGCCGCTTGCGCCGAATTGGCAGCGGGGGCCTGGTTCGAATCAGGTGCCTGCGCGAACATAACGCTCGCTGAAAGCAGCGCGCCCAGAACGATGGTTGCTTTGGTTACGTTCATTTTTTCTCCCTTGTGGCCTTGATCGTGCTCACCGGCCATTGCGTGTGTAGACACGCTTGCGCAAGGAAAAGTTGCAGCGCGAACGCGGGGGTCAATCGATAGGTTGAAGAGGGTTAAATCCTGTGGCAAAAGCATGGGTCCGCGCGCGGGGAGCTTACGTCTAATGCGGTTCAGTTTGATTTTCGCTGCAACAAGAAACCCTGGCTTCGATTACGAAACCAGGGTTCCGGGCTTGAGCTGCGATGAATCGCTCGGCGAGAAATCAGCCGGCTTTTTCGAGCAGGCAGAGGGAGAGATCGCGGCGCTCGACCATGTCCTTGGTGATCTCGAGATCGCGGACGCGCTTGTTCGAGGGCAAATGGTACATGAGGTCGAGCATGAGCTCTTCAAGGATCATGCGCAGGCCGCGGGCGCCGACCTTGCGAGCCATGGCTTCGCGGGCGACGGCGCAGGCCGCATCCTGGGTGAAATGCAGCCGGACGTTTTCGTACTCGAAGAGGCGCTGGTATTGCTTGAGAATGGCGTTGCGCGGCTTGGTAAGGATTTCGATGAGCGCGGCTTCATCGAGCTCGTCGAGAACGCCCATGACGGGCAGGCGGCCGACAAACTCGGGAATGAGACCGTACTTGATGAGGTCCTGCGGCTCGGTTTTGCGGAGCAGCTCGGTATCGCGATGCGAGCGCGTGGTGGCCTGATCGGCGTCTGCATCGACGGCGCGGAAACCGAGAGCCTTTTTGCCGATGCGGCGGCCTACGACGCGCTCGAGGCCGACAAAGGCGCCGCCGCAGATGAAGAGGATGTTGGTGGTGTCGACAGCCGTGAACTCCTGGTGCGGATGTTTGCGGCCGCCCTGGGGAGGAACGTTGGCGACGGTGCCCTCCAGGATCTTGAGCAGGGCCTGCTGCACGCCTTCGCCGGAGACATCGCGCGTGATGGAGGGGTTCTCGTCCTTGCGGCCGATCTTGTCGATCTCGTCGATGTAGATGATCCCCTGCTGGGCGCGAGTGACGTCGCCGTCGGCGGCCTGGAGAAGCTTGAGAATGATGTTCTCGACGTCCTCGCCGACGTAGCCTGCCTCAGTGAGCGTGGTGGCGTCGACAATGGCGAAGGGAACGTCGAGCATCTTGGCCAGCGTGTGAGCGAGAAGAGTCTTGCCGGAGCCGGTGGGACCGATGAGAAGGATGTTGGACTTGGCCAGCTCAACTTCGTTGTTGCGGGCCTTGTTCATCTGGATCCGCTTGTAGTGGTTGTAGACTGCGACAGCCAGCTTCTTCTTGGTCTGGTCCTGGCCTATGACGTAATCGTCGAGGAAACTTTTGACCTCAGTTGGCTTGGGGAGATGGCCTGCGGTGGTGGCTGGAACATCGCCGCTGCGATCGTCGTCGAGGATAGAGTTACAGACGGCAACGCACTCGTCGCAGATGTAGGCGCGCGGGTAGTCGCTGGGCGACGAGATCAACTTGGCTACAGCATCCTGCGATTTATGGCAGAAGGAGCAACGTAGCGCTTCCTCGGGCCCCGTGCGCGTCTTCATGGTTGTGGCTCCCCCAGAAAGAGTTTAGTCCAAATCCTGAAATCCGGCTACGTGCGAGGCCGGTCGATGATTTCGTCCACGATTCCGTATTCCTTGGCTTGCTCCGCGTTCATGATGAAGTCCCGCTCGACGTCGCGCTCGATGCGCTCGAGGGGCTGGCCGGTGTGACGGGCGATAAGGTTGTTGGTAATTTCACGGATGCGCAGAATTTCGCGCGCATGAATGTCGATGTCGGTGGCCTGTCCGCTCAATCCGCCCATCGACGGCTGATGAATAAGAATGCGGGAATTAGGCAGGGCAAAGCGTTTTCCCTTGTTTCCGGCCAACAAAAGGAACGCGCCCATGCTCGCGGCCTGGCCGATGCAGTAGGTGACGACGTTGTTCTTGATGAACTGCATGGTGTCGTAGATGGCGAGGCCGGCAGTGATGGAGCCGCCCGGGGAATTGATGTAGAGAGAGACGTCTTTCTCCGGGTCCTCGCCCTGAAGAAAGAGCATCTGGGCGACGATGAGATTCGCGATCTGGTCGTCAATGGGGGTACCAAGAAAGATAATGTTGTCGCGCAGCAGACGGGAGTAGATGTCGTAGGCGCGCTCGCCCCGGCTCGTCTGCTCAACCACCATGGGAACTAATGCCATTGCCTCTTCAGCTCCTAGCTTCCAGCAGCTAGCTTTCAGCTTTGTTTGTGATCGCGCCGGTTTTGGTTCAAGCCTCCCATGTTGGGAAGCAGGACCGTTGTCGTTATGCGGGTAAACGTTCGTACAAAACGGACGCAGTTTTGTCTCGTCTGAGCTGTTCCCTGATTCTGGCCAGCCCACCGTCTTTGGTCAATCGCACTTTCAGGGCATCGAGAGGCTCGCGGGACTGGAGGGATACGATCTGCAGCTCCTTGTCCAATTCCTCGTCACTCACGGTAATGTTCTCCTCACCGGCGATGCGGTCGAGGAGGATGTTCGTTTTGACTTCAGCCAGTGCGCTGTCACGCTGGGCAGCACGGAGGCGCGTGAAGTCGAGCTTGCGCATCTGCTCCGGCTGCATTCCCTGAGCGGCAAGGGCGCGCAGGCCACGCTCAAGACGGGTGTCAATCTGGTCCTGCACCAGCGATTCGGGAACAGGAAATGTGAAGCGCTCTGCGAGCGCGGCGAACAGGCGATCCTTGGTTTCGGACTCAACGCTGCGGCGCTTGCGGCTGGCGATATATTCGCGAACGCTTGTCTCGAGCGCGGCATAGTTTTCGTAGTGGCCGAGCTCCTTGGCAAAGTCGTCGTTCAGCTCGGGCAGGGTGCGCTTCTTGATGGCCTTGACCTCGACGTCATAGGCAACGGTCTTGCCGGCGAGCTTGGTCTCGGCGTAGTCAGCGGGATAGATGACTTCAACCTTCAGCTCCTGGCCCGGCTTTGCGCCACGGAGAGAGTTGGTAAAGGCTTCGACCGTGTCTTTGCCGCCGATTTCGACCAGAGTGTTTTCGCCGCTAATCGGTTGGGCGTCGACAGGCTGAGGCTCGGTGGCGCCTTCGGGCGCGGCAGCGGCCGGGGCGTCGGACGGGGTGAGCTGGATCTGGCCCTTGTAGCTGATCTCGGCCCAATCGCCGTCCTTTAGCGCGCGGTCTTCCTCGACCGGCTCGATGGTGGCGCGGGAATCGCGAAGGTGCTCAAGCTCGTGCTGGAACTCCTCCTCAGTGATTTCGACGGAGGGCTTGTCGACCTTGACGTCTTTGTAGCCGTCGATAGAGAAGGCGGGAAGGATTTCGAAGACGGCCTTGGCGTGGAGCGGGGTTCCGTCTTCAAACGTGAGCTCGGTGACCTTCGGCTGGCCGACGGGACGCAGGTTCTGCTCATTGACCGCCTTGTTGAAGCGCTCGGGAAGCAGCGTGTCGATGACTTCCTTGCGGATTTCAGCGGCAAAGCGGCGGCGGATGACGGATTCCGGCACCTTGCCGGCGCGGAAGCCGGGAATTTTAGCGTATTTGCGATAGTTTGCGGCGACTTTGTGCCAAGCCGCGGCGACATCGTCGGCGGACACGTCGATGACCAGCTCGCGCGTGCAATCGGGATTGAGAACCGGGCCGTGCTGGTGGTCGTGAGCTGCTTCGGCGTGATCGTGTTCGTGCTGGGGTTCAGCCGTTTCCGGTTTGTTTTCGAGGGTGCCGCTGGAGCTCAACGTTGTACCTTCCGGGCGCGTGCGCCGATGTTACGGCCACGGGCTGACACTGAAGGCAATCGAGCGCCGTTTGGCCGGGGAATACCTAGTCTTATGGTACGGGGCTTTGCTGGCAGGGGTCAAACCAGCGGGAAGGCCAAAAAGGTCGTGGGCATCGGGAAAGACACGTTACTTTTCGGTCGGCTGGGGTTTGCGAACATAGGGCAGGAAACGCGGATGGGCCGCGCCGCACTGGGCATAGTTGATTCGCGCTTCTTTGAGGCTGAGCTGGCCGTTGACGGTGAGGCGCACTTCGGAAGCGTCATCGTCTTCCTGGCCGTCATCTTCCCACCAGCAGACCGGGCAGAGGTTGAGTGCTTCGGGTACTTCAAGAGTCTTGTATCCGCAGCACGGACAACGGTAACGGACGTTCAAGGTTCTTCCCCTAACGGGGGTTGACGCGAAAGCAAGGCATGGGATTACGTAGGTCTCCAAAAGAAACTCGTTCGCATTCTGCACTATGTCCTGGGAAGCGGCAAGGCATGCGGATCCCCTGCGACTCCTCTGGTTCATCCTGTTGAATTCCAGCTGAGGGCGCGGTTTGCATTGCGTAAGATGAATCCATGCGGGAGAAAAGAAGCCCTCTGCGCACCTTCGCGGCGGCTTTGATTGTCGCGGCCGGTACCTGCCTGGTCACGGGCGTCTACGCCATCGGCATCGACAACCAGAACGCAACGGAGCGCGACTTCATCCAGTATTGGGCGGCGGAGCGGCAATTGATTCACGGCGCCAACCCCTACGACGTCAATGCGATTTTTCACATGGAGAAGGCCCTGGGGATGGCGGAAAACACTCCCAAGGTGACCGTGAGCCCGCCTGTGGCGTTCTTTTATGCTCTGCCACTGGGCTACCTGAGCGCAAAGGCGGCCCTGATCGTGTGGCTGCTCATCCTGCTGGGTGCAACCGGGATCTCAGCGTGGCTACTTTGGCTGATCTTTGGGCGCCCCAACACCCGGCTGCATCTGCTCGTCTTCGCCTTTCCTCCCACGCTCTCGTGCCTGATGGCGGGCCAGCTCGGCATCTTCTTCCTGCTTGGCGTCGTTCTCTTTCTCTTTCTCCACAAGTCACGGCCCTGGCTCGCCGGGGTAGCCCTGCTGCCGTGCGCTCTCAAGCCGCACCTGTTTCTGCCGTGCGTCGTTGTGCTGCTTCTCTGGTCCGCGCACCGCAAGGAGTTTCGCATTGTCGCCGGATTCCTGGTTGCTTTGGCCGTGAGTTGTGTGCTCACGCTCCGCCTGGACTCACACATCTGGCCGCAGTACTGGCAGTTGATACATTCGGCGCGGCTCATGGACGTCTTTCTTCCGACGGTCAGCGTGGGTTTCCGGTTCTTGATCGACCGGCACGATAAGTGGATCGAGTTTGTACCCATCGCTATAGGATGCATGGGGTCGGCGTGGTTCTATTGGATGAGGCGCGACCACTGGGAGTGGATGGACCAGGGCATGATCGTGCTCCTGGTCTCCGTGGCGTGCTCGCCGTATTCGTGGTTCAGTGACCAGGCGCTGCTGTTTCCAGCCATTCTGGCGGGAATGCTTGCGGCGGAAAATCGTGCGCCAAAGTGGATTCTGCTCGGCCTGATTGTGGCGGGCAGCCTTCCGGGTGTGCTCTTTGCCATCGAGCTGCCTTCGCCGTTTTATGTGTGGACCGCTCCCGCGTGGCTGCTTTGGTATCTGTTTGCGAAGCGGGGCAAGGGTAAAGGAGCGCTGGCTGACAGTCCAATGGCGGCGATCAGCCGGTGAGGAGCAGAGGCCCTCACAAAACCAGCGATCAGCCACTCATCCTTCTTCCGCTTCGCGCAGCTTGGCGATGACGGTGAAATCTTCGAGAGTGGTGACGTCGCCCTTGACTTCGCCGTGAGTCGCTAGCTCGCGCAACAGGCGGCGCATGATTTTGCCGCTCCGAGTTTTAGGCAGAGCTTCAGTGAAGCGGATATCGTCTGGCCGCGCGAGCGAGCCAATTTCCTTCGAGACCCACTTGCGCAGCTCGTCCTTAAGCTCGTTTGTGGGCTGATTGCCGGACTCGAGGGTGACGAAGGCGGCAATGGCCTGGCCCTTGAGATCGTCGGGACGGCCGACGACTGCGGCTTCGGCGACCTTGGGGTGCGCGACGAGCGCGGACTCGACTTCCATGGTGCCGAGGCGATGGCCGCTCACGTTGATCACGTCGTCCACGCGGCCCATGAGCCAGAAGTAGCCGTCGGCGTCCTGGCGTGCGCCGTCACCGGTGAAGTAGCAGCCGGGCACGTCGGACCAGTAAGTCTTCTGGAAGCGCTCGGGATCGCCGTAGATGGTGCGGGCCATCGACGGCCAGGGCTTCCTGATCACAAGAAGCCCGCCGCTGCCGGCGGGGACGGATTCGAAGTGGCCGTTGGCGTCGGGGCGCGTGACGACCTCAGGCTGAATGCCGAAGAAGGGACGCGTGGCCGAGCCGGGCTTGGTGGGGACGGCGCCAGGGATGGGCGCGATCATGATGGAGCCGGTCTCAGTTTGCCACCAGGTGTCGACGATGGGGCAGCGATTGTGGCCGATCTTCTCGCGGTACCACATCCATGCTTCAGGGTTGATGGGCTCACCGACAGTGCCGAGCAGGCGGAGCGAGTCGAGCTTGTATTTGTCGACGAACTGGTCGCCCCACTTGATGAAGGCGCGGATGGCCGTGGGCGCGGTGTAGAAGACAGTAACGCGATGGTCGTCGACAATTTTCCAAAATCTCGAAAAGTCGGGCCAGTTCGGAGCGCCTTCGTACATGAGGACGGTAGCGCCGTTTTGCAGCGGCCCGTAGACGACGTAGGAGTGGCCGGTGACCCAACCGATATCGGCAGTGCACCAGTAGATGTCGTCGTCGCGCAGATCGAAGACGTATTTCGTGGTGAGATAGGTTTGGACAGCGTATCCGCCGGTGGTGTGCAGCAGGCCTTTGGGTTTGCCGGTGGAACCGGAGGTGTAAAGGATGTAGAGCGGATCCTCAGAGTCCATCGGCTCAGCTGCGCATGTGGGCTCGGCCTTGGCGACAAGATCATGCCACCAGTGATCGCGGCCCTCGACCATGTTGACGGGCGAACCGGTGCGCCGATAGACGACGACGTGCTTCACGGTGGGGCAGGCGGGCATGGCTTCGTCGACCGTCGCCTTGAGCTTGATTTCGTTGCCGCGGCGGTAGCTGGTGTCCTGGGTGAGGATGGCGACGCAGCCGGAGTCGGCCACGCGGTCGGCGATGGCATTGGCGGCGAATCCTCCGAAGATGACGGAATGAACGGCGCCGATGCGCGCGCAGGCAAGCAGAGCGATGGCGAGCTCGGGCGTCATGCCCATGTAAACGGCGACGCGATCGCCTTTCTTGATGCCCAGCGATTTGAGCGCGTTGGCAAAGCGCTGGACTTCGGTGTGCAATTCGGCGTAGGTGAGGCGGCGAATCTCGCCCGGTTCGCCTTCCCAGATGAGCGCGGTCTTCTGCGCGCGCTCGCCGAGGACGTGCCGGTCGACACAGTTATAGCTGAGGTTGAGCTTGCCGCCGACAAACCACCTGGCCCACGGGAGATTCCACTCGAGGACTTTGTCCCAGGGCTTGAACCAATGCAGCTCCTTCGCCACGCCGGCCCAGAATGTTTCGGGATCGTCGATGGACTGCTTGTAAAGCGCTTCATACTCGGCGAGCGAGCCGATGCGGGCCTTGGCACTGAACTCCGGCGGAGGGGGAAAGACGCGGTTTTCGCGCAGCGTGGAGTCGATATCCCGGTTGGCGACGGAAACGGGCGTGGAAGACATGCAGGGTCCTTTAGGGAAGCGGTTGAATATGGCCCCCCATGGCGCTCAGAGATACGCTCGGAGGTGGCGCTCTTGCGGGAGAAGCCTCGGCTGAAACTTTATCGGGTGGGGCGTGAGGAGAGCAAGGGGCGGCAGGTTGGCGCTCTCGATCATTAGCCCGAATACCGAAGCCGTGCTCGCTGTACTGGCTGCACGATTGGCATCGGTGGTATAGTCGCTTGTCTTTCCCAGACAACAGGAGCGGCGCGGAGACCCTGC
This sequence comes from Occallatibacter sp., assembly GCA_049517515.1. Lineage (GTDB taxonomy): Bacteria > Acidobacteriota > Terriglobia > Terriglobales > Acidobacteriaceae > Telmatobacter. The sequence continues at coordinate 98,776 of JBEKSA010000006.1, forward strand.
TGGCGGCTGGACCGCGCGAGCAAGGAGACCCATGCAAAATCGAATTGTAAGAACACTCATGTTCGTTGCCCTGGCTGCGGCGGCGCTGTCGCCGCTGTGCCGCGCGCAAGCGCAGCTCGCCGGAGAATGGCTGGGCACGGCGAAAGCCGGGGACACGCAATTGCATATCGCTTGGCACGTTGTCGCTGCCAGGGACGGAAGCATCACTTCTACGATTGACAACCTCGACCAGCGTATCTACGCCATTCCGGTCAGTTCAATGACGCTCAAAGACAATGCGCTAACTCTGACCCTCGATACCGTTCGTGTCCTTGACGGAGATACCATCAACATCCGCGGCACTTTTACAGGCACCATCAACGCGGACGCAACGGAGATCCATGGAAGCTGGGTCCAGGGCCAGCCTCTCGAACTGGACCTGAAGCGCGTGCCCTTGCAGGCGGCATTGAATGCGGTGGCACAATCGCAACTGGCCGGCGATTGGCAGGGCACGCTGAGCGCCGGGGGCGTTGAACTCCGCCTTGTCCTGCACGTGACAGCGGCCACGGACGGAAGCCTGACGGCAACCCTGGACAGCGTGGACCAGAGCGCATATGGGATCCCCGTGACCACAGTGATGTTCAACGATTCCAAGCTCAACCTCACCGTGGATGCAGTGCATGGGACTTATGAAGGCACGCTAAACAAGGACGCAAGCGAAATTGACGGCACCTGGTCGCAGGGCCAGCCGCTGACCCTCAACTTCAAGCGCGCGCCTGCCACGCCGCCACCGGCAACTGCAAAGCCAGCAGCACCGTCCGACATCGACGGCACTTGGAAGGGCACGCTGAATACAGGTACGACCGAGTTGCACATCCTCTTCAAGATCGTCAATACGCAGGACGGTTTGACGGCCCAAATGCAAAGTCCCGACCAAAGCCCGATCTGGATTACTGCATCCTCGGTAACCCGCGTCGGTGCCACTCTGATCATCACCATGAAGGGGATTGCAGCCACGTTCGAGGGCACGATTAGTGGAGAGCCTGGAGCGATTGACGGATCCTTCACACAAGGCAACGTCAAACTTCCGCTGCTGCTGAAGCCAGCCAAGAATTAGGTTGAGCGAGCCGGGAACCTGAAGCAGCAGGAAGTTTCGGAATCCACTGATGCGAGCAAAAGCCCTGCTCGCGCGAGCAGGGCCTTTGTTGAAGCGCTTCGAGGTTTGAGACTGTCACTGCTTTTGGACTTCGGCGGCGGAGGCCATCTTAGCGTCGGCTTCGGAGATGACGCGGAGAGCGTCGGTATAGGCGTCTTCGCTTTCGCCGGCTTCCTTCCACATCTTCTCGCCGCGTTCGCGCTGCTGCTCGGCGCGCAACACATCGATTTCCTCAGGCTTGAGAGCGTCAGAAGCGAGGATCGTGACGCGGCCGGGAAGAACCTCAACGAATCCCCAACTGACGTTGTAGCGCGTGTCGGCGCCGGCGGATTCCTCACCCGATGCTCCATGGACCGTCACGTCGCCCGCGCCAAGCTCGGCCATCAGAGGCGCATGGCCGTAAAGCACTTCCATGTAGCCGTTCTTCGCGGGCAACTCGACAGACGTGGCGTCAGCCTCGAAGAGCGTGCGCTCGGGGGTGACAAGCCGTACGCGGAGTTGGTTGCTTTCTTCGGCCATGGGCTCCTTTCAGTCGCCCGGGGGTCAGGTTTCAGGGATCAGGGGTCAGAAGAATCTTGCTCTGGCAGTGCCGAACTGTCTGAACCCTGAAACCTGATCCCTGAACCCTGTTCTTAAACCGTCGCCTTCAGTTTCTCTGCGGTTTCGAGAACTTCCTCGATGCCGCCCTTCATGTAAAACGCCTGTTCGGGAACATCGTCGTGCTTGCCTTCGATGATCTCCTTGAAGGCGCGCACCGTGTCGGCGATTTTGACGTAGACGCCGGGAATGCCCGTGAACTGCTCGGCCACATGGAAGGGCTGCGAGAGGAATTTTTGCACCTTGCGCGCGCGGGCCACGGTAAGCTTGTCGTCCTCGGAGAGTTCGTCGATGCCCAGGATGGCGATGATGTCCTGGAGGTCCTTGTAGCGCTGCAGAATTTTCTTCACGCCCTGGGCCACGTCGTAATGATCCTGGCCGACGACTCTTGCGGCGAGAATGCGCGAAGTGGAGGCCAGCGGATCGACGGCTGGGTAAATGCCGAGCTCGGAGAGCGGACGGCTGAGCACGGTGGTGGCGTCGAGGTGAGCGAACGTTGTGGCCGGCGCGGGATCGGTGAGGTCGTCGGCGGGAACGTAGACGGCCTGGACGCTGGTGACTGAGCCCTTGCTCGTGGAGGTGATGCGCTCCTGCAGCTCGCCCATTTCCGTGGCGAGGTTGGGCTGGTAGCCGACGGCTGAGGGCATGCGCCCCAGCAAAGTCGAGACCTCTGAGCCGGCCTGCGTGAAGCGGAAGATGTTGTCGATGAACAGTAGCGTGTCGGCGCCTTCAACGTCGCGAAAGTACTCGGCGACGGTGAGCGCACTCAGGGCCACGCGCAGGCGGGCTCCGGGCGGCTCTGTCATCTGGCCGTAGACCAGGGCGCACTTGGAGTTGGCCCAGTCGCCGGGCTTGATAACGCCGGACTCGGTCATTTCGAGCCAGAGATCGTTGCCTTCGCGGGTGCGCTCGCCCACGCCGCCGAAGACGGAGAAGCCGCCGTGGTTTTTGGCGACATTGTTGATGAGTTCCATGATGACGACGGTTTTGCCGACACCGGCGCCGCCGAAGAGGCCGATTTTGCCGCCCTTGAGGAAGGGCTGGATGAGGTCGATGACTTTGATGCCGGTCTCGAACATCTCTTCCTGCGTGGACTGCTCGTCGAAGAGCGGCGCGGGGCGATGGATGGGCATGCGCATCTTCTCGCCGATGGGGCCGAGCTCGTCGACCGGATCGCCGATGACGTTGATGACGCGACCCAGCGTCTCCTTGCCCACGGGCACGCGGATGGGACCGCCGAGGTCGATGGCATTCATGCCGCGGACCATACCGTCGGTGGCTTCCATAGCCACGGTGCGCACGCGACCCTCACCAAGGTGCTGCTGCACCTCGAGGATCACGTTGATGGGTGTGGGGACCGTGAAGCCGTCACTGACGACGCGCAGCGCCTGATAGATGGGCGGCATGGTGGCTTCTTCGAATTGAACGTCTACGGCGGGGCCGGAGACCTGGATGACTTTGCCGATGTTTTCTGCCATTGTTTAAAGCTCCTAGCCTCTAGCTCCTAGCTTCTAGCTTTTTCCTTCTCAACCTCAATTCTGCTCTCTTCGCCTGTGTGCGACCCGGCACGAAGAGCCAGAGGCTAGAAGCTAGCAGCTAGAAGCTGCTTTTACAGCGCAGCTGCGCCGGAAACGATTTCAATGATCTCCTTGGTGATAGCGGCCTGGCGCACGCGATTCATATGCAGCGTCAGGGCGTCGATCATGTCGGAGGCGTTGTTGGTTGCCGAATCCATCGCCGTCATGCGGGCCGCGTGTTCGGCGGCTACCGACTCGGTCATGGCGTGGAAGAGCACGGAAAAAATGTACTGCGGGAGCAGGCCGGCGAAAAGCTCCTCGGCGGGCTGCTCGTAGATGTAGTCGACGTTGGCGGTGCCGAACTTTTTGGCCTCTTCGTCGGCCTCGGTGGTGTCGGCCGCCTCGAGTTCGATGCCAGCGGAGAGAGCGGCCTCGGCGATGCGCTCCTTTTCTTCGGCGGTGGGCTCGACGGCGCCGGCGATTTGCGGATGACCCAGCTCGATGAGCGGAAGCAAGCGCTCGACGACGAGGCGCTGCGCGATCACCGACTTGAACTCGTTGTAGACGAGGTAGGCCGCGTCGATTTCCTCGCGGACGTAACGGGAGATGATATTGTGGGCGAGATCGAGGACGCGCGAAGCTTCGAGCTTAACCAGCAGGCCGGGGTGGTCGCCGGTGAGCTCGACGGGGCCCTGGCGCGGGGACCGGACCTGATGCGTCTGGCCGTTCTCTCCGGTCTGGCTGGTATAGGCAGCCGTCGGATAGCGGCGGCGCAACTGGTCGCGGCCCTTGCGGCCGACGGCCTCAATGTCGATTTCCTTGTCAGGGTTGCCGTTGATGAACTGATAAGCGGTCTTCAGGATGTTGGCGTTGAAGGCACCGGCAAAGCCCTTGTCGCCGCTGATGACGATGAGCAGGACGCGCTTTTCGGGTCTTGTGAGGAAGAGCGCATTACAAAGATTCCCGGTTTTCTCGTCGTAGAGATCGACGCGGCGGCGAAGCGACTCGAGGACGCTGACGATCATGCGGGCATAGGGCCGGGCGGCGATGGCACGCTCCTGCGCGCGGCGCAGTTTGGCCGCCGAAACCATCTTCATGGCCTTGGTGATCTGCCGCGTGTTTTTCACGCTACGGATGCGGCGCCGTAAGTCGAGTGCATTTGCCATAATTTCAGTTCTCAGTGGTCAGTGATCAGTGGTCAGCTCATTCGTGTGATGCGGTCTTTTCTGACCCCTGATCCCCGACCCCTGATCCCTGCTTTCTACGCCGTTGCTGCGGCCAGTTCCGCCTTGAAGCTTGCAGAGTACTCCTTGAGGGCCGCGTGCAGGCGGTTGCGGAGGTCGTCGTCGAGCGCCTTCTTTTCGGAGATGTCGGCGATAAGCGCCTTCTGCGAGTCGTCGAAATACTTGTAGAGGCCAACCTCAAACACGCGAATGTCGGAGACTTGGAAATCGTCGAGATAGCCCTGCGTGCCGGCGAAGAGAACCACCACCTGCTGCTGCCAGGTGAGCGGGTGGAACTGCGGCTGCTTGAGCAGCTCGGTGAGGCGGGCGCCGCGGGCCAACTGTTTTTGCGTAAGTGGATCGAGGTCGGAGCCGAACTGGGCGAAGGCCGCGAGCTCACGATATTGGGCCAGGTCCAGCTTCAGTGTCGACCCCACCTGCTTGACGGCCTTGATGGCGGCCGAGAAGCCGACGCGCGAAACCGAGAGGCCGACGTTGACGGCGGGACGGACGCCGGAGTTGAAGAGGTCGGTTTCCAAAAAGATCTGGCCGTCGGTGATGGAGATGACGTTGGTGGGAATGTACGCCGAGACGTCGCCGGCCTGGGTCTCAATGACAGGCAGCGCGGTGAGCGAGCCGCCGCCGCGCTTATCGCTGAGCTTGGAGGCGCGCTCGAGAAGGCGGGAGTGGAGATAGAAGACGTCGCCGGGGTACGCCTCGCGGCCCGGCGGGCGACGCAGCAGCAGCGAGATCTCGCGATAGGCCATGGCGTGCTTGGAGAGATCGTCGTACATGACCAGCGCGTGCTTACCGTTGTCGCGGAAGTACTCACCCATGGCGCAGGCCGCGTAGGGCGCGAGATAAAGCAAGGGCGCGGGCTCGGATGCCGATGCGGCGACGACGATGGTGTGGCCCATTGCGCCGTGCTCGGTGAGCGTCTGCACCACCTGCGCGATGGAGGAGCGCTTCTGGCCGACGGCGCAGTAGATGCAGATAAGGTCGTTTTTCGCGTTGTTGATGATGGTGTCGAGCAGGACGGCGGTCTTGCCGGTCTGCCTATCTCCAATGATCAGCTCGCGCTGGCCGCGGCCGATGGGGATCATGGCGTCAATGGCCTTGAGGCCGGTAGCCATGGGCTCGCGCACGGGTTGGCGGTCAACAATCCCAGGCGCCAGGCGCTCGATGGGCAGGAATTCGCTGGTGGCGATGGGGCCCTTGTCGTCGATGGGCGACCCGAGGGCGTTGACCACGCGGCCGATCATGGCGGTGCCGACCGGAACGGAGAGAATTTTGCCGGTGCGCTTGACCTCTTCGCCTTCCTTCAGCTCGGTGTAATCGCCGAGGACCACGCAGCCAACCGAATCCTCTTCAAGCGAGAGGGCGAGGCCGGCGATGTCGTGCGGAAAGCTGAGCAACTCGCCGGCCATGACCTTGTCGAGGCCATGGATGCGGGCAATACCGTCACCGAGCGAGGTGATGGTTCCGACCTCGTCGACCTGGACCTTGGAGTCGTAATTCGCGATCTGCGCGCGAAGAAGTTGTGTGATTTCGTCTGCCTTGATTTGAGCCATTTTGCGTTCCTTTAGAGATCAGAGAACAGAGATAAGAGATCAGTTGGTTCCTGCTCGTTTTCTCAGTGATTGCAACGTTGCGTAAATCATCTTTCCGACTTCCCGAGACAGCCCTTCGGCTTCATCCAGTGTTTTCGGATCTCCGATCCCTAGCACACGAGCGATCTCTAACTGCGTTTGCAATTCAGAACTTGAACCGCGGGCAATACCCAGGAATTGCCTGAACTCGCCACTATTCAACCGGCCGTGCCCTTCAGCAATGTTACTCGGCAGCGAAACGGCTGCGCGTCTAATCTGGCCGGTGAGCCCGTAAAGCTCGTCACGCGGAAAATCCTTCGTCAGGCGATAAATAACGACGGTCAATTGCATTGACCGTTGCCACATCACTAGGTCCCGAAACGATTGCGTCATGAAGAACCACTCCCACTCGACCCCCTGATTTCCGATTACCGTTTCCTGTTCTCTGTTCTCTGTTCTCTGTTCTCTGTTCTCTGTTCTCCGTTCTCTGTTCTCTGTTCTCTGTTTTCTCTGTTCTCTACCACTGATCACTGACCACTTACTAACGCTTCTTTCAGGCGGTCGAGGCGGCCACGCACGCTGCCGTCGTAAACCGTGGAGCCGATGCGCACCACGGCGCCGCCAAGAATGGATGTGTCGAGCTTGAAACTTGGGTCGAGTCTTGCGCCGGCAACTTTGGCCAGCTCGGTGACCAGCGCGCCGCGTTCATCGGCGCTCAACGGCCGCGCGGTGACGATTTCGGCGGGACGAATGCCCGACTGCTGCTGCAAAATGCGGCGATAGGCCTCTGCCACTTCGACGACGTGGCCGATGCGGTTGTTGGAGATGAGCACGGCAAGCAGGTTGCGGAGCTCCTTCTGCATGCCGAGTTTGGCGTTCAGTTTATCGAGGATTTCCACTTTCTGAGCGGTAGGGATGGCAGGGTTGATGAAGAACGTGCGCAATTCGTCGCTGCCCTCCCAAGTAGCAAGAAAGTCGGAGAATTGGCGGTCGATGGCGGCCGTGTTGAGTCTGGCATCGGTCACGACATCGGCAAAGGCGCTGGCGTAGCGGGCGACAAAGGCTGGCATTTAGTTCTGGCCTCCTTTGCCCGAAGCGTCAGCGGCCACGCCGGCAACAAACTCGGCAATGAGGGCGCGGTCGGTCTCCGGCGTCATCGCGAGTTGCCTAGAGGCCTGATCGATGGCGAGATTGGCGGCGAAGTCGCGCAGGCCGCGCCGGACCTGGGCGGCAGCCACGCTGATTTCCTGCTCGGCTGCGGCCACGATGCGGGCGCTTTCTTCGCCGAGGGCGGCCTTGATGCGCTTCTCATCTTCGAGGCTGTCCTGCTCGATCTGGGCGCGGAACTTCTCCATCTCCTCGCCGAGCCCGGCAAGCTTGGCCTCAACAGCGCTAAGGCGGGACTGCGCGTCGCGAGTGGCTTCGCGCGCGGTCTTGAGGTCATGGCTCAGGGTCTGAGAGCGCTTGCGAACGATTTTGGGTATAAGCCGGCCGAGCGGGATGACGATAGCGAAGAAGATGATGGCGAAATTAATCCCGAGCAGAAGAAAGATCGTTGTATCGAGATTGAGGTGCAGAATGCGAGCGACCAATTGCACAACGGGCGAGTGCAGGAAGGCTTGTTCCTGCTCTTCCGTGGACTTGGGAGCTGGAGCCGCGGCAGTGGCGGCGGGCGGTGCGCTGGCGGTCGCCGGAGAACCGGAAGCGGGAGTTGACGCCTGTGCGGCGGCGTGGAGAGGCGCGAGCGCGAGTGAAGAAAAAACCGCCGCGACCAGGAAGAATCTCAACAAGTTGGAAGAACGGCGCATTGCGGGGAGGGTGAATTTCAACGTGAACCCCCGGCAGTAGCGGGCAGGACGGCGCGGACAGCCAGGCCAGCCAGATCGGCGGTTGCGGATTGGATCACCGTGCGGGCCGAGGCGGCTTCGACGTCAAATTCGGCTTTGGCCTGGCGCACTTTTTCGCCCGCTGCTTTGCGGGCGGCGTCAAGTGCGGTGTCCCGCTCGGCACTCCACTGCTGGACGCGCTGCTCGCGAAGCCGGTAGACGTCTGCACGTGCCAAGCGGAGGCGTTCTGCATACTCGCCGGTCTTGGCTTCAGCCTCGGCAATCGCTTTGCGCGCGTCTTCCATAGCCCCTTCCGTGAGGGCGCGGCGCTTGGCGAGCACCGCCGTCAGCGGGCCCTGTACCAGGAACTGATAGGCGATGACCAGCACGATGAACAGCGCAGCCGTGGGGATGGCGCCAATCAGATACTTTTCGATTGCTTGAAGGATGTCTTGCATGGAGGTACTGGAGCGATGCCCTCTTCAGAAACAATTTTCGCATGTGGAACCCTTTTTTGTATCAGGGGAAGGCCCTCAAGTCAACGCGAGGCGGGGCGTCAGGACCGCGTTCTGTGACACCAGTCACGAATCGGAAAATTGACACAAAAAAGGGCTTGCTATTGCCCAAAACAGCCCTACACTGGAATTACCACCTAGACCCGATCCAGGGTCCAGCGGGCAGCCGGTTTCGGGATATCCTTCCACTCCCGAGACCGGAGGCCCGCCTCTTAGTTTTAGGGCAGATTTCAGCTTTCAGCCATCAGTTCTTAAGGATTTGAGCCCACCGCTGATTTGTCGGCGGTGAGGAGCCCCTGGGCCCGTAGCCAGCTCTCCAGCAGGCTTGGCCATTGGTCGAGCGCGAGATCGCCTTTGCCCAGGCCGCTGCCGTGCTTACCGTCGGCGAAGATGTGCATCTCGGACGGAACGCCGGCCTTGACCAGCGCCTGATAGAACTCGATGCTCGGCTCGACCGCGGCGGTCTTGTCATTGAAGGTGTGATAGATGAAGGTGGGCGGCGTGTCTTTGGTGACGAAGAGGACGGGATCGTATTGGGCGCGCAGCGCGTCGCACTGATCTATGAGGTTGAAGATCTTGCAGTAGCTCAGGTACGTGGTGTCCCTGGTGATGGCGTCAAGCCAGGGATAGCCGAGGACGAGGAAGTCGGGGCGGCTGGAGGCGCGGTCGATTGGATCTTCGGCGTCGGGGCTGCCGGCGACGGATTGGGTTCCGGCGAGAGCGGCGAGGTGGCCGCCTGCGGAGAAGCCAATGACCACAACACGATTGGGACTGATGTGGTAATCCACGGCGCGGGCGCGGACGGTCTGGATGGCGCGGCGAGCGTCGAGGAGCGGGACGGGAAGCAGATAGCCGTTCGCGCCGAGCCGGTAGCTGAGGACGAAGGCGCGGAAGCCGCGAGCGGTGAACCAGTCGGCAATTTCGCGGCCTTCGAGGTCGCCGGCGAGATTGACGTAGGCGCCACCGGGAAAGATGATGACGGCCGAGCCGTTGCCGGCGCCCTGGCGTGGCGAGAAAACAGTCAGCGCAGGGATGTCGTTACAGGTGTCGCCCTTGGCCTGCGGAGGGGTTCCCGGCCAAAGGCGAATGGTCTGGATACCAAGGAAGGCGTTGTCCGTGCCGGGCGTGGCACAATGGGCGGTTTGCCCGTGTGCGGCGGGGATGGCCGCCAATGCCAGGATGGGGGCCGCGATGAGGAATGCGAAGAGCTGCTTCATGGGAACCTCGACGCGTTTCGCGAAGATTATAGAACCAAGGGTCAGGTTTCAGGGATCAGGAATCAGTTCCTGAGGTTCGCGCCACAACGTTCGCCGATTCGCGCCCGGCCGCACCGCCTCGATCCTTGAGGAAATCCATGCCCGGCCACCAGCGTTCAATTCTTTCGCCCCTCCATCCCCGCTAGCCCCGCCAACTCGCTGACTTGCTGGCTTGTTCCCTCGGTCTCTTGGTCCCTTGGTCCCTGTCTTTCTGATCCCTGATCCCCTGATCCCTGATCCCTGCTTCTTACAGCCAGAGGGCCGTGTGGCCGGGGCAGAGGCTGGCGGCCTGCTCGCATAAAGTTTCGGCGAGCGAGAGTCCATACCGGGCGAAGTAGTAAGCCCCGCCGTGGACTCGCTCCTGCAAAACACCGCCGGGATAGAGAGCATTGACGAGGGAGTTGGCGTGGCGCGTAAGCGTGGTCTCGCGCTGGAGCTGGAAGTTCGCGGCGAGCGTGCGCAGGCGATTCATCTGGTAGCGTATTTTGCCGGCGGCGGTGTCTGCCGACTGGCCCAGCCCCTTGTCCTGCGATTGCAGCCAATCGACGAGGGTGGTGAGCTCGGCATCGAGGGCATTGCCGGTGGCAGCAAGTTTCTGCTTGGTTTCGATGGGCATGGAGCGGGCAGCGAGGCGCTGGGCAAGCGTTGAAGCGTTTTCGTCGGCAAATATTTGTTCGAGGGTGAGCTCGTGGCGGCGAAGAAGCTCGGCGACGGAGGGTTCGATGAGCGTGGCGGAAAAACGCGCGATGGGAGGCGTTTGGCCGCCGAGAATGCGCTCGAAGAGAACCGTGGACTGCGCCAGGTAGGCGATCTCGGCGGGGCCTCCGACCTGGACCGTGGTCGAGAACAAGAAATCCTGAAAGACGGGGCGAAGGAGCGCGGCGGGGGAGATGCGCTCGGGCTCTGTATCGAGAATGCCGAGAAGATCCGATGTGGAAAGAGTCTGCTGGTCAGCGTGCCAAAGGCCGTTGGGTTCGGCGGGCGTGGGCGCGATGCGGCGAAGCGCGATGCGCGCGCCGGTCTTGGCGTCGATGAGGAAGAGCAGGCTGGATTGCGGAGCGACTGCGACCTGAGCGTGATAGCCGGCGGCTTCGAGGACCTTGCCGCGTTCGATCAGTGCGGTGTGAAATTCGTCGGCGCGCTCGATGGCGGCGCGCAGCACGGGCGCTCCGAGGCGATGGAAGTCGCGGCCGGCAGCGTCGACGATGAGGAGGCCCTGACCGGCGAAGATGGCGGAGTAGACATCGGCGAAGGCCTGCGCGAAGGTGCGGCCGGGCTTGTAAGCAGCGACGAGAGCATTGGTGGCGTCAGTCGGGCCAAGGAGTTCAGCGGCGCGCTCGACGAGTGGAGTGATGGAGTCATCGAAGACGATGCGGCCGGCGGGCAGCGCGAATTCGGGAGCTTTGCCGTAGGCAAGCTGAGCCAGCTCGCGGCCGGCAGGAAATACGACCATGCTGACCTCGGCGAAATCGTGGTCCTCCGTGGCCAGCCAGAAGACGGCGGCGTGGGGATGGCCGGCGGCCGTCGACTTGCGCGTGCGGGCGATTGCAGTAGCCGCTTTGAACGGGGAATAGAGAGGGCCGCCGAAGAGACCGACCTGCTGGCCTGTGAGGACGGCTCCGGCGCCTTGGGAGAGTGCCGCGAGCGCGGGAGCAGCGGCGGGTGAGGGGTTTTGCGCGGTGAGAAGGCGGGTGAGCTCAGGCCAGTGGGCGGGGAGGGGTGGGCGAGCCTGCTTGAGGTCATCCGGGGGGAGAAATGCGCCGAGTGCCCCGGCACAAAAGTCGAGGAAGAGCCGGCTCTGGCCGGGCATTACGGTTACTGGATAACAATCAGCTTTCAAGGATTCGTTCACTCTTGGCTCGTGGTTGGGCGGGAGGTGGATTCGCACCTGCGAAATCAGAATGCTTTGCTCAATTAAGGATGCCACGGCGGGCCGGGGCGATGCAGGATTGGAGACAATCGGGCAGGATTGGCAAAAGTGAAACCGGGCAGTGCGTATACTCGTGATGAATTGAGTCCGGTGAACGTTCGGCTCGAACGAGGTGGAAATGGCAAGGAAATCGGCGAAGAAGGCTAAGAAAGTAGAAACGAGGAAGGTAAAGACAGTGAAGGCGGGAAAGGCGGCCGCGACGATTGAACGCGCCACGGTCTTAAGTTCGGAGGTCGTGTTTCAATGTCCTCTGTTCAAGGTGCTGCACGACAAGCTGATTGAGCCGGGAGGACGGCGGAACGAGCGCGACGTGATCCGCCACAACGGAAGCGTGGTGATTCTGGCGCTCGACAACGCGAAGAGTAAGAAGGATCCGTGGATCGTGATGGAGCGGCAATACAGGCACGCTGCAAACCAGTACCTGTGGGAGCTGCCTGCGGGCAAGATTGAGCCGGACGAGGATCCGCTGGAGGCGGCCAAGCGCGAACTGGCCGAGGAGACGGGGTACCGGGCGAAGAAGTGGCGGCCGCTGGTCGAGTACTATGCCAGCCCAGGCTTTCTGGGCGAATCGATGAAAGTTTTCCTGGCTGAAGGGCTTGAGCCGGGCGAGGCGCAGCCGGAGGAAGACGAGCAGATCGAACTGAGGCTGGTGAAGCTCTCGGAGGTGCTGAAGAGGATCGAAAAGGGCGCGATTCTAGACGGCAAAACGCTGAGCAGCGTGCTTTTATATGCGCGAATTAAGTCCGGCCGGCGCAAGAAATAGCCCCGAGAAACTTGGGCTTTTTCCACAGGCTCCGCATGCGGATTGTGGGCGTGCGGGCAAGGGCGCCGATCTCATTTTGTGGAACAAACCGGAAATGGATCAACCTTTCGCGTCTTTCTGGCGTCTTATGAAGTATCGGTGGAAATTCCCCTGAAGACTCACCGCATCCAAAGGAAAAGACACGCAAGAGAACAAGCACGTGAAAGAAAGGCAGGAACCTGTGGCTCAGTACAAAGGAAAGGTCAAGTGGTTTAACAACGCCAAGGGCTACGGATTCATCGGACGCGAAGACGGGCCGGATGTATTCGTCCACTACTCAGCAATTCAATTGGACGGGTACAAAACGCTCAAAGAAGGCGACGAAGTCGAGTTCGATATCGTCGAAGGTCAGAAGGGCCCGCAGGCGGATTCCGTAGTTCGCAATCGGGATAGCGCCAGCGCCCACAGCGCCGCCTAAAAGCGGTTCCAGAATTCACTTGCCCTCTTCAGGGCGGTGAAAGGTGGCATTTTCTTGAGGAAAATGCCACTCGGAAGCGGCGGTTCCGGTGTACGACAATTCTGGAACCGCGGTCAGCGCGAGCAGGGCCACGGGCGTTCCCTTGAAGACCGCCGCCCGGCGGTCCGGGTGATTTGCGCCCAACGCACTTTTCTTCATCACATTCGTGCGTAATCGCTTTCAGGAAGCGCAGGTTTGTTGCGTCCTGTGGAGGGACGGCGACCCATTGGCCTGGAAGGCCGCCGATGACGGATACTGCTGGCGGAGGGCCGCACCATGGACAACAAAACGATGGCCCGCCTGTTGGCGGAGACAGCCGACCTGATGGAGATTGACGGCGCCGACAGCTTCCGCATCAGGAGCTACCGTCGCGCGGCCGAGGCTGCCGAGCAGACTACGGTGGACCTTGTGGAGGCGGCGAACGACACGGCGCGGCTGCTCGAGATCGATGGAATCGGCAAGGGCATGGCAGCCAGGCTGCAGTCGATTGCCGCGACCGGAACGCTGCCTCAGCGGGACGAGTTGCTGGCCAAGTATGGCGCGGGGGTGCTGGAGCTGCTGAAACTGCCGGGCATGGGGCCGAAGACGGTTGCGCTGCTTTGGGACGCGGGCGTGATCGGCAGCGCCAACATCGACAGCGCCAACATCGGCAGCGCCAACATCGACAGCGTGGGGCAGCTCGCCCAGGCGATTGCAGCAGGCCGCCTGAAGGGCTTGCCGCGGATGGGCTCGAAGCAGATTGAAAAGCTGAATAAGGGGATCGAGGACTATCGGCGGAGCGCGGGACGGTTCCGGATCGACGTGGCCGAAGAGGAAGCGGGGCGGATTGCGGCTTATCTGCTGAAATTTGAGGGGATTGAGAGGGTGACGCCGGCGGGCTCGCTGCGCCGGGGACGGGAAACAGTGGGCGACCTGGACCTGCTGGCGACCGGGCCAGCTTGTTTGCCACAGAAGACCGGACCCGCAGTCGAGTATGTGGCCGCGTACCCCGGCATCCACGACATGATCGCCAAAGGCGAAAACAAAGTGAGTTTTCACGTGGAGCAGGGGCTACAGGTAGACGTGCGGCTGCTGCCGGAGGCCAGCTATGGCACCGCGTTGCAGTATTTCACGGGCTCAAAGGCGCACAATGTGACGCTGCGGCAGCGGGCGCTGAAGATGGGCTACACACTGAACGAATGGGCGCTGGCGCGGCTGGATGATGGCACGACCGTGGCGGCGGCGACTGAGGAAGAGATTTACGCCGCGCTGGGAATGGACTGGATGCCGCCGGAGATGCGCGAGAACCTGGGCGAGATCGACGCGGCCGCCGAGCACGATTTGCCCCGCGTGGTCGGGCTCGGCGACATTCGCGGCGACGTGCACATGCACACGACAGCCAGCGATGGCCGCAACTCGATCGGCGAAATGGCGGAGGCGGCCCTGGCCTGCGGATATGCATATATCGCGATTACCGACCACTCAAAAAACCTGGCCATGACGAACGGGCTGGATGAGAAGCGCGCGCTCGAGCAGATCAAGCAGGTGCGCGCGGTGGACAGGCAGATGGAGGGAAAGATTCGCGTGTTCACCGGCATCGAGGTGGACATTCTGGCCGATGGCGCGCTCGACCTGGACGACGAGGTGCTCGCGCAGATGGATGTGGTCATCGCCAGCGTGCATACCCGCTTTGAGCAGAGCCGCGAGGAGATGACGGAGCGCGTGCTGAAAGCGATTGAGAATCCAAATGTGCGGATTCTGGGGCACCCGACGGGCCGCCTCCTGCTGCGCCGGGAGCCGTTCGCGCTGGATTTGGCTGTGGTGCTGAAGCGCGCGGCGGAGCTGGGCGTGGCCATGGAACATAATGCCGCCCCGGAGCGGCTGGACCTGAACGATCGCGACCTGCGGCTGGCCAGGGATCTGGGCTGCCGGATCGTGATGTCTTCTGACTCGCACGACAGTCGCAACCTGGGGAAGATGGGGTATGGCGCGAAGCAGTTGCGGCGCGCCTGGCTCACGAAGGACGACGTGCTGAACACACGGGAAGCGGAAGGGTTTCTGGCGGGGTTGCGGGCGAGACCCTGAAGAGGTCATTCATCGCCCCTAGGCCGCATCCCCCAAAAGTCATCACCTTCGAGCACAAAGGGATTGGGCCGCGAAAAGGGAATGCTTGGCCTGTTGTGCTCGATTAGGGATAAGATTAGGCGCAAAGACAGTGAGGTCGCAAAGAGGGTGAGGTCCCCATGAGCTTTCTTCAGCAGGAAGAGACGGAAGTGGATGACGCCGCGCTGGGCGAAGAACTCACTAAAGGTTCCAGCCACGTGGTGTGGGCCGCCATCATCGCGACCGTTGTGGTGAGCCTGGCCATCGGAGCCTATGTGCTCCTGGAGCAAAAGCCGCCCATCGCCACGGGAGAGATCGTGGCCGTGTGGGCGCATCCGCAGCACACCGAGACATCGGGGCTCGACGCCAGCGGAGCACCCATGCCCAAGCAGGAGGTGGACCAGGTGATGGTCTTCACCGAGGTGAAGCTGCACAACCAGACCGATCACCCGCTGTTTCTTGCCAACGTGCTCACCAATGCCACACTCGCTGGCGTGATTCACTCCAGCTATGCCGCCAACGTGGGCGACTACGAGCGGATCTTTATCGCCTACCCGAACATTCCCGTGCCGCACAACACGCCCATTTCGCCTCTGGACACCACGATCAACCCTGGACAGACCGTCGAAGGGACATTTGTTTCGGCGTTCAAGATGACGAAACAGGAATGGGACGCGCGCACCAAGCTGAACTACACATTCAATTTCCGCTACCAGCCCGGCCTGACGGTCACGCCCCAGGTTGCGATCACTGAACAGTAGGCGGAACTGGCGCGCCCTTGGGCGTGGACAGATAGCCCACAATCTCATTCCTTGAATTGATGTTGTTGACCACAATCTCGTAGAGCGACTGATCCTTGCCGCTATAGAACTGCAAGGGCTCGTTTACGTTGCGGTCCTTCTTCTCGTACACCTTGTCGTCGGCAAAGATGTCGAGGGTAAACTTGCTCCGCTTGGCGTCAGTCCTTTTCAATTCGAGCGAGACCGTGCCCACCGGCTTTCTCTGGCCCTTGTCGAGCGTGAACTCATAGAAGTTGCGGTCGCCCTTGTGCTCAAGAAGGACCAGCTCATCGTGATTGCGGGCGATCACGCTGTTGGTGCTGCTCAGGTCTCCCTTTACGGACTGGAGCTCGCTGATGGTCGTGGCCAGGTCGCCCTGCGTCTTGCTCAGGTCGGTCTTTACGCCGCCGACATCCGTCTGCACGGTGGAGACTTCGTTGGAAACGTTGCTCACCTGCTGCGCGGTTTGTTTTTCGGCAGTCTCAAGGTCTTGTTCCTTTGTGATGATTGCCTGGGCGCGCTGGTCGAGTTCCTTTTGCGTAAGGCCGACGGACTTGCCGAGCTCATCTGTGGCGACCTTCAGGCGGGCATCGGTCTCGCGCAAATTGGCGGCAAGTTGCGTGTCCTGCTGCTTGGCGTCGGCCAGCTCTGCCTGCGCGGTGCTTAGACGGCTATTCAGCGTGAAGCACCAAATCAGGCTTCCGATAGCGGCCAGCACCGCGACAGCGATCGCCGCCAGCAGTGCGCCGGAGTAAGTTCGGGGGGCTTCTTCAATTTCACTCATTCGTTCCCTTTCCTTGATAGGCGGGCACTTTCGGGCAGGCCACGCCTAGCGTAGAGGCGACATCCTTTCCGGTTAGACGCCACAGCAAGGGGAATTTGTCTCAGTCGATCCGGAAATCCCCATGATTCACAATCTTACCGATTGGGGCGCCCGCGGCAAAAGCCGGGAACCTCAATCGGTACGATCACCGAATCTACAGGATAAATCGAAGGAATGGGGGATGAGCGGCTTTGCCCATCGATCGGCCAGCAAGGGCGGCCAGCGCTACCCGCCGTCCCACCCTCCGTGACAAGGATGGAACGGCTAAGTTATAAACATCTTTACCGCATATTTTGGCGCCGGGATGATTTTGCATCCCGGAGCTCCACCGCAATAGCCAAACTGCCGTCGAAACAAGGGGAGAAACAAAGGCTATGCCGACTGCTGTCGCAGGAAAGGGCCTGGAAGGTATTGTCGCCGCGAACTCCGGCATTTGCTGGATCGACGGCGAAGCGGGCATCCTGTCCTACCGCGGCATCGACATTCACGAGCTGGCCGAGCACTCGACCTTTGAAGAAACCACGTACCTGCTCTGGAACGGAATCCTGCCCAATGAGCTGGCACTGCGCGAGTTCCATTCGCAACTGGCGCTTGCGCGATCGCTCGATCAGCGCGTGATCGACTTAATGCGCAGCTTCCCTAAGTCGGCCACGCCGATGGAGGTGCTGCGCACGACGGTCTCGGCGCTCAGCTTTTACGACGCCGACGAGAAGGACAACTCCCACGACGCGAACGTGCGCAAGGCCTACAACCTGACCGCGCAGATTGCGATGATTGTGGCCATTTACGACCGGCTGCGCAAGGGCAAGGAAATTGTCCCGCCCGACCGCTCGCTTTCGCACGCAGGCAACTTTCTGTGGATGCTGAATGGCGAGAAGCCTTCAGAGACGGCCACGCGAACTTTGGATATTGCTCTTATTCTTCATGCCGACCACGAACTGAACGCCTCCACATTCGCCGCCCGCGTCATCGCCGCAACTCTCTCCGACATCCATTCCGCAATTACCGGCGCCATTGGCGCGCTGAAGGGCCCGCTGCACGGCGGCGCCAACGAAGGCGTGATGCGGCTTCTGCTGACCATCGACAAGCAGGGCGCCGATCCGGTGGAGTATGTGAAGAACATGCTGGCGGCCAAGCAAAAGATCTCTGGCTTCGGGCATCGCGTGTACAAGACCGAAGATCCGCGGGCCACGCATCTGCGCAAGATGAGCGAACAGCTGGGCAAGGATTCGGGCCAGCCCAAGTGGTTCGAGATGTCGCGGGCGATCGAGCTTTACATCAACCAGGACAAGAAGCTCAACGCCAATGTGGATTTCTATTCTGCATCCACTTACGCGACACTGGGAATCGACATCGATCTCTATACGCCGATCTTCGCTTTGAGCCGCATCTCCGGATGGGCCGCGCACGTGATCGAGCAATTGGACGACAACCGGCTGATCCGCCCGCGCGCCGAGTACATCGGGCCGGTGTATCCCTCGCCGTGGATTCCGGTGGAACAGCGGCTGTAAGAGGCTGATTTCTGTAAACTTTTTTCCCCTGTTCCACGTCTCGCAGAACAGAGGAACCTATGAAAGGCCAATTTGCCGTTACTCTGCTTGGAGCTTGCCTGATTGCAGGTTGCCACGATTATGGTCGCCTTTATCCGGTCCAGGGACCACTAGCCGCGATGGCTCCTCCTCCGGTTTACACCGCCAAAATTACTCTCGTTCCGGACTGGAGCAAGCCGATCACGGTTGGCAACAGCGCATACAACAAGGCGGGCAAGATCTCTGTGGTCCTCGCCAACGGAGAACAACTCAATGGGACTTGGAAGGAAGTCTACGATAAGGCCGGAACAGATGCGACCGCTGCTAACCCGTTGGCCGCAGCATGGGACGCCGTTTATGGACAGGGGTACTATACCGCTCACGTTCTCGGCACGCCGCTCCTTGTGCACACCGAGTTGACGGGGCCTCTGGGGACGGTCCTCACCGTCGAATGGTATGAAAGGCAGTACGGTACCGGCGATAATGCCCGCCTGATCGACCAGGGTGTTGCGAAGGACAATCGGGGGAACGTCTACAAGCTGGCATTTTAGACAGTTGGCTCCCGCATCGCCGGGCAGCGGAGCGCGCCCGGTCCTCACTGCAAAATTATGCTACGAAATCGCTGCCCAGACGCCGGTCAGGCGATGGATGAGCCAGTCGATCGCAGCGTCTCCGTCTTCGACCTCGATGCGGAACTGGACGGTTTCGATGGGGAGCGGAGCGGCGAGCGAGCCGAGGCGGACGCGATCTTTCTCTGTGGTGAGGAGGGCTGATGCGCCGGCACTGCGGGCTGCGGATGCGAGCCGTGCGAGATCGGAAGCGGCGTAGATGTGGTGATCGGCAAATGCGGTCCGGTCGGTGAGCTTCACGCCAGCCGATTCGAGGCCCTGGAAGAACTGATCGGGGCGCGCGATGCCGCAGAAGGCTAAAGCAGGACCGTCGACGTGCGGGATTTCCATGCGGCGGCGCAGGCGCCAAATCTGAGCCTTCCAGCCGCGCGCTTTGATCTCAGCTTCAACTTCAGGTTCGTCCGCTGGAATTGCGATCACCTGCGCGCGCTTCGCCGCATGCAACGGTTCGCGCAGATTTCCCGCGGGAAGCAGGTGATCGGTCAGATCCCTGCGGCTGAGCAGCAAGATTTCCACGTCGCGGGCGAGCTGGCGATGTTGAAAGCCATCGTCGAGCAGATGCACTCCAACTGGCTCCCCTGCTCCCGTGCTTCCTTGCTCCCTCGCTCCCTTGCTCCCTCGCTCCCTTGCTCCTTCGCTCCTTTGCTCCGTTGGTGCATTCGCCTCTGCGAGAAGACCAGCCTCGTAGCGCTCCGCAGCAACAACGACCGGGACCTGTGCTTCGCGCGCAATCACGAGCGGCTCGTCGCCGAAATCTTGTGCTGTCCCGCCGGGGTCAACCAAAAGTGGAAGCGCGGAGCGCCGCCGGCCGTAGCCGCGCGAAAGCACATCGACGTGGAGGCCGCGGGCGGTGAGAGCCTTGGCGAGGGCGATCGTGAGCGGAGTCTTCCCTGCCCCGCCCGTGGAGAGATTGCCAATGCTGACGACCGGCCAACGAAGACGGTGAATCGGCTTGAGGCCCGTGCGCAACTGCAGCTCGCGCAGTACGAGGCCGAGCCGGTAAACGGGCACCAGAGGCCACAGCAGCGGGCGCGCGATGGTCGATTTCATTATCGTGCCTGCTCTCTGCCGGAACCGGCGGCGAGCAACTCGCGGATCGCGGCAACGCAGCGATCGGTAGCGCCGGCCTGGCGATCGAATACCTCCCTGGCGCGCGCGCCCATGGCCTCGGCGGCGGTGCGCTCGCGAAGGAGTTCGATGAAGGTCGCGGCCAATTCGTCTTTCGTGGCGATGCGTAGCGCGTCGTGGCTGCGTAGGCTGTCAGTAATCGCGACAAAGTTGGCATAGTGGGGACCGATCACGACAGGAACGGCAAATTGGGCCGGCTCAAGCGGGTTGTGGCCACCGGCGGGAACGAGACTGCCGCCCACGAAGGCAACACTGGCAAGCGAGTAAACAGAAGCGAGCTCTCCGATGGTGTCGAGCAAGACGATCGTGCCGGGGTGGAGCGTGCGCGGTGTGTGCTGCGCGGCCGATGACTCAGAGGCCCAATCGGAACGCTTGCACCAAGGGAGGCCGGATTTCTGGAGGAGAGAAGCGACAGTGCTGAAACGCTCGGGATGGCGCGGGGCGAGAACAAGGACGAGTTGCGAATCGGCGGCAAGGAGACGAGGCCATGCTTCAATCAGTGCGGATTCCTCGCCCTCGAGCGTGCTGCCGGCAACGACGATCCGCAAGCCGACGGACATCGACTTCAACTCGCGTGTGGCTTCTGCTTCCTGCACAGCACGCACGTCGAACTTGAGATTGCCGGCGACGGAGACGCGATCGGGGAGGCAGCCGAGCGCGAGCAGGCGATCGGCGTCGGTCTGGCTCTGCGCAAGCACGCGGGTGAGGCGCGAGAGCAGCGGTCGCCAGAGGCGGCGCAGCCTTTGGTAGCGCGGCCATGAACGGTTGGAGATGCGCGCGTTCACCACTGCGACGGGAACGCCGCGGCGAAAGCAACCATGAAGCAGATTGGGCCAGAATTCGGTTTCCGCCAGGATGAGCAGGCGCGGCTGGAGAGCGTTGAGATAGGCGCGGACGGCCCAGGGCAGGTCGAGCGGGCAATAGAAGACGTGATTCGATTCGAAGCGTTCGCGGGCCAGCGCCTGGCCAGTACGCGTTGTGGTGGAGACGACGATCAAGGTGCCGGGCAGCGCGGATTCAAACGTCCTGACCAGGCGCGTGACGGCGAGAACTTCGCCGACAGAGACAGCGTGAAGCCAGATGAGCGGGCGGTCGACGGCCGAAGCGGAGGTCGAGGCGAGGCCCCGCGGGACGCGGCCCAGACGCCGCAAGAGGCCTTCGCGATACTTGTGCGTGGTGGCCATTCGCCACAGCCACCAGGGCGCGCCGGCAACGAGAGCCACGATCAAGGCAAGGTTATAGAAAAAAAGAATCATGCGTAAACGAACCAGTCTTCCGCAGGTCTAATCGTAGGGCGTCTAACCCAAGAATGATACAGTTGACCGCGATGAAAACTTTGCGGGGAATCCCGTTCCTTCTGCTTTGGTTGGCGCTGCCGGTGACGGCCAGCGACCGCACACCGCCCCCGGTGCAGCCGGCGACTTCATTCCCGGCGGTCGAAGTTCACCCCGCCGAGCACGTGGCTATCGCCGCCGAGCCTTACGATACGCGGGAAAAGGAGTCCATCTTTCGCGTCGACTACCTGAGCCACGACGTGATGCCGATTCGCCTCATCGTCACCAACCAGGGCGACCGGCCCATTTCGCTTGTCGATGCGCGGATTCTGTTTGAGACGGCTGACGGCGACCGGATTCGCGCCGCCGAGCCCGACGATGTGGAGCGGATGATGACGCGCAAGGAGCGGGAAGGATCAAGGGTCCCGTTGCCTGCGCCGCTTCCGCCGATTCACGTAAAGGCGAAGGGCAGCATCCAGGAGATCGAGGACGACTTTAATACCTTTGAGTACTCGGCCCTGGCGGTGGAACCGCACACCACGCGCGCCGGCTTCCTGTTTTACGACGTCTCAGGACTGAAGGACCCGCTGGCAGGCGCGAAGCTCTATCTGCACGATCTGCGCGACGCCGACGGTAAACAGCTCTTCTATTTCGAAATTCCCTTTGACAAATATTTGCAGTCGAAGTCGAGCCAGATGAACTGAGCCACCGCGCGGGCGCACAGAGCCGGCGTTATTCGAAGTACGTCGCCGTCGTGGTGTCCGTCTCCCAGATCGTGCAGTCTTTCACCCGCACGCGGCCCGCTGTCATTCCGGCAAGCTGCCGATTCGTCTCATCGTAAAAGTATTTGGCTATGTTTTCGGCCGAGGGATTGAGCGTCGTGAACGGCTCCAGGTCGTTCAGCATCTGGTGGTCGATACGGTCGATAACCGGGCGGAGCACCTGCTTGAGCAGCTTGAAATCGAGCAGCAAACCGGCCTCGTCGAGCGTGGCGCCGGCCAGCGTCACGCGGACCTTGTAGTTGTGGCCATGCGGGTTCTCGCACTTGCCTTTGTAGTTGCGGAGATAGTGGCCGGAGGAGAAATCTGCCTCCACGGTAACTTCGTACATTTGCGTCTGCTCGATCCTGCGCAGGAAATGCCCCGCACATCACAATTCTAATTTGATCGGCTTGGCTAAGGCTTGCGATTGCCGCGCCGCTGGTTTCGCGCCGCGCGGCGGGCTTCCTCGCTGCGGCGGTCCACCTGCTCGAAGAGATTGCTGAGCACGCCGATGAGTGCCGAAGCCAGTGCAGCAAGCAGGAGCAGCAGCGCCATCGTGCGCCACAGCGAGCCGTTCGCGGGCAGGCCGGGCTGAAAGCTCGATGGCACCAGCGTCATGGCCCCGGAGATGAGGGCGAAGAACCCAAGCGTAGCGGCGAGAATGTAGAAGTTGCGGGACATGCGCGCGGATCGGCGCGAGACTGGCTCGGCCTGCTGAAATTGTAGAGCGTTTTCGATTCTTTTGTTAGCATCGCCGGCACTGTGCAGAGTGGCAATTTCTTGAGGAAATTGCCACTCGACATTCCGCATTCTGTTAAGAGCAGAATCGAAAACGCTGCACGGCGCGAAGGTTCACGTTCAAGGCTTCAGGCGGAAAGCTCAGCCGAGTCGATGACAGCGACCCCCGTTTTGGCGAACTCAGCTTCGATTGTGGCGACCGACCCGTTGAGGTCGATGGCGCGGCAAGCGTCGCGCAACACAAACGCAGGCAAACCCAACCGCCGCGCATCGAGCGCCGAATACCCGACGCAATAGTCGTAGGCCAGGCCTGCGAGAAACACTCGCGTCAGCCCGCGCTCCTTCAAATAGCCGGTCAAACCCGTCGGCGTCGTGCGGTCGTTCTCAAAAAATGCGGAATAGGAATCGATCTGCGGGCGAAAGCCTTTGCGCAAAATCAGCTCGGCCTGCGTGAGCTGGAGCGCCGGATGAAACTCCGCGCCGCGAGTGCCCTGAACGCAGTGCGGAGGCCAGAGAGTTTGCATGCCGTAATGGAGCTCAACGGAATCGTAAGGCTGCTTGCCGGGGTGGGACGCGGCAAAAGACGAATGGTTGGCCGGATGCCAGTCCTGAATGAGGACGATGTGCGCGAACCGCGGCGCGACGCGATGAATGGGCGCAATGATCTCGTCTCCGCGAGGAACGGCGAGCGCGCCACCGGGGCAAAAATCGTTTTGCACGTCGGTGACGAGGAGGACGTCGTGCTCATCGATTTGCATCGGAACTCCCTCTGCGGCAGAACCCAAAAGATGCTCGCCCTTTATTTGCGCGGGGCAACGGTATACTTCTCGGCGATCGCCGCCATCACCGATTCCGTCACCAACCGGACCAGCGCTGCAATATTGGGGCCGCTGGCGCTATCTGGGCCTGAAGCGCTGGCGTTGCCACGACTGCCATTGCGCGCGGTTGGCTGCAGTGCTATCGGGCTTTGCGCCTCAAGACTGGCTTCGTTCACGGCCGGGATATCGGGCGGAAATTCCGGCAGGCCAAGTTTCTTTCTCAAGGCGCGCAGATCGGCGCCGCGCTCTTCAGAGATGCGCAGGATCGGAGCGCCCAACTGCGCGGCCAGCATCAGCGTCCAGCAATAGGTGTCCAGCACTTCGGCGCACCACTCGGCGCGCGTCACCGTGTCCGCCCAGCACACGATGCCGTGATTGGCCAGGAGCACAGTGTTGTGATTCCTCACGTAGGGCAGAACCGTTTCGGCAAATGCCTTGGTGCCCGGCGTTTCGTAGGGCGCCACCGCAACGTTGCCCACAATCACCTCGAACTCGGGAATGATCAGGTTGGGCGGCAGGCAGCCCGTAATCGCGTACGCCGTGGCGTGGGGCGGATGGCAATGGACGACAGCCTTCGCCTCGGGCACCGCCTTGTAGATCTCCAGATGCAAAAGCAGCTCACTGGAGCGCGGTTTGCTTCCGGCCGTCTGATTGCCGTCAATATCGGTAAAACAAATGTCCTGCGGAGTCAGATCGTATTTGCTCACCAGCGAGGGCGTGCAGAGGACTGCGTTGGGGCCGAGCCGGTAAGAGATGTTGCCGCCGTTGCCATCCACATACTGGCGCAGCCAGAGCTTGCGGCCGGCGGCGCAGATTTCTCGCTTGATTGCTTCGGCTTCGGGGCTGGAAAAGCGAACGTTCCGCCCGTCGCGCCCGGCGATCGGCTTAGAGCCGGCTTCAGCTCGGCCCGCCCGGCCCGCTCGAGTTGCTCGGCCGCTTCGCGCGGTTCTCCCGGTTGTGTCGTCGCTCTTCTCTCTTCCGCTCTTCACGTCCCTGCCCTTCACTGCCGCACCCTTCACTTCCTCGCTTCGATCCCACTCAATAGTTTAGGGGTGCGAGCCGGAATGTGTCGAAGAACTGGCGTCCGATAGTCGTGGGTCAGTTTGGGTGTGCTTTGAAAGGGCACGGCTTCACTCGCCGCGGCGAGAGGAAAAATCCTTCGAAGCGGCGCCTTGTATCAGGGCACGGATTTATCCGTGCCGCAATCCGCCGCCAGATCCAGAGGGGCTTTAGCCCCTGAGGGATAGCTTCTCCAGACTGACCCCACTCGCCGTCCGATGGGCATCAAGAGGCACGTAAGACGCGTCATACGCCGTGTAAGACGCCGTAAGACATGAACAGGTTTCAGGGGTCAGGTTTCAGGGGCCAGGTTTCAGAAAGGCCCGTTTGCGGTCATACGGCCGCCTCGCTGAACACTGACCACTGATCACTGACCACTGAGCGGTCATACGGCCGCCTCGCTGAACACTGACCACTGATCACTGACCACTGAGCGGTCATACGGCCGTTTCGCTGAAAACTGACCACTGACCACTGACCACTGACGCGGGAAAAAAGGATGGGCGGCCCGAGCGATGCCGGAATCCCCGCCAGCACCCCACAGGACCGCCCGTCCATCTGTCGGACGATCCAACTAAGAACAAGTCTAGCGAAACAGCAGAAATAACCGGCAAACTTCGGAAAAATATAATTTGTTTGGAATGAAGGAGTTGGCGAGGAATGGGCCGGGTGAGGGGGTTGACAGGAAAACAGCCGGTAGCTCGTAGCCGGTAGCTATCAGCTGGCGAGCTTTGGAGCGGGGGTTGCGCGTGAGGGACTATTTGGCGGCATCGGTGTTTGCCTGTACCGGTCCGTCCAAGGCATGGGTAACTTCCGAGTAGCCGGTGATACAGCAGGAAACGCAAATAGGTGGGCTATCGTCTCCTACCTACGTCAGCGGTCAAGCGCGAGGGGGCGCACCTGCTCAACGAGCACCTTTAAGGTCAGATCCAGTTGTGTGGCTGACGATTCATGGCCCGTGCCAGGCACCAAATAGAATTGCTTGCGTGGCGCCTTGATGCTGTCGAAATAGGCTTTGGCCAGTTCAGGCAGCGCCGTCAGATCTTCCTGACCTTGAACGATGAATATAGGAATTGCAAAGTCCGTCCCCAGAGCCGGAAGATCCACCAGCTCCTGCGGCCCAGACATAGTCAGCCCCCAGAAGTGTTCAAAACAAAAATCGTCCGCTGCGGCATCTTGAGCTCGTTCCTCAGGCGAGGCGTACTCGGGGCTGATTGTTAGGGGAACAGGTGGCGCAGTCACTAGCTTGGCCTGATAGGCCAGTCTCCATTTTCTGAATATAGGCCACTTGAAAAGCGAACTCCAGGGCGGAGGGCCAATTGCCGTCAACGCTGTGATAGCCTGCTGATCGCCCGCAGCGCGCGCCAATTCCAGCACACGCGTATAGCCCGCCAGTTCATTCTTGCGCGTATTCACCAATTGGGCTTCACCGACATACGCGTAGAACAGATCCGGTCGAGCATGAGCCATATAGATGCCGAGGATTGAACCCCAGGAACCGCCATAAATAATGATCTTCTTCTTATCGAGGTGTTTGGTGAGGAACTCGGAAACTTCGACCCCCATCCTGCACCATGCGCTCGATAGTCATCGTCGGTTCAATGGACGGTCCGGTCTTACCGTAGGTTCTGCCGGCGCCGCGCTGGTCCCATTGGACAAGCGTGAAGTCTTTCTCCCATCCCGCGAACATGGCATCGGCGAATGGGCTCCAGGCGTCTCCTGGTCCGCCGTGTAGGAAGAGCACCACCGGATTGTTGCGGTCATCCCCTTTGATCGTGATCCATTGTTCGATTCCCCCGATGGGTATGAACATTTCTTCTTTGACTGGCTCGGGAACACGAACAGGCAACGCTGGCATGCCAGCTCTCTGTGGTCTGGCAGGACAGGCGAGACTCAAAAAGAGCGTCGCAGCAGACGCAATGAACAGCCATTTTGCAGGTTTCGCAGCATCCACTAGTCGGTGCATATGGACACCTCCGCACGAGGATAAAGCCTGGGTCAAGGATGGGCCGGCACGCTGTACCGGCTAATACGCAGAGCCGCGCCCAGATGTTCCTCCTGTGGACAGGAGCCTTCACACCTCGGGGAACGTAGCGGGTGAAACAGGATCAGCCCGGTTGGTCGCCTATTCGGACATTATCCCATTTTCGGGTTCTGTCCGGATGGCCGGTAATACACCCGCAATCACAGCAACTCCTGAGTGGTGGGCCACCCGGACACAATCCACCTAACCAGCACCGGGCTTGTGTTGTTTGAACCCTCACTCAGGCGGGCTTTGCAGCCGCACCGCGTGGCGTGAGGAGCGCGAGAACAGCCGCTACAACAAATAGCGCCAGGACGTCGCCCCAAAGGTGTCCCATGTGCTCGGTGTTCACGAGCGCTTGCACCGCCATGATTCCGCCGTGCACAACGCTTGACCACACCGTAAACCAGATGAGGCTGAGATTTGCAAGCGGGTCGCGGGATGCAATTACGAGGAACACGCCAAGCGTCGCGTAAATCCCCAGAATCATCTGGAGGTAATCCGAGTGACCGCCGGCGTGCCACGCCCAGCCGGACGGCCAGATGATGGTGAGCGGGTAAAGCCCGACAATGAAAATCGCGCCCACCACCAGCAACGCTACACGCAGGTACTTTGTGCTATCAGTTTCGGCCATGCTTTCCTCCTTGACGCTTCGGAATAAAACTGCGGGTGTCGAGTTTTCCGTCAAGGGGTTCCGAGGCACCAGATAGCGTGGGAGCGATCCCCGTCTTCGTACCGACGGGCCAAAATTATACTCCGACGAAGATGCGATGCGTTTGTTCCTGCAGACTTTTGGTTTAGGGTCGACGAGATGGTTTCCGGTTTGTCGCCAATCCGGAAGTTACCCCAACTTTGGATGAGTCCTGAGAAATGGGCTTGTGGGAGCGGCCGGTGGCTATGCTGGCGGGAGAGTCGGCAAGATAGTCAATTGAGTCCCGGGATGGGGTTTGAGCGCGGCTTGGCCGCGCCCTTTGATTTTGAATTTCGATGGGTGGGTTTGTGAGGTGGTTGAAACCGCCGTCTACCTCCGATTGCGCATTTTTCGGTGCGCGACCGCAAGGAGACCGAGCCGAGGCCCGATTGTCTCCGAACCAGCGAACAGCCGAATCGCCGCCCAGCAAGCTAGTAGCTAGAAGCTAGCAGCTGGAAGCTGCTTTTCTGTCAAGCCCTGCACTGCCCGAGCGAGCCCGCTATCCCCGCCTTAAGTCGTTCCTTTTCTGATCTCTGACCCCTGATCCCTGATCTCTGTCAACTTTGCCGATCATTTACCCCTTTTGGCGCACAATGGTCCCATGATCTACGAGCAGATGATTGGCGAGCAGATGATCCAGGAAACAAACGATTCAGGACCACACCAGAAGGGCGCCCCGCCACCGCCCTCCTGCGCCCGCCCGCTCCCGGACCCTGTCCTGTGCGAAGCCGGAGAACTCACCCGCTACCGGCTCCTGGCTACCGGCTACCGGCTATCCACTGCTCCCTCGCTCCCTTGCTCCCCGCTTTTCTACTCCCTACTCCCAGATTCACTTCTTCACTCGTTCACTTCTTCACCTACTGCCCTGGTCCCTGCTCTTCTGTTCCCTGTTCCCTGTTCCCTACTCCCTGCCTTTACCCCACCCCCCATGCCTCCGGCTCCACCCCCCCATCGTTTCTGGACCCCACCCCCCTATGCCCTTTTGTGAAACTGTGAAACTGTGAAACTGTGGAGCCAGCCGAATCAACAACTTGCAGCCACAGTTTCACAGTTTCACAGTCTCACAGTTTCACTTTTGATGATTTTTGATTCTGTCTCGCGAAATGAACAACGTTTTTCGGCGCGCGGCTTCGCCGCTTCAATCTTTTTCGAAAGGGTTGGCGGCTTGCGGCTGGCCCATTGCGCTGGCTCAGTTTGGTTGGAACAGCTTGGTCAACTGATCCGGCGGAACGGGCTGGCTGAAAAAGTTCCCCTGGGCTTCGTCACAATCGTGCTCCCACAGAAACTCCAGATCTTCAGACGTTTCAACTCCCTGAGCAATGACCCGCAGGTGAAGGCTCCGAGCCATGTCGATGAATGCTTCGACGGCAGCCGTTCCACCGGGAACGGTGGTGATCTGGCGGACAAACGACCGGTCGATCTTGAGGGCATTGAGGGGTAGTTTCTGCATACTGCTCAGGCTGGAGTTGCCCGTGCCAAAATTATCAGCGGACACCTGCACGCCCCGATCCCTGAGGGTCTTGAGGAGCAATACGGCCCGCTCGGGATCGCTCATCAAAACCCGTTCGGTTACGTCCAGCTCCAGCAACCCCGGATCCAGGCCAGTCTTGCTGAGGATCTCGAAAAGCCCATCCAGAAAATCCCGGCTCTGAAACTGTGCTCCTGAAACGTTGACGGCCATCGTTTTTGCGTGCCGACCCGCATCCGCCCAAGCTCGGGCTTGGGTGCATGCTTCACCGAAGACCCATGCACCGATGGGCAGAATCAGGCCGGATTCCTCGGCGATGGGGATGAACTGCCCCGGAGGGACCATTCCGCGCGTGGGATGTATCCAGCGCGACAGCGCTTCAGCCCCGGTGATGGTCCCTGTCTTCAGATCGACTTTGGGCTGGTAGTGCAACGTCAATTCGTTCTGTTCCAGGGCGCACCGCAGATCCTCCCTGGTGAACTGGCGCTCAATTGTGCAGACTTTCAATTCCTGACTGTAGAATTGACAGCCCTGGCACCCATTCTTCTTTGCCTGGTACATCGCAGCATCTGCATTCCTGATGAGCGTCTCCGCATCCAAGCCGTCGTCGGGGAAGACACTTATGCCGACGCTTGCAGTGACATGAAGCTCAGGGTGGTCTGCAAGACGAACCTCCGACACCGCCTGTAAAACTCTTCTTGCCGTTACGGCGGCATCTACCGGTTCTCGCACGTCCTGCAGTAGCAAGACGAACTCATCGCCGCCCTGCCTGCTCACTGTGTCTGGAGTGCGTACACAATTCAGCAAGCGCTTTGCCAAAGACTTGAGAAACTCGTCGCCGGCCGCATGTCCCAGGGAGTCGTTGATGCGTTTGAAGCCGTCCAAATCCAGGAACAGCACGGCGGCCCGTCCCCCGTGCCGCCGTGCAAGAGAGATCGCCTGGCCAACCCGGTCGCAAAAGAGCAATCGATTGGGCAATCCGGTCAGGGAGTCATGTTCGGCCAAATGAGTCATCTGCTCTGACTGCGCCCGCGCCGCGCTCACGTCGCGAAAAACGATGACCGCTCCAGTGACCTTCCCTTCACGGTCGTGGATGGGGGCAACAGAGTCTTCGATGAACACTTCATGACCGTCACGGTGGATGAGGACACAATTCAACGGCAGATTCCCCGTCAAGTCTTCCGATGCCGCCTTCGCCATCGGATCCAGGATTGCCTTGCGAGTGGTGGCGTCCACGATCCGGAAGGCCTCGGTCAGGTGCCGGCCGATTGCGTCCTTCAGCCGCCAGCCCATCATGCTGCCCGCGATGGGGTTGAAGAAGGTGATGTTTCCTGACATGTCGGTGCAGATTACGGCATCTGCGATGCAATTGAGCGTGGCTTGGGCGCGTTCCTTTTCATTGAAAAGGATCTCTTCGTTCATCTTGCGCTCAACGGCATTGCTCAGGGCTCGCATGAGTTTGTGCGGCTCGATCTGGCCCTTGATGAGATAGTCTTGCGCGCCCTCATGAATGGCTTGAATTGCCTTCGGCTCGTCGCCCAGACTGGACAACAGCACAATGGAGGCGCGGGGTGCGGCTGCGCGCGCCCGTCTGACCGCCCCCAGTTCTTTTGGATCGAACAGTCCCAGGTCCAGCAGGACAATGTCGACCGAATGCCCTGCGAGATACGTCTCGGCGTCCGCCAAACTTGCCACGTGGGCTAATGCGAATGAGTGTGATCCCCGATCGTCGAACATTGCGAGGATTGCGCGAGTTTGCTCGCGGTCATTCTCGATCAGAAGAACTGTCTTGTCCGGGATTATTCCCATACGATTCACCTCTGCACGGGGACCCTGGCACCACTTGTCTAAGATTCATGAGTTCGCAGAACCTTCCCAGACGAGACTGATCGAAGAATCTCAAAGCCCACGCAGCAGAACTGTTCTCTTTTGCACACTCTCGGGGGGGCCTCTCTGGAACCTTTGAACCAGCGTAAAACGCTGTGATTTCATCTTCTTGATTTGACAGCAGATGGCCAGACCGACGACCCACAGGTTCAGGTCCTCCGTCCGCGACCGGCATGTTGGCTAATGTGGTTCCAGTTACCCACGATCATGCCTTCGGGGAGCGCCTGGACTCTTCACCATTCGGCGACGCGAAAGACCTCCGGTTGGCGACAATTACACCAGGAACCCAGAAAAGCTTTCTGCATCCAGACACATAAATCGCGGCACAATGTGGCCCTGCTCGATCAAGTGCCCGTGCTCAACGCGCAAAATGACCGCGATGTTCGCTATCCCGTGAGCTACTGCAACCCTGTGGTTTGCGCGTTCACTGCAGATTATGGGAGCGAAGACCGGGCAGGCGGGCCAGTTGCATCGGGAGCCTGGCGCGCAGGCGGCGCCGGAGCCCAATTCGAATCGAGAACGTTGACCAGCGACCAGGGACTGCCGGCCAGATCGTAGTGAAACGCTCCCTGCTCATCGACCACGAGCCGGCTTGCCAGGTACAGGAATCCTGTGCTCTTGGTATTGTCGGTGTCATTGATTTCGAATTGACCAACCATCAGGTCGAAGGACTGGGAGTCCGGGTCTGAACTTACCTCATCGGATTGAAGCGGACGGTTGGCGATAAAGGTGATCTCCCGCCCGGTTGGCGTAACGACCATCTGGATGAAGGCGACGTCAAAGCTGATATCTCCGGCAATTGAGCAATGACCGACCGCTTTGGTTTTGGAGAGCGCGGCGGCCAATTGCCGATCCTGGCCCTGCTGGAATGCCAGCGAAAGAACCTGCAGATCGGTAGAGGTGGTGTAGTTGTAAACGACGAGCGTTACGCCGATAGTGTTACCAGCTTGAGCGTAGGTTGCCCGAATCTTCTCGAAACCCGGGCTGGCGGCGAATGCCGGGGTGGCTGCCAGCGTGAATGCGCCGAGCAGCGCCAAGATGAGCACTGACTTGCGAGGGCATCGATTTGTGCTTGTGAGGGTTCCCATTTTGCGATCCTCCAGGGGATCCGCAGCAGGGCCCGAGCACATTGCTCAGGCCCTAGTTAAGGCCCCGTCGCGCCGCAAACTTGAGGCTATGCGGCGGTTCTTGTTTCGAGGGGTTTTTGTGCCTGAACGAGCTCATCGAACATCGCACGGTATTGGATCATTGCGGTGCGGAGCTCTTCGGTGCCTGCTTCAGCCCCGCTGGGACGCACCGCAATGGCGTGCGCCACGCGGTAGCCTTCCATGACGCGAGGATAGGTGACGGAGAGATCCGCGGCGCTTTGTTCAAAGGTGTCCCTGGGATAGCCGCGGGCCACGAGGAGCGCAGCGATCAGGTCGTCGGCTTCAGTGACCGCGGCCTTGGGGTGATCGACGAAGCGGGATTGCACCGTTTGCCACTCGGCTACAAATCGCTCCCGCTCGTTGGCGCCGAGTTCGCGGATTTTCAGGGCTTCGACGCGGGTTTCGCGGCCGGCAAGTTTTGCCTCGGCCTTCTGCGAGGAGCCGTGTTGGAGGATGGCGCGGTCGTACTCCGATCCGAAACGACTGCGGAGGGCCTTGGTCCTGGCTTTGCGCTTTTCAAGATAAGTGGCAACGGCGATGACAACAACGAAGAGGATGGCAACCGCAACAACGATGAGCTGGGTACTCGTGAAGTGACTGAACATTGTGTTCTCCTATGCGGGATTTCCGCGACGGCAAAGGGTTAATGGAGGAGGCTTCCCAGGCGGGAAGGAACCTACACGTAATCGATCATGGGCGGCTAAGCGCGCGAATGCTGGCCAGAATTGCACACTGCGGGATTGAATGGGCCGTAGGAGAAGACTGAGAGGAATGTCCTCTATCGTTGCGGGGTGGATGACTCCTGGATCAATCCCGGTCGCGATTCCGCTGGATTGTGCCGCTGCCTCTTGAATAGCGCCCGGTGTCGCCGCAATGACCAGCGTTGAAGGCGTCAAAGCGAGTTTGACGGCCAGAGGGGTTCTCGCCGTCGGACCAGGAGCTTTGCCGCAAGAGGTCGCGGTCGTATTCGGCTCCGAAATAATTGCGGAAAGGCGCCAGTTCTTCACCGCGATTCTCAAGGTGTGCTCTCACGTCCATGACAATGCCGAGAATGAGGACGAAGGCGCCAACGATCAACAGGACAAGCGTAAGGTGGGGCATAACGTTCTCCTTTGCATCGAATGACCACGACAGCTGGAGCGGCGTGGCGAGGCAAACCGGTGAACCAGTCAACTGTGGAGCAGGCTGGGGCGGGAGGGCTGGTCAGAATTGCTCATCCCGGAGCGTCGTTGAGGCGTGTGGCAAACCTCCTGAGCGGCTTCGTAATTGTTTGGCAGCTTGCGAATTCATGCCCTGATGCAGGTCGAGAAGCAACCGCGGAGCCCCGTTCAACTTCGCTCAGCGCAGGCTTTCGACTTCGTTCGCCGCTTGACTTCGTCGCGGCGAACGCCGGGAGTGCGGCTTCCGGCGGCGGGAGTCGCGGAGATGGGTTAGTATTTGGGGTTGGCGCCAAAAATCGCTTTACCCGAGGAAAGACAGTGACAAAACGTGGACCGCTCAAGACTCAGCTCAGCTTTAACGCGCAACACTCGCCCATGGGCGCATTCATGAGCTTTACCTGCGGGAACTTCGGGACTCGCGGAGGGATTGGCTTGCAGATTGGGCAGCCGGGAGATCAGGAAGTCTTTGTCGGGTTCAAAGACGGCGACCGCTATTCGGGCGCGACGCTGAAGTGCCTGCCATTTTATGTGGGGGCGGTGAACCGGGCGGCGGATGCGTTTCTGGTGGAGCAAGCGGGACCGTCGGAGCAGAACGTGAAGCCGGATGCGGAGCCTTTCAAGGATGGCGAGATTGCGCGGTCGTATGGGTGGTGTACGGACGAGTGGCGCGCGGATGGGCTGACGTTTACGGTGTACTCGCCGTTTGGGTCGATCCCCGACCCTGATCAGGACAACGTAGATCGGATGCGCCAGGGGCTGCTGCCGGCGGTGGTGGCGCGGCTGGTGCTGGACAACACCAAGGGCACCAAGACCAGGACGGCAATGTTTGCGCTGAATCATGCGCGGCCGGGCGAACGAATTCTGGATGACAATCTCGGCGCGGGGCGGTTGGGATTTGCCTTCAGGCGCGAGGCGGGCGGAGCGGCGGAGCTGTGGGACTGGACGTCGGGAGCGAAAGCCGCGGCGGCGACGGAGCCGTTTGTGTTCATGCGGTGGTCAGCGAGCGACGGGGTTCGCGAGCGCTATAACCCAGTGCACCTGCTCGGGTCGTGCCCGGGATTCGGGTTCGAAGTGCCGGCGGGAAAAAAATATGGATTAACGATTGCGCTGGGATCGTACCTGGAGGGCGCGCAGACGAATGGGCTGGATGGGAAGTATTTGTATGCGCGCTACTACAAGGGCCTGGGCGACGTGCTGAAGACGGCGCTGGACGGCGCGGACGAGATGGCAGCGCGGGCCGAGGCGCTGGACGCGAAGCTGGACGCGGCGAAGCTGTCGGACGATCAGCGGTTCATCATCGCGCACGCGACGCACAGCTACTACGGGAGCACGCAACTGCTGGATGTGGATGGGCAGCCGCTGTGGGTGGTGAACGAGGGCGAATACTGCATGATGAACACGCTCGACCTGGCGGTGGATCACGTGTTCTGGGAGCTTGATCACAATCCATGGTTGGTGCGGAATTTGCTGGACACTTTTGCGCGGCGCTACAGCTACACGGACGAGGTGAAGGTGTACAAGACGGAGATTGCGATAGCGGCGCCGCTGGGGCAGGCCGATCCGTCGCAAGCTCCGCCGGCTCCGGACGAGGCGCAACTGACGCGGCCCTACGACACGAAGCCGGGCGGGCTTAGTTTTTGCCACGACATGGGCGCGCACAATAATTTTTCGCCGAAAGGGCGAAGCAGTTATGAGCTGGCGAATTTGACCGGATGCTTCAGCTACATGACGCAGGAGCAGCTTTGTAACTGGATTCTGGTGGCCGGGTGCTACGTGGCGAAGACGCGCGACGTGGAATGGCTGAAGCGGAATCGCGGCGTGGTGGAGCAGTGCCTCGAGAGCATGATCAACCGCGGCGGGAACGTGGGATTTGCGCAGTACGACAGCACGCGAACGGCGGGCGGGCAGGAGATTACGACGTACGACTCGCTGGACCACTCGCTGGCGCAGACTCGGAATAACGTGTACATCGCGGTTAAGAGCTGGGCAAGCTATCGCGCGCTGGCATTGCTGTTCCGCGAGCTGGGCGCGGCGGCCGACGAGAAGCGGGCGACGGAGCTGGCGGTGAAGGTGGCCGGCGTGGTGAGCGACCAGGCGGTGGATGGAGTGCTTCCAGCGATCTTCGAGAAGGGGAACCCGGGGTATGCGTCGCGGATTTTGCCGGCTGTGGAAGGTTGCGCGTATCCGCTGTATTTTGTCAAAACGGGATTTGCCGGCGGGACGCTGGAGCAGGTGTTCGGGAGCGCGGAGGAGAAACGGATGTACGACGTGCTGAAGGAGCACACGCGGAAGCTGCTGCTGGACGCGGAGCGGCGGAATTTGTTTGCCGACGGCGGGATCAAGCTGTCGTCGACGAGCAACAACTCGTGGATGAGCAAGATTTCGATCTTCATGCACGTGACGCGGAGGGTGTTCCATCTGGACGAAGACCCGAAGGTGGCGGATGTTTTCCGCAAGGCCGACGCGGCGCACGTGAAGTGGCAGACCGAGGGCAGCTCGTACTGGGCGTGTTGCGACCAGATCGTATCGGGCGAAGGCAAGGCCAGCCGGTACTATCCGCGGATTATCACCAGCGCGCTGTGGATGGAGTAGAGGCAGCTGCCAGCTTCTAGCTGCTAACTTTCAGCGCTCAGTCTTCCGCTTCCGGAACTGATGTGCATGGATCAAGGAACGGGGACATTCGGCCCGCGTGGTTCACGGTCCGTGCTGCGCGTTCGCTTCCTTGGTGTTGAAGTTTCGATTAGCTTCTCGGGTGCGCCGAGGGGGTGAATTCATCGCAAAAATGCGGAGATGCATGGGCACGTAAGCCAGGGCTTGACAATTTGTAGTTTTCTATTATTTAATTCATGCATTATTTAATTTATGACGCTGCGAACGGGACGAAAATCCGCACGGGGGCCGAGACGGCCGGAATCCGCAAGAGGACTGGCGCGGCGAAAATCCGCGCGGGACGCGGGGCAGCGGGAATCCGCGCTGGGATCGGGACGGCTGGAATCCTTACGGGGGCTAGGGCGGAGGAAATCCGCAAGGGGGCCGGGACGGCCGACCTCTACTTCAGGGCTCTACGCCCGCGAGAAATTACTGGAGGCGGCGACGGAGCTTTTCGCGAAACAAGGAGTGGCGGCGACGACATTCGCCACGATCGCCGAGCGGGCGGAGCTGACTCCGGCGATGCTGCACTACTACTTCAGAGACCGGGAACAACTGCTGGATGCGGTGGTGGAGGAGCGGTTGGCGCCGCTGATCGCGGATGTGTGGGGCCCGGTGGCAGCGGGCGAGGGTCCGACGGAAATTGTACGCGGGATCGTGGGGCGAATGCTGGCCGGGATCGAGCAAATGCCTTGGGTTCCGTCGACTTGGATGCGCGAAGTTCTGAACGAAGGCGGGCTTTTGCGCGGGAGAGTGCTGCGCTATCTGCCGTTCGAGAAGATCGGAATTTTGAGTCAGAGCGTGGCAAAGGCGCAGGCCGCCGGCACGGCGAATGCGGAGATCGAACCGGGACTGATCGTTTTTTCGCTGATCGGCCTCGTGATGATGCACATGGCAACGATCAATTTGTGGGCAGAGATCTTCGGGCGCAAGGCTCCGGGACGCGAGGCGGTGGGGCGGCACATTACGGGGCTGCTCATTCATGGATTGCAGCCGGTCGAGGGACTGCAGGCTGGCGAGCCGATGAAACGCAAGGCAGGATCGAGGCGTAAGTGAATATGGAGGGGAAGATGCATGTTCTCCGAGGCAGGACCGTGGCTCGCGCAATTGCGGCAGCGGCGCTTGTGTTGATGGCGGGCTGCGCGCAGAGGCCCACAAACACGTACCAGGGCTACATCGAAGGCAAGTTTGTTTACGTGGCTTCTCCGCAGAGCGGAAGGTTGGACCAAGTCAGCGTGGCGCGCGGCGATACGGTGGCGGCCGGTCACGCACTGTTTGCGATGGACGATGAACCGGAGGCGTCGGAGGAGCGGACGGCCGAGAAGGTGCTCCGGAGTTCCGAGTCGCGGCTGAACGACCTGGAGACGGGAAAGCGGCCGGCGGAGGTGGACGTGACGCGCGCGCAACTGGCGCAGGCGGTTGCGGACAAGAAGCAGGCAGACGAGATTCTCGCGAGCGACGAGGCACAGTTCAAGGCGGGCGGCATTGCGCAGACGGAGCTGATCAACGCGCAGGCGGCGGCGGAGACGAGCGCGGCGAAGGTACAGGAGTTGGAGGCCGATCTGGCCGTGGACGCGCTACCGGCGCGAGAGCAGCAGATCAAGGCGCAGATAAACCAGGTGGCCGCTGATCGCGCGTCACTGGCCGATGCCAAATGGCACCTGCAGCAGAAACAGATTGTCTCGCCGCGCAACGGGCTGGTGTTCAACACGCTCTACCGGCAGGGCGAGTGGGTGGCGGCGGGAAATCCGGTGGTGCAGCTGCTGCCGCCGGAGAATCTGGAGATTCGATTCTTCGTGCCGGAGACGGTTGTGGGCGGGCTGCGCGTGGGAGGGAGCGTGCGCGTGGCATGCGGTGGCTGCGCGAGCGCAGTTACAGCGACGATCAGCTTTGTGTCGCCGCAGAGCGAGTACACGCCACCGGTGATTTACAGCAACGAGAACCGGTCGAAGCTGGTGTACATGGTGATTGCGAATCCCTCGCCGCTGACCTCGGCGACACTGCATCCGGGCCAGCCAGTGGAGGTGACCGTCCAGTGACGGCGGCCGCGCAATTCGAATACGCCATCGACGTGCAGGGACTAAACAAGCACTTCGATGGTAAGCACGTGGTGAAGGACGTATCGCTGCGCGTGCGGAAGGGCGAGATCTTCGGATTTCTCGGGCCCAACGGGAGCGGCAAGACTACGACCATCCGGATGATGTGCGGGCTGCTGAAACCCGACTCGGGATCGGGGACGTGCCTGGGCCACGACATTCGAATGGAGAGCGCGGAGATCAAGCGCAGCGTGGGATACATGACGCAACGGTTCTCGTTTTGGGAGGACCTGACCATTGCGGAGAACCTGGAGTTCGTGGCGAGAGTCTACCAGCTTCGCGATCGGAGGGCGACCGTTCGGAAATCGCTTGCGGACCTGGGATTGACGGCGAGGGCGCACCAGCTTGCAGGCGAGCTGTCGGGAGGCTGGAAGCAGCGTATGGCGCTGGCGGCGTGCATGCTGCACGGACCGCAACTGCTGCTGCTGGACGAGCCGACGGCGGGCGTCGATCCGCGCGCGCGGCGCGACTTCTGGGACGAGATTCAGGCGCTTGCAGCCAAGGGAATCTCGGTACTGGTGAGCACGCACTATATGGATGAAGCGGTGCGGTGCCACAAGCTGGCCTACATTTCCGCTGGAACGCTGCTGGCGCAGGGCACGGCAGAGGAGATCATCGAGGGGCAACACCTGAGCACGTGGGCGATTTACGGCAAC
The DNA here is from genome assembly GCA_049517515.1 of Occallatibacter sp. Classification (GTDB taxonomy): domain Bacteria; phylum Acidobacteriota; class Terriglobia; order Terriglobales; family Acidobacteriaceae; genus Telmatobacter. The sequence continues at coordinate 137,021 of JBEKSA010000006.1, forward strand.
CACCTGGCGGAGCTGCAGGAGGAGCTGCGGAAGAAGGAAGGCGTGGAACAGACGGTGACGTTTGGCGACATTTTGCACGTGAGCGGAACGAACGAGGAACTGCTGCAACGGGAGATTGAGGAGACGGTGGGGCGGAGCGGACGGCGCGTGGAACAAATCGAGACGAGCCTCGAGGATGTGTTCATTTATTTGATGGGCCGGTCGCAACAGGACGGCGGAGGGAACGCGTGAAGGGGCGGCAGCGATTCTCGGGCGCGCGATGGTGGGCCGTCGTGCTGAAGGAGTTCACGCAACTGAAGCGCGACCGGCTGACGTTCGCCATGATCGTGGGCATTCCGATCATGCAGATGGCGCTGTTCGGCTTCGCCATCAATACGATCCCGCGACACCTGGACACTGGGATCATCAGTGCGGACGACAGCGACGTGACGCGCGACTTCATCGAGGCGATGCAGAATTCGTCGTACTTCAAGATTGTGGAACGGCTGCCGAACGAGGAAGCGGGGCGCGAGGCGTTGTCGCAGGGACAGCTTTTGTTTGTGGTGAATATTCCCGCGGGGTTCACGCGGCAGGTGCTGCGGCGCGAGCGACCGTCGATTCTGATCGAGGCCGACGCAACCGATCCCACGACGACGGGAAGCGCGCTGGCCGCAGTGGACGGCATTGCGCAAGCTGTGATCCAGCGGGAGCTAACCGGGCCGCTGGCGAATCTGCAGGGTGGCCCCGCGCCGTTCGCGGTGAGCGTGCATCCGTTGTACAACCCGGATGAGATTACGCAGTACAACGTTGTGCCGGGACTGATGGGAATGGTCCTGACGCTGACGATGGTAATGATGACGGGGTTGGCGGTGACGCGCGAGCGTGAACGCGGCACGATGGAGAATCTGCTGGCCATGCCGTCGACGCCGCTGGAGGTGATGACGGGCAAACTGATTCCCTACATCGGCATCGGCCTCATCCAGGCGTCGATAATTCTGCTGGCCGCCCGCTATGTATTCTTCGTGCCGTTTTTTGGCAATGTTCTCGCCGTTTATCTTTCGACACTTCTTTTTATTGCGGCAAATCTGACGGTAGGAATTACATTTTCGTCGCTGGCGCGGAATCAACTGCAGGCGGTGCAACTGGCGATCTTCTATTTTCTGCCCAACATTATTCTGTCGGGGTTCATGTTTCCATTTAAGGGCATGCCGGGATGGGCGCAGGCCATCGGGAATGTGCTGCCGCTGACGTATTTCAACCGGCTGGTGCGCGGGATTCTGCTGAAGGGAAACGGGTGGGCGGATTCGTGGCCCAGCGTGTGGCCGATGATGGTGTTCACCGTGGTGGTGATGGGAGTGGCGGTGGCGACTTACCGGAGAACGCTCGACTGAGGAAGGAGAGGCCATGCATCGATGGGCGAATGCGAAGTGGATGGGCGGAGCAGTGGGGATCGCGGCGGGGCTCGGGATGATCGCGGGCTGCACCGTGGGACCGCGGTACCACGCGCCGGCGGCGCCGACCGTGACTGCCTACACACCGCAACCGTTGCCCGCTGAGACGGCGAGCAGTGAAGGCGCCGCGGGCAAAGCGCAGCACTTTGATTCGTCCGCGGCGATTCCAGCCGACTGGTGGACCGCCTTTCAATCGCCCGAATTGGATGCGATGGTGCAGCAGGCGCTCAAGAACAGTCCGACGCTGGAGCAAGCGACGGCGCGGCTTAAGCAGGCGCAGGAAGAAGTGAATGCGCGGACGGGGACGACGAAATATCCGACGGTGACGGGCAACGCGGCCGTGACCGAGGAACAGTTGAACCTGGCAGCACTGGGAGTTCCCTTCCCCAATCCGTCGCCGTTTACTCTGCTGAACGGATCGGTGGCAGTTTCGTATGCGCTCGACGTGTGGGGTGGGAACCGGCGAGCGATTGAGGGGCTGAAGGCGCAGCGGGACAACGAGGCATGGCAACTCGAAGGCGCGCGGCTGATGCTCGCGGGAAATGTGGTGGCAGCGGCGATCCGGCAGGCGGAGGTGCGGAAAGAAATTGAGATCACGCGGCAACTGCTGGTAGTGGAGCAGAAGGAACTGAAGATAGCGGAGGTGCGCAAGCGCGCGGGCGGGATTTCAGAATCGGATGTGCGCAGCCAGCGGACACAGGTGGCGCAGACCGAGGCGACGATTCCGCCGCTTGAATTGCAACTGGACACAATCGACGACCAACTCGTGGCGCTGATGGGACTGAGTCCGGCAGAGGCGCAGGTGGCGGGGATTTCGCTCGATGCGCTGCATCTGCCTGAGGAGTTGCCGTTGACGGTGCCGTCGGAACTGGTGCGGCAGCGGCCGGATATTCGCGCTTCGGAGGCACTGCTGCACGAGGCGAGTGCGAATGTCGGCGTGGCCACGGCGAACCAATATCCGCAGATTGTGCTGACGGGAAGCGGAGGCGGATTGGGCACGGGATTTAACTCTGGCGGAGACGTGTGGAATGTGGGCGCATCGCTGGCAGCGCCGATCTTCAACGGAGGGGCGTTGCAGGCGGAGAAGCGCAAGGCGCAGGAAGCGTTCAACGAGGCGGCGAGCGCGTATCGCGCGACCGTGCTGGAAAGTTTTCGTGAGGTAGCCGATGCGCTGTATGCCACGGAACACGATGCGGAGACGCTGCGAGCGCGCAGCGCGGCGGCCAGCGAGGCGGAGGGCGCGTACGGGATTGCGGCGAAGCGTTTCGAGGCGGGCGGGATCAGCGAGATGAGCCTGCTGGACGCCGAGCGGCAGAAGCTGCAGACGGCGCTCGACCGTGAGAATGCCGCGGCGAGCCGGCTGACGGATTCGGCGACGCTGTTTGAGGCGCTGGGAGGAAAGGCAGCTACTAGCTTCTAGCTGCTAGCACGGGGTTGCGCTCAGAGGCCATGGCTCAGGGTAGCGGCGGCTCGGGATAGGCACCCGGCCGCGTTTTTTCATTGCAATTCATGAATTGCTCTTGCAATTCAGTGCCGGAGTCTATGAGAATCCGAGTATTCGGCGCCGGCCGAAGATTCCCCGGGGAACACCGACAATCAAGGCAGTTCTTCAGCGAGCGAAGGCTGTTCCAACTGCGTGCGATTCGCGGGCGGGTTGAGTTGTGCGACGCGGGCTAGAAACTTGTAATCAGGAACCTGTAATCAGGAGCTTCTAATGGGGACATCCGGGTGGCAGACGTGGAATAGCGGCCCTTTCAGCGTCGAACGCAAACCGGGCAAATCGCCGGGCACAGTGATCCTCCGTTTCTGCGGGCCCTTCACAATACGCGACGCTTACAGCGCTCTGCCGCCGGGGGAGCTCAACCGGATGCTGGGATTAGAACCGGCGCCGGGAGAGGCACCACCGAAGTTAAACATTCTGGACCTGACAACCTGCCCTTATATGGATTCCTCCGGCCTGGGCATCGTCGCGACTCATTATGTTCGTTGCCAGAAGCATGGCTTGAGAATGATTGTCGCGGGATTGAGCCCAAAGGTACGCGAGGTTTTCAAGATCACGAATATGGACAAGGTGATTCCGATCGCGGCCACAGTTGAGGAAGCAGACAACAACTAGACTTCAAGGAATTTGCGGCTTCCAGCGCTCTGAGCCCTGCAGCCTCACGATCGTAGGCAGTGCCTTGATCCCCGATTCGCAACCCCGGCAAAAAACTGAAAAAGGTTGAGCCACTTTTGCGCCCGATTCCGCAGTCTATGGTGAAGGCCGAATGAGAGCGCGGGAATGCAAGATCCCGGGGGGGATTTGCCGCGCTCTCGGCTTTCATCCAACCGAGCTGTCCTCAAACAAGCCTTTCAATCCGATGAAAACCGGACCGAGCTTGCGCCGCGAGCCTCTCGTCGAGTTGCACCTTTCATGTTGCGCCTTCTCAAGCGGGTTTGGAAGAGAAGAACGCTTCGACTTCGGCGATGGTGTTGGTGATGCGGTAGGACGGGAGGGATTGGAGGAAGATCTGGCCGTAGCGCTGGCGGGTGATGCGGGGATCGAGGAGGACGAGGGCGCCACGGTCTTCAAGGGAGCGGATGAGGCGGCCGAAGCCTTGCTTGAGAGTGAGGACTGCTTCGGGGACCTGGTAGTCGAAGAAGGGACGGCCACCGGACTCTTCGATGGCGCGCATGCGGGCCTGCACGACGGGGTCGGAGGGAACAGCGAAGGGGAGACGATCAATGATGACGCAACTGAGGGCTTCGCCCTGAACATCGACTCCCTGCCAGAAGCTGGAGGTACCGAAGAGGACGGAGTTGGGGGTGGCGCGGAATTCTTCAAGGAGAGCCTTGCGCGGGGCGGTGCCGTGGAGCAGGAGCGGGAAATCGAGGACGGGGAGAAGGCGCTCGTAGAGGGCGCGCATCTGGGTGTAGCTGGTGAAAAGGCAGAAGGCGCGGCCGCGGGTGATGCGGAGGACACGCTCGATGGTCGTGGCTGCGGCGGCAACGAAGTCCGGGTCGCGCGGGTCCGGCATGGAGGGCGGGAGATAAAGGAGAGCCTGCCGGTCGTAACGGAAGTGGGAGGGGACGATGAGCTCGCGGGTGTCGGCGAGGCCGAGACGACGGCGGATGTGGTCGAAGCTGCCCTGAACGGTGAGCGTGGCGGAAGTGAGGACGACGGTGGGGATCTGTTCGAAGACGAGGGTGCGAAGGAGCTCGGAAACGTCGATGGGGGTGGCCTGGAGAAATGTACTGCGGACGCTGCCACGGGCACCACTGCGAGCAGTCTGTGCCTCTTGTGCTTTGGATGAGTATCCTGCCGGGCTTCGCCGCTCGAGCCAGAAGACCATGTTGGTGGCCTTGGACTCGAGCATGAATTCGAGGTCGGAGCGGAGGGCGGCGACGCGATTCTTGAGGCCGGGGACTACATCGAGATCGGTCAGGCGGTCGAGGTCAGATTCGATGAGCGAGAGGGCGGAGCGGACGGCTAGGTAGAGATCGCCGGAGGCCTCGAGGAACTCTTCGCGGTTGGTGAAGGGATGGCGGCCGTCAGCGGGCATAGGAAGGGCGGCGAAGAAGAGACGCGCACGCTCGCGGAGCTGTTGGGTGAGGGCGGGGATTTGTGTGGCCGAGGATTGGCCGCGGAGAAGGATATCGGTGTCGCGGGCGAGGTCTTCGCAGCGGAGGTTGGAGAGCGACCGACCGAAGTATTGCGAGGCGACCTCTTCGAGCTCGTGGGCTTCGTCGAAGATGACGGCCGCGGATTCAGGGAGAACGCCGGCGTCGGGAGCGTTGCCTGCAGCGAGGCGGACCGCAGCGTCGGCGAAAAAGAGATGGTGATTGACGATGATCAGGTCGGACTCAAGGGCGCGGCGGCGCATCTCGGTGATGAAGCAGCGGCGGTAATCGGGGCATGTGGAGCCGAGGCAGGCGTCGGAGCGGGCGTCGAGCTTGTGCCAGAGGGCGGAGGATTCGGGGAGGGCGGAAAGCTCGGCGCGGTCGCCGGTTTCAGTGATCTGCTCCCACTCGGCAATCTGGCGGTACTCGTCGATTTCGTCCAATCCCGACAAAATGGGCTGATCGCGGAGCGCGAAGAGCTTGCGGCGGCAAAGATAGTTGGCGCGGCCCTTCATGTAGCAGACGCGCAGTTCGCCGAGGAGGGTTTCGAGGAAGGGGACGTCGCGGAAGAAGAGCTGGTCCTGGAGGGCCTTGGTGCCTGTAGAGACGATGACGCGCTGGCCGGTGCGGAGAGCGGGGAGCAGATAGGCGAGGGTTTTGCCGGTGCCAGTGCCGGCTTCGACGATAAGATGGCGGCGCTCGGCGAGAGCGCGCTTGACAGCTTTGGCCATTTCAAGTTGGCCGGGACGGTATTCGAAGGGGAGCGGGGAGCGGGCGAGGATTCCGCCGGGCGCAAAGAATTCGTGGAGTGTGGGCAGGGTGCGGGTTGAGGCGTCGGAGGAGGGCATGAGGGCTGCTTACTCCATCATAGGAGGAGGGGTGAAGCAGGGATTAGGGACCGGGGATTAGGAAGACAGGGAACGAGGAAGCAAAAAGACAGGGAATAGGGAATGCGCGGCAAGGAGCGAGTGCGTTTAGGCTGCAGGTCAGCCGAAGTCAGGGTCTTCGCCTTGCGAAGCGGCGTGGTATGAATCGCCGGGCAGGACCTGACTATGGCGGCTGTCGAGCCACTGGCCGATGAGGAGGTTCTCTTCGGGGGTTGCGTCCGGAGCGGCCTCTTGTGCGGCTTTGAGGAGGCGCTTGCGAACGTCGGCGGCGCGTTGGGTGGCGGCGGCACGTTCGTTGCCGGCGGCATAGGTATTGATGGGATGCAGGCCGATGGCGGAAGGGTGGATGTGCATGGAACCCTCCGCTGTTTAGGGAGCAATTCGAGGGCCGGGATCAATACGTGGGGATGAGAAAACGCTCACCAACAGATCTGTTGAGGGCTCAAGTTCCAGTTCGCAGCGCGGGGGGAATGCTTGAGGTCCAACCGGACAGTACACTGATGAAGCAGCGCGTCTTCGACTGTTTCGCTGCTGGAGACAGGTTTTGCCCACGTATCGCAGATCGGTTGTGCCGGTGAAGTTGGGAGCCGCGAAGCTGCCGTTGGTGGCGATCGTGGGGCGGCCCAACGTGGGCAAGAGCACCCTGTTCAACCGGATGACGGGGAGCCGACGCTCGATTGTGGGCGACGAGCCGGGAATTACGCGCGACCGCATCTACGGCGAGTACGAGTGGCAGGGGCGTCATTACCGGCTGGTGGATACGGGCGGAATTGTGCCCGACGATCCGGAGCTGATGGCGACGGAGATTTTTGCGCAGGCGAAGGTGGCGCTTGAGGAAGCAGACGTAATGGTGATGGTTGTAGACGCGCGGACGGAGCTGGCGCAGCCCGATTACGATCTGGCGCTCTTGCTGAAGCGCGGCGACAAGCCGCTCTTCCTAGCCGTGAACAAGGTTGAGAGCGAAGGGTTGGCGGCGGAGGCGGAGAACTTTCGCCGGTTGGGGATTAGCAATGTTTTTGCGGTGAGCTCGGAACACGGCCAGGGCGTTGGCGATCTTCTGGACGCGATTGCGGAGGCGATTCCAGAGAAACAGGGAACAAGGGAACAAGCCACCCCGGCAGGGAACGAGGGAGCAAGTCAGCGAGTCAGCGAGTCGGCTAGTCGGCAAGCCAGCGCTGAACCACACAATGCCCAGGACGAAGCGAAAGACGAGAAGCGGATCCGGACGCACGGAGAGTTTGAGCAGCGAGAGACGGCGGTGGCGATTATCGGACGGCCGAACGTGGGCAAGAGCACGCTGCTGAACGCGCTGACGGGAACGACGAGGTCGATCGTGTCGCCGATTGCAGGGACGACGCGCGACGCAGTGGATGAAGTGGTGGAATTCGAGGGGCAGACGCTGCGGTTTGTGGATACGGCGGGGATCAGGCGCAAGGGCAAGACGAAGCTGATGGCCGAGAAGATGAGCGTGGTGATGGCGCGGAGGCACCTGGAGGCGGCGGACGTGGCGCTGGTGTTGATCGACGCGACGGAGGGCGTGACAGCGAGCGATGCGACGATCGGAGGTTATGCGCACGAGAGCGGGCGCAGCGTGATCATCATCGTGAACAAGTGGGACCTGGTGACATCGAAACGAAACGATGGAAAAAAGCCTGCAGACCGCGAGATTTTTGAAAAGCAAGTGCGCGGGGCGTTGAAATATCTGGATTACGCGCCGGTGATTTTCTTGTCGGCGCTGGAAGCGATTGGACCGGAGCGGAAGGGTATGACGCGCGTGCTGCGCGAGGTGGTGTCGGTGGCCAAGGAGCGGCGCAAGCGCGTTTCGACGGGCGCGATGAATCGGTTCCTGGAGAAGATCGATTTTCAGCGGGCGCCGGTGCCAATGGCGAAGAGAATCAGGATTTTTTATATGACGCAGGCGGCGGTGGCACCGCCGACGTTTGTGCTGTTTACGGATCGCGACATCAAGCTGCATTTCGCGTTCGAGCGATTTTTGGAGAACCAGATTCGCGAGGCGTTCGGTTTCAAGGGGACGCCGGTGTGGTTCAAGGTGAAGGCGCGGAATGCGGGGGACGGGGAATAGGGAGTAAGACGCGCCCTCTCATTGCTGGACGGCGGCGGGTTGGGATGAGGAAGAGCCGCTGCCGGCGTCGTCGAGAGTGCGGATGTGGATGCTGGCCTCGGTTTCAGGGACGGTGCCGTCGTTTGCCTGGACCTGCGTGGGCTTGCCTTGGATAAGGATGCGCTGCGTGGCCTTGCCGCGCGCGGGGACGACGACGCGTTGCGTGACGGAGGCATCTGCATTGCTGACAGTGACAGGGATTTCGGCGGCGGCGTAGCCGGAGTTGGAGAGGTTGACGGCGACGAGCCAATTGTCACCCTCAGTGTGCGAGGGAAAGACGCTGTCAATGGCGATGTCGGGAAGACCTTTGTCGGCGTCGACCCAATCGGAGAAGAACCAGGAGAGATCGCGGCGGAGGCCAGCCTGCTCGAGGAGCTTTTCGAAGTAACCTGAGCCAGCGGTTGGGCCCAGGCCATGTGCCGCGTCTTCTGTGGGCGAATAGGCGCGGAGAGCGGCAGAGAGCGCGGCGTCGCCGGCGAGATCGCGGAGCATCCAGAGGACATAGGCGGCCTTGATGCGGTAGTAGACGGGCGAGATGGCCTGGGCGAGCGGCTGGCCGGAGCTTTCACCGGGACTGGCGGGCTCACCAAGCGCGAGAGCCGAGCGGCCGGACTCAAGGGTTTCGAGAGCCTTTTGGCGGCCCTTCTGTTTCTCGATCCAGAGTGTTCCCATACAGTGTGCGACGCCCTCGCTGAGCCACGCGCGTGGAGACGACATCCATGCGTGGGTGAGTGCGTGAGCGAAGACGCCATCGAGCTCGTCGGGCGTGGCCTGGCGAATGGCCGTGACGAGGAGCGGGCCGGTTTCGAAAGGCGCGTCGTCAGGGTCGGGGAGATCGAGGATGGTGAGTTGAGAGCGCGGCGCCTGGCCGAGCCAACTTTGCAGGAAAGGCGTGACAAAGGAAGCAGCGGAGGCCCAGCCTTCAACGGCGGAGTCGTCTTCGGGGAGCGCGTAGAGCGTTGTATTGGCGGCCTGGTGAGCGGCACGGACGGCGAGGAAGAGACTGGGAGCTTCAAAGCCGAGAGCCTGTTCGTCGAGGTTGGCCGTGGCGATGCCGGCTACTTCAGGGCCGGCGGTTGAGGGCTCTGTGAGCGCGAGCAGGACGAGATGGCCGTTGATGAGGGCGACGGTGGGCGCCTGCCCGTGGGGAAATTCATCGGTGAGGTTCAGGCGGAAATGCGCGCCCGCCATGCGGAGCTTGTGCTCGCCCATTTCGTCGAAGACGCGAGCGCCGTCGCCGAGGACGACGGGAACACTGGAGACGGGATACCAGACGACGTTGCCGAAACCACGCAGGCCGGAGAAGTCGACGGCGATGGAGTCCCAGTCAGTGTGGAGGGCCGCGTCATTAGGCGTGCTGATGGTGATGAGGCGCTGGGCGGATTGGGGGATTGAGCCGGAGTAGGTGACGTCGAGTTGGAGAGTTGCGCCGGGGGCGAGCGGAGTGGCGAGTGCGATGGCCGCTTCGTGAAGCTGGCCGGTGTGGTCGACGTCGGAGTTGAGCGTGGCGACGGTGAAGGCGACGTCGCGGCCGGCGAGGCGGACGTTCTCCCAGTTGAGCGAGGAGGAGATTTGCAGCGGGATGTGCGCGAGCGGGGCATGGCCGCCGTTGCGCACGGTGAGGAGTGCGCGAACGGCGATCTGCTGCGCGACGGGGCGGAGATGGACGTTCAGGTCGAAAGCGGTGAAGGTGAGAGCTTCGCGTTCAGCGTCGGTGGCGACGGGCGCGGAGACGGGCTGGCCGGCAGTTTTCGGCGCGGCGGGGCCGGCGGTAGTGGTGGTCTGGCCGTTGTCGTCGGTGGAGCGCGAGAAGATGACCTGACCGTGAGGCTGCTGGTCCGGCGTGGGCGCAGGCGCGGGGGTGGTGGTTTGGGAGTGCGCAGGTAAAACGGTGAGGCATAGGGCGACGTGAAGAAGACCTGCGGCGCCGATGGAGACGAACTTCATGAACCGAGGCCTTTCTGCGTTCTTGTTTTAGCACCACTGCGTGGGACAGCCTCTTGGACGAGCGCGGCGGGAGAATTAGCACCGGCGCGGCGCTGGCGAGCGGCTTCGTAGAGGACGACGGCTCCTGCGGCGGAGACGTTGAGCGAGCTGACGGCTCCGGCCATAGGGATGCGGAGGAGATGGTCGCAGGTACGGCGGACGAGATCGTGGAGGCCGGCACCCTCGCGGCCGAGGACGATAACAAGATCGCCGGTGAAATCGAATTGGTCGTAGGTGACGGGGCCGCGTTCGTCGAGACCGACGATCCAGAGGTTGCGACGCTTGAGCTCTTCGAGAGCGCGAACGAGGTTTACGACGCGGGCGATGCGAAGATGCTCGGCGGCTCCGGCGCTGGCTTTGACGGCAGCGGGGCTGAGAGGAGCCGAGCGGCGCTCGGTGAGGAGGACGCCGTCGACGCCGGCGCCATCGGCAACGCGAAGAAGAGCGCCGAGGTTCTGCGGGTCTTCAACACCGTCGAGCGCGAGGACGAGGCGGGCAGTGGAGTTACTTGCGGAGGGCGGGGGCGCGAAGAGGTCCTCGAGGGAGAGCAATTCCTGCGGGCGGACAAGCGCGACGACGCCTTGGTGCGCGGCGGTTTTGGCGGCGAGTGTGAGCTGCTCGCGAGGCCCCTCAAGGACGCGGACGCCTGCGTCGTGGCATTGGGCGATGAGGCTGTTGAGGCGGTCGTCGTGGCGCTCGCGAGCGACGAGGACCCGATCGAAGCGGCGGCGCCCGGCCTTGAGAGCTTCAGAGACCGGATGCAGGCCGTAAAGGACTTCCATGGGGATAGTTTAGAGCGGTTCGACAATTCACGTACCGTTTCCGGCGTCTTGCAGGGTGGCTTTTTTTGATGAAAAAGCCACTTGGCGGTTCCGGTTCCGGGTAGACCAATTGTGGAACCGCTGTAGTCGACGCGAGACACGAAGGGCGCCGAAGGGTAATGCTGCGCCCGGGTGAATGCGGATCTGATACTCAATCGCAAATAGAGCGGCTACACGAATGCGCCGGTTGATGATTGCTGCTGTAAGAAAGTAGGGGCGCTGACGGCGCCGCGATGCTTGGAGTCGACCTGGAGGGTGAGGGTCTGCTGTTTCTTGTCGCGCAGGATAGTGACCTGGACGGGCTTGCCCACGTTGGAGCGGAGATCGCGGTCCCAGTCGGCGGAGGTGTTGATGGAATCTGCGCCGACCTTGAGGATGACGTCGAAGGCTTTGAATCCGGCTGCAGCGGCTTCGCTCTTGCGCGCCACTTGCTTGACCATGAGGCCACCCTTAACGCCGAGGTACTCGGCCATCTGGGAGGTGAGCGGCTCAACCAGCGCGCCCACGTTGAGGGTGCTGGTGAAGACGGAGATGTGGAAGCCGCTCGAAACGGGGACATCAGAGCCGGTGATTCCCATCGTGGGCGGCGGCGTAACGGGCGCGATACCATCGATATCGATGTCGAGGCGGGTCCAGATGTCGTGTTCCATGGCCTTGCGATCGACCAACTGCACGGCCAGCGTCTGAATGTTGCCGTCACGGCTGATTTCGAGGCTGATCTTGCGGCCGGGCGGAATATCGCGGAGCATGCGGCGCAATGCATCGGCACCGGCGACGTTCTGGCCGTCAATGGCGAGAACGACATCGTTGACCTTGAGCCCGATCTGGCCGGCAGGCGCGTCGTGATCGATGAGGGTGATGACTGCGCCGTGAACGTCCTTGAGCTTGAGGGCCTGCGCCTTGTCGGCATCGACGTCGGTGACATCGACGCCGAGGTAGCCGGGAACGCTGGTGTGGGCCAGGAGCGGGCTGGTGTCCTCCAGGAAGGGCGCGAGCTGCCCTGCCTGGGCTTGAGCCAGGAGGGACGCAAGGAGCAGGCAGGCAGCGACTGCGAGCCCAGCGAATGCAAGGTTCAGATGCGAAGTACGAATTGGCCTCGAAAGGTGATTCATTGCGGTTTCTCCATCATGTTTCGTCGACCGGTCCGCGCTCATCAAGACGGCACAGTGGCCGGAAGGGTTGGCACAGTTATTGGAATTGCGGAACCCGGCTCAAAACTTCCCGGGAAACGTTCCGGATTTGAGGATTCTGGTCCGTGTTGGAGACCGAGTAGAGCACCTGGCGGACGCTGGTATCGGCGTCAACTGGCTCCAACAGACCGATGGCAGCGGTCCGGATGGCCGCATCGTTGTCGTTCAGGACTGCTTCAAGAACGGCGTCACGGACGCGCACGTCGTCGGCGATATACGGCTCCAGGCCCTGAAGCGCTTTCTGCCGAACTTTGGGGCTGCGGTCGTAGCGCAGAGCGTACATGAGCGCATCGCGGATGCCGGAGGGCTGGCAACTGTGGCCTGCGCGGCACTCGGCGGCAAGCAAGGCCACGGAGTCGTCGCGGACGCCGGGAGAAGTGGAATTTTCAGAGGCCAGCATGAGCAACTGGCGGATGGCGGGATCGTCGAGCGAGCCCTCGATCTGGCGGGGAACGACCTGGTCGTAGCTGACGTCGACGATTTCGCTGTTGGGCTGACGAACGATGCCCGAGATGCCCGCCACGTTGGCGAGCTGTGGGATGTCTGCTGCGGGCAGCACCTGCGCTCCGGGAGGGGTGGCGGCCTGGGCCACGGCTGCGGCGTGCGCGGCGCGGTTCTGCGCAAACTCGAAGCCGCCGAGCGTTCCGGCACCCGCACCTGCCGCGAGCAGAAGCAGCGCCGCGACGGGCGCAGCCTGAAGGTTGGCGAAGTTGTTCATGATGCGCTGGCCCAGAACCTCATACCAACGACGGGGCGGCAGCGTGTCGAGGGCTTCGTCGAGGCGCAAGTGAGCGCGGGCGACGAGATTCGGATCGGGCTCGGCAACAGGATGCGCATCGGCGAGCAGCTTGATCGCCAGGACCTGCTCGCGCTCCTTTTGGCACTCGGGGCAGGCAATTACGTGCCGCTCGAGCTGGTGGACCTGATCGTCGGGTAGCTCCCCATAGGCCGCAGCGACTATCTGTTCGTGTGCGAGTTCGCAATTCATAGTTACGTCCTCTAAGCCTCAAGAGCAGCTATCGGCTCTTAGCCATTAGCTGCTAGCTCGCCGTGCGAAGGCCGAGCTTATCGTTTCTTCTGACGGCTCATCGCGTGCAATGGATGAGTCTCGTACTTCTGCCCCCCAAAAACCGAGCCGGGAGCAAATGCCTAACAACTACCTCAAGTCCGCCAGCTGTGTACGCAACTTTTTGGTTGCGCGGAAGAGGGTGTTCTTGGCGGTCTCTTCCGTGGTGTTCAACATCTCGCCAATGGTGCGGAGGCGAAGGCCCTGGTAGTGCTTCAATTCGAAGACCATCCGCTCGCGCGGGGTAAGCTTGCCCAGTGCCGCCTGAATTTTCGCCCCCAGCAGCTTGCGATCGAGTTCGCGGGCGGGATTGGAGAACGAGCGGTTGTCAGAGACGGAGGCCAGAATGTCGATCTCGTCCCCAGCGCGGTCGACCACCACGGCATGGTCCTCACGGCGCGTCTTGCGGCGGCGCAATTGATCCAGGCAGAGGTTGGTGACAATGCGGTAGATCCATGTGTAAAAGGAGCATTCGAAACGGAAGTTGCCAATGTACCGGTAGGCCTTGAGGAATGCTTCCTGATAGATGTCTTCGGCGTCGTGCTCGGAACCGGTGAGATGGAGGGCCAGGCGCAGGACCTGGTGCTCATATTGGCGGACGAGAGAATCGAAGGCAACGCGGGAACCGGCTTGGGCCTCGCGGATGAGGTCCATCTCGTAAGCGCGGCTTTGGGCGCGGCCCTGCGCACGGCTCGAATCGCCCTGGCCGGGGTTCTGGCGCCTTGCTCCGCCCATTGCTCTGGAAGCAGCCACGTCTGAAGAGGATTGTATCCCTCCGGCTGCCGGCCAAGCCAAAGTGCCGGCGGTTTGGGCAAGATTCATCGCCGGGGTCATGGAAACGCCAATTGCGTCTATGGCCATTGCTTCTCCGCTCGCGGAAGATGCAGACTTTGCTGACGGGTAGACGTGGAAACGGGGCAATTGTAAGCAGATTGTGGAAGACAGGGACCAAGGGGCCGGGGCGGGGAGCGGCGAGGCCGGGTGGGGTGGGCGGCTCCCGATACACTGAAAGTCGATGAGCGGAAACCTGTTTGAGAATGAGGCGGCTGGGGATGAGCCCCCCGGCGGGTGGTATGTCGCGCACTGCGACGGGGGGTCGCGGGGCAATCCGGGGCCGGCGGGGTACGGGGCGGTGGTTGAGGACCCCAAGGGACAGGTGGTGGCGCAGCTGAGCGAGTACCTGGGCCGCCAGACCAACAATTATGCCGAGTACAAGGGGCTGCTGGCGGTGCTGGACTGGGCTCTTGCGAACAGGGCTAGGCGGCTCCGGGTGATTTCGGACTCGGAATTGATGGTGAGGCAGATGAAGGGCCGGTACAAGGTGAAGAGCCCGGGGCTGCGGCCACTTTGGGAGGAGGCGCAACGGCGGGCGCTCAAGCTGAAGGGGTTCGAGATGCGGCACACACTGCGCGGCGGGAACAAGGAAGCGGACCGGCTGGCGAATGAGGCGATGGATGAGGGGATGAAGAAGCGGGGTTAGCGGAGTTGGCGGATCGTGAGGGCTAGGATGCCGCGATGACAGCCGGTCTTTCACATCTACGATGAGGATTTGTCGTTAGGAAACCTGGTCTAGCCTGTATTTCTCACACGCCCTGTTTTTTGGCGGTAACGAGTTGATTGCGGGAAGTGCGGCGGTTGTTTGTGGACGGCGACAAGGGCTAGGTGAGGTTTTTCAGGCCGTTCTCAGCCTGGGC
>JBEKSA010000007.1:0-131845 GCA_049517515.1 Occallatibacter sp.
TCCTGGTCATGGCCGGGCTCGCCGAGCAGGCGATTCAGCGCGCCATTGAGGCTTACCGGGTTCGCGACCTCTCCATCTGCGACCTGGTCAGCCGCAGCGAGATCGCCATCAACCGCATGGAGCGCGATATCGACCAGGCCGCGCTCGACCTGCTCGCCATGGAGCAGCCCATGGCCATCGATCTCCGATTCATTTTGAGCGTCATCAAGATCAACGCCGATCTGGAGCGCGTGGGCGACGCCGCCAAAAGCATCAGCGACCGCGTCCGCCACATGGATCGCCTGGGCGCCGTCGACCTGCCCGTCGACATTCCCCGCATGGCCTCAATGGCCGCCGACATGGTACGCAAAAGCCTGCAGGCCTTCATTGAAGGCGACGCCGAACTGGCCCGCGGCGTACTCACCATGGACGACGCCGTTGACCAGATGAACCGCGCCGCCTTCCGCGCGCTCACAAAAGTCATGGAGGAGCAGAGCCATCTCGCCCCCCAGGCTCTCAACGCGCTCATGATCTGCCGCAGCCTCGAGCGCGTCGGCGATCACGCCACCAATATCGCTGAAGACGTCATCTTCTGGGTGCAGGGCGCCGATGTTCGCCACCACAAGAGCGTAGCGAAGGCAGCCGCCAATGCCGCAGCCGCAGCGCCGGCGGAAAACTTGCCGATCGCACCCGCTGCCCCAACACCCAGCGCTGCCCCGGACGGCACCGTGCCCATCGACACCACTCCGGCCAAAAGCTGAACCACAGATATTCGCAAACCCGGATTTTCGCCCAACAAGAAGCCCCGCTCATCGCGGGGCATTTTTGTTGTGTACTTGGAAACCAATGATTCCGCGCCAAAAGCAAATAGCTAATAGCTAAAAAACTACTAGCTAAAAGCTGAGAGCTGAAAGCTAGAAGCTAGAAGCTGTCTCTAGTGCGCCGGTGCCGTCGTGGTGGTCTTCACTCCCATCGCCGCCAGCTTTGTGCGCGCCGCCCGCGCTTCCGGCGTCTGCGGATGCCGCTGGATCAGCGAGCGCAACTCGTGAATGCCTTCTTCGCGCTTATCCTGCGCAATCAGCGCGAATCCCTTGTGCAGTTGCGCCGCCGGAACCTTGGCGTTCCCGCTGAAGCCCTCGAGCAGCGCGTTGTAGTCGTTGATCGCGGTGTCATAATCCTTCTGCTGGTACGCAATCTCGCCCAAATAGAACTGCGCCGTCCCCGCCACGTCGTCCAGCGGGTAGTAATGCACAACGTCCTGGAACTCTCCCTGCGCCACCTGGTACCGTCCGGCGTTGTAATCGCGCACGCCCGCCTGCAGAGTCTCCTGCAACGGTGGCGCTTGCTGCGTTGTAGCCGCTCCCGTTCCCGTTCCTGGTCCTGTTCCGCCCGGCGCGGCGCCCGGCACCCCAGGTCCCTGGCCCTGTCCCGGATTTGCCTCACCGCCCGGCCCTGTTGCACCGGGTCCTGTTGCGCCCGGCTGCGTCTGCGCTGCCTGCATTGCCTGCAGTTGCGCCTGCAGGTCCTCGACCGATTTGTCCAGCTTGGCGACCCGCGCCTTCAGCTCGTCCACCGAATCGTTCAGCGACTGCACCTGCCCTGAAACAGCGTCCACCTTGCCGCTCACCGCATCGTTCTGCGCGTTGATCTTCTGCTGCAGCGCAGTCACCGTTGCGGTCACCTGGGTTGCCTGGTCGGAGGCCTGTTGCGCAAGGTGCTCCAGCACGCCCATGCGCGCATCCAGCGTGGACTGCAGCCGCTGCACCGCATCCAGCAACTGCTGCACCTGCGTTTGCAGCTCTACCATCTCTTTCGAGACCGCGTGCGCGGGCATGGCCGCGGGACCAAACAGAAGAATCAGCGCCGCAACTGCGAGCAGACGTTGGCGAAGAGGTCTTGATGTATGCATGTTTTTGCCTTCCTGATCCAAAAACTCCCTGAATACAACATACGGCAGCCGGGCTCTGTGGGCGAGGCTGCCGCGTGTCAATGCGAATCGAATTCCGGCAGGTCCGGGCCTTGGCCAGACCCATTATGCTGACGGTTTCCGCGCCAGCCCAAAGCTAATAGCTAAAAGCTAAGAGCTATCAGCTGTTCTTACCTGTCGATCGTAAACCCGTCCCTGCGGTTTAACTGCCAGCATTCCTCCGTCGAATCCGAGCAGAACGGCTTTTCCTTGCCGTAGCTGATCACGCGGATGCGATCGGCCGCGATGCCTGCCGTAACCAGCGCGGTTTTCGCCGCCTGCGCACGGTTCTGGCCCAGCACCAGGTTGTACTCGTCCGATCCGCGCTCGTCGCAGTAGCCGCCGATCACGATCTTGATGTCGGGGTGCGCATTCAGGTAATCGGCATTCTTCGCCAGGATCGCCTGCGCGTCGCCGCGAATATCGTAGTTGTCGTAGTCGAAGAAGATCGGCTGCACGCGCGCGTTGAACTCTTCTTCTGCGCTCATGCCTTTGCTGGGCACGCTGATCGCCGGCGGCGCATTCACGGTCACGTAGGCTGAAGCGTCGGCCGACCCTCCGTCCCCGCGCGCCACCAGGTGGTAGGTGGTCGACTCCGTCGGCGTCACGGTCTTTACGCCCACTGAGGGAACATCGCCGATGCCGTCAATCGAAATCGAGCTCGCGTTGGTCGTCTTCCAGCTTAACTGCACCTGGTCTCCGGCTGAAATCACCGTTGGTGTCGCGGTCAGTTGTGCCGTCGGCGCGCCAGAGGTTGCGGCCGGCGCCTCTTCGGCCGACGGCAGGGGCGCGGTCTTCTTTTTGCAACCCGAGACGGCGGTCAGCGCGACCAGCAAAAGAGCAATCATAAGTTTTTGTGTTTTCAAGGGAATTCTCCTTCTCAAAAAAGGTCAAGTCGCTCTTTCGGGCAACCGGGTTTTCTTGTCACCGCAGCGTGCCGCTTTCCGATTTCAGCACCCATAAAATGATAGTTCATCGAATCGCGTTCCCTGGTTGACGATACTGGTTACAATGCGGGAACCTGCCGCGGCGGCCAGTGCGCAAAACCTCACTTCCAGCTCCAGTTGGGCATGGAATTGTCGCCGGAGAAGGTCAGTTGCTGCTGACCGGTGCCGTCGGACAGCATCGTCCAGATCTGCGTGCGATGCCCGATCTGCCGCTGGAACACGATGTGGCGTCCGTCCGGCGACCACGATGGAAAGTCGTTGACGCCGGCTTCGTGGGTCGCTTGCAGCCAGTTCTTGCTGGCAATATCCATCACGTAGATGTCGTACCCGCCGGGATCGCCGGGACCGTATTTGCGGTTCCATGCAAACGCCAGCAGGGCGCCGTTCGGCGACCATGAGGGAGAGATGGCATAACCCCCATCGGTCATGCGCTGCACGTTGGCGCCATCCTTGTCCATGACGTAGATCTGCGGCTCGCCCGTCCGCCCGCTCACAAATGCAATCTGGTTGCCGGTGCGTGGATTCCACACCGGAGAAACATCCGAGCCGAACGACGAGATGCTGTGCGCATTGGCGCCGCTCATGTCTGAAATCCAGATATCCGGATGGCCCCCTCGCGCCGAGGAGAACGCGATTCTCGCGCCATCTGCCGACCACGCCGGCGACTGGTTGCTCCCGCCCGCGGACCCTCCAGGGAAACTCACCAGCCGCCCCAGGTCCAGCGAATACATGCGAATCGCCCATCCGTCACCTCCCAGTGACGCGAACGCAATGCGGGAGTTATCCGGTGAGATGCGCGGCGAGAGCGAAATGCTGCCCAGATGCGTGACCGCGTGCTGGTTCTGCCCGTCGTAATCCATCACCCAGATCTCTTTTGACCCGGTCCGACTGCTGACGAAGTAGATTTTGGTTTCCGCGATGCCGTTAATCGCGCCGCCCAGCCGGTAGATGATCTCGTCGGCAAACCGGTGCGCCACCGTGCGCGCCATCTCCTGGCTCGCCGCCTCGTTGTACTGCGACGCCAGCACCGGCGTGCTACCCGCCGTGCGCGCGTCCGTCAGCCATCCGTACACCACCAGCCGCCCGTTTGTCGCCGAAAGCGCTCCGAACGCCACCATCGCCGCATTGGCCGGCGCCGACGACCACTGATTTGCTGCAAACTCCTGCGGCGATCCCGGCATCGCTTGCGGCGCCAGGCTTTTCGACACCATGTCGAAGATGCCCGCGCTCGTCAGGTCGTTATAAAGTGTGGAGTCGAAGATCGCCTTCAGCGGCGCCGTCCCCGGATCGCTTCCGACCGGCTTGAAGTCTGCCGCAGCCAGCCGAATCCGCTCGTTGCCCAGGTTCGTTCCCGTGTGTACCCAGTCTTGAGCCGAGATTTGCGGCGCTGAAAGATACGCCAGGGAAAGTAAGAACAAGGGGAAGACCCGAATTGTTGCCTTCATGCGTTCTGCAATCCTTCCTGTTGGGGTAACAGTTGATTGTGCGCACGCCACTAACCACTCACCACTAACCACTAACCACTAACCACTGTCTTTCAGTACTCGCAGTAGTACGAAACCTTCAACGTACTCTGATTATAATTCGCGCCAACTGGCCGAGCGTGCGCACTCGCTGCGCCTCAAGCCCGCCTCAATAGGTGCAGTCGTAGGTTACGTCAAGCCATGTGATCCTCGGAAGGGACGGCAGCCGGCCAAATACATCTACGCGCTCCGTGGCCGCCAAACATGACTGGTCAAGAGTGGGACTACCGCTCGAAATGTCCACCTTAAAGCCCGACGGTACGCCTTCTGCATTTACGCGGAAATAAATCTGCGTCACGGCGCCCTTCGGCGTACGCGGGTCGACCTGACCACGGTACCAGTTCTGATCAACTCTGGTCTTGATGATCTGGACGTACCAGGGGTACATGCTTCCAAAATCTCCATTTGTTACGTTGACCGAAGGATTTGAGCCTGAGCTAGGCTGCATCTGGTGCGGCATCACCGAACCGGATTGCTCGCCGTACTGCGCTACGTTCTGCTTGGGCTGCGGCTGGTGCATTTGCGTCTTCGGAATGTTTTTGGCCGTGGGCTTCGCCGGCTTGCCCAGAATCGGAATCGCCGTCTCATCCACGTGTTTCTGTTCCTTCGGGCTCGGCGCAGCGGGCGCCTGGCTGGGCGTCTCCGTCGCCAGCACATTCTGGTTGATCTGTTCGGCCGGCAGAGGCAGTGCGTTCGTCAGCGTCACCTGCATCGATCCGCCCGCGCCTGCCGTGCCCCAGAAGTTGTGATGGAAGAGCCCCATCGCCCAGGCGTAAGACACGAGCATCGCCGCGATCGCCAGATGCAGCCCCAGCGAGCCCGCCGCCGGTCCCGCAAAAGACTCCCGCGCCAGTTCCCGCTCCAGGTGTTCGCCGCCCTCCAGAACGCTATCCATGATTCCTTATCACGATCCGGTAGCGCCGGACTCCAGTCCGGGGCCCCCGGCAAGCCCGCGTTTGGCTTGCTGGGGTGGTAGTCCGGCTGTACTGGCAGCGTCCTCGCTGCCAGAGGGGTGCCCCAGGTCTCGATTTTGAGACCTGGGATAACTCGACCCGCAACCGAAATTTGCCTCGCTCAATTCCCGCTCCCCGCCGGTCCCTTCAGCTCCAGCGGCTGCGTCACGATCGACACATTCGTGATCCCCGACAGCTTCACCGCGTCCATCACGCTGGCGAAGGCCCCGAACGGCACCCGCTCGTCGCTGCGCAAATAAATCGCCTGGTGCGCCGGGTCCACTCCCGCCTGGCGCAGCCTCGCCGGCAGATCGTGCACGTTCACCGGCTGATCGTTCAGGAAAACATTCTGATCGCGGTCGATCGTCACCACCATCCGCTGCTCGGTGATCTGTTTCACCGTTCGCGTCTTCGGCACATTCACTTCGATCCCCGACTGCAGCACCGGCTCGGTGATCATGAAGATCACCAGCAGCACCAGAACAACATCCACCAGCGGCGTGATGTTGATGTCCGCCAGCGACGATCGTGTTTGTCCGTTGATGGTCGTGAATGCCACGTTCAACCTCTTGCGGAACTGGGCTAGCTCCGCTAACTCCGCTCGCTCCGCTACTTATATAGACTGCGCTCCGCCTCGCGCGGCATCTCAGCCGGAACACGCGGCGCCGCCGGCGTCTGCGTCCGCACCGGCATCTCTTCGAGCGAGTTCAGCAGCTCGCGGCAAAAATCGTCAGTAGCCGACGCGAAAATCCTGATCCGCGCTGAAAACTGGTTGTACGCCACCACCGCCGGCACAGCCACGAACAATCCCGCTGCCGTCGTAATCAGCGCCTCGCTGATGCCCGGCGCAACGGCGCGCAGCGTCGCCGCGCCCGCTGTCCCCAACCCGTGGAAGGCGTCCACCACGCCCATCACGGTTCCGAACAGGCCCACAAACGGGCTCGTCGCTCCGATCGTCGCCAGCCACGTCATGCGCCGCTCCAGCGCCGTCACTGCCGTGCTCGCAGCCGTCTGTGCCGTGCGCTCCAGCGGCGCCAGGTTTCGCGGAGGCCCCGACCCGCCCGTCTGCCGTTTGTACGTCTCGTACACATCCTCAAACACCTGTGCCAGCGGGCTCGCGCTGTAGTCGCCGGCCAGCGCCGCAATCTCCTGCAGCCGCGTCGCCTTGCGAAACGCGCGAATGAACCTCCGGCTCTGCGTTGTCGCCTTGCTGAACGTTGAAATCTTGCCCAGAATCACCATCCACGAGTAAAGGCTGGCCAGCAGGAGCAGCACCAGCACAAAAATGGCGACCGGCCCGATGTTACCCATCATGTCGGCCAGCTCGCCGAATCCCGGAGAGGGCGCCGCGCCCGTACCCGCGCCACCGTCAGTCTGCAAAAACAACGCCAATGCTGCTGTAAAAATCGCCATTCACCTCATTGTCAACGGTACCAGACCGCGTTCTCCCGCCCAAGTGACCGTTTGGGTGCACCCGCTTGCCGGGCGCCTCATTCGCGCGGTTGCGGGCGCTCCACCCCGCGCGCTTCTGTCTCCTCCGCCCCAGTTTCCTTTGCCCAGAATGGCGAGCGGCACTCCTCGCGAGCCCCTTTCATGCTATGCTGCGCTCGGATTCTCGTTCTGTAATATTCTGAGCGCTGTCATCCTGAGCGACCGCAGTCCGACGTGGCGGACGGAGGGAGTCGAAGGATCTGCGGTTGCTTTTCACGGGGAACGGGTACCCCAGCTGGGTGCCCTCTGGGCAGCGCGCCTTTGTTTTTGCACCTAGGGTGGGGGAGAGGCGCCAACCTATCCATCAAGCCTCCGTGGTAAAACGGATCAACCATGCTCGTCGAACTGCGCGCTGAAAACTACGCCGTCATCGATCACGCCATCGCCTCCTTCGGGCCCGGCCTCAACCTCCTCACCGGCGAAACCGGCGCGGGCAAATCCATTCTCGTTGACGCGCTTGCCCTCCTCCTGGGAGGCAAAGGGTCCGGAGAGCTGGTCCGCCACGGCGCCGACAAAACCGCTCTCTCCTGCGTCTTCGAATCGACTCCGGGTGCCGAATCCATCCTCGAAGCCAACGGAATCGATGCCGAAGGCGCCGAAATCATCCTTCGTCGCGAAATCCTCTCCACCGGCAAGGGCCGCGTTTTCGTCAACAACCAGCCCGCCACCGTTCAGGTCCTCAAGCAGCTCGCGCCCGAGCTTGCCTTCGTTCACGCGCAGACCGAAAGCCTCTCCAGCTTCGACCAGGCGCAGCAGCGGCTCCTCCTCGACCGTTTCGCCGGCATTTCATTAGATGCGGTTGCCGAGGCTTACGCTCAGTGGCATGACGCTTCGGGCAAGCTCAACGACCTCCTTCACGGCGAACAGGACCGCCTGCGGATGGTCGACCTCTGGAGCTATCAGAGCAAGGAAATTGAGCAAGCCCATCTCCAACCCGGCGAAGACGAGGCCCTCGAAACCGAGAAGCGCGTCCTTGCCAACGCCGAAAAACTCTACGCCGCAGCCATGAACGCCTTCGACCAGCTCTACGAGGGCAGTGCCAGCGCCGAAGCCGCTCTCCGCGACGCGATTCGCAACGTCGAAGAGCTTGCCCGCTACGACCAGCGCTTCACCGAATCCGTGCAGCAGCTCGCCTCCGCCCGCGCCACCATCTCCGATATCGCCTCCGCTCTCCGCGACTACGCCGAACGCGTCAGCGCTTCGCCCGAGCGGCTAGCCGAAATCGAAGACCGCCTTGCCCTCATCGATCGGCTCAAAAGGAAATACGGCAAGACCGTCGCCGAGGTCATTACGTTCGGCGAAGACGTCGCCCGCAAGCTCTCCGAAGTCGAAGACCGCGACGAAATTCTCAAAACCCTCCGCGCCGATCTCGACAAAGCCGCCGCAGCCTACCGCAAAGCCGCCGCCGCCCTCACCGCAGAACGCAAGGCCGCCGCAACCAAGCTCGCCAAGCTTGCCGAAGCGCAAATCAACTCGCTCGCCATGAAGGTCAAGTTCGAAGTCGCTGTCACATCGAGCGATCAGGAATCCGCGTGGTCCGCTTCCGGCTGGGACGCGGTCGAATACCGCATTGCAACCAACCCGGGCGAGCCCCTCAAGCCGCTCGTCGAAATCGCCTCCGGCGGCGAGCTCTCCCGCGTGCTGCTCGCTCTCAAGGTCGCCGTCGAAGAAGGCTCGTCGTCCAAAACGAAAAAGAAAACCACCCCCCGCACGCTCGTCTTCGACGAAATCGACATTGGCATCGGAGGCCGCGCCGCTGAAGCCGTCGGCCAGAAGCTCAAAGCCCTCGGCCGCGCCCAGCAGGTCCTCTGCGTCACACACCTCCCGCAGATCGCCGCCTTCGCCGACCAGCATCTCGCCGTCGAAAAACGCGAGAAAGACGGCCGCACGCAAACCCGCATCCGCGTCCTCGACGACCGCGCCCGCATGCACGAAGTCGCCCGCATGTTGTCCGGCGCAAAGGTCACCGACACCAGCCTCCAGCACGCCGCCCAGATGATCGCCGGCAGCCGCTAGCAGTCGCACGGCATAAATCCCTCTTATCTCGTGCCTTGTCACCGGCTTGACCCAGCTCCCTGGGCCCGACACGAGCTTGGGGCGGCAAGCCGGAAAGTATTACCTAGGTAATTCTTTGCCGCATTTTGGTTTGCATTTGACTGGTGACTTCGATAACCTCTGATTCGAATCAACTGGAGCGCTCTTCCCCTGTCCCCTTTTGTTGTTCAGCATTTGCCTGCCTTGGAGTTCCCTGTCTAGGAGCATCTATGCGAGTGGCGTGTCTTCGCACTTCCGTGCCCCAACGCAGTCCTCTGACAACTGCGTCCCATTGGACGTCATTCCTCCTCGGCCTTTCGCTATCCATCGTCGCCCCCCTGACCTCAGGCTGCGGCGGCGGATCGATCGCGGTCGATCTCAACACCATCGCGGCCATCGGATCGCCGGCCACCGACGTCCGCGTAAATCAGACCGTCCAGCTCACCTCGAGCTACCTTGCCTCCGGACTTCCGATGACCTTCTACGTCAACGGAATCGCGGGCGGCAACGCAACCGTCGGCATCATCTCGAGCTCAGGCGTTTACACGGCCCCCGCCATCGTTCCCAGTCCCTACACGGTCCAGATCACCAGTTCCATCGCCAAATATCCAACCGCCGTTCCCGGCTTTGTATCCATTCAGGTGTGGAATCCGATTCCCGTCCTTGGCACAGTCACTCCGAACGGATTCTCCGAAGGCACCACAACCGTTATCGTGAACGGCTCGCAGTTCGTCTACGGCGCGCAGATCAGTTGGAACGGCGCATTTGTTACCACCACCTATGTCTCCGGCACTGAGTTGGTCGCGCAAATCGCCGCGCCTAACCCCGGCACTTACCCGCTCACCGTCACCAATCCCAATCCCGGCTCGGCCAGCGCGCTGCCGCTTTCCTTGAAGGTTGGCCCCGGCCAGGTCGTGCTCACGCTCCAGCCAAACTCCGGCACCGATGTTCGCGTCTCAAACACTCTGAACCTCGGATTGATGGTCAACGGAACCGATAATCCCGCCGTCACGCTTCAGGTGAACGGCATCGCCGGCGGCAACGGCGTTGTTGGCACAGCGGTCTCGAACACCGATGGCTCCATCACCTACACCGCGCCGCCCGTTGTTCCCACGCCGAGCAACATCGTTCAACTCACCATCACCAGCGTCGACAATCCCGCCGTCTCCATCACGCAGAACATCTCGGTGATGAATCCCATTCCAATTCTCGCCTCCGCCACGCCCATGGCCTTCGATCCCGGGCCCGCGACCATCGTGCTCACCGGCCAAAAGTTCATCACCGGCGCGCAAGTGCTCGTCAACGGAGCTCCGGCGCCCACAACCTTCAACAGCGGAACGCAAGTGACGGCGACGGTCGATCAGGCGCAGCCCGGCAATCTCGATTTGCAGGTGCTCAATCCCAGTCCCGGCCCCGCCGCATCGAACGATCTCATCGCCACCGTCAGCGGCACGCCACCCACTCCGGTTGTCGATCTCAATGACGCCGCGCGCTTCCTTGAGCAGGCCACCTTCGGACCAACCGACGCCGACATTCGCAATCTTTCGCTTGAAGGCTACCAGGCGTGGCTCAATCAGCAATTCGCCATCCAGCCGACGCCCACCGAGCCGTCCGTCGAACAGACGCTCATCGTCAACAACCCGCCCTGCGCCGCGGCCGACGTCAAATGCAACGCCGCGCTCTTCGTCCAGAACAGCGCCGACGAGGGCTTGGTCCAGGACACCTTCTGGCAGCAATCCATCACCGCGCCCGACGAGCTCCGCCAGCGCGTCAAATACGCCCTCTCGCTGCAGTTCGTCATCTCCAGCAACAACACCACGGCAATTCAAAACATGCCGCGCGGCGAAGCCAGCTATTACGACATGCTCGGCGCCGACGCCTTCGGCAACTTCCGCCAGCTTCTCGAGGACGTCACGCTCAGCCCGATGATGGGCCAGTTCCTCTCCATGCAGGGCAACGACAAGGGCAACGCCACCACCGATCCCGATGAAAACTACGCGCGCGAGGTCATGCAGCTTTTCACCATCGGCCTCTGGCAGTTGAATGACGATGGCTCGCAGCAGCTCGACGGCAGCGGCAACCCCATCCCCACCTATTCGAATACCGACGTCAAGGGCCTCGCCGCCGTCTTCACCGGCTGGAGCTGGAACATCCCCGGCGACTCCACTGACAACGCCTGGTCCAACTGCTGCGTTTACGTCGGTCCCGGCTACGGCGAAGAGCTGCTTCCAATGCAGGACTTTCCCAGCCACCACTCCACCGTCGAAAAGGACTTCCTCGGCGTCACCATTCCCGCCTCAGGCAGCCCTGACCCCGCCGGCGATCTCAAAATTGCTCTCGACACGCTCTTCAATCACCCGAATCTGCCCGCGTTTTTCTCGAAGCAAATGATCCAGCACCTGGTGACGAGCAATCCCAGCCCCGCGTACATCAGTCGCGTCGCCAAGGTGTTTGAAAACGACGGCACCGGCGTGCGCGGCAATCTGCAGGCCGTCATCACCGCTATTCTTCTTGACCCCGAAGCGCGCGACACGGCCACAGCCACCACCAACCCGCAATACGGAAAAGTCCGCGAAGCTCTGCTGCGCTACACCGAGTGGGCCCGCGCCTTCACCGCGCAATCGCGCACCGGCTCCTTCAATGTCGGCAGCACTGAGGATCCCATCTACGGCCTCGGCCAAATGTGGCTCCGCTCGCCCACTGTCTTCAACTGGTTCGCGCCCGGCTACACGCCCCCCAACACCTCCATCTCCGCAGCGGGCCTGCTCGCGCCGGAGATGCAGATGACCAACGTCTCCACCGTCGTCGGCTACATCAACTACCTGCAGAGCGCAATCGGCGCCAACGCGCAGGGCGGTCCCGATGTCTTCTCGTACTACGGCACCGAAATGACGCTCGCCGCTACGCCCGATCAGTTGCTCGACCGCATCAATCTGCTGCTCATGTCCGGCCAGATGTCATCGACGCTCTACAACCAGATTCTCGCCGCCATCACGGCCATCCCCATCCCCACCAGCGATCAGAACGCCATCAACGCCGCGCTTTTGGCCCGCGTCGAAACGGCCATCTATCTCACCGTGGCGTCGCCCGACTACGCCGCGCAGCAATAGGAGCCAGCCATGAGCTGCACTTGCAACCAAACCCGCCGGCAGTTTCTTCGCACCGCCTCCATGGCGTCCATGGCCGGCATTTACGTCAGCCCATTTCTCCTCGAGCTCAACTCGCTCGCCGCCATGGCGCAATCCACCACCGGCAACGACTATCGCGCGCTCGTCTGCGTCTACCTGCAGGGCGGCAACGACGGTCACGGCACCGTGATCGCCACCGATCCTGATTCTTTCGCCGCCTTCACCAGCGCTCGCTCCGGCGCGCCCGGCCTCGCCTATCCCATGAGCGAACTGCTGCCCATCACCCTCAAGACTCCACAATCCGGCCGCACCTTCGCTCTCAATCCTTCTCTCGGCGGCGTGCAATCTCTCTTCAATGCCGGTCGCGCAGCCATCGTTGCCAACACGGGAACCCTTGTCACACCGGCCACCAAAACACAGATCAACGCGAACTCCGTCCCCCTGCCCGATTCGCTCTTCTCGCACTTCGATCAAACCGCCGCATGGCAGGCCATCGCCTCCAATCTCGGCAGCGGCGAGCGCGTCGGCTGGGGCGGTGCCGTGGCCGACGCCATTGAAGCCATGAACATGAATTCCAACTCCATGTTCACCTGCATCTCCACCGCCGGGAACGCCCTCTTCCTCGCCGGACAATCTTCGTTCCAGCTCAACGTCACGCCCGCCGGACCCATTCCCATCTACGGCCTCCAGCAGCCGCCCTTCGGCCTGCCCGCCGCCGTCAACCCGCTCAACTCCATCCTCACCTCCGACGAAACCAATCTCTTCGCAAAGGAATACGAGGTCGTCATCAACCGTTCCATGCAGGCGCAGGCCACGCTGGCCACCGCCATGGCGCCCGCGGGCGTGGGAGGCGTCGCCAATCCCCCGCAATATCTCGATCCCACCACTAACATGCTCGTCGATAATCCGCTGGCCGCGTCCATGCAAACCGTCGCTCGCATCATCGCCGGTCGCGCCCAGCTCGGCGTCACCCGCCAAATCTTCTACGTCCAGCTTGGCAGCTTCGACACACACGACGGACAGGCTCAGCAGCACGCGCGCCTTCTCACCCAGCTCGGCGCAGCTTTTCAATACTTCGACGGCCTCATGGTTGGCATGGGCCTCGGCAACAATGTCACCGCGTTCACCATCTCCGACTTCGGCCGCACCCTCACCTCGAACAGCGACGGCACCGACCACGGCTGGGGCAGCCACCACTTCGTTGTCGGCGGCGCCGTGCAAGGGCAGGACATGTACGGCCAGTACCCCGTCGTCGGTGTCGATCAGCAGAACGACGTCGGCGCAGGCCGCCTCATCCCCACCACCGCCGTCGAGCAGTATGCAGGCACTCTCGCCAGTTGGTTCGGCCTCTCCGACAGCCAGATCCGCACCGTCTTCCCCAACTTCGGCAACTTCGGTACCGATCCCTACCTTGGCTTCATGGCCTAGGGGATCGGGTTTCAAGAGTTACGTGATCGATCTCAACCAGCGGATTTTTTGAGGACTGATCACTGATCACTGACCACTAATCACTGGCAGTTCAAGCGTCTCTGCCACGGAAGGGGCAGGACATTATAGATGGATAAAGCAACTTAACTTACCCAGGGGGAACCCCATCCATCGCGCAGCTCAACCGCGCGATGGGTGGGACGCCACGAACACATCCGTCTGCATTGTCATGCTGACGCAACTCGGCGCACAATCGCCGCCAATTGTGCGCCAAACGTAGTCGAAAGCCTGCCCTGAGCCACTACCGGACTTGCCGCTCGAAAAACGGCGCGCACCGAGCGTCATTACATCGAGATGCTGATCGCAATTCCGATGCCCGGATACCTGTCGTCGTACAGGTAATAACCGTCGTTCGCGTAAACCACGTAGACGTCGTCGGTGTCATACCAGTCATTCGACCAGTTTCCCGGCCATGGGTCGAGAAGCGTAATCCAATAGCCGTTGTACTGGAAACGTGGGTATCCATCAAAAACCATGAAGGGAAGACCGTAGATCCGAAACGCATGCCGCGAGCCAAAGTAGACGCTGTACCGGGCGTCAGGGACACGGTAGCCGTTGTAGCCGCCCCGTTGTTGCCAGGTGCGGTGGTCGGTCTGCCAGTTTCCTGCGCGATGATTTTGCCAGGTGGTCTGCTCGGTACGCTGCTGCGCTGCAGTGCGCTGAGGTTGCTGTTGCTGCCGTTGCGCCGGCTGCTGCTGGGCGTGCTGCTGCGCTGCTGGCTGTTGCCGCTGCGCTGGCTGCTGCTGGGCGTGCTGCTGCGCTGCAGGCTGTTGCCGCTGCGCTGGCTGCTGCTGGGCATGCTGCTGCGCTGCAGGCTGTTGCCGCTGCGCTGGCTGCTGCTGGGCGTGCTGTTGCGGCGCAGGCTTTTGCTGCGCTGCGGGCTGTTGTCGCTGCGCTGGCTGCTGCTGGGCGTGCTGTTGCGGCGCAGGATTTTGCTGCGCTGCAGGCTGTTGCCGTTTTGCTGGCTGACCTTGCTTGTCGCCTTGCTTCTGATCCTGCGCGAAGGCAGGAGCCGCCATTCCAAGCGCCAGGGCCAAGACGGCCGAAGTGACGATGAGTTTCGCATTCATAAGAGCTTCCTCTGACTTACATTGGTTAACTGCCGCTTGCTCCGGAGCAAGCTTCCCATTGTCGAATGGACTGGACTCGCGATGGCTTCAGCCGATACGAGCAGTCACACCCCACCGGTTTGCCGCGCTTGAGGGCTACTGCACTCAGGTTCTTTAGTAATTCTGGGCTGGTCCCGGAATCATGTCTGATTCGTTTTGCTCACCTTCGCAGAATCTCTCCGTCCGCGCCCACCGCCTTCCCGCATCTTCAAAATCTCAATTCCTTGCTTGACATTGCTCCTCATCGAGGCCGAGGATACTACCCTGGCTGTTGCTTTCCACGTACCAGGGTCGTCCCCTGCGTCCTGCAACAGATTTGAGGCTCTGATGTAACTTTTCTGCAGTTCCCGCACCCGGAATTGCCAGCGGGTTCTAAGCAGGGGATCTCTCGTAAGCCCGGCATAACTCTCCCTCATGCACCGCTCGGTTCAGGACAAGCTTCACCGGTCCCGCAATGCACCGCAGGCGTAAAGCCTGAAGTTCAAAATGGAGATCGAAATCATGTGAACGAACAAACTCACAATCGTCAGCGCGCTCGCCCTGGGACTTTTGGTTGGCGGTTCAACCATCGCGCAGGCTCCGCCTCCTGTCACCGTCAGCGCTGCGGTGCATCCCAACATCGCGGCCGCGCAGAAACTCATTGCCGAGGCCTACGAATCCATCATCGCCGCGCAGCACCAGAACAACTACGACATGCAGAACCACGCGGTGAACGCCGAGAACGAGCTCACGGCGGCAAGCAAGGAGTTGACCCTGGCCGCCGAGGCAGCCAACGCAGCCAATCAGCACAAGTGGATTCCCCGGCCCCCGAATCTCTGACCACTGATTATGGTTTTCTGACCACGGGCTTGGACTTCTGAGCGAAGTGCGGTGCGCGATCGGTCCGATTGCACGCCGCACCAACTCCGCAAACCCCGCAACTAACCACTAATCACTAACCACCAACCACTAACCACTGTTTTTCCATGCAACCCCCAACCCATCCCGCACTTCAAACCAATCAAGGAGAGATCATGACCAAAGTTAGAATCTTCGCTTTCGCAGCCTTCGCAATGGGCCTGTTCCTTTGGGTGCCTTCCGCACCGGCCCAAATCTCCATCGGCGTCAACTTTGGACCGGAACCGGTCTGTCCCTATGGGTACTTCGACTATTCTCCGTATCAATGCGCGCCCTACGGCTACTACGGGCCCGATTGGTTTGTGAACGGAGTGTTTATTGGCGCTGGTCACTGGTTCCGCGGCCCCGGCCACTTCTACGGCCATGTCGACAACCGCTTCGATCCTCATCACGGCTATCGCGGACCGTTGCCCGAACGCGGCGCTGAACCGTTTAACCACTTCCACGGCAACGAGGCGCGCGATGGCCGCGGCCACGTCGGCCCAGCCGGCCACGATGCGGGCGGTGAACACGCCCTCCCCGGCTATCACGGCGGCGGCCACCGGTAATCTGCGATCCGCACTGAGTGTGGGTGCCCCAGGTCTTCCGCCGCGGTCCGCCGCGGCGGAAGACCTGGGATCGCTCAAACCCAAACACACCACCCATCATCGGACCGGCTGTCGTGCGGGCTTCCACGTCCACACCACAGCCCGCATCGTACCCGCACCTCAGCCCGCACCGTACCCGTCTGCGTGGCTATTTTCCCGCTGCAGCCGCGGCACCGGGCTGGAATCCGTCCACCCCAAACTGCCACAGCAGGAAGCTCCAGTTGTCCGCGTTCAGCTCTTCGTTCTGCGCCTTTGTCGAACCGAATCCATGCCCGGCAGCATATTCAACGCGCAGTAGAACCGGTTTTCCGCTGCCCGTGGCTGCCTCCAGCCGCGCCGCCATCTTCCCCGGCTGCGATGATGCAACGCGCGGGTCGTTCCAACCCGTTGTCAGCAGCACCGCCGGATAATGCACACCATCGCGAACATGCTCATACGAGTCCATCGTGTACAGGTCCTCAAATCCCCATTCCGTCTGCGTACTCCCAAACTCCGGAATGTTGGGCGGGCCGTTGGGCGTGTTCTCGATGCGCACCATGTTCGAGTCACCCACCTCGTCGAGTGCTGCCGCAAACAATTCCGGCCGCTCGGTTATCGCCCTGCCGATCGTGATGCCGCCCGCGCTCCCTCCCTCGCCGGCCAGCTTTGCCGGCGACGTGTAGTGGTTATCGATCAGGTATTCCCCGCAGGCGATAAAGTCGCGCCATGTATTCGGCTTGGTCAGCTTCTCCCCGCCCTTGTGCCAGTCGTCGCCGTACTCGCCGCCGCCCCGCGGATGCGCCACTGCAAATACGCCGCCTTTTTCCAGCCACGCCAGCAACACTGGATTGAACTCCGGATCGATGGAAATCCCATATGCCCCATAGCCCCACAAGAGAGTCGGATTGCTTCCATCCATCTTCACGCCGCGCATGCGCACAATCGACAGCGGAACCATCACGCCGTCCCAGCTCTTCACCTTCACTTCCTCCGTCACCACATCCCCCGGATCGTCATTCGGTCCCAGTGGCTGCAGCTTGGTATCCGTAACCGCTCGCGTCTTCGGGTCGAACGAGTAGATTCGCGGCGCCTTGGCCCACGAAGTCATCACAACAAAAGCCCCTGGAACCCTCTCATCCATACCCGACAGGCCGACTGATCCTTCAAAAGGAAGCTCGACCTCTTCCGGCTTTCCCCCTTGATAACTCAGCCGTTTGAGCACTCCCAGCGTCCCGTCTGTCTCCTGCACATACAGCCCGTCCTCGGCAGTTTCAATGTCCTTGATCACATGGTCGCCCTCTGGCTCCACCACCTCCGCGTGTTCCATGTCGGGGTGCAAAAGGCTCGTCTTGAGAACCTTGAAGTGAGGCGCGCCCTTGTGGCTCAGCAGGTAGAGTTCGTCGCCATGCACTGCAAATGACGTCACATCGTCGCTCACATCGCAAATCTTTTCCCACGGCGTGTCCGGCTTTCCCACCTCATCCGTCGGCGCCTCGTAAAGGGTCGCTTCATTCAGCACGCCGTGCGCAATAATCCCCAACGTCCACCGCGAATTGACCGTAGGAGCCACAAACGGAGCATCGGCCGCGGCAATCTCCACTCTCGGCGAGAGCCCGATTCCGAATGCCGGCACATCCTTGTCGACGTCGGTCCCCACCACGTGCAGATAATCGATGCTCTTCTGCTCATAATCCGTTTGCGGCTGGCCCGGCGCCAGCTTCTGCAGCCGGTTATAAAAGAACGATCGATTGTCGGTCCGCCACACAATCGCTCCAAACCGCCCGCGATCGATCGTCTCCGGCAACTCTTTGCCGGTGTCCACTTCGAAAATGTGTATGATCGCGTTCTCCGAACCGCCCGCCGACACTCCCACCGCGACCATCTTCCCGTCCCACGACGGCGTGTAGTAGCTGATCGCATTGTGCGAGCCCTCGGCAACCGGATACATCGCCGGATCCAGCAAGATGCGTTCCTGGCCATCGAGCCCGTCGCGCACGTAAAGCTTCGGCACAATCTCGCTCGCCAGTTCCTTCTCGTAGAAGATCCGTCCGCCCGGAATGCGATTGACGCTGGTCACCCTAGCCGGAGTCGACTGGTCCAGCTCCTGAATGCGCTTGAGCAGCGCGTCCCGCCCCGGAATCGCCGCCAGTACGCCGCGCGTGTAGTCATTCTGTCCCTTGAACCACGCCACCACCTCTGGATTCGTCAGATCCTCCAGGTACCGGTAAGGATCGCTCACCGTCATGCCGTAGTACTGGTCCGCCACCGGCCGCACCGGCGCAACAGGCTGACCGATCAGCGCTGGCGCGCCCGCGGCCTCCGCCGCATTTTGTCCGGCTGCAACTGCTGGAACAACCAAGCCGGCCAAAAGACCCAGCACGAACACCCGCCCGCTCACTCTCCGCAACCAACCCGGAATCTCCATTCCGCTTTGAAGCTCTCTCAGGGCCCAGCGCTGCACTGTCCAGCTCGTCATCACCTTCATTGCATTGACCTCCTCATGATCCTCGAATCCATTTAGGCTAGCATTCCCAGGCGCGCTCGCAATCGGGGTCCCCAGGAAGCTGATCGTGCTTCTTGGGGTAACCGGGCGGTCGCGCAACCCCACGCGGCAGCGTAGCTAGGAGCTAGAGGCTAGAAGCTGCTTTCTCCCGCCGGCGCGCTCCTGCTTGCGCGTCGCGCGCCCAACCAACTCGCTGCCCACTGACCTGCCGTCCCGAGTCGGACGAGCCGCGCTTCGCGCGGACCGCGAAGTCGAATGCCTGTCCCAAGTTTCTAGGCCATCGGATATGAAAATCACCTCATGCCGCGCTTGGCTGCGGCTGCGGCGAGTCCGCACTTGCCTAACAGTTGCTGCAATGCATTACTGCTTCACCAGCTCCACGCGGCGGTTCTTGGCGCGGCCGTCCTCAGTGTCATTCGACGCCACGGGAGTGTAGGGTCCGCAGCCGTAGGCCTTCAGCCGTGTGGCCGGCACCGCGTACTTTGTCGTGAGCGCGGCGAGCACCGCTTCTGCGCGCCGGCGCGAAAGGTCCATGTTCAGGTCGAGCGCGCCCTGGTTGTCGGTGTGCCCGACGACATAGAGTTTCAGCGCGGGATCGCCTTGAATCAGCTTGGCGATCTCGCTCAGTGTCGCGTCGGACTCAGGCTTGACATCTGCCTTTCCGGTGTCGAAGTAGATGCCATAAACCGAAGCGTGGCCGGTACGGTTAATGTCGTTGGCCAGCGACGCTGCGTTCACTGTGATGAGATCCGACTCCATAGGCTTCACTTCGATGACATAAAGCTCGGCATCGGTTCGGGAATCCGGGCCAAGATCGTCGACCAACAAGCTCACATAAACGTCGCCCTCCGGCCGCGCCAGCTTCGCCGAAACGTAATGAATCCCGTGCTCGGGTCCCCAGTAATCGGCGTTGTCGCCGCTGTTGGCATATGCATTTGCAACCGTGCTCCCGCAACCCTGCGGGCCGCACGTAAAGAGCGTCTCAAACCCGCCCTTCTTGAGCGCGGCTTGATAGTTGCGAAAGACCTCCAGCACCGTGCGTCCCGCAGGCGCCACGTAAACGATGCGGGTGATCTTCCCTTCCAGATGCTGGTTCTTGGTAATCGTGTTCTCCTCATCGACCGGACCCAGCGGAAGGCTGAACTCATCGAACTCCTTGCTCAGATACTTCGCGATATACGATCCGGGATATCGCGAAATCAAAGGATGGTCGCTGCTTCCCTCCACGTCCTGGTCTTGTGCTGCCGCGAAGGGGGCCGATAGGCCGATCAATAAACCGGCCACAAATACTGTGCGCATGAAAGCTGTCATGGGCTCCTCCTAGACCGGTACTTTCATTTACCTGGGAATAGGGCAGAAGTATACCCCTCACGAGGTTCCAGCGCACTCGTTCTTTTTGCCAGCCTGCAGCGGCCCCGCGATAGGGTCGGGGCGGCGTCTTCGTTCAGCAACTGCTGGAAGACTCAGAGGAGGTCCGTAACTCCAGGATCCGATCCGGACAGTGATGCAACCATTGCAGCCGTCTTTGAGGGCATGCGAAATGGAGCGAAAGCAAATAAAGGCCCGGTCTCCCTCATCTCCGTTACATTCGAGAAAGAATCAACGCGGCCAACTGGCGCAACTGTTGCTGGTTCACATAAGGACTTCCCGGCCAGCCATTGTCCGTGTTAATGAAAGATGACAGGGCCGCACCCCGCGCGCCCTTCAGAAAATAGAGGATCGAGTCCATTCCCATGACCTTGCCGATGAAAGCCTCGTCGCCAATGCCCGCGACATCGCCCCCATAAACGCCCTTCATGGCTTTTGATTGGTTGTACGCATTCGTATCCAAAAAAGTGACCAGCAGGATCTGTTTCCCATTCGCCAAGGCAAAGTTAAGATCGCCGCCCGCGCCTTTGCTCGGATCCGGAGGGATCAGGCTGACTCCGGCGAGTCCGGTCACTTTGGACACGTCGGCCGCAGTCAACAGCTTTGCATAAGCCGGATTGACCTTTGCGCCTGATTGCGTCCAAGCGCTCGCTGTTGCGAACAGGACCGCGATTGCTACTGCGCTCTTCGCTATACAAATAGATCCTTTCATCATTTTCTTTTCTTGCCCTTTTCAGCCAGGACTTACACTCCACCCTCCCGGCTGCCCGGGACTATACCACCAAGTGCCTCCGGCGTGTGCGGTCGCAAAACTGAAACCGAGTCGATTGTCGATCGATGCCCTTGCCATGAACCCACTCGCCGACTTTCCATTCCCTAATCCCTGGCCCCTGTTGTTTTCATCGCGCGCCGACGTCACGCCGCCCGCACGCCTCGACGCAGCAACGGAGGGAGCAGGGGCCTTGAAACCCCTGAGTGCAAGCCCAAAATGTGAGTGGCTTTAGCCACGGGCCTTTTCGCGCTGAACTCCGCCCGCCGGCGCGCTCCTGCTTGCGCGTCGCGCACCAAACCCCGCCGCGTCAACCTGTATAAAATTGACCAGCTTCAACACACCGTCTCCCGGCAGAATCCGAATTGCGGAAGAAACGGCCGAGGCACCGTTGTCGGAAGAATCGACGATGAGGGCTCTCGATTCGGCGGGCGATTGCAACACAACACCGCCCTGCCCCGTTTTCCGGCCGCAATCGTTGTGTTGCTGTCGCAATTCTCCCCGGTAGCAGTGCCATTCCGGGGAATTGGCGCCGGTACAGGGGGATTTTCAGCTCAAAGCAAACCATGGAGGAGAAGGCATGTTTCACATACTTTGGTATGTAATCATCGGGCTACTCTCGGGGCTCATCGCGAAATCAGTCATGCATGAGCACTTGACGTTGTTCTGGACACTCGTGCTCGGCGTCGTCGGATCGATCCTCGGCGGCGGTCTTACCCACATGATTTCTCGCTCGAAAAACGAGCGATTTCATCCCGCCGGCCTCATTTTTTCCACACTGGGCGCGATCCTGGTTCTCTTCATCTGCTACAAGCTCAAGATTCATCTCCCCTAGGTTTTTTTGATTGTCCCCTCGGCTCATTTGCCGCCCGGCGAGTTCTGTCCATTTGGCTTGAGACGAACTGGCATGGAACCCTCATGCCGCTTTCCAGGCAATGAGCGGGCCTTGTTTGAAGCCGCCAAACTGGCGCCCTAACAGCGCCACGAGCTGGCCGTGGCCCATGGAAAGGGGCAGAGGGGAAACGGCAATCGCGCTGCGCTCGCCGCAGCCGAAAAGGTGGCTGAGTGCGGTCTCGCTGGAGTGTACAAAGGCCCACGGCTGACCGTGGGCCTCTGTCCTTGCAGGCCGAGCTTCAGCGCTACATGCCCTTTGGCTTGGACCCTTCCTGCGGTGCAGCATGTTGCTCTGGTGCAGCGTGTTGCTGCGGTGCAGCATGTTGCTCTGGCGCTGCGTGTTGCTGCGGCGCAGCGTGTTGCTGTGGCGCGGCGTGTTGCTGCGGCGCGGCATGTTGCTGCGGTGCGGCCTGCCGTTGAGGCGCAGCATGTTGCTGCGGTGCAGCATGTTGCTGTGGCGCAGCCTGCCGTTGAGGCGCTGCGTGTTGCTGCGGTGCGGCCTGCCGTTGAGGCGCAGCATGTTGCTG
This sequence comes from Occallatibacter sp., assembly GCA_049517515.1. GTDB lineage: Bacteria > Acidobacteriota > Terriglobia > Terriglobales > Acidobacteriaceae > Telmatobacter. Next base: position 22,143 of record JBEKSA010000007.1, read on the forward strand.
CGGTGCAGCCTCCCGTTGAGGCGCGGCATGTTGCTGCGGTGCAGCGCGTTGCGCTGGCGCAGCGTGTTGCGCAGGAGCAGCATGTCTCGCAGGAGCAGCATGCGATTGAGGCGCAGTTCTTGCCTCTGGCCTGGCTTGCGTCTTCGGCCCAGCCGGCGCGGCGTGCGTCTGCTCGCCCAGGGGCTTGGCGGCAACCGCGTTCTGCGGGTGTCCGCCGTTTGCCTTGGCATAGGAGGATCTGTCGGCCTTTGCAGCCCCCTCGTGTTGCGTCTGGAGCCTGGTCGGAGCCGTGTGCTGATCGCGCACGGCAACTTGCTCCTGTGGGGTAGCAGTGTGCTGAATCCCGCCCGGGCCGCCGCTATAGGAAACGCGACTGCGGTTGGCGATCGTGTTTCTCTGCACACTCGCCGGGTCGCTATAGGTGGTGTGAATCACGCTCTCATTCACGCGCGTGACAGCGGTGTTGTAGGCAAACTCGTTGCCGCGCCATTCCCCGCCCGTGAAACCGATGCCCCCGTACCCAAAGCCGTAGTCCACGCCGCCGTAGTAGCCGACGTGGCGGCCCCAGTAGCCCCGATGGAACCTGTATCTGCCGCCGTACCAGTCCCAGTAGTAGGGCGTCCACAGGGCGCCCACATAGGGGACCGGAACCCACGCGCCGGGAACCCAGTAGTAGTCCCCGTCGCCATAGGCCCAGTAGCCGGGAACCCACATCAAGTTGGGCTGGGGGCAGTAGGGCTGTTCATAAACCGGGAGTTCGGGCGGCGCCAGACTCACGCTGATAATGATCTGTGCGTGCGAAGAAGCGGGAATGACACAGATAAGCAGCGCCAGCAAGAGCCAGCGCGCACAGTGCAACGGTCGCATGAGAAAAACCTCCTCGTTCTTTCGTGCCTCACCCGCTAAGAGAATCCATTCACTCTGGACGGAGCGAGAGCTTCGGCACAACGCGAACAAGACTACCCCGTGACCCCCCGAAGGTCTGGTCAAATCTGCACAGAACAGAAGGTTTTCTCCGCTTCAGTCTTCTCAAGTCACACATTTTACACATTCAAAAACGAATACTCAACCCGATCCCCAGAACGTGCAGCGTCTCAAGTTTCACCGGCACGCCCACGTAAACGCGAGGACCTCCGGGTGAACATTCACGTCCCTCGTCACGATCTGGCCCATGCTTCTATTTCCTAACGCACCAACGCAAAACCAACAGGCCTTGTATCAGGGCATGGCCTTAAAGCCTGCCCTGAACGAAGCCGAAGGACCTGCTTCTGCTTTTCGTCTCATTCCAGCGCACGATCTAAACGGCCTGCCCCGATCCCCGCCCCCGGCGCGCTCCTCCTTGCGGGTCGCGCGCCGAACCCGCCGCCCCCCGGCGCGCTCCTCCTTGCGGGTCGCCCGCCCAATCCCGCCGCCCCGCGGCGCGCTCCTGCTTGCGCGCTCCTCCTTGCGGTCGCGCGCCGAACCCCGCCGCGTACCCCACAGCTAGAAGCTAGGGCTAGAGGCTGGAAGCTGCTTTCTGATCCTTGGTCCACTAGGGACGTAGGGACTAAGGGACGCTGGCGCGGTGGGCGCGTCAGAACTTGATTGCGACGCCCTTTTCGCACATGTCGCCGAAGAGGGAAAGAAGATTCGTGATTCCGAGGAGCTCGCGGACTTGCTTGCCGAGATTGATGAGCTCGATGCAGGAGCCAGCGGATTTTGCCGAGACGTAGAGGCGGACCAGAGTGCCGAGGCCCATGCTGTCGACCGAGGTGAGGTCAGTGAGATCGAGGATGATGCGCTTGGAATCGGAGATGAGGGGATGGACCGCGGCGTAGAGGTTATTGCAGACGCCGGCGTAGAGTCGGCCGTGGCAGTGGACGAGGGCCGTCGAGCCTTTGCGCTCGATGTTGAAGGTGAGGGAGTGCGCAGCCGCTGCGTGGGGCATCGATGTTTTCCTTAAGGAGGAATGGGAGGGGAGACGCGTTGCGGTTGATTGTCTGATAAAAGCAGGGACCAAGGGAGCGAGGGAACGAGGGAACAAGGGAGCGAGGGAGCGAGGGAGCAAAGGAGCGCTCTTGAACGACTATTCGAGATGGAGATCGGTCGTTTTGTTCTTGAAGCCGGTTGGCTCTTTGTCGCCGGTTTCCGGGACCTCAGTTGTGTTTGCGAAATAAGCCGACAGGCCATAGCCCGCGATTGCGCAGAGGCCGGCTACGCCGCGCAGGGTCCACTCAAGAGTTTTACGCGCGACCGTAAAGCTCCAGATGAGGAGAATACAGCCGATCCAGAGCCCGAGAAACTCCGCAATGAGCGCGCGGGGTCCGTCATCCGAAGGGGATTCGCCTGTTCTGAATGCATAACGAAACATCGCGAGTGTAGCGAAGAAAGCCGACGCCAAAGCGATTAGGACGAACTTGAGGATAGGAATGTGCATAGCGTAGCAATCCGCAGTTTGCTGAATGTTAGCACGCTATCATGCGGCGCTAGCCAGACGCGGGTTAGTCGCTGGCGGGGGCTTCCTCAGGGGTTGGAGCGGCGGCGAAGGCGGGACTGCTGGTAAGAGTGCGCCAGGCGAAGTAGAGTTTGGCGCGCCAGCGCAGGATCATGCCGAAGGCGAGCAGATAAAAGAGAGCCCCGGTTTGCTCGAGCGTGAGGAAGCGGTCAAAGAAACCGCGGGCGAGGTAGCGCACGACGGCCAGCACAACGATGACCGCGAAGAATGCGCTGGAGCGCTTCATCATGATGACGCCGTTCTGAAGATGGAGGTCGGAGGTGAGCAGCAGCGGGTAGGCGAAGACGACGGCGCCGATGAAAAAGGCGCCGAGGCCCCAGGTCCATGGCACGCGAAAGGCGGGGACGATGAACATGCAGAATCCGGTGGCCATGCCCAGGGGCGGCATCACGATCTTCTTGAGGGTCACGGCGCTGCGGCCCTCGCGCACGCGCCAGGCGAGTACGCCGGCGAGACCGATGAGCGAGACAACAGCCGTGATGACGGGAGTGGAGAGCATCTGGATTTGCCTTTTCGTTCTTGCTGCAGGCAGGTGGCTCCAAAGGGACGGAGCCGGAACCGTACTTCTCTATTGTATTGGACTCGACGGGTCCGAATTGGGCTCAGGAATTCTGCGTGGGCGGCCACGGGTCGAGGAGGAGTGAGCTGAGGCCGAGGTCGTCGCCGTAGCGTTCCACTTCGACCTCGGACATGTGGACGAAGTTCGGCAAACCTTTGAAGGCGGGGACAGCGTCGGAGCCCATGATCTGTGGCGAGATGAAGAGGTGGAGGCGGTCGACAAGGCCGGCGGCGAGGAAAGCTGTATTGAGGCGCGTGCCGGTCTCAGTGAGGAGGGTGAGGAAGCCTTCCTCGCCGAGTTTCGAGAGGACTTTTTCGAGCGGGACGCGGCCGGCATCGGCGGGAAGGACTTCGACGCGGACGCCGCGGCTCTCAAGCTCGCGGATGCGTGCTTCGTCGTGCGAGACAGTGAAAATGACGACGTCCTTTTGCGCGCTCGAGACGAGCTTGCAGTCGAGGGGCATGCGCAGGGCGGAGTCGAGGACGATGCGCAGGAGCGGGCGGCGGCGGCGAAGTCCGCTACGGTCGGTCATCCAGGGGTCGTCGGCGAGAACGGTGTCGACGCCGACCAGGGTGGCGTCGGCGGCCCAGCGGAGGGGCTGGACGGCGGCGCGGGCGAGTTCGCTGGTGATCCAGTAGGGCGCGTGGGGCGTTTGCTGCGCGGGCGGCGGCGCGATGCGCGCGTCGAGGGTCATGGCGACCTTCATGAGGACGAAGGGGCGATGGTGCTGGATCCAGCGGGCGAAGCCTTCGTTGAGGCGGCGGGCTTCAGCCTGGCAGGGGCCAACGGTAACTTCGATGCCAGCCGCACGGAGAGCGGCAAGGCCTTGGCCGGCAACGGCGGGGTTGGGATCGATGGTGGCTGCGACTACGCGGCCGAGACCAGCTTTGATGAGCGCATCGGTGCACGGAGGAGTGCGGCCGGTGATCGAGCAGGGCTCGAGGGTGACGTAGGCGGTGCCGCCGTGGACGCGGTCGCCTGCGTGAGCCGTGGCCTCGCGGAGGGCGACGATTTCGGCATGGTCGAGAAGGTCGTACTCGTGCCAGCCCTCGCCAACGACCTGACCGGCGCGGTCGAGAATGATGCAGCCGACGGCAGGGTTGGGCGAGGTGACGCCGATGCCGCGGCGCGCAAGCTCGAGGGCGCGGCGCATCCAGTGGAGGTCGAGGTCGGAGGTTTCGTTTGAGACGTTCATCTTACGGTTCGGCGAGAGTCTTGTGTCTTTTGCTATTCAGCATTCATCAACGCAGACCAGTATACGAGTGTTCCAAAACTGCAGAAAAGGGCATGCCACCTAAGGGAATTGAGACGCCAAATGCCCGAGACAGCCAAAATCAGCGCGGATGCGGAGAGTAAAGCCCCGCAGGCATAGAATCTCATGAGTCGCGGGTCATAAAAGTCGAACCCGCCGATCAAGTGCCCGTATATCGATAGTGCGATTGCCAACAATGCGGATCCAGTGGCGAGGGCAAATCCGGCCAGCGACAAAACGGACAGGATCGTCCACTTCTTTTCGCGGCGTGCCCATCTGATCCAGCCCCAAACCATAACGAGTGGCGTCATCACAAGGAAGAAAATTGAAGCTGACTCGAAGACGAATTCAAAAACCCTCATTCCCATAGATGGCTTCTCCGTTTGCGGTTCTATTCCAGAAGAGAATCGACAAACTCTACCGGAGAGAACTCCAGCAGGTCGGACATTTTTTCGCCGACGCCGACGAAGCGGACTGGGAGCGATAGCTCGCGGGCGATGGCTACGGCGATGCCGCCCTTGGCGGTGCCGTCGAGCTTGGTAAGCAGAATTCCGGTGACGCCGGCGGATTGGGTGAACTGGCGGGCCTGCTGGAGGCCATTTTGCCCCGTCGTCGCGTCCATGACGAGGAGGACTTCGTGGGGCGCACCGGGGACGAGTCGGGCGGCGGTACGGCGCATCTTGTCGAGCTCGTCCATGAGGCCGGATTTGGTGTGCAGGCGACCGGCGGTGTCGACGTAGAGATCGTCGATGGAGCGGGATTTGGCGGCGGTGATGGCGTCAAAGAGGACGGCCGAGGGGTCGCCGCCAGGCCGAGTTTTGATCATTTCGACGCCGGAGCGCTGGGCCCAAATTTCGAGCTGCTCGATGGCGGCGGCGCGGTAGGTGTCGGCGGCGCAGAGGAGAACGGTGCGGTTTTGCGCGCGGGACCAGGCGGCGAGCTTGCCACTCGAAGTGGTTTTGCCGGTGCCGTTGACGCCGACGAGGAAGGTGACCTTGGGCGGCGACACCTGCGGTGTGGCAGCCGCCCCTTGCGGGGCACTAAGGATGGCGATCAATTGCTCCTTCAAGAGGTCGCGGAGTTCGGCACCTCCTTCGATGGCCTGATGACGGGCGCGATCGCGGAGAGCGTCGAGGATGGCTGTGGTGGTTGGCACGCCGAGGTCGCTCGAGAGAAGAGCGGTTTCGAGCTCGTCAAGGGCGGACTCGTCGACGGTGCGAGTGAGCGCGGCGAGATCGGAGATTCTGGCGGAGAAGGACTCGCGGGTACGCGAGACGGCCTGGCGCATGCGGTCGAGGAAGTTTTTTTCTGGTTTTGGACCAGGTTTTTCGGGTTCTTCGCTGCCAAAGAGGCTGGTGATCATCTTCTTCAGTCTATAGCGGCTTGCGTGGCGAATGAGCGTCGCCCGCGCGGATCCAATCCCGCGCCGTTCAGGCATGGGTTGAGGCCGTCCAGTGACTGTAGTGACACGTTTAGCGCGGAATGGGTCCGGGGAAAGGCTGAACTCCGATATTCTTGAAAAGTGGAACGTAAATCCACGAGGAGAAATGACTAAGGCTTCCCAACACCCGCTCGAAAAGATCATCGAGAGCCGGATCGCCATCATTGATGGAGCGACGGGGACGACGATCCGCAACTATGGAATGAAGGAAGCAGACATTCGCGGCGAGCGGTTCAGGGATGCGAAGAAGGACCTGCTGAACAATGGGGACTTGTTTACGCTGACGCGGCCGGAGCTGGTGGGCGACATTCATCGGCGGTTTCTGGAGGCGGGGGCGGACATTCTGGAGACGAATACGTTTGGCGCGACGAGCATCGCGCAGAGCGAGTTTTTTGTGGACGATCCGCGGGAGCGGGGAGGACGGAAGGATCCGGAGTTTTATCAGCGAGTGATTGACGACAAATTTCTCGGCGAGCTGGCGTGGGAGATCAACGAGAAGTCGGCGCGGCAGGGGCGGGAATGGGCGGATCGCGTGGGCAATGCGACGGGGCGGCAGCGGTTTGTGGCGGGAGCGATGGGGCCGCTGACGGTGTCGCTGTCGAATTCGCCGGATGCGGACGATGCGGGCTTTCGCGTGGTGACGTTCGACCAGGTGAAGTCGGCATACAAGCAGCAGGCGCGGGCGCTCGTTGCAGGTGGGGCAGATTTGCTGCTGGTGGAGACGATTTTCGACACGCTGAATGCGAAGGCGGCGCTGGTGGCGATCCGCGAGGTGTTTGACGAGGACGGGTTGGCGGCAAGCGGCCAGGAATTGCCGGTGATGATTTCGGCGGCAGTGGGCCGCGGCGGAGAGACGATGATTTCGGCGCAGACGATTGAGGCGTTCTGGACCGCGGTGCGGCATGTGAAGCCGTTCAGCGTGGGGCTGAACTGCTCGTTGGGACCGGACTTGATGGCGCCGTTTTTGCGCGAGCTTGCGGAAAAGGCGGACGTGGCGGTGTCGTGTTATCCGAACGCAGGTTTGCCGAATCCGCTGTCGGCAACGGGGTTCGATCTGGGGCCAGAGGACATGGCGCGGTACCTGAGCGAGTTTGCGCGCGAGGGACTGATCAACCTCGCAGGTGGTTGCTGCGGCAACACTCCAGACCACATCAAGGCAATTGCGAAGGCGCTGGAGGGCGTTGCGCCGCGCAAGATTCCGGCTGTGGCGGCAGCGGAGCCGTGCGGCGTTGAGAGCGCGGCATGAGCACGGGATTGACAAAGCCTGTTGAGACAAAGCCGTTGCGATTGTCGGGGTCGCAGCCATTCACGCAACAGCCCGGTGTTTTCATCCTGATTGGCGAGCGGACCAATGTGGCCGGGTCGCCGAAGTTCGCCAAGTTGATCAAAGAGGGCAAGTACGAAGAGGCCGTGAGCGTGGCGCGGCAGCAGGTGGAGAACGGGGCAAACGTACTCGACATCTGCATGGATGAGGGGATGATCGACGGCGTGGCCGCGATGACACGCTACCTGCAGTTGCTGGCCAGCGAACCCGAAGTGGCGAAGGTTCCGTTCATGATCGACTCCTCAAAGTGGGAGGTGATTGAGGCGGGGCTGAAGTGCCTGCAAGGCAAGGGCATTGTGAACTCGATTTCGCTGAAGGAAGGCGAGGCGAAGTTTCGCGAGCACGCGGCGACGGTGAGGAAATATGGCGCGGCTGCAGTGGTGATGGCCTTCGATGAGCAGGGGCAGGCTGCGGGATTCGAAGACAAGACGCGGATTTGCGAGCGGGCTTACCGGATTTTGACGCGCGAGTTATGCTTTCCGCCTGAGGACATCATTTTCGACCCAAATATCCTGACCGTGGCGACGGGGATGGAAGAGCACAACAACTACGCCATGGACTTCATCCGCGCGACGCGGTGGATCAAGGAGAACCTGCCACACGCGAAGGTGAGCGGCGGCGTGTCGAACGTGTCGTTCAGCTTCCGCGGCAACAACAAGGTGCGCGAGGCCATGCATGCGGCGTTTTTGTATCACGCGATTGCCGCGGGCATGGATATGGGCATTGTGAACGCGGGCATGCTGGAGGTTTACGAGGAGATTGAGCCGGAGCTGAAGGAGCTGGTTGAGGATGTGCTGCTGAACCGGCGGCCGGACGCGACCGAGCGGCTGGTGGAGTTCGGCGAGAAGCTGAAGGCGACGGGAGCGGCGGGCGCAGGCGACGAGGGGGACGAAAAGAAGGTTGAGGAGTGGCGCAACGGGACGGTAGAGGAGCGGCTGAGCCACGCGCTGGTGAAGGGGATTGACGCGTACGTCGAGGCGGATGCTGAAGAGGCGCGCGTGAAGCTGGGACGGCCGCTGGCGGTGATTGAAGGGCCGCTGATGGACGGCATGGGTGTGGTAGGAGATTTATTCGGCGCGGGAAAGATGTTTCTGCCGCAGGTGGTGAAGTCGGCACGGGTGATGAAGAAGGCGGTGGCTTACCTGACGCCATTCATGGAGGCGGAGAAGGCGCAGATGGCCGCGGCAGGCCAGGCGGTGAGGGTGCAGGGAAAGATTGTGCTGGCGACCGTGAAGGGCGATGTCCACGACATTGGGAAGAACATTGTGGGCGTGGTGCTGGCCTGCAACAACTACGAAGTGATCGACATGGGCGTGATGGTTCCAGCGGAGAGGATTCTGGAGCGCGCGAAAGAGGTGAGGGCGGACATTGTCGGGCTGAGCGGACTGATTACGCCATCGCTGGACGAGATGGTGCACGTGGCGCGGGAGATGGAGCGGCAGGGGATGAAACTGCCGCTGCTAATTGGCGGAGCGACGACGAGCCGCGCGCATACGGCAGTGAAGATTGCGCCGCACTACAGCGAGCCGGTGGTGCATGTGCTGGATGCGAGCCGGGCTGTGCCGGTGACGACGAGCCTGCTGAGCGAAGAAGGCAAGCCGGAATTTGTGGCGCAGTACAAGGCGGAATACGACGCGCTGCGCAAGGCGCACGCGGCGCCGCGGAGATCGGTGGTTCCGCTGGAGACGGCGCGGGCAAGGCGGACGCCGATCGAGTGGCGCGCGGAGGATTTGGCCAAACCGGCGTTTTTTGGCGTGCGCGTGCTGGAGGATTTTCCGCTCGCGACGCTGAGGGAGTTCATCGATTGGAGTCCGTTCTTCCATACGTGGGAGCTGAAGGGCGTGTATCCGCGGATTCTCGAGGACGAGAAGCAGGGCGAGCAGGCGCGGCAGATTTTTGCGGAAGGGAATGCGCTGCTGGACCGGATTGTGAAGGAGAAGCTGCTGAGGGCGCGCGGCGTGTACGGGTTTTTTGCGGCGAACGCGAATGGCGACGATGTGGAGCTGTACACGGATGAGAGCCGAGCCAAGGTGCTCACGCGGGTTCATTTCTTGCGGCAGCAATCGGATCGCGAGGGGAACGAGCCTTGCCGGTGCCTGGCGGATTTTGTTGCGCCGAAGGAGACGGGGCTGGCAGATTCCATCGGAGCGTTCGCGGTGACGAGCGGGTTTGGGTTGAAGGAGCTGTGCGACCGGTTCAGAGCAGCGCACGACGACTACAACGCGATCATGGCGGAGGCGATTGCCGACCGGCTGGCCGAGGCGTTTGCGGAGTGCCTGCACAAGCGCGTTCGTGAGGAGTGGGGCTATGGGCGCGGAGAGAAGCTGAGCAGCGATGAGCTGATCCACGAGAAGTATCGCGGGATACGGCCGGCGCCTGGGTATCCTGCGTGCCCCGATCACACGGAGAAGGGCACGCTATGGAAGCTGCTCGATGTGAAGAAGAACGCGGGCATTGAGCTGACCGAGTCGTTTGCGATGTGGCCGGGGTCGAGCGTGAGCGGGTTTTATTTTGCGCATCCGGCGAGCCGGTATTTCAGCCTGGGGAAGATCGGTCGCGACCAGGTGGAAGACTACGCGAAGCGCAAGGGAATGAGCGTGGCCGAGGTGGAACGCTGGCTGGGGCCGAACCTGAATTACGAGCCGGCGACCTAGGCGCTCTTCTTTGCAGTCCCACCAAGGCACGACGGCGCTGAAGTGCACCGTCCGCGGGGCAGTTCTTTCGAGATTCGAACTGCATTGGACGAATCAGCATTCCTTTTCGTCGCTACTCTCCCAGAACTTTTTTCGAAACCTGCGAAACTTTTGAATCCCCCGGGGGTTCGTGTGTGTAATTGGGGGTTTTCCGTTCATTGCATCTTGCGGGAGTCGATCTCGTCGAGAGGCACAGGGATTTTTTGCCTTGGAGGGCAGTGTATGAAGCGTGCAATGTTCGTAGTGTTCTCACTTCTGCTGACGCCATCGCTGTTTGCGGACGCCAGCTCGCGGCTGATCCCGGCGGGAGCGCTGGTATCCTGCACGACCGGCGACGGGAACATCTCATCGAAGACAACTGCTGTTGGCGATCCAGTGCTGTGCAAGGTGCAGTTCCGGCGCGGCGACTTCATGCTGCCTTACGGAAGCTACCTGGGCGGACAGTTCTCCGAGTACAAAGATCCGGGACACTTTGTGGGCAAAGGCTGGATGGAGCTGGATTTTGACCGGCTGTACGTGGGCGAAACGGTGGTTCCGATCAGCGCGAAGGTAGTGGATGTGCCAGGGTACAAGATTGATGCGCAAGGGCGAATCCTGGGCAAGGGCCACGCCGTACGCGACACGGTGCTGTGGATGATTCCCGTTTTGTGGCCGATCGACCTGATCAACCTGCCGCGGCGCGGACCAAGACCGACGCTGAAGTCGGAGACATCGCTGACGCTGCGGATGATGGACGACATTCAGGTTCCGGTGGTGCCGGAGCCGCAGCGCGATCCGTATGGGCTGTACCAGCGCGGGCCGAATTCGTATGCGCCGCAGCCAGCGCCGCCAACGCAGGCGCCGGATGAGGGACCGCAGCAGTCGTATGCGCCCGAGCAGCCCGTGCCGTATGAGCAGCCTGGACCTCCGGCGATGGCTTATGCGCCGCCTGTGGCGTATCCCGCGCCTGTGCCGTACGCGCCGCCGGTGGTTGTAGCGCCGTATCCGAGCGTGATGCCTTATGTGGGAGTTGCGATCGGGCCGCGCGTTGGAATTTATGGGTACGGGCCGAGGGGGTATGTTAGAGGGCCGGTGATGCGCGGGTACGGATATGCGCCGCGGGCTTATGCGCCGGCTGCGCGGGGTTACGGGTATGGATATACCGGGCGCGGACATGTTGGCGGAGGCTACGCGGCACGGGGACCGATGATGGCTGCGCGCGGCGGAGGCGGATTCGCTGTCAGAGGCGGAAGAGCGCGGTAAACGAAAAGGGAGAGCAAGAATCCCCAGAACATTGCGGCCGGAGCGGGACTCAAGAGAATTGCAGCCACGCTTCGGCCATTTGATTTTATGGAAACTGCGGTGATGCGGGAACCAAGTTTGCAACGAGGCCGCCAGGAGTTCAACCTGCGGCCGTATGAGCCGCTGCGGCCGGAGATTCTGGAGCTGGGACGCGCATCGATCGACCGCGAGCATCGTACGCCAGAGGTACTGATGTTGTTGTGGAGGGGGATCGCGCAGTATGCTACCGACATGGGGCTTCGTACTTTGCTCGGTTGCTCTTCTTTAAATTCCAATGACCCGGCGGAGGGCTGGCAGATGTATCGCCAGCCAGAGAATTTCAGGGTTCCCGCGGAGTTTGAGTCCAAGCCGACTGCAGCGTATGCGTGCCCCCCAGGAAGCTACGATCTGGCTCAGCAGAGCATGGACGCACAGCCGTCGCCCTGCTGGACCGATCCATCGGCTGATCGATCTGGGCCGGAAGATTCCGCTCCGGCGCCAGCTCAAATGGCGGTGAAGGTTCCCAAGCTGTTGAAGACGAATCTTGCAATTGGCGCGCGCATTGCAGCGCCGCCGGCGAGGGACCGCGAGTTTCGCACCATCGATTTTCTGACGCTCCTGGACTTGAATCTGCTTTCTTCCGCGGCTCGCCAGCGCTTTCTGGCGCCACTGACGACGTGATGTTGCAGCGTGTCCGGCGCGCTGTGGCGCTGGCGTTCGCTCTTGTAATGTGCGTTGTTCGCTATTGGCTGGCGCGCCTGCACGGGCCGATGACGCTGGAGCGGCGCGCGTTGTGGCTGCAGGGGGCGGCGCGGGCAATTCTGAAAGTACTAGACATCGGATCGCAGGTGGAGGGCCAGCCACCGACGTGCGGGCTGGTGGTGTCAAACCACTTGAGCTATCTCGACATCATCATTATCAGTGCGACGATGCCGTGTTTTTTTGTGGCCAAGACGGAGATCGATGGCTGGCCGTTTTTCGGCAGGGCGGCGCGGTCGGGGGGGACGATTTTTCTCGATCGTTCGAGCCTGGCCAGCGCGATGACGGTTGCGGAACAGATGACTGAGCGGCTGCAACTGCCGATTCCCATACTGCTGTTTCCCGAGGGCACGAGCACGGACGGTGCGCAGGTGCTCAGGTTCCATTCGCGGCTGATCGATCCTGCGACTACGGCGGGCGCGCCAATCACGGCAGCGGCAATCCGCTACGTGATCGAGGGCGACGTGGAGGAGCGCGAGCTGTGCTGGTACGGCGATGAGGAATTCATGACGCATATGTGGAAGGTGCTGGGCGTGAAGGGGTTCTCGGCACAACTGAGATTTGGCGAGCCACGGATTTATCCGCACCGGCGCGTGGCGGCTGACCGGACGCACGCGGAGATCACGGCATGGCGCGAGGCCAACGCGCTGGAGACCGAGAGCGCGATGGCGGCGCAGTAGTTGGCGCTCTGAGCCCTAGACATGGTGCCCGAGTGCGGTTCCTCCGGGCCCATTTCCAGTTAAATCAAGTGATGATTGCGGGATGCGCGTGGACGCGGCGACCCAGCGAATGGCGCCGGGAGCGAGCGAGAGGGCAGCTAACGCGGCTGTGCGGCCGGCGCACGTCACGGCTGCGCGCGAGAGCCAGGTGGCGAGGGCCATGGAGCGTGTGAGCTGGCCGCGTAGGGTGCGGCTGTAGTCCGCGGCGCTTCGACCGGCGAGAAACATCTGCGCGGCGAGAGCGGCCGAGTGGAGGGCGATGGAGATGCCGTCGCCAGTGAAGGAAGGGATGACAGCGGCCTGATCGCCAACGCACCAGAGACCGCGAGATTCACGAACAAGATAGCCGTATGGAATTGGCGAGATGGCCAACGGACGCGGCCAGAGCGCCGTTGCGCCGTCGAGAAGCCGGCGAAGATGGCTGTTGCTGCGGAGGATGGAGGCGAGGAGCTGGGGCCAGCCGCCTGAAGAGCGCAGGGTGGAGCGGCGAACGACGAGGCAAAGGTTGGCGACGCCATCTTCGATCAGCGAAAGGCCGCCATAGCCGCCGGGAAACAGGTAGAGGTCCATACAGTCACGCAGGGCGTGAATTTGTGAAGGCGCCAATTGCCAATGCAGCTTGAAGCCGACGAGGCCGGATTGCTTTGCGGGAGAGCGGGTGAAGCCGCGGAGGTCGTGCTTGCCGGTGGCGAGGAAGACGGCGAATGGGCGCACTGAATCGCCATTGCTAAGCGACGCGAGCCAGTCATCGCCGATGGGAGTGAGTGATTCGACGGCGATGCCGCGAATCACCTGGCAGCCTTCTTCTTCGGCGCGGGCGAGGAGGGCTTCGTCGAGGACGCGGCGCGAGAGTGAGAGCGCATGAAATGGAAGAGAGGCGGAGATGACCTTGCTGCCGGCAGAGAGGCGAAGAGTGCGGATGGATGTGGCACCCAGATCCTGTGGTACGACGCCGGCCAAATGGAGATAGTCGACAGCCTCGCGGCTGAGGAACTCGCCGCAGACCTTGTGATGCGGCTCGGATTCCTTTTCGAGGAGCACGACGCTGCGGCCGGCGGCAGCGAGGCGGAGAGCAACCAGGGAGCCGGCGGGACCGCCGCCAATGACGAGGTGATCGACATGGAGGGTGGAGGCGCTACGAGCCGGGGCGCTGCGATTCTGGACACTCACGGCGTTTTTCTCCGGCTGACGCAAAGGCGCGCCGGCCAGGATCGCTGGATGGAGACGGCACGGAGATCGAGGCTCGCGGCTGCGCACATACGTTGCCAATCCTCAGGAACAAAGGAGCGGGCGATGGAAACTGGGCCATCGTGCTGCACGAATGGATGAAGGCGGGCGAGTTTGGTAAAGACGCGAAGGAGATGGAAAGGAATCGTTGCGCGGGAGAGATCATTAATGAACCAGCCGAGTTCGGCGTGGATCTCCGTCCATTGCAGGAAGCGAATCACGTCAGGCTCGGTGAGGTGGTGGGTAAAGAGAGAACTGAGGACGAGGTGAATCGACTTTTCGGGCTGGAAGGCAAAGACTTCGGCCGCGATCCAGTGAATGGCGCTTGCCGATGGACTGGCATCGGCGGCAATGGCGACGGCGTCAGGGTTGCGGTCGAGGCCGGTGAGCTCGACGGCAACACCGCGTGCGCCAGCCCAGCGCTCGATGCGGCGGAGGGTGTCGCCGTATCCGCAGCCGACGTCTACGATGTGAAGCGGTTGGACGGCGGGGGTTGTGGAGATGGAATCGAGCCAACGCAGCAGCGGGCGGTAAGCGAGAAACCAGCGATTGAGGCGGGCAAGATCGCGGAGACATGCACGGAGCTGGTCGCGGGAGCAGGGCCCGTCCATGAATTCGGTGAGCTCAGCGCGATGACGGAAATCGATCGCGTCAGACGGCATGGAACATCATGGTTTCTGCGGTGACTCCCGGGCCGAAGGACATGGCGCAGCCGAGTTGGCCGGGGCGAGCGCGCTGCATCAGGTTGTGCAAGACGAACATGACGGACGCGGAGGACATGTTGCCGAAGTTAAGGAGAATGTTGCGCGAGTCGGCGAGCGATTCGGCAGAGAGTTCCAGGCCCTGTTCGACGGCGTCGAGGATGGTGCGGCCGCCGGGATGAACGGCCCAGAGATCGACGGAGGAGAATTCATGCCCTCGAGTGATTCGGGTGCCCGCTTCAGCAAGCCCCTGGCGCAACTGGCCTGGGACCTGGCCGGAGAGATGCATGTCGAATCCCTGTTCGCCGATGCGCCAGGTGATGAGGTGATCGGTGCCAGCGAGATTGACAGCGAGAAAGCTGTCGAGCGCGAGGCCGATGGCCTCGGCGGTGACGAGATAGGCAGCGCAGCCATCGGCGAAAACTGTGAAGGCGAGCAATTGTTCGAGATCCCGGGTCTCCTGCATGTGCAGGGAGCAGAGCTCGAGCGAGAGGAGCAGGACTTTGGCGTCGGGTTCGGAGCGAACAATGTGACGAGCAGCCTTAAGCGCATTGATGGCGGCATAGCAGCCCATGAAACCGATGAAGGTGCGCTCGACCGAGGGATTGAGGTGAAGAAGCTCGACGACTTCGTAGTCGAGACCCGGCGCGTAGAGACCAGTGCAGCAGGTGATGATGACGTGAGTAATTCCCTGGCGTTCGGCGTCGGTGAGCGCGAGCTTCAAGAGGGCGCAACGCGCGAGTTGAGGAGCAAATTGCCGAAAGGCCTCCATGCGCCGCGCTGTGGAGGGGAAGTGACCACGCACGAAAAGCGCGTCTGCGTCCTGCAGCACGCCGTTCTCGGTAACCATGGGCTTGAGGAAGGAGTAGCGGTGCTCGATAGCGGCGAGACGAACCATGCGGCGATAGAGATTGCGGCGCGTGCCTTCGGGGAGGAGGCTTTCAGCGAAGGGAATGAATGCGCCGTGCATGTCGTGCGGCGGGACCGCCGTGGCGATGCGATTGAGATAGGCAGTCGTCATGGCGCCCCTCCGGACGTTGTGGTTTACGAGCCTCTCTGGACAGCATAACGCGCAGAGTGGTGCAGGATTACAACCCGAGTGTCATCGAATTGCGATTCAAATATTGGACGTTGCGAATCAGAATTCGGATTCAAGCCGCGGGAGAGGGAGGCGCGGCCGTAGAACCGCGGACGACGAGATTCGTCGAGACCAGGAATTCGCGCTGCAATCGGGCACTGTCGACGCCTTCAATTTGAGCGTGGAGAGCATTGAAGGCGGCGCGGGCGAGATCGATTCGCGAGAGGCGGATGGTGGTGAGCGGAGGCAGCGTGTACTCCGCGAAGGCGATGTCGTCGAGGCCGATGACCGAGAGATCCTGCGGTACATGGAGGCCTTCCATATAGGCGGCGCGGAGAACGCCGATGGCGGTCATGTCATTGGAGCAGACGATGGCGGTGGGACGACTGGCGAGCTTGCTCAACTGCTCAAAGCCGGCGACGCCTCCCTTGAGGGAGTGGTCGCATTCGATGACCCACTTCTTTTGCGGCGGCAGCCCGGCGGCCTGAATGGCGGCGCGGAAGTCGTTCTCGCGCGTGATGGCGGAGTGCAGGCTGTGCGGGCCGGAGAGAAAGGCGATGGAGCGGTGGCCGAGCGACGCGAGATGGCGAATGGCCTGATGGATGCCGGTGGAGTAGTCGAGGAGAATGGTGCTGGCTTTTGGATCGTCGAGTTTGAACTCGGCAAGGACAATGGGCACGCCGCGGTGCGTAAGCTGATCGAGCACAGGCTCTTCTTCACCAAAGGTCATGACGGCGACACCGTCGACCTTGCGCTCCAACATGCGGCGGGCACATGCGGCCAGCACCGCAGGGTCACTGTTGGTGGAGCTGACGAGAATCTCGTAGCCGCGGGCGACCGCAATCTCTTCAAAGCTCTGGATCAGCTCAGGAAAGAAGGGATTGGTGATGTTCTCGACGATGATGCCGAGGAGGCGGCTGCGGCCGGAGACGAGGGTGCGGGCGTGGGTGTTGGGCAGGTAGTTAAGTTGCTTTATAGCCTGCCAGACACGTTTGCTCAAGCGTTCGCTTACCAGAGAAGAGCCGTTCATGGTTCTGGAGACCGTGGCGATGGAGACTTTGGCAACGGCTGCAACAGCGCGAATGTCGGGGAGTTTAGCTGCGGTCCTGCGTTTAGGTTTTCGAGGCACGAACCAATCCTAATGCAGCAAGACGGAGCGCAAAAAAAATGATTTGGTTTTTTCTCTGTGGATTTGGAGCGCGGGAAGGGAACGGAGTCAGGCGCTTTCGGAGATGAGCAGGCGCAGGTCGCGCAAGTTTTGGCCGGTGGGCCCGGTGGCGACTGAGTCGCCGATGGCGGTGAAGAGCGGACAGGCATTAAATTCGGCAAGGGACTGCTCGGGATCGAAGCCAAAGGCGCGGGCACGAGCGACAGTGGAGGGATCGGCGATGGCTCCGGCCGCTCGCGTATTCCCATCGATGCCATCGGAGCCGGCACTTAGGACGGCGAGGTGTTCGCCAGGATGGTTGGCGAGTTCGAGGGCGCAGGCCAGGGCGAATTGCTGATTGCGCCCGCCCGCGCCAGGCGTGCGCGTGAGGGTGACAGTGACTTCGCCAACAGAGATGAGGCAAAAGCGTTTGTGCTGGACGCGGAATGTGTGGAAGCGCTCCAGCAGATAACGGGCTGCATCGGCGTAATCCCAGTCGTCACAACTGTTGTCGACCACGACGTGATAGCCGTGTTGCCGGGCCAGTGCGCGCGCGTTCTCAACCAGGTCGTGGCTGGAGAGCAGAATTTCGAAGACGGAATCGCGAAAAGCTGCATCTTCGCCGCTCATGCTGGCGGCCGAGGTGATGCGGCGCGGCCGCGCGGCGTCGGTCCACGGGAGCTTGGGCAGGAACGACGTGCGCCAGCTCTTGTTTCCGGGTGACTCGGGCAGATCCTCCCGCTCAAAGAAGGCGCGGATGGAGGGCGGCAGCTTGGGGGCGAGGTCGTATTTGGCAAGAAGCTCGCGAACTTCTGCCACGGTGGAGTGATCCGGCGTAGTGGGACCGGAGGAAAGCGCATCAAGCGTGCGCAGCGGGACGTCGGGGAGGAGCAGGCTGACCTTGACGGCCTCTGGCGCGGCCATGGCGAGACGACCACCCTTGACCGCGGAAAAATGCTTGCGCAGGGTGTTGATCTCGTTGATGGGAGCTCCCGAAGCAAGCAGCAACTGGTGAAAGCCGGCCGTCTCTTCGAGGGTGATGTGCGAGTCGAGAGGCAGATCGAAGATGGCAGAGCCGCCACCGGAGATGAGGAAGAAAACAAGGGTGTCTTTTCGCGCTTTGCGCAGGAGGGCGAGCGCGGCACGCGCAGCAGCGAAGGAGTCTTCGTTGGGAAGAGGATGGCCGCCTTCGAAGTAGCGGAAGCGCCAGTTGCGAGCCGTAGGCATCTGGTTGGTGCAGCAGATGCCGCGCAGGCCTTTGCGGCGCTTCATGCGCTCAAGCAGGACCTGGAGCATGGGGCCGGCAGCCTTGCCAATGGCAATGACGAAGATGCGCTTGAAGGCGGAGAGATCGATGGCGGCAGGACCGCTGCCGTCGGGCATGAGGCGGATCAGCGTGTGTCCTTCGAAGCGCAGGCGGCGGTCGAATGCGGAAGCGATGTTACAGGCCTTGAGAGCGCCGGTAAAGATTTCCGTGGCTGTGGAATGCATCGCTTCGAGAGCAGGGTCGCTGGCCGGAGTCATGGCAGCAGCTCCTTGCGCCCAAGCGTCACGCGGGCGAGATGTGTCTCAAAACATGTAGTTACGAAGGCGGAAATCATTCCGCTCTTGATTTTACGCTGAAATGGGTGGCATCACCGTTGGCTACGGTATTCTGGCAGCATCATGAACGAGCCTTCGAAATTGCTTCCTTTTGACCCGATTGGGCTGACGCGCCGGTTATGCGAGATCGAATCGACGAGCTACCACGAGGGCGCGGTGGGCGATTTTCTGGCGGAGTTTCTTGAGGGGTGCGGGTGGGAAGTAGAGAAGACGGCTGTGGCGCAGCCGGTGGAGAGCGCGACGGCCGGGCCGCGCTGGAACGTGTATGGGGGACCGGCGGGACAAACGCCGGACCTGGTTTTTTCGACGCACATGGACACCGTGCCGCCGTACATTCCGTTCAGCGAGGACGCGGAGTGGATGTATGGGCGCGGGGTGTCGGACGCGAAGGGAATACTTGCGGCGCAGGTTGCGGCGGCGGAAGTGCTGCGGACAGAGGGTTTCCGGATTGGTTTGTTGTTTGTATCAGGCGAAGAGCGCGACTCGGCGGGCGCGAAGGCGGCGAACCTGAAGCCGAAGGGCAGCCGCTATCTGATCAATGGCGAACCAACGGATAATCGCGTGGCGCTGGCGTCGAAGGGGGCGCTACGCGTGGTGTTTCACGCGACAGGCAAGATGGCGCACTCGGCGTATCCCGAGCTGGGCGAGAGCGCGGTGCACAAGCTGGTGCAGGTGTTGGGAAAGCTGCTGGAGCTGAAACTGCCGGTGACGGAGGATGTGGGGCCGAGCACGCTGAACATAGGACAGATTCACGGCGGGCACGCACCGAACGTCATCGCGGACAAGGCCGAGGCGCAGGTGCTGGTGCGGCTGGTGGGCGACTCGGCGCCGGTGAAGGCCGCATTGCTGGAGGCGGCGAAGGGACTGGCGGAGGTGGACTTCACGCTGGAGATTCCTTTTGCGCGCTTGCGTGCGCCTGCGGGTTTGCCTACGATGGTGGCGAAGTTTACGACGGACATTCCGCAACTCAGCAACTGGGGCGAGCCGGTACTGCTGGGGCCCGGCAGCATTCATGTGGCGCACACTCCATTTGAGAAGCTGGCGAAGAAGGAGCTATTGGAGGCGGTGGAACTGTATGTCAAGGTGGCGAAGCAGCTGCTTGCGTAGCAGAGTTTCGCTGATCGCCGGGTGCAATTACTGAGCGGCCGGAGGGCTGGCGGGTTGTTGCGCGGCTGGCGCGTTGGCAGGCGGCTGCTTTGTGAACTCGAAGGTGCAGGTGCGGCCTACGATGCCTAGACCCTGGCCTTTGGTTCCCGTTCCCGTCGTTTCCTGAAATTGAGCTTTGACGTCGTAGCCATAGTTCTCGCCTTGGTGAGCAAAGACTCCACGTGCATACTCCCGAGAGGCGACGATGCCGTTGGCGGTGAGCTTGGCGCTGCCGTCGGCAGCGATGGGGCCTTCGATGACGAAGTAGCCAGGCTGGCCCGCCGTGCCCCGTTCTCCGTGAACGCTGCCGTTCTGGATGACGCTGACAAACTGCCAGGTGTAGCCTTCAGTGTTTCCTTTGGGTGGGCAGATGAGCTTGGTGAGCCAGTTTCCGGCGAAGCGCTCGCTGCCAAACGAAGCCGCCGGTAAGAAGATGAGTGCGATGACTACAAGGAGCCGGATCGTGCGCATGACCTTCCCATCCTACGGCTGGAAAGTCTAGCACTCGCGGCGGAGGACCGGCGGTGACAAGTGGGATGAGGCTCGTTGGACAGGGCTGGCTGGACGGGGCTCGTTATTGATAGTTGCCGATGAGGACGAAGGGCGCCCAGTAATACGGATGGGCATAGCCGAGGCCTGCGTTGGGAGTGCCGGCTGGTTCGACGGTCTCGAAGCCGCGGCCGGTTCCTGCGCCGGGCACGGCTCCGCCGCCGTGAAGGAAGGCGAGTTGAGCCTGGCGAAGCGCTTCGGCTTTGCCATCGGCCGGATTTTTGACCCAGCGATCATAGAAGTCGCTCATGATGTGGCTCGTGCTCAGGTCATTTACGTCCCAGAGCGTTGCCAGCACGGCTTCGGCGTCTTTCTGCTGAGCGACCATGCCGAGCGAGTCCATTTCGAGACCGTTCCGCGATTTGTAGTCTTTTGCGGTACTGCAGGCCGAGAGGGTGAGCAGACGCGTGCCGTGAAAAGCGACCGACGAGCTTTCCATCGCCGAGAGATTCCACTCGAATCCGCTGGAGTCGCCGGTGTTGTCGCCGCCCATCATGAGAAATGGCTCGTCGCCACTGCCGGCGATAAGGACAAAGTGGCTTGCGATGTGGACGACGGAAAAGTTGTTGCCGGCGCCAAGCGCCGACTTCAGGGCGGCAAGAGTGAACTGCTCGTCGGGCAAGAGTTTGCCCTGCATGGGGCCGTGCGATGCGGGATCGGAGGGATCGTGGACCACCGAGTCGAGTTCGGGAATCACGCCGGGAAGGGCAGGGAGGCCTTTGTAGCTCTTCGACAGGCCCATTGCGAGCGCGCTGGGCGGGGTTCCGCTTTGAAGCGGAGAATCGGTCATGTGGCCGTAGCTCTCAGGGGTGAAGAGCACGTTGTGGAAGCGCTCGACCATGTAATGGTTGCCGTCGTAGAGCGCGCCGATGGGAACGTAGCGCAAAGCATCGTCGAGCGACCAGAGGAGAGTGGGGACGCTGCCTTTTGGGCTACCTTTCGGACTGGGAGTCGATTCGAGGGACTTGAGCGGGCCTTCAATCGGCGCAGCGACCATGGAGTAGAGCTGATGCAACTGCGGGCGAGGATCAGATGAGGGCGAGCCGACTGCTTTGAGCGCTTCAAGTGCCTTGGCGCGGACGTCGGCCGAGGAAGCGGGCAGAACGACCACTTTGCGCGAGTTCGCGGTCACCACTATGGCGTAGGCGTGATCGTCGCCGAGGAGCAGGCGAATGCCCATGACACGCGGGCCGAGTTTCGAAAGCGAATCCTGAAGAAAGCTCTTTGTGATGTCCGCGGAAGCCTGGCCGGGTGCGGATTGTGCGTCGAGCTCGGGAAAGATTTTGCTGGTGAGGGTGGACTGGATTTCGTTACCTTCCTGTTGAATGGTTGCGCCGAGCGACTTGAGCTGGGCGTCTTCGTCCAGTGAGCGCGACGTCTTGGCCTCGAGCTGGCCGTAGGAGAGGCTCGATTCCTCGATGACGCGCGCTTTTTTCTCGAGGTCGGGTAGTGCGTTCTCGGCATCCTGTTGCGCGGGCGAGAGCTTGAGAGGTTCGATGGCGGCTGCGGAGCCGGGAGTCGCGCCGGCGACGAGGTCTTGCAACTCCTGCTCTTTGAGGAGATCGAGAATCTGCTCGGCCTGGCCCGTGCGGCCGGCCTCGACGAGCAGCTCGGCCAGCATGCGGTAGGCGCCGGAACGCGATTGCGCAAACCCGGCCTGAATCTCCTTTTCCATGCCGGTGATGTTTTTGCGGATCTGCTCGTAGGAGTTGACCGCTTCGAGGCCGAAGAAGATAGCTTCTTCAGGATGATTCTGCTTGCGGAAGCCGAGCATCAAGGAGTTTTCAATGTTGCCTTCGATTTGGGGATCGCCGGTCGTTTTGGCAAGGCCGAGTGCAGCGATGGCGCTGGTGAAGGAGAGGTCGGGCCGCTTCATCAGCGAATAGGCCCATGCGATGGTCATCAGATCCTGCGCTTCATCGCGCTGGTCCTTCACTTCTCTCCATATGGCGAGCGCCTGGAGTTCGAGGTCGAATGCCTGCTGCGCTTCGTTCATGTCGGAATGATCGCGGCCCAGGTTATTGAGGGTCATGGCTTCGCCGCGGCGGCTGCCGGTCTGGCGGAAGATGGGCAGGGCCTGGGTTTGGAAGTCGAGGGCCTTGGCGGGCTGGCCGACATCGGCGTAAGCGCGGCCGATGTCACTCAGCGCAAGCGCCTCGCCGCTCGGGTTGCCCACCTCACGCCAGATCGGCAGCGCCTGGTTGTAGTAATCAAGCGCCGTCTGGTGCTCGCCGAGATCGTTATAGAGGCGGCCGATGTTGTTCAGCGTGAGCGCCTCGCCTTGACGGTTGCCCAGTTCGCGCCAGAACGCAATGGCCTGGTTGTAGACGTCGAGAGCTTTTTGTTTCTGGCCAAGGGCGGCATAGGCCGGACCCGTGTCGTTGAGCACCAGAGCTTCGCCGTTGCGTTCGCCCAGGTTGCGGAAGAGGAGAAGCGACTGATTGAAGGATTCGAGAGCCTGCTTGCCATCGCCCATGTCGGACCAGGCTCGGCCCAGGTTGTCGAGCGTGCTGGCTTCACCATTGATGCCAGCCGTCGCGAGGAAGCTCGAAGCGGACGCGGTCTTTGCGGGGGCAGGGCCGGGTGGTGCGTTCTCGGCGGAGGGCGCGGCAGGTGAGGCATCGACTTCGTGCCAGATAGCGAGGGACTGGTTTAGATATTTCAGCGCGGCGTCGTGTTGGCCGAGATTGTTATAGACTTTGCCGATGTTATTGAGCGTCTCGGCTTCCCCCGCGCGCGACGGGAGCGCGCGCCAGAACGGCAACGCTTGATTGAGCAAGTCGAGAGCCTTGTCTTCCTGACCAAGATCGGTGTAGACGCGACCCATGATGTTCAAGGTTGTGGCCTGGCCGAGCAGGCTCGAATACTTTTGCTCGATGGGCAGCGCCTGGTTCAGGTATTCAAGCGCTTTTTCGAGTTGGCCTGCGCTGTAGTAGAGAGCCCCGAGAATGTTGAGATCCGAGACCTGCTGGTGAATGTTTTTGCTGGAGCGCGCCTGAGCCAGACTCTGCTCGTGTTGTGCGATCTGGGTGGCCAATGCGCCGGGCTGCGCAAACGCTGATGCAACTGTGAAAATCGCCGCAAGGCAAACGGCGCCGGTGCGAAGCCGATCAATACTCGGTGGGCCGGTTGGTTTCATGGCCTGCTTTGGCATCAGGGGTGAGTGCTCGCCGCAGTGGCGGCAGGAGTGCGGAGGGCAAAGTCCGCGTCCGCGGAGCTGCGGTTCATGACGGGATGCTGATGCATACCCTGCGACGAGACGCTTTGCGAGACCTGTTGCGCGACCGAAGCATAGACCTGGCTCAGGGGCGTCTGGCCTTTGCCAGTCTTGAGAACCTGAAGCAGGTAGTAAGTGAAGTAGCCGTGGTGGAGCTGGCTGCTTTCGAGCGACTCCTCATTGACCTCGCTGGCGGCCATCACGATGCGACCCGTTCCGCCGGTCATGTGCGCCAGCATTGCGCCAGAGGGCGCTGTGTTGGCGAGCGCAGCGGGGGGTTGCGTTCCGTTATCGCCGGCGGCGCCACCACTGTAGCACGTGTCGAGAAAGACGGCGGTGCGGAGGGCTTTCATGCGAGTAGAGACGGCATTGGCAAGCTCGACCATGGGATACGCCGTGGCGTAAAGCGCATCCTCGTCGAGTTTTCCGCCGGAGTAAACTTCGGTGTCGTAGGTGATGAGGTAGTTTGCGCCGCCCGCGGTGTCAGTGGTTCGCGGCGTGCCGTGTGTGGCGACGTAAATCACGACGAGATCATTAGGCTCGGCGTGGCGCGCAATCCAGTTGAGCTGTTCCTTGATGTTCTTTGTGGTGGCCTGATCATCGGTGAGGACGTGAACGTTGTCCGCGGGAAAACCGCCGATGGAGGGGTCTTTGAGCGCGGTGGCAAAGGCAGTGGCATCGGCGCCGGTGTAGTTGAGCTGAGGAATCGTCGTATCAGTAAAGTGACCGATGCCGATGACGAGCGCCCACTTCTGCTGCACGGGACCGGGCTTCACGGGCGGGGCGGCCGGAACCGGAGTTTCGACGCCCTCTGCTTCGATGCCGCGCGAGGCCGGAGTGGAAAGGACGAGCGGATTCAGATTCTGATCGAGCGCATCAGAGCCGTTGAAGCGCGCCTTGTCCATGGCATAGTTGGCAAGAGAATCGTGGCCAAGACGTTTTTCGACAAGACTGCGGTAGTACCAAGCGTCGCCCAGTTCAGGACATTCAGCGACGGCGGACTTGAGCAGTTGCAGCGCGTCTTCAAATGCATCGTTGCCGCTTTGCGGCGTAATGCGTTCCAGCGCCTGAACGATGAGGTCCTGTCCTGCGCCGCAGCGAATTCCCTGAGCGCGCGCGCGGGGAGATGCGACGAGCGTTGCGGCCAGCAACGACAGGATGGCAAGTTCGGATCGAGTGCGAGAATTCATTTTTCGGCTACGTGCCCTGTGTTTGACCCCGGACTCTTCGTGGATCGAGCCTTCATTGCCGCCAGGACGCGGGCGCTGACGCCGCCACTGGTGAGAGCCTGCTGGCCCGCGGGGCTGAGGTCGAAGTCGATGGCGTTTGCTCCATGGATGGCCTGGATGATGGTTTCCTCATCCATGCCGGATTTGACCATGGCGATGATTTGCGTGTTGTTCAGCCCCTTGTGCACAACTGCAGGCGGCTTCTTTGCTGCCTGGACCTTCATCTCGGCGAGGAGGTGGACGCTGACACCGCCCGTGGCGAGGGCTTTCTGACCGGCCGGCGTGAGATCGAAGTTGACCGCACTGGCGCCGCGAATGGCCTGAATGATGGTGGCGTCGTCCATGCCGGACTTGATCATGGTGATGACCTGAGCATTGGTCAAGCCCTGAGCCTTGGAATTCTCGGCGTCGACAGCCGCGGACTTGGCTTTCTCCGCGTCACGCTGTTTTTCCAGATCAAGTTCTTTGTAGTGCGCGATCGCGGTCTCGATGCGCTTCTGCGGTTCGACGAAATACTTCTCGGTGGGCTTGGCATCAATCGCTTTGCCATAGTTGATGGCAGCCTGGTCGAGGTATTTCATGGCCGCCTTCTCATCGTCGGCTTCATAGGCAAGCGCCTCGTAGGCCACGCCAATGTTGTAGAGCCGGTAAGCGTCTTCGTCGGGTTTGGGAAACGGCGGCGCAGTTTCATAGGTCTCCAGAGCGCGTTCCCAGAGTCCCGTCTCGGCGTCCTTGTCACCTTCCTCAAGTGGGCCGTCTTTGCGCGCGAGGAGGACATCAATCGATTCATCGGAGTTGACGACATGCTCGGCAATCTGCTGCACGGCGTCGATAATCAAGCGCGATCTCAACTCAGCGGGCGTGGGAGGGCCATCCTCGCTCTTCTGCCCGCCCTTCGCATGCGAAAGGCTGCCCGCCACCTGACCGAACACGCCGTGCGCGGTTGAGTTCCCCGCGCTGTCGAACTCCCGGTCGTAAGTGGATTCAACGTTGTCGGAGATAAGGGTATGGCCGTTCGCATCTTTGGTCTGGAAGGAAACGTTGAGTTTCCCGGTGATGCGTTCAACGATGCCTGCCTTGGCGATCGAAGCGATCTGGGACCCGCCAAGGGCCGCGGCCGGCGCCAGCTTATTGGTGTATTCGGGGTCGGGGTGCGAGTATTCGGTGATCTCGCAAATGATTTCCGCGGCGGGATTGTCGTCTTCGCGAAGGTTGGGATCGTCCTTGAGCAGCTCGGTTTCAAGCAGGGCCTGGAAATCGTAGGGAAGAGCGCCATCTTCTTCGGCGTCGGAGGAGTTGATGACGACCTTGATGGTGTCTCCCGGCAGATGCACCACGGCGGGCAATTTGCGGTGGAGCGTGACTTTTTCCTTGTTGGCGCCAAAACCTTGCGCGCTGGCGGGCGCCGTTGTGAGCATCCCGATGCCGCAGGAAAATAGTAGAACGATTTTTGCCGAACGGCTCATCTTGACCCCCGTCGATTAACCGTTTTTACAGCGCTACCGGCCCCGAACCGGCAGCGCATTGCACAATCAGCATACCCGCAGATGCAGGCTGCCGTCTTCACCTTTTGATGCCCTCAGCTTCTGGTCTTCGATGTGCTCCTCAACCCGATTCATGAAATCAACCCATGACGAAATAAAGCTCAAAATGGAGTTTAATTTGGCGCAGCACTGGGAGCACTGTGAACAGTCATCAGTCCAATGCCCCAATTCGTGGGAACCTCGCCGGAAAATCCGCGCGTTCCTCCACTGGTTTGGTTCAAAAGTTTTTCCAAGGGCGACGCGACTCCGCGCGTGCCGCGCGAGGCGACGCCTTCAAAGTTCAGCACGTATGGGTCGGCGAGCGGCTGCTCGGTGCTCAACATGATGAGCGTATCCACGCCATAAGGCGGACCAATGCGCAGGACAGGCGCGCCGGGCAGAACGAACTGGCGACCATTTTCGGAATCGTTGGGAAACTGATTCTCAGAGTAGTCGCGCGGGTAAAGAACGGTGCCCTGACCGTGGCAATCGATGTCGAGCACATAGACCCAGCGGTGGTCGATGATGCGGTCTTGGGAGGCGAGGGCCATCTTGAGCTGATCGCCCTGGTGCGTGGTCTGATTGGCCGGAAGCGGTGAGGTGGCGTTGGAGGGAAGCAGGGCCAGTGAATAATATTCGTCGCTGGACGCGTCCGCGGGGCTGTTGGCCAGTTCGAGCCAGCCGTGGACCTTGGCAAGCAACGATGAGTAGTGGTTCAGCTTGTCACCAGCGGCATCGATGGCGGAAGCACTGGCGACCGGCACCCAGTCGGTGCGCACGGGGTACTGCGAGGTGGCCGAGCAGCCGGGGCTGTGCGGGGCCGCGTTGGGCGAGGGCGGTCCAGCCGCCAGCTCGCTCTTGTGATACCACGCGTAAGCGGGACCATTGGCGGTGACGACACCGGTGAGCGCGTAGTGGGCGACAGACATACTGCTTGCGGCTTGAACAGCGCTGTCGCTGCTTGCGGGCTTGACCTTGGCGGCCAGCTCCTGCGAAGGCGGAAGATTGACCCAGAGCTTAGCGCCGGGGGGAAGGTTCTTCTTGACTGCATCGGCAGTGAGTGGCGCGCCGAGGTTGATCGAAGTGGCCGAGCCGGCCTGCTGCAGCGTCCAATTCGCGCCGTCCCAACTGAGGACGTGGGTCCACTGCTGCTCGGCAGGATCGGAGACCAAGGCAGCTTCGGAGGCCTGCACCTGCGCGGCGGCCGCGTCGATCTGGTCCTCTGTGAGATTGGAAGGCCAAAGCCAGACAAGCAATGGCGGGTTATCGGCGGGGATCCATTTGCTCAGCTCGAAAAGGTCTCCGGGAGCAACCTTCGCTCCCGCTGGGCTCACGATTTCAGCCGAGGAGCGGGCGAGGCCATCCAGGCCGGTGATGCGAAGCAGAACGCTTTTGCCAGCGCTGTTAGCGATGGCAGCGGTGAATTCGCTGCCGACGCCGAGACCGGAAGCGCGGCCGATGTCGAGCGAGACAGAGCCGTCATCATTTGTGCCGAGCGCGGCAGCGCGCACCTTGTCAGACTTTGCGGCGGCGCCACCGAAGAGCGGTTGCTCGCGCCGCGCGGCCGTAGCGTCGAGGTCAGGCTCCTGATCGGGCACATTGCTGCCCTCGAGGACGGCCTTTACGCGCTCGTAAATGACGGAAGCGGGCGTGTCGGCCGGCAATGCCTGCAGAGCCTGAAGTAGCGCGGCAGTGAACGCGCCGTGCGGCTCGGTGCCGGCCGGCATTTCCTTGGCGGTCTGATCCTGTTGTGCGGCGGAAAAGACCAGCGCGGAATTGTCAGTGCGCTGGGTTGGCGCGGGGCGTGGCTGGCCGTTGGGCAGAGTGTCCGGAGCTTCATTGATGTCGCGCGGATCAAAGGCCAGAGCGCGCTCGCGGTAAACCGGGCCGATGCCGCGGCTGATACCGCCGGAGTGGCAACTGTCAAAGATGACGGTGAGGTGGACGCCCTTGTCGAGAGCCGCATTGAAGATGCGCGTCATTTCGCGGTCGCGGACGTCGTAGCCGCCCTTGTAGGCGTCTGAGGGAACCATTGTGCTGTCGGCGTGGACATACTGGCCGCCGACCAGCACGGTAAGTTTGTTGCCCTTACTGTTGACTCGAAGCGAGCCGTGGCTGGCGTCGTAAAAGACAACGGTGTCGCCCTTTTGCGGAACATCCACGAGATATTTCTGCATGGCGGCAAGAATGCCGTCATGCGTGGTCTGTTCGGCGGGAAGGAGGACCACTCCCGGACTCGAATGGGGTGGAGCAGGATTGGTGAGCAGAACAACGTTGCCGGCCGGGAAACCGAACTTGGGACTGGTCAGGAGGTCGGCCATGGCCTGCGCGTCGTTGACCGAGCCGTCGAGATTTTGGAAGGTTCCCAGCTCGCAGCGGCCGTAGATACAGCCGGCAGGATGATCCGCCGTGGTTCCCGCGGGTTGATAAGTGTTGATGCCGATCAACAAAGCTCGCTCGGTTTGAGCGGCTGCCAGCGACCCAGCGAGCACGAAGGCCAAGGCAGAAAATCCGGCGACGTACGCTTTCATACGAGCTCCCATTGCGAATTGCAAGCGGGGTTGTTTCCCCATTTCCGCGGAAGCATCCACGGACCCCCAAAAACCGAGCGTGGCAACCTCAACAGGGAAGGACCACGCGTCTCGCGGTCATCCAACCAGGCGGCCTTAAGAATCGCTCCAGTTCACGCCAGATGAAACACCGCCTTTTTCAGGAAGTGGCTCAACCAACGCCGCAAGCAAAGGTATGCGTCGAGGCTTGTTCCCTTGCGTTTTATCGACGGTTGTCGAGGCGCAAGGGTTTCAACGAAAATTCGTTCTACAAGGGGGAGGCGGCGAATCGAATTAAGCTCGCGCTGCAATCGTCCTCAGCGGACTCCAAAAGTATAGCTCTACCACGAGGCAACGGGGTGAGATTTGATGGCGCGATGGGAGCGCGAGGGTGCCCGAGGAGAAAGCACGGGTGGGGCCTTCGTGACTGCTTGACAGCGCGACATGGAGAACTCTACTTTTCAGGCCGAAATCTGTTTCACTCCTCAATTACGGCGCCGGCGGCCGCACGCCTGAGACAATGCCATGCAACTTAAGGCTCCCTCGCTTTTCTTCCTTCTCGCTTCTTGTGTGCCGGCTTCGCCTGCGCAGGCACCGAGTGCTTCGTCTGCGCTAGAACAGGGGATCCGCAATCGCGCCCGGCAGCGCCTCCTCCGGTTTCCCGCGCCATGGCGAGTTGCAGCGTCGCCCCGGAGTGATCCGGATTCAGAGCCAGGACTTGCCGGGTTAGCGCTGCCGCCCCAGTCGGATTTGCTTGTTTCTAGAGCGCATCCAACCCCGACTGCATCTGCGCCTGGACCTGCTCGTCTAACATCATTTTTTGGATCTCCGGCTCGAGACGCTGCCAGCGCCGGGAATCGACAAGATGTCTGCGAAGTAGCCCATCAGCTCGTCCAACTGGAAGCCGGTTGGTGCTTGAGCGACTAAGTCTTTCTATATTAAAGTCGATACCACGCGATACCGTGTTTCCTAGATCGTCCGTGCAGCTGAGTTTTGCTGATATAACGCTGTGGCAGGATTCTTCAATCGGCCGAAATGAAGTTGCGCAAAGGAGTCCGTCGACCGGCTGGCCGCACCTTATCCGGTGATGCTCATTCAGCACGTCCATCAGTTCCGATTCGAAAAGGCTCCCGTACTCGTTGTGGTACTTCGGCGGAATGACGTCCCACGGTAAGTGGTCCCAAATGATGGAGGAGTCCGGCCACGGCAGCTCGAGACCCCAGTCGCTGACGACCATTCCTGATGGTCGCTCGGTGACGAAACGAGCCGGGATTACGTAGATCGGATCGAGTCGACCGCGCACAAAAACTCGACTTCCGGTGAACCCAGGTGGTAGCTCAACCCGGAATGGCTCGCACATCGCGGCCGACTGGTGGGGAAGAGCGTCCAGATGATTGATGTAACAATCGGCGGCCATCAACTTGACCGCCCGTTCGTAAGAAGCTGCACAAATCGGATTCTTCATGAGCACCTCGGAACGAAAAAACCTCAACTCCTCAACAACCTCAACTCCGGAATATCGCTACCCCAACAAAATCCGAAACCCCTCCTGTTCGATTCACGAACTGCCCCCAGTATGCGGCGATGCATTCTGCGGCAGCGCCAGCGCCTTGCAACGCGGGCATTTCAGTTTCTCGGGAGGTTCGCGGAGCGTGCGGACTCCATAGTCTGCAGCCAGATTGTGGATCTTTTCGCACACCTCGTTGGGAGGCGACAACCCCTTGTTCCCGCCGGTAATGGGCTCCGTATGAAAACCCATGCTCCGCAATGTCCAACCGACCGTCTCTGGGGAAACTTCGCGCATGTCTCCTCGACCGCGGAGGACGGTGTTTACGTCCCCGGTCATTTCCGTGACGGGAAAATCCTTGCCGATGGTGCTATGGCATCGGGCGAGTAGAACCTCCAGGACGATCGCCTGCAGCAGCGATTCGCGATCAACGCGGATTTCGCGGTCCAGCGGTTTCAAGAACGGCACGATCTCGGATTGCAGCTCGTCGTCATCCGCGATCGACGCGGCGAGGCTGTATGCGAGTTCCTGCATGGGTACCGTGAACTGGTTCATTTCAAATGCTGGGGCGCGTACTTTGGCCCGATTCAAAAGCCGGTACCGCAGCAGTTTCGCCTGATATTCCATGGCGATGCGCTCGGCCTCCGACGCGCTGATCGGAGGCACATATTCGCGCGTGGGAGGGAGCACGAGCTCGAGCGGAAAACCGGCACTGGCAGGGTCGCGCAGCGGTTCCGGTGCGAACACAATTTTTGCGCAGAAGGCATCCATGGTTTTACCTCCAGCGGCAACGAATGCGCCGTGCCGAGTCGATGCGCGTAACAGATTCAGCACGCGACGCGTAGGCTGGAAAATCTCTGTGAGCAGTGTGGGCCGCAGATCCATCGGGAGCGAGTGAAAGCTCGCCGACGAGATGTCGCTTACGACGAAGGCACGGCGGCAGAGCAAGCCCAGCAGCTGTGCCAGGGGCGCCGCGGTTGTCGTGGGCGGCGTCACGATCCACACGAACGGCGCTACGGGCAGGCTGTCGGCCAGCCACGTCGCGAACACAGAAAACGTCAGTGGTAGCACGACGCCGCCACCCGCCTGGGTGGCCTGCGCGATCAAGCCGGAGATTTTGGTGAAGAGCTGGCGCGTGGACCTGTATTGCGCGATACGGCTCGGAAGCCGCAGCGCGCGGAGGATTGCCGGATCTACGCGCAGCGGGACGAAGGTTTTATCACCCCGCACAAACTGCCCCGCCGTTTTCGCGGACTTCCCGTCCCAGCTCAGAAGCTTCAGTTCGCCATTTGGAACCTGGAGCAGCTCCACGGCCGAGCCATCGGAGAAAACCTGGCTGCCGGTGGGCACCACGGGTTTGTCCGCTTGATGATGGGATACTTTTTGATCGGGCATTTGCTTTACTTCCGTTGCTGAATTCTCGATTTTCCGGCCAGCCCTAACCATAATTGCCGCCTTCGATTCTCCAAGTGGCTGGAGATTACCGCTGGCCTGTTCTGAATTCAACAGCAAGCTACAAACAAGAATCTGCTTATGGGGGTAGACTTGATCCTAGCCACGACCGATCTGCCGGAGGGTCGTGCCGTCCGATGCCGGGAGTTGCTGCGGTCTGCCTTGGCCTTGACGGATAATCTACTCGGACAGGCGAAGCTGTCAGCAGCGGTTCTCTTGGGGCGTAAGGGCGGCTCCCAGACCGCCAAGCGGGGAAGTGACTACTTCCGCCAGCTTGCAGCCAAGCGGAGGACACGCAGCGGCGGTAGAGCAATTCTGGTTGGAAAAACTCGGGGTACCGGGTCCGGTCAGAAAGCAGTCTTCAATCCGTTCCCCGATGCACGATTGCGTGGCATCGAGTGCAAAGCGTAATGAGGTTTTGCTCTGCGTCATCCCCGGACTGGCTGCGCAATTCCCTGTGGTGAACCTCGAGATGCGACAGCGCGCCGCAGCTCTGGCACCTCCATCCGTCTCGGCGTAACACCTCCTGCCGCAGGTTTGCGTACCATTTGGGAGCGAGGCGTAGGCGAGGACTCTTGACCGGAATCCGGTTCATGACGCTTTCTCGGTGATCTGCTCGACAAACTCCCGCCGCTGTTCGCCGGGCAGGAACTGGAAAAACCGTGCGATCGAGTACAAGAGCACGTTCGGTTGTCCGCTGTCCAGGTTGGCTCCCGCCAGGAAATCCGCGCAGATCATCTCCAGACAATAGCCGCGGGATTTGTCTGTGCCCAGCATCAGGGCTGCCGTCTCAATGGCCTGCTCGATCACCGGAATCTGGCTCCGGTAGAACTTGAAGTAGATGATCTCGGTCGGTTCGGTGTCCTTGCCGGTGAGGTGTTGGTCCACTTCCCGTTTGAACTGATCCCGAGGTAAGGAGCGGGCTTTGTGCATCCATGCTGCACAATCGAAATCCTTCCCGTCGGAACGCGCGACCTTGGTCAACTCCGCCGCTTTGGTCCAGCCCACCTGTTTCAACTCCCGCCGGATCTGGGGCGGCAAGTGTTCGTGAATGGACATCAGATAGTAGGCGGTACGGCGCGAATCGGGAAAACGTCTTTGCAGAAATTCATCGAACGACTTTAAGTTCTGGAGCCGCCAGTACTGACCCGCCCGCACCTCGCACAAATACCTGCCCAGATCGACAAAGCGCGTGTCGCGCTCCTGTTCTCTCTGCTTTTCCCACGCCAGGATCTCGTCGATCTTGGTCAGAACAAAGAGAGCCCGCTTGCGATTGAGCTTGGGCGGCATCGGCATCGGCCTAAAACGAAAGTTCGTCAAACAGACCAAGGTCCACTCCGGGCTTGCGCACCAGTGCAGTTTCGACCAAGTCGGACTGATCGAGGCAGAGCCCGATAAAGGGGCATGTGGTGCACGGATTTTGTGGAAAGCGGATGCCGCTATGCGGCAGGAACAGCCCGGACTCGATCCGTCGCACGGTGTCATCGACCAGGGTTGCGAACTCCTGCCGCTGTTCCTCAGAAATGGTGGCCCGCAGGTACTGAACTTCGACCAGCCGCTTGCGCACGAAAACAACCTGGGCGACTTCGTCGATGCCGGTCATCCACGAATAGCAGACCAGTTGCGGATCCAGTGCGGCAATGCCGGCCGGTTCTTCTGGATATCGCGCGGAGCTGGTCTTCCATTCCAGAACGCAGGGCGTGCCGTCCAGCTCACCAATGGCATCGACGTAGGAGGCGAAATGGTTGCCAGAACCGAGCATTCGATTGAACTGAATCTGCTGGCTTGAGCGAGGGCGCCGAATCCGAACGCGGCCGTCCTGAGCGAAGCGCTCCAGCAACTGGACGCCTTGTTGCAGCATCCGGTCCCAGTTGTCGTTGCCGGAGTAGGTCAGGCCCATGTCCTTCGACAGGCTCCACTGCTCCGACAACACAGCCGCCGGGTCTTCACGGCGAAACAGGGCGGCAACGGCCTGTTCGAAGGCTCGACCAAAGAGCATGGCGGCGCGCGTGTCTTTCTCTTGCCATCCGTCGAGGTAGCGGTGCCGGTAACGGCGCGGACAGCTCAGATACTGGCTGATCTGGGTGTAGGAATAGGTCATCAGGACGCCTCCGCATTATTGGAGCGAGAAACAGTCGATACCGGAGCTGCGGATAATTCTTCCCACTGGCTGGCTGGGGCGAAGCCGTCGAGGTTGACCAGCGAAATGCCGTTGATCACGGTATGGCTGATCTTGACAACGCCGCGGAGTCCCGGCAAAGCCTTCTCATCGACCTGTTCGTGGGCCAGCAGTTCCGGGTCATAGAGAAAATCCCGCAGGAACCAGCCCAGCTTCCACATCGCCTTCTGGGTACAGTAGAGCCGGCCGACAATGGACTGACCGGCCAGAGTGCGGGGCTCGATGACGGAGAGTCGGAGGACGTAGAACGGTTTATGGGCATGCCAGCGGAACTGGGCGCCGTCGACCTGAACCAGGAAGACGCCGTCGGGAATCTCCGGACGAGAATCGCGGGCCGTTTCGGCGAGGCCTGGGACTTGGCGCTTCATGCGGCCCCCTCCTGCTTCGGTTGCGAGTAGCTGTTGAGCTGAAAGAGCAGGGCATTGCGGTCCTTCGCGGCCCAGCCGGCCAGCTGCTGGACGAAGTTCTCAACCTGTTCTCGGCTCGCCTCTCGGAGCGTCTTGGTGCCGCAGAAGTCGACGGCGTAGGCCTTGACCAGTTCGGGGTCGAGCTTGTGCTGGCGGATGATCTGGCACAGACGGTCGCGGACCTTGGGGCCAGTGCCATTCCCGTTCCCATTGGCGTTTTGTGGAAAAAGCTTCTCAGCCGGATTCGGAATCGTTCCGATTTCCTCGACGGAGCAGATGCCGATGCCGTAGGCCTTGCGCAGGGCGCGATTGACCGCACGGGTTTCGGCGATCCGCATTTCGGCGCCGCGGACCAGCGAGGAAACGTTGGAGGGGGCGGCGTCGCCATATCCAACGAAACCGCGGCAGGTCCTAGACTTGTAGACTGTGGCCCGAAAAGCCCAACGCCCCTCTTTGGGATCACAAAACTCTTGTGCGGGCTCAGCTAGGATTCCATGGCACCGGTTGCGGCGAGCGAGCCTTATGAGGCCGACATGGGTCACGTACCAGCGCTTGTCCAGCAATAGCAGGTCCCCAGAGGAGATGGAAAAGGAGAAATCTTTGGAAAAAGACTTCAGGGTTTCTAGGAGATCGCGGTTGATTGCTGGCCCCCACCTCTGGCGCGCAAGTCTTCGGTTACGGCGGAATAAGTACTCTGTGGAAGCTGTCAAGTGATGCCTCCGGCGGGATCTGTAATGCATATATAATGCACTATGCATTACGCATTGTCAAGCAGAAAAGAGGCAGCCGCTTGACCATTCGTCGGGGTCTTCGGTAGCATCGCGCCGAGGCTTTTACTGAATCTCATGAAAAAGAAGGAGACTTTAAACTTCCGAGTTTCCGCTGAATTCAAAAGAAGGCTGATCGAAGAAGCCGGAAAGGAGCGGCGGTCACTCACCAACTATTTGGAAACTACTTTCTCCAAGCTCTGGGATGAACGGGAACTCACTACCGCAAAAAAACGAGAAACCGGCAAGAATTGAGCCCTGATCGAGCGGATTACTGACGTGCCCATGCTCTCATGTGTAATTTCCCTCCCTCGATAAATAACAAAAGAAAGAGCTGACCCGCCCGGGCCGGGAACGCTCGGCAGCCTAATGAAAAAGACGGACTAGGCAGTGTCTGACGAATCGATGGTACGCAGGTAGAGTTGGACGAAGGCAAGCCTGATCATGGCCAGGAACGAGACGGCGAGCTTTTTGAAGCGTGTGGCGATGGAGCGGCATTGTTTGAGTCTCCCGATGGTTCGTTCGATGACATTGCGCATCCGGTAGCGTTCGCGATCCAGTTGGGGCAGATTGGGCCGTTGTTTGAGTTCGTCTTTGCGATAGGGAACCACAGGCCGGATACCGTGCTGCTCCAGCCACAGGCGTATCCGTGGAGCGCTGTAGCCGCGATCGCCCAGCAGCCAGAGCGGCCAGCGACCGCGATAACCAGCCAAGACCAACTCTTCCAGGTAACAGGACTCATGACGATTGCCGCCGCTGAGCACCACCGCCAACGGCAGGCCATGCCCGTCTGTCAGCAGATGGATCTTCGATCCCCAGCCCCCGCGGGAGCGCCCGAGGGCTGTTTCCGAGCCCCCTTTTTGGCCCCTGCTGCGGGGCGGGCGGCGCGGATGTTGCTGCCATCTGCGCACCCTGTATCCCAGTCGATCCGGCCCAACTCATCCATGCGCAGCTGAAGCCGATCCAGCAGCCGTTGAAATGTTCCGTCCCTCTGCCAGCGTCGAAAACGGTCGTAGACGCTCTGCCAAGGACCATAACGCTCTGGAAGATCGCGCCAGCTTGCCCCCGTGTTCAGCTTCCAGAACATCGCGTTCAACAACTCGCGATGCGGCCGCCACTGCCCGCCGCGCTGCCCATTGCGCGGGAGCACTTCGCACACTAACTCCCAATGCCCATCACTCAGCTCATGCCTGCGAGGCGTCATCCATCATGCGCCGCTGAACTGTCGCCTCTTCTCTTCTAACCTCAATCTTGCTGCTAAAAAAGTGCTTACTCGGATTCGTCAGACACTGCCTAAGCCTGTCGCTCAGCAGCGGATCCCGTTCCAGCGATCGAAGCAGAGCTGTGTCCCGCCTGATCGATCGGTCGATGTGTTCCCGGCAGAACCTGAGCAGCGGCCGGATACTCTCGCTGACCTCTTCGTTGGTCGACATCAATTCAGCGAAGTAGCCCACTTGCATACTTCCGCCCCGTCATCGATGAGTTCTGTGAACACCCCGAGCCAGAAGGCGATCTCGACTACCTTCGCCTCAAGCTCCGCCAAGCGATCACTACGCCGCCGGCGGAAGTCCCAAAAACTACGTTTTCAGATGAGCGTTAACACACTGCGCAATTGCTCTTTCGGTTGTGTTAATAATCCGTGCTTGAAAAGGGCGAACGGCCCGTCATTCATTGTGCATCGTTCGCACCGTCGGCTTCACGCAATGCTGTAGGAGCCAGAATTCCGATAAGAAATCAGCCTTCGAGGAGTGATGGCTGAATTGCGGGCAATTCGCAAACGGAAGCGAGATTCAAAGAGTGCGTTGTTACAGCAAGTTAGGGGCCTCGCTCGAGAAAAACTGCTTCACTCTCTTCCAATCAAGCATTTCCAGCATGTTGGGCATAGGGTCCCTTTCAGCATCGCCGAAAAAGGTCAGCGACTTAAGGATATGAATCTTACTGTAGTGCGTTTGGGCGTATTTCCGACCGAAAAGCCGCAGAATTTCCTTAAGGCCGAAGCGCTCGGCACAAAAGTAGAGATCTACGAAATCGCGCCTGGTGCCACGGCTCGCGATAGCGCTCACTTTCATGCAAGCAATGTCGCGCGGATCAGCAATGGCAACGCCGAGAAACCGGTTCTGTGGGAACAGCACCGGGTAGGCATAGCCGAGAAAACTAACCTTCGTTCCCTGGACGGTGGCGTGGATGGTGTACGGGGCTTTCGCTGATAGCGTGAACCCATCAAGTGCTTGCACACACTGGAGGAACATTTCTTCAGCGAACTGTTCCTTTGAGAAAAAGTCCAGATCGAGGGAGAGCCGATGGCCGAACTGCAGCGCAAGCCCCGTTCCGCCGGCGAGGTAGAAGTCGTCCAAGAGGTGCGCATCCCGGAGGATGCCAAGCGTTGTTTCGGTTGAGGCGGTGATCACCTTGCGGCGCCACGTCCCGTGTTCCTGATTGGTCATGGCAATGTCCTTGGGTGAATTTATGGTAGTTAGCGGCTGCCGTTGAGCGCCGCAACCTCGCGGGATGGAAGCCCGTACACGAGCGCCCAGAAGTTGGCGGATTTCGCGGAGAAACGGCGTTCAGTAGAAAGCACCCGGCGGATTTCCGCTTCGGAGAATGTTCGTCGCAGCCACGCCACAGCCGCCTCGTCGCCCAGCTCCAAAACCCGGAAGATGGTGTAGTCGGGATAAGCCTCAGGCGTAAAGGTGTCAAGGTTCGTGTCCCAGAAGAGCGTCCATAAGTTGCTAGGAATCATACAGTTACAATTATAATCCTCTGTCGGTATAAGTCAACTGCTCTGCCGTGCTAAGACAAAAATGCCGTCTTGTTTCTAGAAGCTGGCCTGTCCCTCGCCAAAGTGTGCCATGACGGCAGAAGCAGGAGGTAGGAATGTAGACCGAATGCGGCAGCCTTGCTGCATGGAAGATAGAGGTAGGCCCTCCGGGGGCGGTTTACAGGATCAGCCCTCAAACTGCGCGGTGCTGCGTGGGGATTAGCTCCCAGGTGGTGAACGGACCGGGAAACGGCGAGCATAACTCGTCAGGTAAGTGCCAGGATGGCGAACGGAAGTGAACCGCGGATGCTCTGTCGAAGGAGACTGAACCGTCATCGAAACCAGGTCGATTTGGCAGCCTGGGATGAAATCCAGCAGGAGCCGGTTTACGGGCTGGACGGTGACCGGCAAATAGGCGGCGCGAGCCTGGTGCAGGCTTTCATGCGGAACATGGGAACCTGGCGCTTCGATGCCAAGGGAGGAGCTCTAGTGGGAGGCCCCCATGAGGGTTGAAATCCATACGCGGAGCGCAGGGGCGGATCGGCTCGTGGTAGTGATGAAGCCCGCTAACTTGGGTGGAGCGAAGGGGCCGGCCCGGCCGGTCTCAGGAATGGATCAACCCGCAAGGGGAGGAGTGCGTGCCTGAGGCAAAGCCATACAGTATTTCCAAACAACTTGTCCTGCGGGCGTGGCAATTGGTGAAGGCCAACCGTGGTGCCGCCGGGGTGGACGGCGAGTCTCTGTTGATGTTCGAGAAGGATCTGAAGGGGAATCTCGATAAGATCTGAAACCGGATGTGGTCGGGGAGTTACTTTCCGCCGCCGGCGCGACTCGTAGAGATACCCAGGGGAGACGGTAAGGTACGTCCTCTCGGGATACCCACGGTCGCGGATCGCGTGGCGCAAGCGGTGGCGAAGATAGTCCTGGAGCCGTTGGTGGAGCCACTTTCCATCCTGACTCCTATGGCTATCGTCCCAACAAGCGTGCAACTGGCCGCCCTTGGCCAGACAGGATGTAAAGGAACGCGAGTCGAGCGATGATGGTGGAGCCGTCCGCCGCCCGGCTGTCAGTGGCGTAACATCGACGTATCCGCCGTTCATAGTTTCCAACTGGCCGAGGGACACCCTCTCTTGCGTCGCTGACCCCCAACCATGCTATTTTTAGATTGTTCTAGACTTCGGCTCGATGCGAACAGGGCGTTGTGGCCCTATTGTCAACGGTAAGGCAGAGTGTGTCCCCACGATTCGGATAAGCGTATCTACCTAACGCGAGTTTTCGCCGAAAAACTGGGACTCAGAGGGGCGGAGCCTATGCCAAATCCAAGCTGAATCTCGACTATTCAGGTAACGCCCAAGTGCTCTCGTTCCCTCCCTCGCCATTCAAAGGCTCCTGCGAGGAAACGAGATCATTCTGCATCTCAAACCAGGCTCGGGGGTCAATGATGACAGTTCTGAAGCCGCGGTCACGCACGATAAGCGTCCGTCTTTCCGAAGAGGAGCACTTGACTCTCAGGCGCGTCTGCTCCCTGACCGGAGCACGCAGCGTGTCGCACCTCACGCGCGAAGCGATGCACTCTGTTCTGGGAGATGTGAATCGAGAAGTTCCATTTGGACGTCATCTCGAAAAATTCCGAGCTGAGATGAAGAGTCTGGAGAAGAAGGTAGAGCAGTTAGAGGCGAAAATCACAACGTTCAAGGCCGAAGGCGTATCGTGAACGAGATCGCCCAAGATCAACCCGGCTCCATGAATTGGCAACAAGCGAATAGACAGGATGCAGGAAGCCGGTCCCTCGGAACGGTTTCCGGTTGCGCGGCCTGCTTTCAGCCGGCCACTGCGAGCTGCTACCACGGTGTTTCCAGTAGCAAAGCGAGCTACACCGTCTGAGTGCTTCGCTGTCCTTCTCGTTGACTGAGAAGTTGGTGAGGGCGCTGGCACGCCTTGTGTGCTGTCAGAGTACTCACGTTGCGATGAAATCTCTACCAGGAGTGAGTCATTGAGCCCGTATGAGACTGCGGGCTCTAAGCGATCAACATGAAACGACAAACCCACGCGTCAAAAGGTCAAGAAATGCGCAACGTATTGCTTTACATTCGAAGAATGTCTGATTCCAGGCCGCGTTGGACCCGCATCCGCAGCTTCCTGTTTGCTTTTGGATTGGCAGTAGTGTTTTGTGGAATTACGGCTGTTCAGCGTGGTCGCGCCCAGGGAACGGACCAGGGCAGTGACGCGCAAGCACCAGCTTCCTCGGGTAGTAGTGCTGAGGGAACAGCCCCGAACAGTGAGGCCCAAGCACCATCTGCAGCAGGTAGTGGCGGCCAGGGAACGGCCCCGAGCAGCGACGCGCAAGCTCCAGCTTCCTCGGGGAGTAGTGCTGAGGGAGCGACCCCGAGTGGCAACGCCGAGGGCCCCTCTCAGACATCGGCCCCGAATAATGGGGCCGAAGCACCAGCCCAGAGTGGCGGCACGACAGCATCATCTCCCCAAAGTGGCCATGGCCAAGCACCGACGCAGAGCAGTCGTCCTCAAGCGACTGGTGCGCGCGTGACGCCTGTAGGAACGGGTGCCGAGACCCATCAAGGTGGACCCCAAGAGATACAGCAGCGAAGTCCATATGGAAATATGCCGTCTCTGCAGGATCTTTACACCAAGGTCCCATCAGGTGGAGGCGGGCTGCAGCGGTTCGGTAGCGACGCTTTTCTTTTCGGCACGGGGAATGCGAACGAATTGCCGATGGATCTCCCCGTCGGTCCCGATTATGTACTTGGGCCAGGGGATAGTCTGATCGTAAATATGTGGGGCGGCCAGTCGAGCCGGTTGGAAAGGATGATCGACCGCCAAGGCCAGATTGAGCTCCCTGAAGCGGGCACAATCATGATTAGCGGATTGACGATCGCCCAGGCGCAGAGTGCTATCCAACAGGCCCTCAGCACCCAGTTTCAGAATGAACACGTCGAAATCTCTCTGGGCCGGCTCCGTACGGTGCGTGTATATGTCGTGGGAGACGTGCAGCGACCCGGCGCTTATGACGTCAGCTCTTTGTCCACGCCGCTGAGCGCGCTTTACGCCGCCGGCGGCCCAACTAGTCGCGGGTCGCTGCGCCTCCTGCGGCAGTATCGTGGCACTCAGCTGGTTCGTGAAATCGACCTTTACGATTTTCTGCTGAAGGGTGTCCGCTCAGATGTTGAACGTCTTCTGCCTGGCGATACTCTCCTGGTTCCACCGGCCGGTCCGGAAGTTTCGGTGGAAGGAATGGTGCATCGGCCCGCGATATACGAACTGAATGGCGAAAAAACGCTGAATCAGGTTCTCGATCTTGCGGGGGGAGTCCTGAGTACAGCGAGCTTGAAACAGATTAATGTTGCGCGAATTGTGGCCCACGAGCGCCGCACCATGTTAAGTCTGCAACTCCCCAATAATTCGGCAGAGGTGGCAGAAAAGCTGGCCGGCTTCCGGGTGCAGGGTGGAGACGACGTTGTCATTTCGCAGATTCTGCCCTACAACCAAGACGCGGTTTACCTCGAAGGGCATGTCTATCGGCCTGGCACGTACCCGTACAAGGACGGGATGACGATTAACGACCTGTTGCATTCGTACAAGGACGTATTGCCCGAGCCGGCTGACCATGCGGAACTCGTTCGCCTTCTGCCGCCCGACTTCCGGCCAGAGACGATCAGTTTTAATTTGCACCAGGCCCTGATTGGTAATGATTCGTTTCTTCTCGAACCGTTCGATCTGATTCGTATCTTTGGTCGCTATGAGATCGATCCGCCCATGGTTTCCATTGAGGGAAATGTTCTTCGCCCCGGCACATATCCTATGTCTCAGGGCATGACTGTGGCCGGCTTGGTGAGGATGGCGGGAGGATTCACACGTAGCGCCTATCAGGATGAAGCAGGCCTTTCAAGCTATGTAGTGCAAGATGGCCAAAAGGTACTGGTGAACCATAGCATCGTCGCAGTGGAGAAAGCACTGGATGGCGACAAAAACGCCGATGTGACACTTAAGCCCGGAGATGTCGTTAGCATTCGGCAATTGGCCGGCTGGCAGGATATCGGTTCATCGGTGACGATAAGCGGCGAGGTTGAGCATGCTGGTAGCTACGCGATCGAACCGGGAGAGCGCCTTAGCTCTGCGTTGAAGCGTGCGGGAGGTTTTCGAGAGGGTGCTTATCCTGCTGCTGCCGTGCTGGAACGAGTACAGGTCCGTCAACTGGCCGAGGAAGCACGTCAGCAGATGATTCAACAAGTCGAGAACACACCTCCCGCGGTCAGACCAGGAGTGATGGGAGCGCAGACAGCGACAGATATGCAGCAATCTCTCGAGACACAGCGGCAGGAGATTCTCGCGAGCCTTCGCAGCCATCCCGCCAGTGGCCGACTGATCATCAACATCTCTTCTGACGTCAGCAGATGGGAAAATACACCAGCGGACATTGAACTGCGTGCGGGCGACACCTTGCTCATACCCAAGCGGCCAAATTTCGTCGTGGTTAGCGGCCAGGTGTATAACCCGGCCGCAATAAGCTACGTGCCCGGGAGAGATCTTAACTGGTATCTGCGCAAGGCGGGAGGCGCGACACCTACTGGTTACAAGAAAGAGATCTACGTGCTCCACGCGGATGGGTCAGTTGTGCCACGCGGCGATAGCTGGGTAAGCAATAACTTTATGAACCTCCGCATGCGGCCTGGCGACACGATCTTTGTTCCCGAAAAGATTGTCGGCGGCTCGACGGTCTGGCAGAACATAGCAGCAGTGGCGCAGGCCATGGCGGCGGCTGCCCTGCCCATTGCTATTGCGGGAGCTTACTAACAAAGTTCAGGACATTCCTCAATCAGCTTTAACCGTCCGGCCAGGTGCGGCGGCATTTACCCAAAAGTCAGCAAGCGTGAACAAAACGACAAGACGCCTCTTCGTCAGATTTTCAGGGCAAAAGCCGACACAGTTCGTATTCGGCAAATCCGGTACCGCATAGTTTCCCCGAGAGTGAGTTTCAAATGGACGATTCTCAAAGTGCAACACAAGCTTCGGGGCTTCCCCCCGAGCCAAATGAAGTTGAATCCGCTGATGCCGAAGAACCCGGCGAATCGCTAAGCTCAAAAATCGCTCGTTTCCTGCGGAGATGCTGGGTAAAGAGATGGATGGTCGTTGGCATTCTTACCGCCGGCATTCTC
Source organism: Occallatibacter sp. (assembly GCA_049517515.1). Taxonomy (GTDB): domain Bacteria; phylum Acidobacteriota; class Terriglobia; order Terriglobales; family Acidobacteriaceae; genus Telmatobacter. The sequence goes on from JBEKSA010000007.1 coordinate 64,853, forward strand.
GTCTCAGTGCTCTATGCTCTTTTCCTGCCGGCCTTCTATACATCGACAACAACTTTAATGCCTCCTGGCGACACTTCTCCGTACTCCAGCATAATGAGCTTGCTATCACCCAACAGCGCCGTATCCGACCTTGGCAGTGAAGCGCTTGGACTCGAGACTCGCGGCGATTTATTCATTAGCATTCTGGAAAGCCGGAACGTCCAGGACGGCTTGATCAATCGCTTCGATCTCGCCCATTACTATCAAACACGCCTTACCGAGGACACTCGCAAGTCATTAGCAGATGCTACAAAGATTGAGCAAGATCGAAAGAGTGGAGTCATAACAATCAGCGTTACGGCCGGGAATCCTGTACTTGCTGCAAATATGGCGCGGGGGTACGTAGACGAACTTGACCGTGTCGTAACGGACGATTCCACATCTGCTGCTCGCCGTGAACGGATCTTTCTTGAGGAACGGGTAAAAGATGTCAAGCAGCAACTCGATGACTCGGCTAAGCAACTTAGTCAGTTTTCCACCAAGAGCGGCGCAATCGACATCTCCACACAGACAAAATCGATGGTGGATGAAGGGTTCAGACTGCAGGCCGAGTTGATCGATGGACGTAGCCAACTGGCAGCACTACGGCAAACCTATTCGGAGGATAATCTTAGAGTGCGCGCTCTAGAGGCGCATAACGCAGAGTTGGAGCAACAACTTAATAAGATGGGGGGGCTGTCTCAAGGATCCGGCGCTAACGCAGATGCAACCAAGTCTCTTTATCCTACTGCTGATGAATTGCCTGCCTTGGGACTTACTTATTACGACCTGGAGCGCAAAATGCGCGTTGAGGAAGCGCTGTGGGAGGCCCTTACAAAGCAGTATGAAACGGCTAAAGTGGAGGAGGCGGCGGAGCTTCCAACGGTTCGCGTTTTAGACGTTGCCGAGATCCCCGGGCGGAAGTCCGGGCCTTCGCGGCGGTTGATTGTCGAGTCAGGCGCCCTGCTGTCTCTTGTCGTGGCCTGCATTGCGGTTCTCGTGGGGATGATTTGGGAAGCAATGGATCCTGAGGATGAGCCTAAGCGGGGGCTAACAGAGATCATCGAGGGCGCATTAGATTCTCGACGGTGGTATTGGGGTTTGCCCGGAATGACCTGGATTCGCAGGCGCTTAGCCGGGACAGAAGGATCAGGATAACGAGGGGGTCTGTGGTCGTTCCGCATGAAGTGGAGTTGCCGCGCCAAAGGGCGATGAAATTGCTTTTCTCAAACCGCATGTATTTTCGCCAGTAGTGGATCCAAACGGGAGTTTTATTTCGGAAGTCGTGTCCGAAAGCGAGCGTGGTAACGAGCAACATCGAGGCCGCAGGATGACCTTTGCGTCGGAACGTTCGCACGTTACCAAATACCGGCTTCTGGCCGGCACTCTCCCGCATTTATTCTCGAGAATTCGCGGCTCTCAGTTTAACAGGAACATGGGGGCGGGCTCGATCATGGCCCTCATTGGAGCTTGCCTTAATGTCATATCTTATCCAATCTATCTCCATTACCTTGGATATCATCGCTATGGCCTCTGGCTCGTCCTAAGCACTGTTGTTGCGGTCGCACAACTAGGAAACCTCGGGATCCCCTGGGCGCTCATGAAGTTGGTAGCAGAGGATCATTGCCATGAAGACTGGGAAGGCGTTAAGACCTATATCAATATCAGTTGTGGCATCATTCTTGCCGTTGGCGTCACCTTTATCGGTGCTGTGATCCTATCGCGATCTTATATCCTCACCTTGTTCAAGCTTAGTGGTGATGATGCAGCAATCGTATACTCTTTGCTCCCCTATGTCGCGGTTCTATCCGTCCTCGCATTACTCTTTACGACATTCAATTGCTCCGTGGGCGGGCTTGGGCGCATGGATCTCACCAGCTACAATGAAACGCTTGTGCAAGGCTTAATCATCCTCTTTTGTGCTTTGCTGCTCTATCTGGGTCTTGATCTGCATGGTATGTTGATTGGCACACTCTTAGGCTATGCTGTTGCGCAAGTGATTTCCTTTATACAAGTGCAAAGGAATATGCCAATTCCGCTCATTGCGCGCACGCGTATCAACAGTCGCAAGGCGGGGCAACTGCTTAGCACTGGTGGGTGGATGCTGGGCGGCAGCGTCTGCACCATGATGTTTCTCCCATTTACCAGGTTGATGCTCTCACGGTACGCGGGACTCGAAGCGGTCGCGGTGAATGATATGTGTTTGACGGGCAGCTTGAAAGTAAAGAGTATCTTCGATAGTGCTTTCAGGCCAATGATCCCCGAGGTGAGCAATCTCCGGGTAAAAAGGAAGACGGATTTACGTGACCGCATCCGGTCAATTGACCGCAAGGCTCTTGTGGTAACATCTGCCCTTGCGCTTCCAGTCTTCATAGGGTTAATTGTCGGGATGAATCCCTTGCTTCACCTATGGCTCCATCGAAGCTTTAATCCCCTACTGCCCAACACATTTAGAATTGCGCTCGTAGGCGCGTTTGCAAGTTTATTGGGGTCATCCGTCTACTACATGCTGATAGGGCTAGGGAAAGAGCGGGAAGCAGTCTATTCGACAGCCGTTCAATTTTTTGTCAACGCCGCAGTGTTAACGGTCATCGCGTTCTGGTTCAAGCACATTACGGTGGGCGAAGCATCAGCGGCGTTTGGCATGGCGACAGCGTCGTGCACTCTTTATCTTCGCCTGCAGATCCGCTTCCTGATTCGCTCAAGAGGCGCGCTGCCTGACTCTTTTCCTTTGGTAAAGAGCGGTGCAAATACGCAGACACCCACTGAGGGCCTCTAAGGGAAGCGGCAATTCCCCGGGCGCAGCGTCGGATGCTTCTGCGTACTCAATCGTTTAGAGATGACGTCAAAAGATCTAACCACGCAGCACGTTCAGAAAGGGCAGCAGCTTCAATGAAGCGAGTGATTCACTCTCTCTTAAACACATTTGGATACGAGATTCAGAGACTCTCTTGGTCGGCCCCCCGCCACAGACTCAAAATGATGCAACAGCTCGGGATAAATCTTGTGCTGGATGTGGGAGCAAATGTCGGCGATTATGCATTCGATCTGCGGCGAGGCGGATACAAAGGCAGGATCTGGTCTTACGAGCCGCTACACAAGGCATTTGGCGACCTCGAGAGAGCTGCGGCTGGTGACGATCTGTGGAAGACAGTCAATTGCGCGTGCGGGGCTCAGGCAGGGAGCGCTCAAATCAATGTGGCGAAGAATAGCGTTTCGAGCTCGTTGCTTCCGATGCTTCAAGCGTGCTATGCAAACGCGCCAGAAGCTGAATATGAATCGCACGAGACAATTTCTATTTGTTCTCTTGACGACAGTATAACGCCCTGTTTGAGCTCTGAGGAAAAAGTCTGGTTGAAGGTCGATACTCAAGGATACGAAGCCGAGGTGCTTAAGGGCGCTAGGCGCCTGATACCTCACGTACAAGCGTTGGAGTGTGAGCTTTCCCTGGTGCCGTTATATAACGGTCAGCCGCTGATCGACGAGATGATCACCCTGATCTATCAACTGGGCTTTCGAATGGTGGGCGTTGCACCTGTGTTTGTTGCACCGGAAACCGGCTACGCGCTTCAAATCGATGGGACGTTTCTAAGAGTCTAGCTCTACCATCTCACTTTCCTCGTTCGTATTTTCCTTGGCGAAGATCGTTAACCTATCCAGGAGCCCGACAATGACGGTAATTCGATACAAAAAACATTGAATGAAATCTAGCGTCGCGGCTGAGGCCGCACCGTTCGTGTGCGCAGCGGAGGGCTGAGCATCTGCGACAAGCCACTGGCATCACTCCCTGCAACCACGGGGTTATTTGGAAGCCCAATTCGTGCCCTCACTCCCCGAGAAAAGTGCTGTATGACCTGCCCCTTGACGCTGGACCTATCGCTAAGGTGCCCCCCATGAAAGGCGCGAACTGAATGCAATTCGCTCTCAAAAAGCTCGCAACGGAAGCGTTGAAGAAACTCGACCTTCGTCTTGCCAGATACAGCTACATTCAGAGCCTGGAGGGCAGTGCCAAGCTCGGCAGTTTGATGGAAATGCTTCTTAAGGAGCGATACACCCAAAACGTGCGCCTCGGCATGCAAGATGATGGCCTCTTGCGTGCCTTGCGCAATTCACAGTCCCAGCTGGGCCAGGACATATTCGTTTTACTCGAGCGTGGCTTCGCGACCGCTGGATACTTTGTTGAGTTCGGAGCAGCAAACGGTGTGAGCCTAAGCAATACTTATCTTCTTGAGAAAGAATTCGGCTGGCGCGGAATTGTCGCTGAACCCGCTGCGCGCTGGCAACAGGATTTAAAAGGCAATCGAAATTGTCATATCGAATCGAAGTGCGTCTGGCGCGACTCCAATTCTGTCTTGACGTTCAACGAGGCAGACGAGGGCGAATATTCAACGATTGACGCTTTTAGGTCCTCAGATATTCATTATCAAATGAGAACACGGGGAACGAATTACAGCGTCACCACGCTTTCCCTCGAAGATATGCTAAACAAATACAATGCTCCCAGGTCCATTGACTATCTTTCCATTGACACAGAGGGTACTGAATTCGAGATATTGAGCGCCTTCGATTTTAGCAAATACGAGTTCCGGGTAATTACCTGCGAACATAACTTTTCTCAGCAAAGGGACAAGATCTTCTCATTGCTAACTGAGAATGGCTACTCGCGACTGTTCGAAAAATTGTCGCGCTTTGACGATTGGTATGTCAGGGGCACTTAGAACCATTTTTGATACACCGTTAATTAGATTTTCCGCGACCTAACCGCAATCGATGTGATGTGTGACTGGTGAGAGGTTCGCTTGCGAAACTGCGCAAACACTCTATACATTCCCGGCTCCCAGTTCCAGCTGGCCTCTATTGAAGCCCTTGACTGCGATGATTCAAGATAATTCATTATGACTAGCGCATTTGATGCGTTGTTCTATTTTGAAATGCAAAATAGAAACATGGCGAAAAACAATTTGGTGCTCTGTATCGGAGGTCGATTAGGGTGTGCTCAACAGCGGCCAAAACGGAGCCCCGTATGAAGACCCGAAGCAACACGGACATCAGGGGTTGGAAATCCGTTGACATTCTCGTCTTTCTCATCCCTAGTCTGCAATTTGTTCAGGTAAAGGTAATCGGAACCCTGAGCGGCTCCGACCTGATGATGCTGGCAGTGTTCTTCTATTTGGCTTTCCGTGGGAAGATCAGGATCGCGACGGGTGTTGGCAAGATATTTGTGGTTCTTTGTTTGTTGTGGCTTGTTTCGCAAGTTGTGACGGATATTGTCCGGCACACGGCGTTCGCCGATTATGCACGCGGCTGGAGCATGATTGGGATGACCCTCATCAGCTTCGTGGTGCTCTATATGCTCCTATATGGGCGGCCGCGGCGGCTTTTGTTCTACGGCTGGGGGTTAGTTATAGGCGGTGTGCTCACGCCCCTTATCAGCCCTGTTTATTTTGCAGGGGATGACCCCTGGAAATTCGGATTTGGAATGCCAGTGAGCTTGGCAGTGTTTGTTCTTGTTTCCAGCGAGAAGTTCCGCGGCTACTGGCAAATCACGCTGGGTGCGCTTATCGGCGCATTTGACATCTACAAGGGCAGCCGGAGCCTGGGCGGCGTGTGCCTGGCCGCAGCCTTGTACATTCTGGTTACTCGCCTCTTTCGCGGAATGAGCGCGGGGGGGCGCAAGTTGAAGGCTGGACCGATAGTAGTCCTGACAGCTTCGCTTGTACTGGGCGCCGTCGGAATCGTGCGGGCTTATCAATATGCAGCGACCTCGGGGATTTTGGGTGAGAAAGCAAAAGAGAAGTATGAGCTCGAATCTGGCGGTAAATACGGAATAATTATTGGCGGTCGCTCGGATTTATTGGGATCCATTCCGGCCATTTACGACTCGCCCATTTTAGGACACGGTTCATGGGCGAGAGATTGGACCTATATCATAGCGGAGCAACAGGCGCTGCTCATCATGGGATACAAAGAGCCTTTCGTGATGACGCGAGAGGATTACGAGGAAGGTCTCATCCCGGCGCACTCGTACCTAACGCAGGCCTGGGTGTTCGCGGGTATCGCAGGCGCGCTCTTTTGGGCATGGATCCTCGTGCTGACGGTGAGAATGTTGATGCGGGTGTATCCAGCTACCGTTACGTTTCTGCCAGTCATGTGCTTTGGTGCATTCTCGTTACTCTGGGATATTCTGTTTTCCCCGTACGGCTCGACGGAGCGCATTTATTTTCCGTACTACTTCGTGATGCTGATGACTCTCTCGAGTGTGGCGCCTCGCAAGGCCGTGCGCACCGTGATCAAAAAGCGAAAAAGGAAAATCAACGCCGGATTGACACCTCGACCGCAGCACTGATCTGAACGCAAATTGTTTCACAGCGGGAATATGGGTTTTCGCGTATGGTTCTCCTTTACAGCCAGACATTTAAGTATTGGCGCGAGAAGCGACTTAGTCTGCGAGACGCCTGAGAAAGATGGCGCTGGGAAATTGTCCGCTCTGCGCGGCGAGACCTTCCTCGAAGACTGTAGGGTGAATATCCGGGAAGATTCTTCGCAGGTCGTCGGGCCGCTGATGGTGAAGCATCGACAATGAGCCGGCGATCTCAAAGCTGCGGTTCATCAAAAGAAATGCGTAGAGCAGCGTGGATTCGTGGGAGAAAAACAGCGCCGTCGACAGCAAATCGGGAGCGTAATCGTAGGGAAAGTAGATGTCATGAAAGTGGGCGTAGACGCCAGGTAAAAGGCGGGGCAGCATTTCCAGAATGATGAGGTTTAGTTCGCCGGCGGGGGCAAGGGTGTGGCTGGAATCGACAAAGAAAAGATCGCCGGCGCCCAGGCTCTGGACGCATTCGGAGCCAACATCCTGGACCTTTTGAGGGACGAGATCGATACGGCCGGTTTTGCTTTCGGTTTGGAGAAAAGCGGTCGGGTAGGGCTCGATGCAGACGATGCGCGGCGAATAGCCTTCGTCTTGTGCGGCTAGTAGGCAGACGGCGGTGGAAACGCCGCAACCGATCTGAACGATCTGCTTTGGCCGGTGCGCGCGAATAAAGCCATACAGGAAATCGGCCTCGACTTCGCCGTACCCCTCGTCACTGCCGCTCATTCTAACGGCGGATTTGTGGATAGCGAACCGCTTCAAAGTATCGCGGTAGTCCTTGGTACATGCGTCGATCCATGCCGCCTGAGAATCGATGTCACCTAAAACGCCCTGGAAACTGCGTGGCTTCCGCCAAGAGGTGGTCCCGTGCAAGGTGCGGATATCGGGAATCTCCGAATAGAAGTGGCGCGGAAGAATATCGATGCGAAACCGCTGGCCGATCTCGAAGGCGCTCCTTAAAAGGTTCTTACTGCGCGTCTTGAGAAATCGCTTGAGCGTAGTTGGCATGACTCGTAATCTCCTGTATCGGCATCAAGCCGTTGGAATGTTCTGCCTCGCTGAGAGGTTTTGACGGGTTTTAAGTTTCAACGGAAACCCTAATTTCGGCGGCTTAATCGCTGCCAGTGTACACCTCGCCGCCTCCTGAGAGAGCAATGCAGTACTTAGACGCAGCCAGAGACCAGTACTCCTTCATCGAGCCAGCCGCATCAAGCAGGTGTGGTTGTTTGCCGGCTGATCAGATCGCTTCCCGTGACTCGGCCCCTTTCTTTGTCAAGAGCGGTTTCGCTTGGCGGCCGCGTCGATCCGGATGGGAGCGGGAAGGATGAATTCCGCCGCATAACGTTTCAGGTTGACATGGGATGAAGTGGGATCGGCGCGTTTCGCGCCAAGCAGGGCGAACTAAGCGGCAGCGCGAGCAAAGAATAAAATGAAAGCTGCACTTGCGTCGTGAAAAAGGCGCAGGCCTGCTGCACAAGCTTCCAACGGATTCTCTGGCTCGCCACGTCCTAAACTCGCGCCAAGCGAGGGGATGGGCGAGCCGCTTTGAACCGCAATGATCAGGAAATGGCCCGGCAATCTATGACGCGAGTCAGTATTGTAACCATCTCGTTCAACCAAGCGGAATTTTTGGAGCGGACGATCGAATCCGTGCTCACTCAGGATTACCCGGAGATAGAGTACATTGTGGTCGATCCCGGATCCACGGATGGCAGTCGCGAAATTATAGACCGATATAGGTCGAGGATATCAAAACTCGTCTTAGGCCCCGATCGCGGAGCTGCGAACGGATTGAATCACGGCTTTGCCGAAGCAACGGGAGAAATCCTCGGATTCCTGAACTCCGACGACCTATTGCTGCCAAAGGCGGTGTCTGCGGCGGTGAGTTTCCTTCAAAAGCATCAGAACATAGGCGTGGTGAGCGGACATAGCAAACTAATTGACCCCGATGACCGCATTCTTAGAGATTTATATTCCGATCGAATGTCAGTCAATCGATGTATCTACGGCGCCGTATTCCTCATTCAGCCCTCGACGTTTTTCCGGCGAAGTTTCTTTGAACAGGTTGGGGGATTCCGCGAAGAGAGCAAGGCATGCTGGGACGGGGAACTCTTTCTTGAAATGGCGCGTGCGGGAGCGAAGTTTGCCATCGTTGACGAATTCTGGAGTGCGTATCGTATCCACCCAAATTCCGTAACTGGTTCCAAGAGCAGCGAAGCGCGCGTGATTCAGACGCAAGCCAAAATCTTCTCCCGGGTCAAGGGAAGGCAGCCGAGCGGGTACGATAAGCTTCTGACGCGCTGGTACCGCCTTCTTCGGCATATCTTGAACCCTCTTGACACTTGGGAGCGCATCCGCCGAGGCCCGGTATTCGCACGTACTCTGGATAACTGATTTCTCCGTTCGTTTCAGGCCGCCTTCAAGCACCGGACGCAGCGCGAAGTTGAGCGCAGAGACTCTGATGAGGATTATGTGAGTTTTCGTGAGATATTTTGCCTGGCGACACTGTTTATGCCGTGGCCCCTGCGCCGTTTCTTACTGGTTCATGTGCTGGGATATCATATTCATCGAAGCGCGCGGATCGGGTTTTCGTTGATTTGCCCCACATTCCTCGAGATGGGGCCTCAATCGAGCATTGGACATCTGACTCTCTGCAAACAAGGAGTCTCTTTACTCCGGTTAGGCGAGGGCGCTACGGTGGGAAACCTGAACTGGATTACCGGCGTGCCGCTGCAGGGGACCCCTTATTTTAAGGATGAGTTGGACCGCCGCCCCGAACTCGTCGTCCACGATCAAGCGGCGATCACCAATCGGCATTTCGTCGACTGCACAGCGGCTGTCTCCATCGGCCGTTTCAGCACCTTCGCCGGATGCCGTTCCATCATCCTGAGTCACAGCATCGACCTCATCAACTGCAAACAGAGCTCATCACCCGTATCAATTGGCGAGTATTGCTTCGTAGGCGCAGCGGCGGTCTTGCTGCCAGGGGCCGGGCTACCGGACTATTCGGTGCTAGGGGCAAATTCGCTGCTGAACAAGAGTTACGCTGAGCCGTATTTTCTCTACGCCGGCAGCCCAGCCCGGCCCGTAAAGCAATTACCGAGCGATTTCAAGTACTTCACCCGGACTGTGGGATTTGTGGATTGATTGAAGCGACCCTTAGCTCACCTGAGTAAGGTCCGCTGCATACCATTCCCATCGCGCCGTGTTATATCCGGCCTCTTGCAGATGCATATGTAGCTTACAAGGCCGTCTTTCCATCAGGGCAGGGAAATCAAGGCCGGCTAGCAACCCTCTCTGAAGGCGATAGAGTGTACGATTCAGTTGGCCGATTCCCGCATTCACGGTGCTCCATGAAGGCTGCCGATGCCCAGACTGCCGCTGAAACGAGATTGTGTTTTTCTGTGATTCGCGCGGAGACAACTGAGGGCATATTCATCTGTAGCAGGATTCGCAAGATGAAAATTCCAGAGAGGATCTATCGTTCTTTCCACCTTTCGTTCGCATGAATTGCGGACCCAGAATCTGGAAATCGGTGTGCGGGCGCATGTGTAGAAGCGTAGAGAGCATGTTATGAGAATCGGTTTTGTGTGTGTCGAGGATGCGACCGATGTCAAGTCCTGGTCAGGCACTCCTTTTCACATTCTCAAGAATCTCCGGGAGCAGGATGTTGAGGTGGAGTTGTTCACCCCACTCGACCGCAACTTTAGACGCCGTCTTATATTGTCGTGGGCGCTGGCTCGCCTTCAAGGCAGCCCGGCATCCCTTGATCGATATCCTCTGGCTTTGCGTTCCTACGCCAGGCAACTCTCGATCAAGCTGCGCGAGCATCCGGTCGACGTGTTGTTCGCGACGAGCTCCATTCCGATTGCCTTGCTGGAATGTTCTCAACCCATTATTTTCTGGACCGACGCCGTGTTTCACTCAATGTATAACTACTACCAAGGAAGTTTCAGCAAACTCACTCGTTCAGATGTGCGTCGTGGCAAATGGCAGGAAGAAGAGTCCCTCCGTCGTTGTGCAATTGCAGCTTATTCCTCCAGATGGGCGGCAGAAACGGCAAAAGAGCTAACCGATCCGGAGAAGATCCGCGTGCTTCCCTTCGGTCCCAACATGCCTTCGCAACTTACCGAAGAGCAGATTGCGTCGCTCGCTCAAAAGAAGCGTGAACGCGTCCCCAGCAGGTGCGAACTGCTTTTTGTTGGCATGGACTGGGGGCGGAAGGGCGGCGACACTGCGATCGAAACCGCTCGGCTGCTCAATCAGGCCGGTACTGTGACCCGGCTTCGCGTCGTCGGAGCAAAGCCACCGCAAGTCCTGCCTGATTTTGTGGAATACCTTGGCTTCATCGATAAAAACTCTCAGGATGGGTTGCGCCGTCTCTCTGACCTGTTTTGCGAAGCAGACTTCTTCATCCTCCCTACACGCGCAGAGGCTTCCGCAATCGTATTCTGCGAAGCGAATTTATTCGGCGTTCCCACCATCACCTACGCCACCGGTGGAGTTCCGGATTATATTCGAGATCAGGTCAACGGTGTCTGTTTGCCCCCAGGCTCACCGGCCTCTCACTTTGCTGAAAAAATCTCTCAGATCCTGTCCACGCCAGGGTGCTATCAAAAACTGTCGTTGGGAGCCTTTCATGAGTTCAAGACCCGCCTGAATTGGTCCAACTCGGTGCGTCTCTTGCTGGAATTTTGCCAAGAGGCTCTGGACAAAAACCTTGCGTCATCCGATCGCTAACTTTTCACGGGAAGGGCAGTTCTTGCTGGGCACATCTTTCTAGGGCGCAAGTTCCGGCAGATGACCAACTCGCCGGAATATCCCAACTCATATTCGAAATCTTTCAGTGCGGCGAAAAACGCATCCTCGCAGTCTTTCCCGTGGAGCTCGATGCAAATATTCCGGATTTTGTGGAGCCAGGACCCGGCAGATTCCCCGAAAACAGCTAGCTCAGCTCGTTCGATGTCAACCTTGAGAAGATCCACCGTACTGAAACCGCTCAGCTCAATCAGGCTTCCGATGTCCCACGCTTGAACACCCACAGATGTTTGCACTTCCTCAATCGGCTCGCTGACCCGAGTAGCCCATTCACGGCCGTCTCGGAACGCGCCTTTCAGCAGTTGAAGTGTCGCAGGCCTCGACCACACAGCACCATGCAGGATCTTTACCCTATCTCCGTAGGGTGAGAGGTTCGCTTTGCAGACGATCAAATTTCGCTCATCCGGCTCAACCGCCACGACGCGCGCCTTCGGGAAAATGCTCAAGAAGTATGCCGTACTGAAACCGACGTTCGCTCCAAGGTCCAGGATGAGATTTGGCTCATCCAACTCCCGCAGGCACAAATACTCTTGAAAATTGAAGATCTGATCGAAAGCATCAATGTCGCTGCTTCCGCGAAGTCGTACCTGAAGAGGATAGAGTACTTGTCGAGGGTGAACACGCCATACGGCTGGTTGGGGGAGATGTAATCTGGCAGCAAAATGCAAGACTTCCCACATCGCAACCAGTGAAGAGCCAACGGACGCTTTTGAGCCAGCGATCCTCTGGATGTGGCGGCGAATTCTTGACCGGAGTCGCAATCGAGCCAGGATTCTCATTTTAGGTTCCCAATCGCAGCAAGTGTATACCCGGCCACTTCCGGACGGGACAATGTGAATTCTAAACGAAGCCAGATACTGGCCCGGCGGACCTTGACTAGTAGCACGCCATGAATGCGCTGCGGCCTGATCGACGTAAAGCGCGGCCTCGATAGAATGATGACCAAATGACCAGGCAGATTTACTACAACGCTGCGGATCACATTTCGGCGGATACGGCAAAGGATCCATACCTCCGCCCGGCTTTCCCGCTCCGGGACAGACTGGCGCGGCAGCTTTGGAACATCTGTTGGTTGCTCCTGTATCGAACATCCCCGCGCCCGTTCCATTCCTGGCGCGCGCTGTTGCTCAGGGCGTTCGGAGCCAGGATGGGGCGCAATTGCCACTTCTATCCCGGCTCGAAGATCTGGGCTCCATGGAATCTGATATGCGCCGACCAGGTGGCGGTAGGCGATGGCGCCGAAATCTATAACCCCTCGCCAATGCGCTTCGGATCTCACGCAATCGTGTCGCAGGGCGCTTATGTCTGCGGCGCGACACATGATTTCGATGACCCTGCATTCCCCTTGCTTGCTTTTTCCATGGCCATCGGAGCCTACGCCTGGATTTGCGCGCGGGCAGTGGTGGGCCCCGGAGTCAATGTGGGCGAAGGCGCCGTGCTTGGACTAGGGTCAGTAGCAACTCGCGACCTCGAGCCGTGGGGAGTGTACGCGGGTGTGCCAGCTGTCAAAGTGAAGCAGAGAAAGCGCACCGTGGATGGCGCAGCAATTCCAGCGCCAGCATCATGCCAACCGCTCCCACCCAGGCCCTGAGCTTTTGCACGTCAGATTCACGTCTTCACACAAACGATATGAGTTCTCCGGCTCGATTCCATATCCGCTATCAGATGATCCTGGGCGTTCGCTTTTTTATTGGGACTGCTCGGGAAGCCATCAATGAAATATCGCGAGAGGGCGGCCTGGTGATCGTACCAGCCGCGCCCGCGCTCAAAAACCTTTCACACGACAAAGGGTACCGGGAAGCGCTGCTGGGCGCGGACTTCGCCATCGCAGACAGCGTCCTGATGGTGCTGCTCTGGAATCTGATGCAGCGCAAGCGGATTTCCAAGCTCTCGGGGCTGAAATATCTGCGTGTGCTGATCGAACAGGTCGATTTCCGTCAGTGCGGGAAAAGCTTCTGGGTGATGCCTTCCACGGATGCGGCCAAGCGCAATGCGGCATGGCTGCGAGCCAAGGGCGTTCCCGTGGCCGATGAGGATGTTTACGTAGCGCCCATTTACGGCGCAGAGATTCGCGACCCTGAGCTCCTTGAACGGCTTGAACAGCACCGGCCCAAGCATGTGGTACTTGGCATTGGTGGCGGAGTTCAGGAACGGCTGGGATTCTATCTCAAACAGAACCTGAGTTATCAGCCGGCGATCCATTGCGTGGGCGCGGCCATAGCCTTTCTTTCTGGAGATCAGGTCCGAATTCCAGTTTGGGCAGACAAACTGGGCCTCGGCTGGCTATGGCGAAGTGTCTCCGATCCGAAGCGTTACGTTCCTCGGTACTGGGATGCCCGGCATCTGGTGCCATTGATGCTGCGGTACCGGGACCGCCTGCCGATTGCCGGTTCCTGATCAGCCTTTATTCTCATGCCTCTCGAGGGAGCACTGCGCCAGCCTCAACCCTGCCGAGTTACGAATTATTTCTTAACCTGCCGATCTAAGTTTATGAGTCATATTATCCCACCGCGACACCATCCATTGTGTACGAGGATTTTGCGATGAGTGACAGGGCAAGTATCGCAGTAATCATCCTGACGTATAACGAAACTCTGCATCTGTCGCGGGCTCTTGAGCACATTGCCGGCTTTGCCCAGGAAGTTTTTGTAGTCGATTCATTCTCGACAGATGGAACTGCGGATCTGGCGAAGTCCTTCGGCGCGCATGTTTTCGAACACACCTTTCAGAATTACGCAAAGCAGTTTGAATGGGCGCTTGAGAATGCGCCGATCACTGCCGAATGGGTAATGCGTCTTGATGCAGACGAGATTGTGGAGGCCGACCTTGCGGCGGAGATTGTGGCAAAGCTTGCTAAACTTCCCATCGATGTTACCGGAGTGAATCTCAACCGCAAGACAATTTTCCAGGGCAGATTTATCCGTCATGGAGGAAGATATCCTCTGACACTTCTTCGCATCTGGCGCCGTGGCAAGGCGCACATCGAAGACCGTTGGATGGACGAACATATGTACCTCGCGGAAGGGCGTTCAGTGACCTTCGATGGCGGATTTGCGGACCACAGTCTGCGAGACCTCACGTTTTTCATTGACAAACACAATTGGTACGCAAGCCGGGAAGCGTTGGACGTGCTGAACAAGCGTCTTCATCTATTTGAACCGTCGTGCGTTCTCACCGCTGAATCGACGGCGCGGCAGGCAAAGTTGAAGCGCTTCTTTAAGGAATCCGTCTATAATCGGATTCCGTTTGAAGTCTCTGCCTTCGCCTATTTCTTGTATCGCTATTTCATCCAGATGGGCTTTCTAGATGGGCGCCAGGGCTTTGTCTACCACGTCCTACAAGGGTTTTGGTACCGCTTTTTGGCAGGTGCAAAGCTTCGCGAATTGGAAGCAGCGGTACGAAATGCCTCGTCCTCCGATGACATCCGCAGCAAGATTGCCGGCTTAACACGGCAACAGTTTTAGGAGGGGACTCTTTCGCACACCCCCGCGGCGCCATCTTGGATGAGCCCGGCGAAGAAACGACAGCGAAGACATGCTCATTTCAAACCGCGTCGCGACAGATTCCTGGAAAGCCCAATTCCGCTCTGCTAGTCTAAATTGACAGTCTGCTGGATCACTGTCCTGTTTAGAATGCCCGGCATGTTCGCACGCTGCATTTATACCTGTGCAAGTTCCATTCAACATCCACCCTCAAGGAGAAGAACGGCATGGCGATAAGGAAAGCGTTGGTTTGTGGCGCCGGCGGATTCATCGGCAGCCACATGGTAAAGCGTTTACGAGCTGAAGGGTACTGGGTTCGCGGAGCGGATCTGAAGAATACCGAATACAGTCCGTCGGAAGCGAATGATTTCGTGATTGCCGATCTACGTCTTCGCGAGAGCTGGGATGCAATTCTAGACGAGGGGATGGATGAGGTCTATCAGTTCGCGGCGGATATGGGTGGTGCTGGTTATATCTTTACAGGAGAGAATGACGCTCACGTCATGCATAACTCGGCGATGATCAATCTGAATGCGGCGGACTTTTCTGCGCATCGCAAAGTTAAGAAGATATTCTACTCATCATCTGCTTGCATGTACCCTGCCTATAATCAGGAGGACCCCAACAACCCCAAGTGCGCTGAGGAAACCGCCTATCCTGCGGCTCCCGACAGCGAATATGGATGGGAAAAACTCTTTAGCGAGCGGATGTACCTGGCCTTCGGCCGTAATTACGGGCTCAACGTCCGGATTGCCCGCTTTCATAATATCTTCGGGCCCGAAGGCACTTGGCAGGGCGGGAAGGAAAAGGCGCCTGCCGCACTTATTCGTAAGGTGGCTGAACAGCCCGACGGCGGACAAATCGAAATGTGGGGCGACGGCTTGCAGACCCGTTCGTTCCTTTACATCGATGAGTGCATTGAAGCAGTCCGCAGGCTGATGGAGAGCTCATTCTCAGGTCCGGTTAACATCGGATCGGAAGAAATGGTCACCATCAATCAAATGGCCGAGATGATTATGAAGATCGCCGGCAAGGAACTCTCCATCAAGCATATTCCCGGACCGACTGGCGTGCGGGGCAGAAACTCCGACAACAAATTGCTGCGCAAAGAGCTCGGGTGGGAGCCCAGTCAGAGCCTCTTCGACGGCCTGTCAAAGACTTATCCGTGGATTCACAGCCAGATCCGGGCTGCGTCGAAAAAGATTCCTGAAGTCACTGCCGGCGCCCGCTAGAAGGAAGATGAGGCGCGGACATCAAGGCGCCCGCTCACCAAATGCTAACCTTCTCTCAGCAAAGCGAATTCTTCGCCGCAGAGCGATCGCTGTTCTGACAACCCACCCCTGCTCCGGATGAAGAGCGGAGATTCGCCTCGCGTGAGCAATCGTGTAAGGAATAATCCGAGTGGCACAGCTCGCCGGTTGGAGTCTTACAATCTGCCGGACTCATTAAAGCAATCCGGGAAGACCGATCTTTACGAAACAACATCGGTCATCAAATCGTAAGGGCCAAGGTAAGTTAAGTGGCGTTGTTTGAAGAAGCGATCTGACGAAGATTATCATCGTCTCAGCGCCATTGCATTTGTTACAGGATCGGGGGATCCCACCCGCACATGAGAAAAGCGTTAATCACCGGCTGCACTGGCCAGGACGGTTCATACCTGACCGAGTTCCTTCTCGCCAAAGGATACGAGGTCCATGGTCTCAAGCGGCGCGCGTCGAGTTTCAATACCGATCGCGTTGACCACATTTTTCGGGATCTTCACGAAACCGACAACCGTTTCTTCCTGCACTATGCCGATCTTACAGACGGCAGCTCGCTCTCCTCGCTTCTACACAACCTTGAGCCGGACGAGATCTACAACCTGGGCGCGCAGAGCCATGTAAAGGTGAGCTTCGAGATACCGGAATTCACTGCAGATGTGGTAGCCTGCGGAACACTGCGACTGCTCGAAGCTATGCGACTGACTGGCGTCAAGTGCCGCTTCTATCAGGCTTCATCGAGCGAAATGTTCGGAAGCGCGGCGCCCCCTCAAAACGAGACGACGGCCTTTCATCCACGCAGTCCGTACGCCTGCGCCAAGGTCTTTGGGCACAATATTACCGTGAACTATCGCGAGAGCTATGGAATTCACGCGTCGAGCGGCATTCTCTTCAACCATGAATCTCCGCGTCGAGGCGAGACCTTTGTCACTCGCAAGATCACCCGCGCGGTAACGCGCATTAAGTACGGAGTTCAGAAGAAACTCTTTTTAGGTAACTTAGAAGCGCGTCGCGATTGGGGGTATGCACCCGATTATGTCCGCGCCATGTGGCTGATGCTTCAACAGGAAAAGCCAGACGACTACGTGATCGGCACCGGAGAGGCCCATTCGGTTCGCGAATTCGTCGAACTTGCCTTCGCATCTGTCGGCTTGGATTGGCATAAGTATGTGGAGATTGATCCCCGCTACTTTCGGCCGGCCGAGGTCGACTATCTCTGTGCAGATACCGCGAAAGCACGGAAGGCCCTGAATTGGGAACCGACTGTAACCTTCACGGAATTGGTCCGCATCATGGTTGAGGCCGACATCAAGGACCTGGAAGCTCGCCTCAAGGGTGGGACCGAAGCCCTTCAACTTGCAGTCGCTGCCGAAGGCGGGCAGTCATGATTCAATTGCCGAGTAAGCGAATTGTGGTCACTGGCGGAGCAGGGTTTCTTGGACGCCATCTAATTGCCCGGCTCAGGAAAATGGGCTGCCACAACATCTTCGTTCCTATACAGATGGAATACGACCTTACGCGCCTCGACGCGATTGAACGCATGTTCGATGAGCATCGGCCGGAGGTTCTCATTCACTTGGCAGCTGCAGTGGGGGGCATCGGCGCAAACCGCGCCAACCCAGGCCGGTTCTTCTACGAAAACGCGATCATGGGCATTCAACTTATCGAAGTCGCGCGATGTCGCGGGGTAGAGAAGACGGTGGTCCTGGGCACAATTTGCGCTTATCCGAAGTTCACGCCGGTGCCGTTTCGTGAAGAAGACCTATGGAACGGCTACCCAGAGGAGACCAACGCCCCTTACGGGCTGGCCAAAAAGATGTTACTCGTGCAATGCCAGTCGTATCGCGAGCAGTATGGCATGAACGCCATCTTCCTTTCGCCTGTGAATCTTTACGGGCCCGGTGACAACTTCGATCTGGACTCGTCTCACGTGATCCCTGCTTTGATCCGCAAGTGTCTCGAGGCAGTGGAGGCGGGGCGCGAAGAGATTGTGCTGTGGGGCGACGGGTCACCTACGCGCGAGTTCCTCTACGTGGAGGACGCGGCGGAGGGCATCATTCTGGCGACCGAGCAGTACGACAAATCCGACCCCGTGAATCTGGGCAGCGGCATGGAGATTTCAATTCGCGATCTGGCAACAACCATTGCGGAGATGACAGGCTTCACGGGGCGGATCATCTGGGACACGAACCAGCCAAATGGCCAGCCACGGCGGCGTCTGGACGTTAGCCGGGCAGAAAGGGAGTTTGGATTCCGAGCCGCAACCCCGTTTGAGGCAGGTCTGCGCAAGACAATCGATTGGTATATCAGTTCCATACCCCTCAAAGAAATACGGTGAGATTCTGGGATATTGTAATTGTGACGGCCTCTTCCGAGCGGCAAGCGACACTGTATCGCGATGAGATCGAGTGCCGGAGACTGTCCGGGAGGTTGCCGGAGAATACGCAGTTTCTGATAGTCCCCGATCCGGGTAATCGAAGGATGGGCAGCGGCGGTGCGACCATCAACGCACTTGGTGCCCTGGGCAGTCCAACCCGAATCACTTCCTCTAAACTGATCTTCTCTATGCCGTGCGTCTTATTCTGCAATTGACCGCGGCGTATGAATGATGAACCGGAGTAAGAACGTGAACAGAAAAGTGGCCGTGACGGCCTTTATCCGATTTGCGACTGCGTTAGCTGGACTTGCCCTGATGACAACAGGCACAGTTGCGGCTGAACAATCAGGGACAACGAGCAGCGCAGGACAATCTGCAAGTGTTTCAAATAGCTCGGGAGCCGACTGTGAGCCTGTCACGCGGGGTTCGCCCTACATTCCGGTCGACAGTTGGGTTTATCCGGCGGTGATGAGGCTCTATGCGCTGGGCTATATCGACAAGGTCTACCTGGGTATGCGTCCGTGGACACGCGCGAGTTTGAGCAACATGCTGGATGATACAGAAGACCGTATCGAGGATGTGGATGAAGGGCCGGTCACGAGCGAGGCCGAAGAAATATACGATGCGCTAAGACGCGAGTTGCGTAATGACACTGAAGACTCTTGCGTAGCAAACAAGGGGAGTGTGCACGTCGAGTCGGTCTACAGCGTGATGCGCGGTATGAGCGGCACGCCGCTGCGCGACAGCTATCATCTCGGCTCGACCGTCGTCAACGACTATGGTCGACCCTATGCTAACGGCTTCAATAACTACTCAGGAGCCAGCGGCTATGCGTCCGCCGGGCGGTTTGCGCTTTATGTGCGAGCCGAGTTCCAGGGCGCGCCTTCGGCGACCGGCTACTCGAGTGCGCTGGTCGGGGAACTTGCAGCACTTGACGGCACGACCTACTTCTTCAATCCCACCTGCTGGGCAAGTACCTCCCCATCAACAACTCCTTCATGTGTTCCTATGCCTAACCAGGAGCAGACGACGATGCCGGTGGGACCCATTGCTGCGGCCACCCGGGCACGCATCATGGAAGCTTACGTCTCTGCACAGGTTCTCAATCATGTCATTTCCTTCGGCAAACAGGATGAATGGCAGGGTCCGGCATTGGGCGGCGCCATGTCTTATTCCAACAATGCCGAAAACATTTATGCCTTCCACATCAACCGTATTGAACCGCTGGATGTGCCTCTGCTTTCCCGGATTACCGGTCCTTTCCGTTACGAGTTCCTAATAGGTCCATTGAAGGGTCATACGTTTCCCATCGATCCCTGGGTGCATTTGGAAAAGGTCAGTTTTCGGCCTACGCAGAACCTTGAATTTGGTTTTGAGCGCACCGTAATATGGGGAGGCAAGGACCACACGCCCATTACCATCAAAAGCTTTCTGAGGAGCTTCTTTAGCTTCGCGTCTCCCAGTTCTGCTGACAAAAACAGCCCTCGTGATCCCGGAGCCCGGTTTGGCGCTTTCGATTTCTCCTATCGGCTTCCCTTCGTCCGCAACTGGCTTACTCTTTACACGGATTCAGAGGTGCATGACGATGTTTCCCCGATCGATGCCCCGCGCCGCGCTTCCTGGCGGCCCGGTCTCTATCTATCCCATGTGCCTTGGATTCCGAAGCTGGACGTGCGGGCCGAAGCCGCTTCTACCAATCCCCCCGGGGCGATGGGCGAGGGCGGTCACTTTATGTATTTTGAGGCAATTCAGCGCCAGGGGTACACCAGCAACGGTCAGTTGTTCGGCGACTGGATTGGCCGTGAGGACCGAGGAGGCCAGGGCTGGATTACTTACCACCTAAGCGGTAATGAATGGATTCAGGTTGGAATTCGCAATCAGAAAGCCGCAAGAGATTTCATTCCCGGTGGAACGACTCTAAACGACATTAACTTCCAGGTGGTCAAGCGCATCGGCAAGGATTTCGAGATCAACGGCAACTTCACGCACGAGCATTGGAAGGCACCCATCTATCTTCCTGGCCAGCAGACTACCACCACTACAACCATCCAGCTCACGTGGTTCCCGGGAAGAAAAGTGAGTTTCTAAGAAATCCCGGGCTAATTGCGGCAGCTTTGTGCGCACGAAAGCGGGCAACTCAGCCGACGCGCGCATACGAGCAATCTCTCCGCGTCAACGGCTGACGCCCTCCGGCCCGCCAAAGGGATGATTCGCCACAAGGAACATCGATTGCGCCTCAACGAAGATTCATCTTGCTAAACTGCGGGAAAGCAGTTCAATGCATACGCTCCATATAATAGATTCGTTTTCTCCAGCGACTGGCGGTCCGCCTGAGGCCGTGCGCCAGCTTGCAAAAGCCTGTCTAGAAATCGGCGCCGGAGTCGAGGTGGTTTGCCTGGACAATCCCGATGAACCGTTTCTGAAGGGCATTCCCTGCCCGGTGCATGCTCTCGGTCACTCCTATCTTGGCAGATATCGTTTCTCTCCTCGAATGTGGCGCTGGCTCCGGGAGAATTCGGGCCGCTTCGATTGCCTGGTCATGCATGGGATATGGTCGTTCTCCTCTGTCGCGCTTCGTTTCGCGGCGCGCCGCGCTGGAAGGCCTTACGGGATATTTGTTCATGGCGCGCTCGATCCCTGGTTTAACCGGAGGTATCCAATGAAGCACCTCAAGAAGATGCTCTATTGGCCGGTGCAGTATGCCATCCTTCGCGATGCGCTGGCGGTCTTTTTTACCGCCGAATCCGAGCGAGATCTGGCGAGGACCAGCTTTCGTCCGAACAAGTGGAACAGCGCGGTCGTACCTTTCGGGATCACCGATCCGGAAGAGGGCGAGGTGGATCCCGAGGTCCAGATCGAGGCGTTCTACCGCAGGTTTCCGGACCTTCGCGGCCGCCGTTACCTGCTGTTTCTAGCCCGAATCCATGCGAAGAAGGGCTGCGATCTCCTCATCGAGGCGTTCGCGAAGGTCGCGGCCTCTGTTCCGGATGTGGACCTGGTAATGGCCGGTCCCGATCAGGAGGGAATGCAGGCGAAGCTTCAGCGCCTGGCCGAGCGGTTTGGCATCGCCGGCAGAGTGCACTGGCCCGGCCTCATTGGCGGCGACCTCAAATGGGGTGCACTGCGGGCCTGCGACGCCTTCGTCCTGCCGTCTCACCAGGAAAACTTCGGCATCGCGATCGTCGAATCTCTCGCCGTCGGACGCCCGGTGCTCATCAGCAATCAGGTGAACATCTGGGCGGACATAGAGAGCGACAAAGTGGGTTTTGTCGAGGACGATACGATCGAGGGCACGGAACGGCTTCTGCGCCGCTGGTTCGATGCGTCCCCTGCAGAACGCGACGCCATGGCCGCGCGCGCGCGACCCAGTTTCCTGAAGCGGTACACGATGAATCGGACGGCTCTGGCCATCGATCGGATATTCTCTTCCCAGGCCACAGCGCTTAGGCAGGTCCATGGCGGAGACTGGGTTTCGAGCGATGTCGATGCGCAGGCGGGCAAAAGCTGACGCTATAAACTAGAATGATGTGCGACTTCCTCATATCCGGAAGATCTAAGTTTTTTCCTTGCCGGTCCGGTGTAACCCCGACGAGCTTCGCTTAGCGCTTGCTTTGAGCCGATTCCTCCTCGACCAAAGGGCGTCTTTCCAAAGGTAAAGGAGAAAGCAGAATTCCTTGATGATTTCAATTGCCGGCTTGGGCGAAGAACGGAGTCAGGTCAATGAGTGAATATGTCATCGCAGGGCCAGAGCTTCAACAAGCCAGCAAGTCTCTTCTTCCTTCGGTCACGGATCTGATAGGGGATGTTCCGCCACATGGCGTTGTGGTTGATTTAGGGTGCGGCAATGGCTCGGTGTTGGCGCAGTTTCGCCAGCGTGGCTGGGAGCTTTACGGTTTTGATTTCTCCCGTTCGGAGATCGAGATAGCTTCCAAGGCCTATTCGGATATTCAATTCAATTGTGTCGATTTGACAACCGATCTTTCGTCTCATCCTCTGGCCGGACGGTGTGATGCGGTCATCAGCACGGAGGTGGTTGAACACATTTTCCTGCCACGACTCTATGTAAAGAACTGCTTCAGCTTCCTCAAGCCTGGCGGCATTCTGATCATTTCGACGCCCTATCATGGATACTTAAAGAATCTGGCTTTGGCTCTGTTCGGAAAGATGGATTTCCACCATACTGCTCTCTTGGATTACGGACATATCAAGTTCTGGTCTCGACGCACGCTCACGACTTTGCTCGAGGAAGGAGGATTCAAAGTGGAACGATTCGTCGGCGCTGGGAGAGCGCCTTTTCTCTGGTGCAGCATGGTCATCCTAGCGAAGAAACGCTAAACATTGACGCTGAATTTGAAGTGCTCATCCGTAAGGATTGAGACAACGCAGCCTGTTCTTCGCAAACTCGATTTGCCCATTGTCTTACCGGTTGGCACAAGCAGGTGAGGGAAGCTGTCCGCTAGCGAGCACGCAATACAAGCCGGAAACTGCACCAATTAGGCCAGGTTAGTAACGAGAAAATGAAGCTCCCGCCCAAACTTTTCCACTCAAGTTGGGTCCAACAGTTTGGGCGAATCCTGACGAGTCGTCCCTGACCGGCCCGTGGAACTTCAGCGATCGGGGGATAAGAAATGAGGGGACGAGAAATCGGGCGGGCGAGGAATTGGAGGCAAGTCATTCGGGAGGCGAAACCAGGGTGGACGCCGGCGAAATTGACGAGGAAGCGGCAATGGAATCACTTCGAAATGCGGCAATTCGTGGCCTTTTTAGTCCAAGTAAAAGTCCTGCCGTGTACACTTAGGTTCCCGGCCTTGGGATGGATGCAAAAAGATCGTGAGCCGGGTAATCGGGTCGTATATTTATAATCTGGACAGCGCAATGTGAAGTCCGGATCAGGGGCCCAAAGGTACGGGAAGCCTTCTGGAAACAGCCGGCCGTACGTCATTGCAGTCCTGCTGAGTTTCTGCCTTGCAACTCCGGAAAATCGATGACGACTCTCCCCGGAAAGGGGTATCGCCTCGGAGGAGGGTGTACGTCAAACCTAAAGGAGAGATTATGCGTTCGAAGCTCCCCCTCAAACTCATCCTCGCAGCGCTATTTGTCGCCGCGGTATTTCCCGTCTATTCCCAAGTCACGCCAGCTGCCCGCCAAGGCAGCGTGCCTATCGTCGTTGGCGCAGGATTCTCCGATTTCAGCCTCGATTGGGGACCTGGGAAAAGAATGGAAGGCATCTCGGCGTGGGTCGACTGGTATCCTAACCGTTTGCCGACGGCTCTGCAGGGCCTGGGCATTGAGGCCGCAGGGCACGATATCAACTATGGGCTTCCCGCGGGATTCAGCAGGATGCGCCAGGATACCGGCGAGGGCGGGCTGATCTACGCCTGGAATCACTATCGCAACTTCCGTCCCTACGTCAGGTATCTGGCAGGCATAGGAAGCATCGACTTCCCCCCCAGCGGGACCTATTCGCATGACACCTTTTCGGTCTTTTCGCCCGGCGGAGGAATTGAGTATCGCGCTTGGCAACATATCTGGATCCGCGGCGATTACGAGTACCAGTTCTGGCACCATGTCTTCGGGCCTCACGACCTCAATCCCAACGGCTTTACCATCGGCGCCTCATACGATTTCAGGCCGCCGGCGCCTGAGCGGAGATAGGCCACGGTACCAGTCCGATCGTGGTCCCACTGGTCGCCGAGTTCTTAAGGTCGCATTGGAGTTTCCAGAACCGAAGGAAACAGGGCGGATCAACGTGTAGTTTTCCACGTCCCAAAAGCAGGATCTGGGGCACTGGGCGAACAAGAAGTGTTCATAGGGCTGCGCTGGAAGTTCAGCGCGGGCAGTCGTACCAGATCACGTTGGTACGGTAGGCAAAAACCGGGGTGTCTTTGGTGAATCGCGCTTTCCACAGGGCAGCAGGATCGGCAGCGGCACGGTATTCGCCCAAGACCTTGCAGCGCAGATGCAAGGCATCGTTCAAGGCGTTCTGCTCCTCTACCTGCTCTAAGAACCCAGATCCGTTCACCAGCACGATCTTGCCATGGAGCTTCCCGGCCCATGTCTGCCATTCGTCCGGCTGCAGAATGGTGTATCCGTGGGAGCGATAGAGATCCTCACCAAGGTAAGCCGTCTCAGCGGCTTCGGTGTCAAACTCTAGACCAAGTTCGTAGTCGAGATAAAGAAAAAACGGCGGGTTTACGCTAACGATGGTCGCTCCACGGCGCGCATCCTGTGCCACGACCTCAGCGACCTTGCCCCAGGGCTCGTATAGGTTTGCGGTGGCATAGTGCTTTCCAGACACGATTCCTATCCAACCTGTGATGATCAGGACGGCAACTGCTATCGCCCCCAGCTTGGAATAGCGGGATGTGCGGCTCGTTACGGAAATTCCAATGGCCAGAAACAGCCATGGGAGCAGAAATAGAACCCGCTTGACGCTCATGTGTCCGCTAAGTGCCAGCAGGACCATCGCCAGAACGAAATAGACAAGCCAGCGGCGGCCAGGGCTGAGCCAGATGGCCACGAGTAGAAGAACCGTGCCCGCAAAAATGGGAATACTGAACGGTAGATACCACGGCGCGACGGCGACAGAGCCGAAGATGGAGAAGACCGGAAAACTGAATGTAACAAGCGCGTTCTTCAGGTCGATAGCAGACGCGATTGGCGCGCTATTGTTCCGCAGGTCAAAGGTGGCAACGTTAAGGAGTGGTAAGAAACTGAATGCGACGAGTGTTGCTACTACGAGGAGTGAGCGGAGGCGCCTTGTAGCTAACTTCCGATGAAATATCACTAAGTCGGCAAGAAATAACAGGAGAAGAACGACCCCGAAGTAATTAGACCAGACCATCAATAACGCCGCGATCCCAAAGGAAACCCATGACCAGGGATCATGATCGTCGAGTATCCGCAGGTAGGCCCAGGTGAGCCATGCCACGAGAAACATGCAAAAGGCGTACCACCCGGTAATGCGCCCGTATTGAAACGCAAAGGGCCAGAGCAAGCCAACCGCAAGCGTGGCCCAATACGCCCCTTTTCCGGAAAGTTTCCGCGAGCATATACCAGTGATCAGGATCCCGGCGATGAAAAAGAGGTTGGCGAACACACGAAGCATGAAGAACGAGTAGTTTGTCGCGGCTAGCCAGAAATGCAGGAGGATTTCCGATAAAGGCGGGTGTTCATTTGCAGGTTTCCCCGAGAAAAAGTCCTGCACAATCGTTAAGGGCTGTTTACCTGCGCACGCAACGAGGGTGCTTTCGTCGTCCAGGATTGTAAAGCGGGTATTCGTCGAGATCATGGCAGCCGCATAGATCACGACGATAGCGAGAGTTCCCAGCCATGAGGGCAGCCGAACGCGTCTTCGAGCCTGGACCTGTTTGTCCGTCATTCAGACCCGCAATGTCTCCGCTTCATTGATGCGGAAGAGCGCTTTGATGTGTTTGAAGGTGTTGTCGACATCGCGACGCATAAAGAGCATCTTGAAGTTCAATTATAAAGTGTCCTAACCATTAGACTTTGCGCGGATCGCCGTATTAAGTTGATCTGGCAGAGGTGCACGTTCTACGGCGGGGAACTGTGGCTCATTAAAGTATTCCACAGTTGAGGTGATTCCTGAACGATCAACTGGAGGCGTTGTTCAATGCAATCGTAATGGACGACTGTGTTGTTTTGTCACACGATTTTTTAAATGTTGGCTTTGGCGGGCCGAAAGAACAGTGTCCGGTTCGTCTCGAATGGATGACGCGCAACGTCAGTGGACGGTGAAGATGGTTTTGTTGCCGTGCGAGTGGTTGGTGGGCGCCAGTTTGCAATGTTTTATCTCAACGGAATCTTTGCGTGCCCGCACGGCCGACATCGTCCGGCGCAGCTTGATTACGTTCCGGTCCGCACAAACAGAAAGCGGTCGATAGTACCGCCGCTCTCGGACTTGCGTCAACCGAGGCTGTAATCAGCATCGCCGCAATGACACACTTGCGATTTGCTCGAGGACGTACATCGTTCCGAGGTGTTTCACCCGATCGTCTGATAAAATACCTACACCGTTCAAGCGTGGGGCATTTGTCGTGCTCGGCCTCTCTTGAGGTTGAATCAGTGAGACGTCTGGACCTCGTGATTGGCGCGCCTTTAATTTGAACGGGAGGTTTACTGATTGAAGTCCTTGGCGCGTCATCCGATGCAGCTTGACACACCTCGCGTATCTGAGGAATCCGACCTGACAACCACCATTGTCATCTGCACACGAAATCGCCCAACTTCTTTGCGGAAATGCCTTGAAGGCATCGCCCACCTGGAGCGCGCACCAGATGAGGTGATCGTGGTCGATAACACTCCGGGAGACGAAGAGACAGAAGCTGTAGCCCGGGAGTTTGCCGCAGTCTATACATTTGAGCCAATCCAAGGCTTAAGCCGGGCACGCAATCGAGGACTGGCCGAGAGCACCTCCGAGATTGTCGCGTATTTAGACGATGACGCTGTGCCCGATGAGCGCTGGCTAGAACTTCTGCTTGAGCCGTTCGCCGACCCGCGTGTAGCCGTAGTCACTGGCGGGACCAACTCACCAGGGTCTCGCGCCGGCGGCAGTAACCAGGAGCCAACTCGTTTCCTCAGCGACAAAGACCGTCAATGGTTTGAAATCGCGGCCTTTGGCGGATTGGGCATTGGCGCCAACATGGCGGTGCGCAAAACAGCGTGCATAGGATGGAAGGTCTTTGATGAACGTCTCGGCAGGGGTGCCCCGTTTCAAGGTGCGGAAGAACACCACGCTTTCGTACACTTTCTCTCGCTCAGTTACTGCGCCGCTCATGTTCCTGCCGCGATCGTCTTCCATTCCTGTCAGAAGCCAGACAATATCAAGCTGGAGGCCCGCAATCAAATTGCTTATTCGATGTTGCTGTTTTCTGAGTATCCCGGCCACCGCCTGGATCTCCTGCGATTCTTCTTCCGCCGTGCGCTGCGAAAACCGCTAACCTGGCCGCGAGATTCTCCGGACCCCGGTGAAATCATTACTTGCGGATGGCGTGTGCTGCTTGCAGAGAGCTTTAACGCAGCCCTGCTCTTCTTCCGCACTAGAAAGCTCAGCGGCGAATAGCAAGCACACCTGAAACGCCCGCAGGACTTCCTTGGAATGGATGAAACGTCCCGGCTCGCTCCGCAGCGGGTGCGGGTCGTTCTGTGTCTCCTTGCGCCCAATCAGCGGGCGGTGCAGATCACGAGTGATCTCGCCGGCTTCCAAACAAAGACTCTGCCTGGCAGGTAGTTCGCGCCCTGATGCGCCGTTACCGACGCTTTCCCTGGCCTGAAGACCATCGCACTTGAACCCCGATGGCCGTCGACCGGCTCAAAGGGGCTCACACTAAGTTACGGATGAGGCTAGCCAATGCGGAGCCCCCGCTTCAGCCGTGTACGCAGGGCCAACTTGATACGCCAGTCGCGCAGTCTCCTGATCCCACCCCGGCGAGCGCTTAGGGCAAATTCAATAAGCGAATCGCCAGGACCAACATAAGCACGTCTGAGAAGATGCGGATCGCCCGAAAGATAATTTAACCCCTCTTCCACACTGAATGCCATATCGAACTGTCCTCGAACCAAACCGCAAACCGCGTCGTTGTATTCTCCGTAGGGATATGCAAACGCGACGGGAGGATAACCCAGCAGTGCGGTAAGGTCGTCTTTGCTGCCGATCACCTCTGCTGCTAGTTCGGAAGCAGACAGCTTCGTCAAATGCGGGTGTGTTCGGCTGTGTGCACCAAACTCGATTCCCTGCCGTGCCCAGAATCGAATCTGTTCGGCGGTCATTAGTTGGAGCGAGCCACAGCCTTGGACCTCGTCCCAGGTGTTGGTCCCCGCCAACCGTTCGGTCACAACAAACACGGCAGCACCAAACCCATACTTCCTAAGAATCGGCAGGGCATAATCCGCGGTGTCGGCGTAAGCATCGTCGAATGTCACCAGAATTGGTTTCTTAGGCAGGCCCGTCCCGTGGCGAATCCAGTTGAGCCAATCGGAAGGCTTAATGCCGGTGTACCCCCTGCGGGCCAACCATCGGATCTGACGCTCAAAACATTCGGGCGACACCGTCAGTTCACGTTTGGTGCCGGGCCGCGCCGGACCAATGTGATGATAGAGGAGCGACGAGCAGCTTTGGCCGAACTCGTCTTCCAAGTCCTTCCAGGAGCCGGCGACACTCAAGGCACCTTCTAAATGCGCAACCGTGTCAGCCCAATTCAGCAAGCGTGACGCCAATTTACGGATTGGCCGGAAGCGATAGAACGACTTCTCCATGCAAAGAGGAAGCGACATGAGCGCAATCGGCGATATCGGTAAGCTTGTTAGTGCTTTCAACAGCCATCTTTTCGCTGCATGGCTCTCTGCCCACGTGGACAAGCCACAGTAGGGCCGGTACTCATGATGCTTGAGGCTTGCACGAAGATCGCCCGCCCCCAAAGCTCTTGCCTGCGATTGTAAGTAGGCCCTTGAAGACTTCACATAATACTCGTAGACAATCGCGTCCGGCCGGTAACGGAACGGCAACCCCATCTTCCACAGGCGTAAGCCTAAGTCCAGCTCTTCGGCAGCTAGAAACTGCTCATCGAATCCTCCACATCGTACGAGGATTTCCCGAGGCATTGAGCTATTCACGAGATAGGAGAGCACGTAGACTGCGGATATTCCCTCGGGAAACCGCAAATCCATGTCCGGACTAATGCGGCTATAGTAGGCATCTCCGATACGCTCGATCGCAGCGCGAATTATCGTTTGCGAACTGTCAGGCGCGATATACATGCGTCCCTGTACCACACACGGATCGTCTCCGGCATGTGCTGCACAGTGTTGCTGAAGGAGATTCGGCGTCGTGATGAGGTCGTCATCGAGAAATAACACGAGCTCGCCCACAGCTGCTCGAATACCTACATTCCGTGCGGCGCCTGCGCCACGGTGCTTCGATTCCAACACGCGCAGGGAGCACCTTGGCTTCAAGTCGCGCAGCATTTCGGCCGTACCATCGGTCGACCCGTCCATCACAACAATCACTTCGTAGTCTGGCGGCGGAAAATCCTGCGCCAACACCCCTGGTAGCGTGCGCTCCAGAACATGTCGCCGGTTATACGTGGGAATGATGACTGAAATCCTAATCATCAATGTCCTTCTCAGATCGTCGCAATGGTCAATGTTTATGAGCGTGTGAATTCAATGGAGACGCTTCGGAGGTCAATGCCCAATGGGCCACGCTCCTTAGTGTTTGGGCTTACGGCAGTAGATGTTGGTAACAACGGGAAAGCGCGCATCGTAATCATCCAATTCCTCGGGCCTAAGTTCTTCAAGCGCCAGTCCGAGATTGATGGCCACGACGGCTAAGCAATTGCCCTCGGCCTCCACGACAACCGTGCAGTCTGGCCAGACGCGCTGAAGTAGTTCCCGCCAGCCGTCGGGTGTAGGGCGCCAGAAATCAAGACCCACCTTGTCAAGACGAAAGAGTCCCGCGGCGTTGGCGAGAATCACACCGCCGGGCTTTACCACGCGAAGAACATTGCGGAGACAAAGCTCAAGCTCGCGGAAGTGCTGGAGAGTGCATGGAAGCAGGAAGCAATCGTAGGCCTCTGACGGCAAAATGTTCTCGCAATGGGCAATATCGCAAAGAAACGTAGGGTCGGAGTCTGGATCTATGTCCACGCTATGGACAATGCGAAGATCGTGACCGTACCTGCGCGTGTAAGTGTTCCGATCGATTTCTAGGACGTCCCCGGTAATGGCGGCACGGTGCCGCTCGAAGAACCGGTCAACATAATACCGATCGACTGGTGTACCACGATCCCATCCGAAATCGTTCGAGAATGGCTTAACGCGCCGAAGATTTCCCCACCATGGAAGCCCTCGTCCTCTAACTATACAGCGTAGACGTGTCGTCCACGCCGGCCCAAACGCCCGCATCACCTTGTCGCGGAGCGGTTCCGGCGACGGGTTATTTCGAGAGGTTTCCTTTCTTCCCATACGTGCATTGTACCCTCACAAAAGGGCCAGACAGTTGCGCCCTCCAGAAGAGGCAAGCAGCGATTTTGGGCTCTTGGGGGCTTCTCCGCTCGATCATGCCACAACCTCTTGTCGCTCACCCTGCTGATTTAGACAGGTTGGGCCGAGTGCGAAGTCAGTATATTGGCTTGGAAGGTGGCGCAGCATTCTCGCCGGTGCAGGAGATTCATTTCTATCCCCCGCAGTTGGTGGTTTGCGTTTGATAACCTAGAAGTCTAATTGTCAGAAAGCACCTATAACAACTTCTCGGCAAATCGATCGCACTAATTCACAAGGCACGCCAGGATATCTCGAATAGCATTGTGAATTCCAACTCCGCCTTTTGCCGCGTTTCGATACTGCCCCATAGCCGCGCCTTGAAGCATCAGTTTAATCCTTGCCTTACGCGACAGAGGCCCGTAATATCGCGCGCGCAGTTCCATGACATCAGCCCGCTTTGTCATCAGATTCATCAACCTAACAAGGCGGCCAGAAGCTAATGCCGCGTCTCCTCCAAAGGTTTCCAGGTCGCGGAGCATGCCTGCCAGCAAGACGGAGTGCTTGCGATAATATGCCTCGCTTGCCCTGTATTTCTCCGCGAGGTCCGGGGGAAAGATCCGCTTCAACAGGGAGGTCCTGGCGTGTGGAGGCGACTTTAATATCCTTGTCCATGCGTGATTAGTGTCTGAATACACGCGCCACCGCATCAATACTTCGGGGATATAGAGCACCTTATCCATCGCGGTTGCGATTTCCAGGAGCAGGACATCATGGCCGAACTCGACGTCGCCTGCCACTTCTTTATAGTGATCTGGCGCTAGGGAGCGTAAGGTCATTTCCAGCAGTGACTTTCTGATCACGATCGCATGCCCGGGGAAGTCGCGCTTCCGCAAGTATTTCCGAAAGCGGCGGTGGGCAGGGTAGACAACTCCCACTGGATTGCCATCCTCGTCTACCCATTCGGCCGCATGTGCAAGGAGAAAGGCATCGGACTCCCGGCTGGCTTGGAGGATACGAGCAAGCTTGTGCGGGAGCCACTCGTCATCCTGATCGCTAAACGCTATAAGGTCTCCCTGGCACTTCTGTGCCGCCTGGAGGAAGTTAGCAGTATAACCAAGTTGCACGGAGTTATGGACGATAACTACAGGAAACGGAGCCAAAACAACGAAATTGTTAATGATACTTACCGTCGAGTCTGTCGATCCGTCGTCACAAATAATTAACTCGGATGGGAGCAAGGTCTGCCGGACGAAACTGTCAAGCTGCTGGCGAATAAAACGTTCTCCGTTATAGGTCGCCATTGCAATGGATATCTTTGTCATCTGAAATCTCGTTCAAAAACTGACCTGTCGGTCACGGCAGGCTAGGCCGGCAAACAAATCGCAGATCAGAACCAGACACGGCTCCGAGCCAACATGTTAGAAGCATTATTCGTTGCCTTGAAGGCCTGCGACAGGGCCCGGAAGCGGCTCAAGCAATTCGGTATTCCATACCAGGTTTGGCCTCAATGCGCCGGGCCAGTGACCGTGGTAGGCGCCGCGCAGTTCGCTGGCAGCATCGTGAATCTCAAAAACCAAAAGGTCCTCCCAATCGGCGACCACGGTGGTGCCTACGCCATTCAGAAATACCGTAAAGTGGAGTCTGTAAGTACCGTTGTTCATCAGGTCGGCGGGTACAACAAATGAGCTCCGCAGCAGACCCGCGGGAGCTGGAGATTCACGATTCTCGGCGGTGGCAAACACGCTGACGCCATGCTCGTTGAATATTTCTGCCGTTAAATCCAAGCGGCTCTCTCTAGCAAGCTTCCAGCAATCGAACTCCACCGCGAAAGAAGTGCGAACTGTAAGCTGGTCAGTGGGAGACCCATTGAGCGGGCGGACACGCGCCCGATGAAGGCGGATCATGTCGTTTCCCGGCGCCGTCTCAATATTGTCATGGACTACTTCTTTGAAGGTAGGCAGCCAATTCTGCAGGTAACGGGATGTAACCGTTGCGGGCGGTCCCTCCAGAATAGCGCGGCCTTCGTGTAGACAGATGGCTCGTGTGCACAGACTATCGACGGCCAGCATGTTATGGCTGACAAAAAGCACCGTCCTGCCCTGGCTCGCGGCATCTCCCATTTTGCCCAGGCACTTTTTCTGAAAAGCAGCATCGCCCACGGCCAAGACTTCATCCACCAGTAGAATTTCGGTCTCCATATGCGCCGCAACCGCAAAGGCAAGCCGAACGTACATCCCGCTCGAGTAGTGCTTTATTGGAGTGTCTAAAAGGCGGCCACATTCCGCAAACTCCACGATCTCGTCGAATTTGTGTTCGATCTCCCGGCGGGTCATGCCTAAAACTGCCCCGTTGAGGAATATATTCTCTCGTCCGGTAAGTTCCGGATGGAAGCCGGCTCCCACTTCGAGCAAGCTGCCGACCCGGCCTCGAATTTCTGCCTGCCCCTCCGTCGGCTTCGTGATCCGCGACAGGATTTTGAGAAGAGTAGACTTGCCGGACGCATTTCGCCCGATGACTCCCAACACTTCGCCGTGACGCACTTCCAGCGTCAAATCTCGCAGCGCCCATAGGTCGCGGTCGTCGTTTGCTGACTTGCGCCCTCGTGGCGCCATCGCGCGCAACGGGGCGCGGAGCACACCGGAGATCGCTTCGCGCAGAGTGCGATAGTTCGGACGCTGGCCAATCCGATAGCGCTTACCAATGCCTTCGCAACGGATCGCGATCGGGCCGCCACTGTCAGATGAAGTCCGCAAAGGTGTCCTCGGTTCTGCGGAAGTAGTAGAGGCCGGTCAGCAACAATGCCGTGCCCGTGAAGAGGGCGAGCATGACTGACTGGGCGGGAAAAGCTCCTTCAGCGTGCAACGCCCAGCGAAAGCCCTGCACCCCTCCAACCATGGGATTCAACTCATACAGCAGGCGCCAGCGCTCCGGTACCGAACTGATCGGATACGCAATAGGAGTCGCGAAGAACCAGAATTGCACTAGAAAGTTGACCGTATGGCGAACATCGCGGAACTTGACGTTGAGCGCGGAGAGCCACAGGCCCGCGCCCAGTGACGACAGGATCACCGGCAATACAAAGAGCGGTAGTAGCGCATCGGAGGCTGCGGGCGCGATGCGAAAATACACAAGAAACAAAGCCAGCACGAAAAGACTAATGGCAAAATCGAGCAGGCTGGCCAGAATCGCGGAAAGGGGCGCGAGCAGCCGCGGGAAATAGACCTTGGCGATCAGTTGCTCGTTGCGAACGATGCTGTTGCTCGATTCGGTCAAACCCTGGGCAAAGAGCTGCCAGAGCACCATGCCGGCATAGACAAAGACGGGATAGGGGAGATTATCCGACGGCAAATGAATTATGCGCCCCAGAAACACGGCCACCACTAGCGCAACGGCCAGCGGTTGCAGAATAGCCCACGCAATACCAAGCAGCGTTTGCTTGTAGCGGACCTTAATGTCGCGCCAGGTCAGAAAGTACAGCAGCTCGCGGTGCCGCTTGAGATCGGCCCATCCCAGGCTCCAGGAGGAATCCGAGCTCCTGATGAATGTCGTGGCAACCGCTTTCGCTCGCTGGCTATCGGAAGGAATCATCTGACCGCTTTGGATCAAGCGAGATTATTTGAAGTGGACAATGACAAGTTTACTATAGAGTCTCTGGATTGAACCCATATGGACCGGCAGACTGAGGGAAGCTTGCCGAACCTCAAAGTCGGAAAGAACACAAACCGACCGGGAAACTGGATAGTTTGAAGAACGAACACAACACATCGGGCGGATTTGAAGCGGTAAGGCATCAAGAAGCGACCCCGTCCGAGCACCCCAGAGCAACGGGAGCTGGAGCGCCGCTGCAGCGCAAGGTTGCAAAGGAGTTCTCCCGTGCTCTTCGTCGCGCCGAAAAAGCAGCCGCAACCGGCAAGCCTGAGTTGGCGGTGGAATGGTGCCGTTATGCGACGTTGCTGGCGTGGGAAGCAAATCCAGGTTTTTTCTATTGCCACGAAATGGAGCATCTTCTTGCGGAAATTGGCCGAAGATACTTGCGTGGGCCAGCTTCAACGCCATCCCCATGTCCGGGAGGTCCGCGACGTTTCCTGCACGTGATAAGTCCCGATACAGCGTACGAGACTGGAGGAACTTCCCGAGCAGTTTCCCGTTGGATCGAGATCTGTGCGCAGCATGCGCCTTCTGAGCATCACTCCATCCTTCTCACGCGACTGCGGGACAAGCCAATTCCAACCTGGCTCGGCGATTCCGCCCGAAAAACTGGCGGAGACCTTATCGCGCTTCCTTCCGGGCTCTCGTGGCTGCAGGCCGCCGCTGATTTGCGCTTTCGCTCAATCGGCTTCGATGCCGTCGTCCTCCACATTCATCCCAACGATCTCCTGCCTAGCCTCGCCTTCTATGACCGGCCCCGTCCAGTGTTGTACTTCCGGCACTCCGATCACCTCTTCAACCTCGGGCTTGACCTAGCCCAGGTGGTTGCCGATATTCGCCCTGTCGGACATGAGATGTCAGTTCATTGTTGCGCCAAAGCACCGCGAAAGGTCATGCTTCCGCTGCCGCTAGTCGACGAGGAGCTGGCACCCTGTGACAAGGCGGAAGCGCGCAGGAAGCTCGGACTTCCAGCCGACGCATTCGTCTTTCTGACCATTGGCTGGCCTTACAAGTTCACTCCCATCGATGGCTACAATTTCTCCGAAGTCGTTCGGTCACTTTGCGCGTCGAATACTCGAGTTTCCGTCATTGCAATCGGTCCCTCAGAGTCGACGCCGTTTCCCGGTTTGGGGCAATCGATGGCAGGCAGGTTTCTGCCAGTCGGTTCCGTCAAGGATCGTGAAATTCTCGAACTCTACTACCGCGCCACGGACATCTATCTGGACGCTTATCCATCCAGCTCCTTGACAGGTGTCCTCGATGCTGCCCGGCACGGCCTTCCCGTTCAGCGCTTGTATAACCGTTCTCAGTGCCTTATGTGGGGCAATGACGTGGGGCTTGACTCCGTTATGCTCGGCGCTTCCACCCAGGAGGAGTTCATTCGAACATCACTCGAATGGATGGAGTGGCCGGAGGAGAAAAGGCAGGAACTCGGAGCCCGTTTTAGAGAAGCGGTATTGCGAGATCACTGCGGCGCATCCTGGAAAAGTCGATGGCTCGATCCGGCCGTAAAAGCCCTGATGTTGCCGGCGGCTACATCAGCTGAGCTGGAGCCGAAGGACTCGCAGAGAAATGAAGCAAGTTTCCCCGGACTCGGTATCGCCGTCTCGGAGTACGATTGGCCCAGCGACATGTTCGTCGCCGCAACCATCAACGACGACGGCAGCCTTCCCCGCCCCATCCGGATCTCCGGGGTCCTTCATTCCATTTGGCCCTTGCTCATTCACGCGCCGGACGACCGCACAGGACAGAGGCGGCTCTCGATGTTTACTTCGCTCGTTTCGTCATGCATGCCAGACCAAGTCCGGACTGCAATACGCTGGATGCGGCGTGCAATCTTCAAGAACCTAAGGCATCAGCGCGAATCATCCAATTGAACCCGTCTTGGAAACGGAGTTCATAGGGCCAACCTTGCCTCTTAGACCGTCGATCAAGCCTCGAAAACTGAACCACAAAACCCCAAAGCGCTCCTTGTCGAACAGAAGAATGTTGACATGATCCGTCCAGAGCCTATGGATCAATACTCTAATGTCGCCGCGGCTTACTGGCAGCTTCGTTATGACGTAGATCGTATTGCGTGTGAGGTAATAGCGCGCTTCTTTTCCATAATGGTCGTACCAGGCATCGATCCATAAGAACCTATGCCGTTTCTTCAGTCCCTCCTGGTGAAGAAACACAGCTTCCGGGCAGATGTATGCGCCGAAGCCGGCGCGGACAAGCCGCTTGTAAAAGTCGACGTCCACAAAGTAGATGAAGAGATCTTCGTTAAACGGCCCGACAACGTCGAACACTCCCAGCCTGATGAGGCTTCCAGCCGAAATGACTTCTCCGCCCTGCAAAGGCAATCCGCCGTTTGCCCGCGGCGGGCAATAAAGATACCGCTGGATATTCCGGTCGAAGGGGCTGGCCGCCAATATCCCAACGTTTCGTATTCCCGCCCGATCGAGAGTTTCGTATCCCCGCACTAGCTCTTCGACCATGCCGGGAGTCGCTTCGCTATCGTGGTCCAGCAACAGAATCCACTGAAACCCCCCGCCGCGCGCCCACTCGACGGCCTGGTTGAAAGCACGCGCAATGCCTTCGTTGTGCTCATTCAGGATTACCGTGACTGAATCGGGAGCAGTCAGCCGGCTTAGCTCGCGCCGCGTAGGTTCGCCCGAGCCATTCTCAACGATCAATACATGGCCAACTTGGTTTTGTATGGCATCTACGCAGCGGTGAAGCGCCTCGCCAATGTTGAACGTGACAATGGCCGCACAGATTTGAGATCGATGCGGGAATTCGACCGGATCGAGCTCCGTTTGCACCGGGTCTAGCACGCCTTTGCCCCAAATGAGTTTACGCATCGGGCGACGTGCTCAACTTGCTCGCTGCTGAGCGTGGCAAACATCGGGAGCGACAAGATTCGACGCGCGAGGCGTTCGGTTACGGACAAGTCACAGCATCGGTGCTTGATCGCTTGCATCGCCGGTTGAAGGTGACACGGTACGGGATAGTGGATGAGCGTCTCAATATCCTGCGTGCGCAAGTGCTCTTGCAGCTTGTCGCGTTCTTCGCTTTGGATCACAAAAAGATGGTAGCTGTGGACATAGCCGGACTTGACCGTGGGAGGAGAAAATCGTTTCTCCAGGCGGGTTTCATAACACTTGGCCAAATTCCGGCGGCTTTCGTTCCATTGCTCCAAATGCGGTAGCTTCACCCGTAAGACGGCAGCCTGTAGTTCATCTAGTCTGCTGTTGTAACCCATCACTTCATTACGGTACTTTCGCGATTCGCCGTAGTTGCGCAAGCGCCGCAGCCGCGCCGCCAACTCCGCGTCGGCGGTCACAATCGCGCCGCCATCGCCGCACGCTCCCAGATTCTTGCTCGGATAAAAACTGAAGCAACCCATGTGCCCCATGCTTCCGGCTTTCCTGCCGTTGTAAGTCGACCCGTGTGCCTGCGCCGCATCTTCGATCACGCACAACTTCTGCCGCGCGGCGAATTCGAGGATGGCGCCCATATCCGCGCAGTGGCCATAGAGATGAACGGGAACGATGGCCCGCGTTTTTGGAGAAAGCGCCTCTTCAAGCTGGTCGGGGCGCAAGGTGTAAGTTTGTGGGTCGATGTCAACAAATACCGGTGTAGCGCCCGTTGCGGCGATCGCCAATGCTGTTGGCATGGCCGTGTGGGCAACCGTAATGACTTCGTCGTCCGGGCCAATGCCGCATGCAAGAAGGGCGAGTTGCAACGCTTCAGTTCCCGAAGCCACGCCGACGCAATGCTTCACCCCGCAATAGGCAGCGAATTCTGCTTCGAATGTCTCAAGCTCCTGGCCCAGGATGAATCTGCCCGAACGCAGCACACGCTGGATCGCCGCATCAAGCTCGGACGCGATCGCGACATGTGCCGCCTTGACGTCATTGAACAGCACTTTCATTACGGTCGTGTTCCCACCGCACGAAGAAACTCCTCATAGTCCCGGATGTACTCGTTCGGATCGTAGTAGGTCGAAACCAAGGCCAGACAGACCGCTGCAGAAGAGAAGTTGACGAGTTCGCGCCACAACATTGGGGGGACGTAGACACCTTTCCACGATCGGTTCAACCCAATGGTCCTGCGCTCGCTCCCGTCATCAAGGACCACGTCAAAGCTGCCCGAGGCAGCAATGATGAACTGCTGAGTCTTCCTCAGCGCGTGTCCAGCCCTGGTTTCGCCTCCCGGGACGTCATATAGATAGTAGACACGCTTGATCTCAAACGGGACATGCCTCCCGCCCTCAATGAAGCTCAAATTGCCGCGCGGGTCCGCGATCTTTGGCAGCTCAATGATCTGGCATTGCTCAATACCCACAGTTCACTTCTTTCCTTGCAGACTGCGTCGCAAACGCCTGGCCTGCCTGGGAATTTGTACCACGGGAGTTTCAGTGTAACGCTTCGTAAGGCAAGTTGATAAGCTCGCCAAGAGGAGGATAGAGCGAAACCAAGGCTGCCAGCGGTAGGATTGTCGACTCGAGAATTCAAGTTCCAGTTTCGAGTACATGGGAGCCACCTCTCGGTAGGTGGGACTCCTCCCATTCACGAATTCTGCACTCGGCGCGCTGAGCTGCTTTGACCAGTCTCTCCCGAACGCGGAGCCACCCTTCAGGAGTCTGGACAAAATGCACCAAATCGATTGCCTCGCCGCCGATAACTCGGCCAGCGTGCTCAACTTTCACTTGACTGAATCCGAGCTTGCGAACAAGGGAATGAACTGCATAGTTGTTCGCCACAGCAACTGCCTGCATCTGCGTCAAGCCCATCTGTCCATAGAACAAATCAAAAAGCAGAAGCAGTGCGGGAACAGCCGCTGATACGCCGGGCCGAACCACAGTTCTCCCAATTTCCGCACGAGTCTCTTGCAGATTGTAAACAGAGTGAGTACCCAGCGGAATCTCGTGCGGGGTCTCAATCATAAAGTAGTAATCACCTTCCCTCTCAAAGTAGCTATTCAACCATCTCTCCTGGCCGGCTACGTCCGCAGCGGAGTCGCCGACCCGGCCTTTAGCGTGATCCAAGTTTCGGAGCCAAACGATGAATCGCGCATCGTCCAATCGAACTGGACGGAGCCTGACGCCATAGCCTTGCGTAGTCAGTGAATGTCGCATAACAGATTGTTGGGGGTACTAAAGATGTTTTCTGTCACCACTCTCACGCTCTCGGCCAGCAATTCCAGCGCGCCAGGACATCCTTGCGGTTCCGTTCGACCAAGGCGTGAGGAAGCTTTGCCAATGGCCAACGAGACTTATGTCCTTTCCCGGTGAAAGCAAGGAATTTCTACGCGTCGATGCGAATTTACTCCCTGGTGACTTGATGCTACACCCTCTCGAAGATTGCTCGCATTCCAGTTTCTCTCACCGCAAGTGGTAAGAAGATGCCGGGCGCTCCGTTACTCAAGCGTTCGGGAGCCTAATCCCGCAGCCTCCGCGTGGGTAGCGCCCGATCCGGCGCCGATGGTGACCAGCCGCTCTGCTTGCCGGGTGCGATAGTCGTCGTAGGCTTGTTGCCACACCGGCGAAGTCAGTTGCTTGGCAAGCGGCTTCTTGTACTCCAGCTCTTTAAGGAAGTACCCGCACTTGCTGCAGAAGCGCTCGGCGAGATCTTCCATGTCATCGTCTACTGACGGAAGCGACTGCCTGCCGATATTCCACTCAAAAATGCGATCCATGCCGGCGGCAACCGGGCAGTGATAGTACCCGGTCGGCCCGAGTCCCGTTCCACACCGGTAGGTGTACTCGCAGGCATTTCGGAAATCGACTTTGCCGTACCCCTCAACTTCTTCCGGAGAGAGGTTGAAGGTCGAGTGCTTGAGTTCGGCGGGCCGCTTTCCGCTTTTGTTGCTGTTCTCCACCTCAATATCTTCGGGAACCTGCGCAACCACCTGTTGCACTTTGTCCCCGGCCCCATTGGTCAGAACCTTGATCCTTGTTTGCGGCGAGTAGCGATTGCGATAGGTGCGCAGAATGTCAATGATCTTGAGAAAGTCCGGGTGCATGGTCGGTTCCCCGCCGGCGATCTCCATGAGATTCCAGTGGTAATCGGCAGCCGTACACTCGTCGACAAAGCGTTGGATCTGTTCGATGGACATTTGCGTATCCGCGGGGGCCTGGGCAGAGGATTCGTCGCAGTTGAGGCAGCGGAGATTGCATGCGTAGGTTAGTGCGATCCCAATCACGCGCCGATTGCGGCGGAACTGAGGGCCCAAGACACGGGTCACTCCGGGCTGGACACGCCAGAAATCGTACATGCCGCGCAGTTTGAGAGCGGGATCCAACGCCCGAGAAAACAGCCCCCGCACCG
Organism: Occallatibacter sp.; assembly: GCA_049517515.1. Taxonomy (GTDB): domain Bacteria; phylum Acidobacteriota; class Terriglobia; order Terriglobales; family Acidobacteriaceae; genus Telmatobacter. The sequence goes on from JBEKSA010000007.1 coordinate 105,142, forward strand.
ACGAAGGCAGGTATGGCTTTACGCGTTTCCTGTATGCGGTGAGAAATCTGTCAAGAATCCTCAAGGGGGGATCCTCCGGGGGAACACTAGAAGGATCATACCAAATTCTGATGGGGGAGACTTGAGCTTGGTTGAAGGCTCAAACGCTGTTTCGCCCGTTCCGAGAGAGCCGGGATGCTAACTCCTTTGAAAGTGGCGAAGTATCAACTGCCGCTGTCATTTCTGAACTCAATGCGGAACATCGTCGGCAGCAGTGCGCGATGGGGTGAATAGCCCGTCATAGACAGCGACGGTCTGCTCGACCATTCGCGCGATGGAAAAATCGCGGAGCGCCCGCTGGCGCCCGGCAATGCCCATCGCTTCCCGTCTGCGGTCATCGGAAATTAACTCGCGCAGACGCGTTGTAAGTTCGGCAGGTGCGGCGACAGGAACTAAGCAACCAGTTTCGCCATCTTGCACCAACTCGAGTAGACCGCCAACCGCGCTTGCAATTACCGGCAAACCCGCGGCCATCGCCTCCAATGCCGCAATTGGGAAACCCTCATCGAGAGACGGCAGAACAAAAATGTCCCACCCTGCCATGACAGTCGGAAGATCCTCTCTCCAACCGATGAAGGAGACGTGGCCAAAGATCCCGAGCCTGTGACACTCCTGTTCCAGGATGGATCGCAGGCTCCCATCGCCCGCGATTTCCAATCGAAGGTCATCAATCTGACGCGTAAGTACAGCCAAAGCCTCGAGCAGATATCTGAGTCCTTTGATCGGCTCAAGGCGACACGCCGTTCCAATCACGAGCCCTTTGTGCGCTCTGCGCTTCTCGGGGAAAAGAGAACCATTGATACCCGGATAAATGACCACGGCGCGCGAATCCCGGGAAAAATCCGCCACGATTTGCGAAACGGCTATCAAAGCATCCCGTTCAGGTAAATTGCAATGGGAAGGGACGATCCCAGTGCTCTCGTCGGCACGGAAATGGAGAGTACGCACCATTCGGGCATGGGTCAACAACCGCCCCATACCGGTCAGTAAACGCCCACCTGTGTGTTGGTGAATGATGCTGAATTCGGCTGACCGCAGGAGCAATGCATACCGTGCCGCTCCCAACGGATCACTGGTGCCGCCGTTCCAATTCACGCAGGTGGAACGAATGCCGGCGCGACGCAAATGCCCGGCAAGCGGGCCCTGCTTCAGAAAGCAAACGTGAATTTGATAGAGCTCTGGATCAACGCCAGTCGCCAAATCCTCGACAATTCTGCAGATTGCAGTGCCGCGCGGCTCAGCTGTATCCAGGACGTGAAGGACGCGCCGTGGATTCATTCCCTCTGTCCTTTAATTCGCAGCGATTTCATCGCATCCTGGCCGTCGTGCTGGCGCGAGTCAGCTCGCAATCTCATCGCAAATATAGCACGCGGAATAAAACCGGCCTCATGAACCATCCTTGTCAACTCGCCGGAATCATGAGACCCGCCTTGTTGTCGGGTCTCATCGTTGCGCACGACGCAGCGGAGGCCTCTATGAGACCGGTTGTAGCCCCTGATCCTATGTGGCCGAGTGCGCCGTCCCGAGTGGGGATTACATTCCACGAGGACATTACCTTCGCCAAAAGACTTCGATAGGTCCGTCGCCACAGCTCTCAAGTACCCGAAGGAACGCCTGAACGTCAAGCCAACGATCCAAGGCTAATCCATTCCTGCGGTCCCAAGTATAGTTGAACTGTCCGCTGGACGACAATCCTCCCAGTAAGTCGACACACTGCAGTAACTCTTGCCTGGACTCAGGAAGGCCGATTTCGAATGAAAGGCAAGGAACAGAGCGGTGCAAACCCTGCAACACTTCCAGCTCGAATCCCACTACGTCGATCTTGATAAAAAATGGGAGTCCATAAGCTTCAATCAAATGGTCAAGAGTCGTTGTCTCGACGATTTTCATATCTTTGTATTCGATGGTATGCAACGATTGCTCAGGCCGATTTGTTGCTTCACTTACTATGCTGGCCCCCTTCTTGCTTAGGGTATTAAACACGGATCCCGGGGCGCATACCAGCATTGTCTCAGCGGCAACTTTCGCACCAACTGCCTTGCCGACGATCATTACCGGCTGTGGCCTCATCCTATATCGGAGAAACTTCTGTCGCAAGATAGCCTGACTGTGCTCATCGGGATCGACTGCAACCACTTGCGCGCCAATCCTCAGGAAAGTATCCGTCTTGTCGCCTATATTTGCTCCAATGTCAAAGATCAGGTCGCCTGGCTTGAATCCATCGAGCACCGCGCGATAGAACGCGGCTTCCCGATCTTTGTCTTTAGATAGCTTTCTATTGGTCAAGTTCAAGTAGAGATCGTAGACAAATGACGCCCTCAGCCGATGATAGACGCCGGATTTCTTCAGGATAGACAAGAGGTTTTGCTTTGTTGCGTACATGCGAGCGCAGCTCAATTCATGGGTATCGACTTTTCTTACCGAGGATATCATCCGGCATTTCCATCGAATTTAACCGGCCGGGACTTCGACGCGTTCATGCGGTATCCGAGCCGGTAACCGCGCGTCTCTCAGCCGGTAGAGGGCCAGAAAGCAAAGCACGATTCCTGACAGCGGCGTAAGTAACGGCTGCTCCAGAAACCGGTTCGTGGTAACCGCAACGATGAAGGTCGCGAACATTGCGTCTTCGAAGATTGTCGATTGGCCCTCCCACGCCCGCTTACCCAGAAAGAGCAACGCCGGCGCGGCCAGAAGGTAAGCGTGCCGCCATGAAACAGGCGCAACGCAACAGGAGAGGAAGAGAAATATCGCGATCGTCTCGACGCGTGTCTCTCCTCCGGTGCTGTCGTCGTGCCTCGGGTAGCTGAGCCAGCCGGCGAAACAGACCGCAAGCGCGGAAAGCGCCTTCCCCACCCAAATCACGCCCGGCGGGGCGATACCCGTCTCTGATCGAGTCCAGAGAACCCGGACCACGGTGTTCAACGATCTGGAATCGGTATCGATGGCCGTACTTCCCATCGACGGCAAAACATGGAAGAAGTATAGATCCAGGGCTCCCGGGCCATTGACGGCCAGGAGGATGCCGGCGATAACGACGCACCAGAACGCAATGGCGCGCAGATACTTCCAGTCGCCCCAGGCAATCAGTGGAATCACAACAACAAGAGGCGTGAGCTTAATGGCGGCCGCCAGCGCAAAAAACAGTCCCGCGCTGTACTTGTTCCCCCGCACATAGAGGTTGATTCCGCAAACCATCAAAAAAAGCAGCAGGATGGGGACCTGGCCGTAGAGCAGGCAATCCACGGTCGGAGTCGAGACAAAGAGATAGAAAATGAACGGCGCAACATATCTTGAAAGTTCCTGGCCGGGCGTGCGCACAAAAAAGATACCCGCGCCTGCTAATGCAGCGATGTTCAGTACATACCACGCATGGAGTGCCGTAGAGACAGAAACGAAAGTGAACGGCACCAGAAGATCGGCGAGAGTGGGCGGATAAACGTAGGCATAAACATCGGGAACCCCGTGTGCTTTCGCCGTCCGCGCAAAAATCGAATTGGGATCGGGCGACGTCTCCGTCGGGTCCACATCTTTCCCAATTTCCGAATAGATGGCCTCGCTCGAGTGACCGCGCACCATCCAGGCCGCGGCGTAATAGCACCTGAAGTCCAAACCTGCCCCGCCACGGGTGAAAGCTTCTGCAAGTGGAATGTAAGCCGCCCGAACCATCATCAGCGCGAGCAGACCGAAGGCCAAGAGCGTCACAAGCCTGCGGACGTTAATGGCGGGTTTGATTTCGCCTTGCATACATCGAAAGGATACCGCAGGAACGAGATGCGCAACTGCGCTTTGTTGCACTGGGCTGTCATGTGCGCATGCTAGAATGCCCCCATCATTCACGCGGCGCGAACGGGTTTTGTAATTGCATTTCAACAAGACCGGCTTGTGTTTAAGTCAGTAACATAAGATGCCTATGAGCCAAGCTCAACTGAAGACGCGGATCGACATTCAAAGCACAAGCGCGAGTGAAATGCGGGCATTTTTTATCGGCCTGCTTTTGCTTTGTGCGTGCACTTTAATGTACGAAGTCATCCTTACCCGCCTGCTCAGTGTCGTCTCGTGGTATTACCTCGCGTTTGTTTCCGTCTCGATGGCGATGTTCGGGATGACAGCCGGCGCGCTCGTAGTCCAACTGCGCCCCGCGTTCTTCGTGAGGGATATGCTGCCGATGCGGTTGTATCAGGCTGTTTTGGCCATGGCCGCTTCCATGCCACTGGCCTTGCTGATCATGCTGGCCATTCCAGTGGGCATATCGCTGTCCCTGCAGTCGGCGGTCTCATTCCTGCTGTTTTCAAGTGTCGTTGCCGTGCCTTTCTTTTTCTCCGGCGTGGCGGTGTGCATAGCACTCACCAGAATGTCGTTGCCCAGGGGCCGCGTGTACTTTGTCGATCTCGCCGGCGCGGCTCTGGGTTGTCTGGGCGCTGTCGGATTGCTGAGCATATTCGACGCGCCAAGTGCAATATTCGCGATCTCGGCTCTCTTGTTTCTGAGCGCGGCGGCCCTTGCCGTCTACGCTCAACGGCCCCGTTTACGTGTGAACTGCCAGATCGCGGCGGCATCGATTCTAATCGTGGCATGTCTCAATGCGTCAACCGTACATGGAATTCAGCCGATTTGGTCGAAAGGCTCAATTGATCATCGCAGCCACATCTTCGCCGAAGTGTGGAACTCAATCTCCAGGGTGCGCATCTACGATTCGGGGCGTGGTGAACCACTCTTTTGGGGGCCTAGCCCTTACACGCCCGCGTTGCAGGTCGATGCGATGAATTTGGACATCGACAATGACGCGTCAACCCAGATGTTGCACTTTAATGGCGACCTTTCCACTCTGCAGTTCCTGCGTTATGACGTCACTTCGATCGGAGCCGAATTACGTCACGGCGGCACGGCGGCGATCATCGGTGTGGGCGGCGGCCGCGACGTCCTCAACTGCGCCGCAAACGGCTTCACGCGCATCGTCGGAATCGAGATAAACAGCGCGATTGTGAAGCTGACGTCCCGGCGGCTGGATTCGTACTCCGGATTCTCAAAAATTCCCGGCTTTGTGTTGTATAACGACGAAGGGCGCAACTTCCTCGCTCGCTCAGACGAGAGCTTCGACGTGATCCAGGCATCGCTGGTCGACACCTGGGCGGCAACCACCGCCGGCGCCATGACTCTGTCGGAAAACTCGCTTTACACGGTCGACGGCTGGCGCGTCTTCTATCGCCACCTGAAACCCGGCGGCGTCATTACTTTCAGCCGTTGGTACGACGGTCCCCAGGACAACCAGACTTACCGGCTGTTCTCGGTCGCATGGGCCATGTTGCTGTCGGAAGGCGTTGCCGATCCGTCACGACAACTTGCCTTGATTCAATCGGGCGGGCTCGCGACGCTGCTTGCCAGCAATCAGCCGTTCAGCTCCGGGGATATCGACGCCCTGAAAAAAATCTCCGCCGAAATGGCGTTTACGCCGCTCTTTCTGCCTGGAGAGCCCGTCACCGTTCCTGAACTTCGCCGAGTATTCCAGTCCAGAACACTGGCGGACATGGCTCGGCTACAGGACGAGAATGGTGCGGACTACTCGCCAACATTTGACGGCTCCCCGTATTTCTTTAATTCCGTCCATATCCGCGCGCTGCCCAAATTCCTTTCTCGCCGCGGGCCCATATCGAATCTGCAGGCTAACTTGTGTCTTTTTGCCTTTTTCTTGTCGGCGATTATCCTTGTCATCGCCGTCATCGCTCTCCCGGCATGGATCGCCTTAAGGCAACTGAGCGAAAGAAGTCCCGCGCCGAAGGGAGCCATCGCCTATTTCGTCAGCATTGGATTGGGCTTCATGTGCGTTGAACTGGGCATGATGCAACAGCTATCGATCTTCCTCGGCCCCCCCGTTTACTCCATGGTTGTTGTGCTCGCCGGCTTGATCCTCTCGGCGGGCGTTGGAAGTTTTGTTTCCGATCGCTGGCCCGCAAGCGCCACGTGGCAACTCAGAATTTTGCCGGCTGCCGGCGCTGCTTTGGTGGTCTTATATTTCGCGCTGGTCCTGCCTGTGATACACGCCTATACCGCGGCCCTGCTGTGGCAGAGAGTTCTGATCTGCCTCGCGCTGATTGCCCCTCCCGGCTTCATGTTGGGCTTTTGTTTTCCCATCGGCCTGCGTTGGATGGCGGCTATCCACCAGGAACACAATCTGCCCTGGATGTGGGCGCTGAACGGTGCTGCGGGGACGCTCGGCAGCTTTGTCGCCATGCTCATCTCAATGGAGACAAGCATTGGAACCTGCGTGCTAACGGCCGCAGCTTTCTATCTGCTGGCCGCTCTGGTACCTCTGCCTCGGCGGATGGAAATAAGTTGAGAAGGCTGAGGCTGCTGAACGCCGAAACTAGGAACTCGGTCAACTCATCAGAACATCGAGAAATGGATACTTCAATCGACAATGCCCGCGCAGAGACTGCCCTCGGAGCAGGCAGAGCGTTAGTCGTGTGGTTTCTCTTCTTCCTGATTTCCTTCGGACTCGGTTATCCGACTCTCAATCGGTATGACGCAAGGGAACTGGGTCCCGACTGGGTGAGTTACTACAGCATGGTCCTTCATCAGGATGGGCCGAACGACATTCCATTTGGCTACAGGGTGCTGGTGCCTGAGATCGCGAGGCCCTTCTATCTCCTTGCCAAGGGAAGAGTCGGCTCATGGAATCCGGTGTTCTTCGGGCTGTTGATGTCGAATTGCTTGTTTTGCGCCACCGCCGCATTCTTGTTTCTGCTGATCGGACTCTGCGTGCTGCACGATTTACCCATCGCGCTTCTCGGATGCACACTCTATCTGCTCAACTGGGTTGTTCCCAACCTGTTCCTATCGGGCCTTGTGGATTCATCGGAAGCATGTCTCATGATGGCCATTACCTGGGCGTTGTTTTCGCGGAGATGGTGGTTGCTTCCTCTGATCGGCATTCCAGGCGGATTTGCCAAGCAGAGTTTCATGCTGTTTTCCACACTCTTCGCGGCGACATGGTGGTTGACCTCGAAGAGGGCCGACAGGACGTATCCGCAGTTCTTTTGGGTAGCGGCTCTTGGGGGCACCAGTGCAGCATCAGTGGTCCTGGCGCATCGAATCGTTGCGGGGTCGACCATTTCGCCCTTGGCAATGGCGGCGTGGTGGGGTTGTGAGGGCAGTTGTACTGTTGCGATTCTGAAGGAGTTTACGGACCAGGAATTCTGGTATGCCTTTGGCTGGCTCCTGCCGCTTGGAGTCATCCGCATGAACCGGTTACCGAAACCCTGGGTTGCGGCGTCGATCGCAACGGCATTGCTTACACTGGCCCTTGGTGGTTACGCAGGCAGTCTTGGAAATGTTTGCCGGCCCGTTTTCAGCGTTATAGGGCCAGTTCTCACCTTGTCTGTCGCCACCCTTCTTGCGGGCGGTCGCACTGGGAACTGGCGGAACCGGACAACCATAAAATCGTGAATCATCTCGCGCGGTCTTTGGCAGCCGGGAGGCAAAATGGAAGTCGCAGTTGAATCGGAGGCGATCGGCGAGATTCCGAATGGTAGGAATCGTGGGGTAGGGCAGTGAAGGCAGTGAAAACGAAGAGGCTGTCTGATCGGCCACGGGTTGTGGACTGCGCTGTTCTTTTTTGCCTGATCGTTCTTTCTGCGTTGACTTATCTATTCAGGCTCGGCTTCTATGCTGATGACTGGTATTACTATTCCACGTTTGCTGGAAGCCCGGACCACGGCCTCGGAGCGAATTTCCGAGCGTTGTCTTCGGCAGATCCAAATCTGCTGATGCGCCCGGTGCAACTCGTTTACTTTGTTCTGAGCTTCAAGGCATTCGGTCTGCAAGCACTGCCGTATCACTTGGTGAACACCGCAGTCCTTGGTCTCGTAACTGTTCTCCTCTACCTCATGCTCACGGAACTGCGTGCCGGACGCAGACTGGCATTTGCAATCGCAGTTGTTTTCGGATTCCTGCCCCATTACTCGACAGATCGGATCTGGATTTCCTCGCAACAAGCCACATTGTGCATGGCATTCGCATTCTTGGGGATCTTCGCTTTGTCGAGATCGGTTCGAACAGAAGAAGAACACCGGACAGGGTGGGCGTTGCTCGCCTTCCTGGCTCTGGCCCTCAGCATTCTTTCTTACGAAGTAGCCTTTGGAATGATTGCCGCCTCATTGGGAGTTATTGGTTGGATGAGTTACAGAGATTCACGCGCCTCGTCCAAGCGTGCTCTCAGGAGGGTGGGCGGCATTGCCGGCATGGCCGCTGTTCTACTGGTGGTCATTTTGGTCAAATTCCGAATACAAAAGAATGTTAGTTATCATCACCATTTCTTCACTCACTTCTGGGGACTGATTTGGCACGCCATTGTCCAGGCGTTCCAGTTCAATCTATGGACTTATTTCTTGAATATGCCTGCAGTTTTGGCAGGCCTGTATCGACATTCCGCGTTGAGCTTGGCGGCGGCGGCCATGGCGGCCGTTCTTTTCTCCCCGGTGACTGCTTATCTTTGGCGGACGATGAAACCTTCCGAATTCCCCACTTGGCGCATGTGCCTGTGGTTGATCGTCGTTGGTTTCGGTGTGTTTGTATTGGGCTATGGTCTCTTCCTCTCCTCCATTGATACCAACTTCTCCTCCCCGGGATTGGCCAATCGCGCAGCGATCGGATCTGCACCAGGCGCTGCCTGCGTGCTAGTCGCGATCGCAGGTCTGCTGTGTTCATTGTTAAAGTCCGAGGTTGCGCGCGCCCGCATGTTTTCGCTCGCAATGGGTATCATTTGCGGGGTGGACTGCCTGGTATTAAGCGGAATCACATCCTTTTGGGCAGACGCAGCATCTCAACAAACTGAGATCCTCAGGTCGGTGGCCGCCAATGTGCGCTCCCTGCCGCGGGGGAGTGTGCTCCTGCTTGACGGGTTCTGCAGGTATTCCGGCCCGGGAATTGTCTTCGAGGGAAGTGACGACACGACCGGAGCAATTGAACTTACTTTGAACGATTTCTCCGTAAGCAGCGATGTGATCTCTTCCAATATGCGTTTTGGCGAAGACGCGGTAGAAACGACAATGTACGGACAGCTCTCCGGTCATTATCCCTATGGGAACCATCTCTTCGTCTACAACGTCGAGCAACAGAGTCTCACGGTATTACGTTCAAAAGAGGCGTCGACCGCGTATTTAGGCGCGATGAATCCCACAGGGGATGGCGGTTGCCCGGCTGCTCGCGAAGGGGATGGGGCCAGGATCTTCTGAGCTCAAGAGATTCGAGTTCCCGGCAACCGTCTTGTATTGAAACCCAGCCGTTCAGCCTTAAGGAACCTCTGAGCAAGCCATGTTCTTGACTGGTTGCACGAGGGTTCGAATTGATTGGGCGTAAGAGAGGCGGGTTTGTGCGAAAAGAAGAATCATGGCCGCATTTCGTAGCCGTATTGACGGTTGAACGACGCAGTCCTGATTTGAAGTCCGGCATCACCGGAGTAACTGCTCCTGTTGATTACGCGCCGAGAACGAAGAAAACTGAACACACAATGCAGCGCAAGATTCCGAGCGGGAAGTGCGAAAGCGATGTGCATCTCGGGGCGTCATTACCAAAGTAATTAACGGCGGTAATCTTCGCGGTTTGACCACGCTTAAATGGAGCAACTCATTGAAAAAATGTCCTCTCGCTTCTGGTCCTGTGATACTTTTAATAGTGCTTCAGGGGAGCCGCAGCGCCTCGCGGCAAGTGCGAGGGCGGCGGATGCGCAGCCATAAAATGTGGTTGCAAAGCAAATTTACCGAAAGCTTTTTTCCATTTTAGTTGCATGAACCCAACTGCGGAGGATAAACGCATGCAAAGTTCTTTTTTGAGATCTGTGGGTCGAGTACTCGCCTCGGTTTCTGTGTCATTGTTGCCCATTGCCTTGGCTGCTCAGGCTGCTCCAACAGCGAAGGGAGCTGCCAATGACACGCCGTCCAGGTGGGATATCTTTGCTGGTTACAGCTATCTTGCTCCCAAGGGGACGGTCCAGGTTCCTCAAGCGAACGGCACGACCGTGCCCTATTCCTATGATGCGGTCAATGTGGGCGGGCTCTTCAGCGGAGCTTATTTCTTCAACCGCTTCGTCGGTGTTCAGGCGGAATTTGGCGTGCACGAGTGGGGCGGCCCAAGCTCAAACGGCAGTAACATCGGCACCCGTGGCAATGACGATGGCTTCGTCACGGTGGCAGGTGGCGTGATCTTTCGATTTCCTGCCGGCAACATTACGCCGTTCGCGCACGGACTCGTGGGTGGTGCGCAGATCGACGGGCCAGACCATGAGTCCTATAAGTGGGGTCCTGACCTGACAGTGGGCGGAGGCATGGACTATGAGACGCCATGGCTCAACCATCGCTTGGCCATTCGGCTCTTCCAGGCCGACTACGAGTACATGCACGCCGATTGGGGTCAGGTCGTGGGGGGCGGCCGCGCCAACATCAATGCTGCGCGCCTGAGCGCAGGCGTGGTGTTCCATGTTGGATCGATTGCACCTCCGGCGCCAATTACGCTGGCTTGCTCGGCGAGCCCGGAGACGATTTTCCCTGGCGACCCGGTTACGCTGACAGCTTCAGCGGGTGGCCTGAACCCGAAGGACCATGTGATCTATACCTGGTCCGGGACAGGCGTGACGGGCAGCGATGCGAACCCCAAGATTGACACCAGCGCTCTGGCGCCCGGTGAGTACACGGTGACAGGGACGGTGAAGGAAGGCAGGGCGGGCAGGGAAGGACTGAAGCCGTGGGAGACGGCGACGTGCACGGCCGGGATCACGGTGAAAGCGTTTGAGCCACCGACGATCAGCTGCTCGGCCAGCCCCAGCACCATCAAGCCGGGTGACGCTTCGACGATCACGGCAGTAGGCGTGAGCCCGCAAAACCGCCCATTGACGTACAGCTATTCGGCCTCTGCCGGAACGATCACGGGAACCGGGACAACGGCGGAGTACTCTTCGGCGGGCGCGCCGACGGGGGCGGTGGGAATCACTTGTAATGTCTCAGACGACAAGGGACACACGGCGAGCTCCTCAACCAGCCTGACGATTACCGCGCCATATGTGCCGCCGGCGCCGAAAACGCAGGCGCTGTGCTCGATCAGCTTCGCCAACGACAAGAAGCGGCCGATGCGCGTGGACAACGAAGCCAAGGCGTGTCTGGACCAGGTGGCATTGGATCTGAAGCAGCAGGCTGACGCCAAGGCAGTGGTGGTGGGCGAGTCCGATGCGGACGAGAACGCCAAGACGGCCAAGGAACAGAAGTACGCGGCCAAGCACAAGCACGCCACGGTGGATGAATTCGCCGCGCAGCGCGCCGTAAATGCCAAGGACTACCTGGTGACGGAGCAGGGGATCGACGCTTCGCGCATCAGCGTGGCCACGGGCACGACCGACGGGCAGACGGAGGAGAACTACCTGGTGCCGGCGGGCGCGACGTTCAGCTCTGACGTGAGCGGGACGACGCCTGTGGACGAGACGGTGGTGAAGCCGCAGGTGCGGAAGCCGCTGGCGGAGCGCCACCCGGCGAGGAAGACGGCGCAGTAAGCCGGCTCTGTTGGTTGCACAAATCGCGGGCCCCTGCTTTCGAAGGCGGGGGTTCGCGGAATCTGAGACAGTTTCTTCTGCAGTGTGTTGAGGCTTACCGGTGAACCAACCGGCCAGCCTCTTCGCTTTCTGGGGCGTCGTTTCATCAAAGGTCTGGCCGGATTAGAGACGTATAGGAATGCCGAGGAGGCGGCGATTTTGGCCAGTTTAGTAACGGAGATGAGTCACGGACGGTTTATCTTCTTTAGAATTAATCGATGGCGGAGAGGGAGGGATTCGAACCCCCGATACCCGTAAAGGTATGCCTGATTTCGAGTCAGGTGCATTCAACCGGGCTCTGCCACCTCTCCGCTTTGTTTTCAACTACTTACGACTATTGATCTGCCGCTTGTAGTTGCCGGTGTCAGTTCTGGTGTCAGTTGGAACTTGCTCCAGCGTTGCGCTGGCATAGAATGCGTCCACGACACTGTTGGCGACCATATTGGCACCCGGCACAAGATGAGCATATCGCATGGTCATTTGTATCGTCGAGTGACCGACGTACTTGGCCACGGCAGCTAGAGGCACGCCTCCCATCACCCACCGGCTGCAGGCCGAATGGCGGTTGTCATGCCACGTGTAGTTGCTGATGCCCGCCGCGGCCTGTGCGGGATTGAACCAGTAACCTACATCCGTCATCGGCGTGCCCTCGGTGTTCATGCACAGAGGTGCGCTCCTCTTCTTGCCCTTGGCAAGCTGCGAGTACGCCTCGGCGCCTACCTTGCCCAAGGGTGTGTACCTGACCATTGGCCGGTTGCGATCCTTTTTCTGATGAACAGTCAGCATCCCGGTCTTGGGATCGAAGTCGCCTGACTGGCTTCTGAGCTCTTCGGACAAACGCATCCCGGTGGCGACCGACAAACGGAAGATGGGGACGTAGGCAGGGAACTTGGCTGCGATGGCTGCGACCAGCCGATTCTCCTCCTCCAGAGTCAAGTAACGCACCCGGTCGTTGGCTTCTTGCTTGCGGCGTATCCTCGAGACCGGATTGGACTCTATCTTGTCATTCTGTATTGCCACCCGGTAAACCAGGCTCACCGCTGCCTTCCAACGGTTGTAGGTGGACGCTTTCCAGCCCTGCTCCTTGGCGCGCTCGTCAAGCCACTCTGCCCACTGCTGCCTATTGATCGACCCGGCCGGCCGGTCTCCGAACGCCTCCCGAGTGTGGTTCATCTTGAGCTCGAAGTCATGTGCCACATACGGGAACGGTGCCCGATTGTTGCGTGGAATGTTGATCAAGTAGTTATTTCCGAGTAGCCGGTCAACCGCCCGGAATGCGGAAGTTAGGTGATCCACAGCTGTTCGCTGAGTGCACCGCCGATTTTGCATCAACCGGGAATCCCGCATAGCGACACAGGCGTTTCTCGGGACTAATCCCAACTTTCCTCTGAATAGGGACCCACATGCCCCTCCATGCTTCTTGCACGGTTACATCTGCCTATTTCCAGTGGAATTGTTCCAGTGCTCGACCAAACGCCAACGCAAAAGTCCAAAGAATGAGCGCTGAAATGAGGCAGATACCGAGCCAGTTAACGACAGACACGAAGCGCCGCCCGAACCGACTTGGACTTCGCTTGGCCGAGGACTTCGTCATTTACTCAACCGCCCATGCTCGATCAGCCGTCTGCTTTCGCACCTCTCAAACCGCTAAATCTCAGAATTAATTCCCGACGAAGGAAGAACATCGCTTTCCCGTGCCATCCAGACATAAAGAGTTGGAAGCAGGAAGATGCTCATCACAAGATCAGCAATCAAGCCGCCGACAATGACGATGGCAAAGGGGCGCTGCGAATCGGATCCGATGCCATGAGACAAGGCGGCAGGAAGCAGTCCCAACGTGGCCACCAGCATGGTCATCATGATTGGACGCAACCGCAGGACCGCCCCTTCCACGGCGGCATCTTCGATCGAATTGCCTCGCGCGCGCAGCTGATTGATGTACTCCAGCATGATGACCCCGGTCTGCACGGAAACGCCGAATAGGGCAAGAAAGCCTACCTCTGACGAGACACTAAAGTTAGTCCGGGTAATCAGGAGAACCAGCAAGCCGCCGATGCTGGCCATCGCCACGGTAGCCAGAATCAAAATCGCCCACTTAAACGACTTGTACATCGAGTACAGGATGATGAAGATCAGCAGCACCGTGATCGGTACGATAACCAGCATTCGCGCTTCCGCTCGTAATTCGCTTTGGAACTCACCCTCCCATGCAATGTGATAGCCACGTGGAAGATCTACCTGCGCGTTGACTTTCTGAACGGCCTCCCTTACGGCATCGCCCAGAGCTCGATTGCGGACACTGTACTTGATGGCGACATAGCGCTGGTTGTTCTCGCGATAGATTTCAGAACCTTCGTCCGCTTCTTTGACGGTACAGAGCTGGGCCAGCGAAACCCGCTCCCCTGAGGGCGATAACAGGCGAATGTTGTCGATCGCTTCCCGGGTATCCCGATACTGGGGGAGATAACGCAACGTGAGGTTATAAACTTCTTCGCCGCGCAGAACCTGAGTGAGGGCATTGCCCCCGACCGCAGTTTGGATAGCATCCTGGATATCCACGACATTGATCTGCCACCGCGCTGCTGCCTGACGGTCCACGACGTAATTGAGGTCAGGCTGCCCGGTCACATTGAGGACCCCCAGGTCAGTAATTCCCTGAACGTGGCTCATGACGGCAGCGATCTGGTTTGCCTTGTCTTCGAGCACGTGCAGGTCGCTGCCATAGACCTTGGTGGCAAGCTCGCCTTTGACACCACTGACGGCTTCCTCCATGTTGTCCTCGATGGGTTGCGAGAATCCCCAGCTAACCCCGGGAAACTTGTTCGTGAGCTCGCGATCCATGGCTGCGATCAGGTTGTCCTTGTTCTGGTGAAAAACAGGCCGCCACTCCTCTTTCGGCTTGAGGCCCACGAAGTACTCGGTATTGAAGAAGCCGGTATGGTCGGTGCCGTCATCCGGCCGGCCAGTTTGACTGGTGCAGTCCGTCGCCTCAGGAAAAGAGCAGAGCAAGATTCTCGCTTCGTTGGCAACGCGGATGCCCTCACTGGGTCCAGCGCTCTGATCCAGCTCGCCACGCACCCAGAGAGCGCCCTCGTCGAGATGAGGAAGGAATTCGGATCCGATGACGCCGCCAAAGGCGAGGTAGATGGCGAGAATCAGGCCGGTCACGCCCACGCCGATGGTAAGTCCGTGATGGTGAATGGCCCAGGTGACGGCTCGGCGGTATCGCGCTCTGAGAAACTCCATGATCGGGTTCTTCCACTCCTTGGCACCTTTGCTGAATAAAAGGCTGGAGAGTACCGGCGCCAGGATCATGGAAAAAAGCAGCGCCCCAAGCAACGCAAAAGCTACTGTCCATGCCATCGGCCGGAAGAGGCGTCCCTCCACCGCCTGGAGCGTGAAGATGGGCAGATATGCAGTGATGATGATGGCGATGGCATAGAAGACCGGCCGCTGAACCTCGTGCGCGGCTTCCGTGATCCGCACGTGTACTGGTCTTCCGTTCTCCTCTTTGCGCGCTAGATGACGAACAATGTTTTCCACCATCACCACCGCGCCGTCGACTACCATGCCAAAGTCCAAAGCACCGAGCGATAGAAGATTGGCCGGAATGTGTTTCAGGTCGAGACAGATGGCCGCAAAGAGCAGGGAGAATGGAATAGTGAGCGCCACAATGAGCGCTCCCCGGACGTTTCCGAGAAAGAGAAATAGAATAACGACAACCAGGAAAATTCCCTCGCCCAGGTTGTGTAGAACGGTGTGTGTAGTGAAGTGAAGCAGGTCGCTTCTGTCTATGAAGGGAACAATCTTCACCCCCTTGGGCAGAATCTGGTCATTCAGCTCCTTCACTTTCTGATGGATGCCGTCTAGCGTGGGTTGAGCGTCCGCGCTTTTTTGCAGCGCGGCAATCCCGGAAACCACATCGTCGTTGTCGATGATCTTCCCGTCCGGCATATGCGCAGCCCTGCCAAACCGGCCTAGCCGAATCTCCGGACCCTGGTCGACGACCCCAATATCCTTTACTCGAACCGGAGTACCGCCTCTGGTAGTGAGGACCGTGTTGCGGATGTCCTGAATGTCCTTGACTAGGCCGACCTCGCGAACGTTGACCTGTTGCTCGCCCTCCTCGATGAAGCTGCCTCCCGCATTCGCGTTGTTACTCGCGAGCTGCTGCTCTACCTGGCCGATGCCGAGTCCGTAATCGACGAGTTTGTCGGGATCGATCCGGATCTGGTATTCGCGGGTTGGTCCGCCGAAGGGGTTGACGTCCACGACCCCGGGTACGGACTTAAGATTCTTCTCTATCACCCAGGTTTCGAGCGTCTTCTGATTCATGACGTCGTATTCCGGATTCGAACTTTCCAGGGTGTAGAAATAGATCTGTCCGACTGGGCTCCAGTCCGTCCCCATCTGGGGAACAACGCCCGCAGGCAACGTCACCTGCGAAAGCCGCTCCAGAACTCGCTCGCGGTTCTCGAAGTTCGTCGTGTCCTCGCCGAATACCATTTCCACGGTCGAGAGCCCGAAGATCGACCACGAGCGGACATGGGCAATTCCTGGAATACCGTTCATGACAGTTTCGAGCGGTATGGTTACCTGCTGCTCGATCTGCTCGGCGGAGATGCCGGGCCACTGCGCAATGACATCGACATAATTGTTCGCAACGTCGGGATAAGCCTCGACCGGAAGGCGATGGAAGGAGACGACGCCCCAGGCGAAGAGCAGGATGCCGATCGCCACGACAAGAAGCCGGTTCTGGAGCGCAAAATCGACCAGCTTCCGGATCATTGCGCCTCCACCGTGGCTTCCAATTGGAGAACCTGCGCTACCACCGGCTGACCCGGTGCGATCCCGGAAAGAATCTGCTGTTTATTTCCAGGCAGCGTGTCCCCGGCGCTCACCTCAACGCGTTTGAATTGCTGCCCGCCGGCAGGAATATAGACCCAGTCACGATCATGCAGATGCAAGATAGCGGAAGCCGGGATCACCGCGAGCGTATTCTTGTCCTTGCTCTTGAAAGTCGCGGTAACAAACATCCCCAAGCGAAGAATTCCGGGATTCGCGATCTCGATGCGGACTTTGGCGGTGCGGAGATTAGGGTCGAGCACCGGACCAATGTCGCTGACGCGGCCGGTCAGCACTTTGTCCGGGTACGCGCTGAGATGAATCTGTGCCGTCTGGCCGAGTTGAATCTTGGGAATGTCGTTTTCGTAGACATCGCAGACGATCCACACCATGGAGAAATCGGCGACGGTAAAGGCCGTTGCCGACCCAGAAAGGTTTACGCCGGCCGCAGCGGCCTGGGTTACATTCTGCGCCACGATCACTCCCGAAATCGGTGAATAGACATTCACCACCTCGCTTGGATGATCTTTGTCCACGCCCAGAGTCTTCAGTTCCTGCTCCGCCGCGTTCAGATCGGCCCGGGCGTCTTTCTCGGCGTCTTCGGCCTGCTCCAACATGGACTGTGATATGGCGCCGTGCGCGTAGAGGTCTTGCGCGCGCACATAGGCCATGTTATTCATGCGCTCGTCGTTGACGGCCTTCAGATAAACGTCAAAGGCGCCGGCAACGTCCGAGCTCTGGACCTTGATCAGCAGTTGACCTTTCTTCACGTAATCGTCGAGCCGCGCTTTGATGTCGACCACGCGGCCATTCGCCAGCGAGATCACAGGAATTTCGCGCGAGACGTCGGGGAAGACCGAGCCGGTTGCCTGCAACTGCGCCGCAGCCTCCACCTTATCTGCCCTCACCAACGGAAACTGGTCCGGGTTGTCGACCGTGACCAAGCTCGGGTCACCGCTTTTGACCACCTGCTGTGCAGGCGCAGCGCCATCCGCCGGGTTGAATCCTTTCTTGCACGCGGAAAGTGAAATGCAGACGGCAAGGCAGCCGGCAAACATCACAATCGACCTGGTCGTCATTGAATCGCCTCGCTTCCGACGGCGAGATTCAGTTGACCCGCCGCGGTGAGATAAGCGCCGATAAGTTGCGTGTAAGCCAGTTGCACCTGGCGGTAATCGCTCTGCGCGTTGAGAAAGTCCATCAGTGACGCGCCGCCGTGCTCGTAGGCAAAGGTCACTGAATCGCGCACGCGCAAAGCCTGGTCGTTGTATTTCGCCTTGTACGGCTTGAGCAGCTCGATGTTGCTCTCCACTTCGGCGTAGGCCGTGTCCACGTCGCTGAACACCTGCGCGCGCGTAGCGTCGCTGGCCTCCTGGCTGCGGTCGATGTCGATCAGAGTGCGCTTCTTCTCTCCCTGGTTCTTGTCGAAAATCCGCAGCGGAATGCTCACGCTCACGCCGAGAGTCTGTATGCCGTCCGGGTTATTGTTCGAGGAGTTGTACGTATACCAGGCGCTGTAGGTCGGATCGGTGGATCCGTTCGAGATGGCCAGCTTCTGGTTGGTCTCCGACTGCTGAATCGTTTGCAGAGCTGCACGCAGATCGGGCCGCGCAGTGAGCGCCATCTGCCGGAAATCCTCGAGCGGGCGGAGCGTGTCGGAGAAATCGAAAGGCCCGGTAACATCGAACTGTTCCACTGGCGTGCGATCGTTCAACAGTTGCAGCAGCTGGATCTTCGCCGTGCGCAGGTTGACGATCGCGGTTTGAATCTCTGACTCGTATTGCACCCGCAGCAGTTCGATGCGATCCAGATCGATCTGGGCGATGTCGCCGGCCTTGAAGCGGTCGCGGCTGATCTCGATGATGTGGTCGTAATACTTGAGGTCGGCCTTCGCCAGTTCAAGAACAACCTTGGCTTCAAGGGTCTCGACGAAAGCTGCGCGCAGCGTGAACTCCATATTGCGCTTCAGGTCTTCGTGTTCTGATTCGGTAATGCGTGTGCCCTCTTTTGCGCTCTCCAAACGCAGCTCGCGCTTGTGGTCGCGCTCGTGCAGATAACTGACGTTAGGTACGAAATCCGTACCCTTGGTCGGAACCCAGACTCTGCTGTGGGGAGCGATCTGCGTTCCATCCGCCCCCACTGTGAATTGCGGGTTGGGACGAAGATAGGCCGTGATCTCTTCGGCCTGCATCTCGTCCACGTTGTCGGCGTCGGCCTTTAATGCCGGATTTACTGCTTCAAACTTCGCCTTTATCTGTTCCCACGTCAGGCTTTGCTGCGCGGCGGCCTGCAAGCCTGCAGCCAACATGAGCCCCGCGATCCCGACGCCGCTGATGCCACAGCGCAGGAATCTTAAAATCTGCATTAGTATCCTCGGATGTACATCTAAAATACGATGCAATGTCGAGCGTGCACGTCCGCGCCAGAGTGGATCGCACAATGCACCGCTTCAGGATAGTGCGCACGTCGGCGCACATTGGCCTATCTTTCAGGCGTGTCAACCCTATCCTTTTGCTGCGAAGAACCTATCTTTTGGCCAATTCTCCTGCCTTTGCAGAATTCTTATGCCTTGCGGTGTATCAGCTATCTACAATTCAGGCAACTATGCCGTTCTCGCCGGCGCGGCGCCACAGGTGGGTATGTACGACCTGCTTTTCAAGGGCGACAAACGATCTGTTCTGCTCAGAGCAGGAGTCTTGATTGCGGCCATTGCGCTTCTGGACTGGTGGGTAGTTGCTGAGGTTCTGCTCGGCTTTCTGTACCTGGTTCCGATGTTGATGATTGGAAGCGTATTGAATGGCTGGCAAATTTGCGCCGTTGCTGGTCTGTGTACTTTCCTTGCAGAGACCTTCAGTGATTTGGCATGGAGTCTGCGGTCAGGTATCTCACGGGATGTACTCTATTTTGCCGCCTTTGCTGGAGCGGGCTTCTTTATTCGCGAAGTGAGCCGGAATCGCCGCGTAACAGAGGAACACCTTCATGAGATCGAACGCCAGAGTGATGCGCGTCGCGATGCCGAAGAACAATTGAGAATATTGATCGAGAGCAGTCCAGTTGCCATCATCACGGCCGATTCGGACGGCTCTGTATTGACCGCAAACGAGGCCGCGCATCGACTACTGGGCGTGTCTCAAGGAGAACTTACAGGAAGGTCCATCCATCGCCATTTTTCTGCTCTAGCGAACATTTCGATGCAGGACTCTTCCCAGCAGCTTCTTCGCGCCGTGATGCAGGCACGCGGCCAGCGCGAAGATGGAGAGACATTTCTGGCCGACATTTGCTTTTCTACCTATCGGACAAATGCGGGGGCGCGACTGACCGCAATGGTGCTCGACGCCTCGGAAGATCTTCGGACCCACGAGGTGTCAGGTCTGCATCAGCTTCTCGCAGGGTCCCGGATCGCTATCAGCGCCGTCTCCCACGAGATTCGAAATGTGTGCGGAGCGATTGCCGTCGTGCACCGGAACCTCGAACGCGATGGATTGCTCGCTGGAAACAAGGATTTCGAAGCGCTTGGCAGCCTTGCTGTCGCGCTCGAACGCATTGCCAACTTAAATCTCCGCCAGGCCACCACAGAGGCAACTGAGGTTGATCTATCGATCCTTCTGGATGAGTTGAAAATCGTGGTTGCGCCATCATTGCAAGAAGATGATGTCGCGACACAATGGCACGTCATGCCGGGTTTGCCGCTCGTTTGGGCTGACCGGCCAAGCCTTATGCAGGTCTTTTTGAATTTAATCACCAATAGTATTCGGGCACTCTCAAAGAAAGAGAATCGGGCGCTCTATGTTACCGCACGACGCGAGAGTGACCGGATTCTCGTTGAAGTTGCGGACAGCGGCGGCGGTGTCGCCCATCCGGAGCATCTCTTTCATCCTTTCCAGGCCGGCGCGGAAGCAACAGGTCTCGGCCTTTATCTTTCCCAGGCTTTTCTGCGTTCCTTCGGCGGAGAGTTGCGTTACCGGCCTGTACCTGACGGCGCTTGCTTCACGGTATACTTGACCCCGGCGATTTCATCCGAGCAGGAAGAGCAATGCGCCAAATCCGAATACTGATGGTGGATGATCACAGCCTCTTCCGCGAAGGCCTCAGCAGGCTTCTAGAAACTACTCCTGATTTCCAAATTGTGGGTCAATGCGCGACTGTTGCCGAGGCGGTTTCCGCGCTGTCAGAAACGCCAGCCGATGTGGTCCTGCTCGATTACGACCTCGGCGACGAGCAAGGATACCGCCTGCTCGTTGACCTCAGGAATCGCGATAGCACAGTGAAAGTCCTCATGGTGACTGCAGGCATGACCGATACAGCAACTCTTCAAATCATGGAAGCAGGTGCATCGGGAGTCTTTCTGAAGCACAGCGATCCAGACCAACTTGTCGCCGCGATCCATAGGGTTGCAAACGATGAAATCTGGATGGATACGGGAGCCGTCCGTTCACTCGTTGCGGCTAGAAATGCCCAGACAGACCGTTTGGAACACACGCGCCCCTTGACTTCCCGCCAGAGCGAAGTGCTGAGAGGCATTTTCGATGGCCTCGCGAACAAGGAAATTGCGTGGAAGCTGAATGCCTCAGAGAGTTCAATCAAAGCTGTGATCCAGGAACTCTTCCGAAAAGCCGGGGTGAGAACGCGGAGCCAATTGGTGAGAATCGCGATTGAAAAGTACTCCTCCGATTGGCTGAATCCTGAACTAAAGGATTAACGTGAGTCCTAATCGTCGTGGGAACCTGCAGTCTCGATCCACTTCATTTCAAAAACTTACTTGTCCTCTTCGGCGACGGCCGTGCGTTGCAGAGACAAGAATAATCCCGGCATTTCGGCCAGTGTTCATCGAATTGCTCACACATGAATCTCAGTTGTTGCCACCAGCCCGAAGCACTCATCCAGACGAGCTGAAGGTCAAATCGCGTTCCGGTTGGATGGTCGTCCACTCGGACATAACTGTGATCTGGCTCACCCTTACTTCCGGATAGCCGGTGATTCGCCCGGAACAGCGGAATTCTCCTGTCCGACGCTCGATTCGAGCCTTGGCGATTTAGCGCGAAGCCAGAATTCCAATCGGATGCATCATTGCCAATTTCCTCACTGCCTATCGGCTGTTGTTTCTAGCGGCGAATCGCTGAGACGGCGCGCAGATCGTTCTGCACGCGCTCAGGCTCATCTTCGAGCGACTGGTTGGGCATGTCGCGCACGCCGTCCAGAGCGCCTTCGGTATCGGGAACGAGAGCGGCGAAGAGGGGGCCAAGGTCCTGTTGCGCCGCACCCTTCTCCGCGACGAGTTCAAATGTCTTGTGCAGTGCGGTCTCAGACCCGAGGCTGCGGACCAGAACTTGCGCAATCTGCCGTCGCGCGATGACGCCGTCGCTGGAGTTGCCAGCATGGCGCGTGTCGCCTTGCAGAAAGACCAGCCTGTGTTCGTCGGACTTGTTGTAGTCGAACCAGCCAGGCCGCACGATGGTGTAAGGCGATCCACTGGCCCGCACTAGCCGTTCCGAGCGACGCTTCCAGTCGTGCGCTTCAGTGCTGCGGTTGTAGGACCCCGTCCGATTCGTCACTCCGATGGAAGTCATTAACGCGATGCGCACCTTTCGTGAGCCAAGCGCCGAAAGTACGTTGCGCACGCCGCCGTAGTCAACTGTCTCCGCGCCCAACTTCCCGGCACCGTCTGAGCCGAGCGTGAAGACGATGGCATCGACGCCATTCACCGCGGCGGCAAGCGTGTCAGGACGCGTGACATCGCCGATGACAACCTGCGCCGCAGGTGGAAGTTGAGCGGCCTTTGCCCGAGAGCGCGCCAGGGCGCGCACGGCATAGCCTTCCTTGAGCGCTTCCTCGACAACAAGACGCCCGATGCTCCCTGTGGCGCCAACGACCAGAACATTCTTTTGCAATGTGGTCATGCGTTCTCCCTGTTGCGGCTCATCCCGGTTTCCGGTCGCTCATGCCGGATGAAGGTTGGCTCGTCTCGGTGCTCATGCGTGCCACTCCAGATGTTTCCAAGTTCGACGATCCAAGGCCCATCTATATTAAATAGAGCATTTGGCTATCGCTATTCGGTGGTCTTGGGCACTATTGACGCGGTTTCTCCTTTAGGCTGCTTAGCTCATTGGATTATCTTCCTTAACGGCTCCGAATGAGGTAGATCATCCATAGCACTAGCAAAAAGGCCCACAGGATGTAAAAAGCCGGAAACGCAATCTGCTTGATATATATGTGGCGTCGTCTTTTCATCCAAGCACCTCCGACCGAGCCAAGAGGCTCTTCTCTTTGCGCGGTTAGAAATCCCAGTGCAATCGGGCCCCGAGAACCGAGAGCGGCCCCTGCGCGATTGAACGCCGGATCTTGCCGTTCATCGTACTTTCTCGTGCAGTAGATTCTGGCCAGAGTTTCTCAATAAGGTTGAATTGCTCCCACGGTTGCGCCTCAATCCAACATGCGATGCTTCAAATTCATGACGTCGCGATACGGGACCACGCCTTGCAGAACGTCACCGTCGTCAACAACCGGAAGCGCTCTGAATCCGTAGCGAAGGAATGCCGCGGCAGCCTCCTTCATGGTTGAGTCGGATTTGAGGCTGATCACGTTCTCGACCATCAATTCGCTGAGCTTGCTTGTGAGATCTGCCATTAACAGTTCCTTGATGTCGAGGACTCCAAGAAGTCTGTCCTTTTCATCAACGATGTAGAAGTACATCACGACGTCCATTCCGCGCGCATTCCTCCGAAAATGGCGGAGAGTCTCATCGGCGGCCATGTCGCCGCGGCATTTCAGGAACTTTGATGTCGTGAAGTTGAGGATGTTGGTCTCTTGTTTCTCGATGATCTCCCTGATTTTGTCGACGAGTTTGATGTCGAGCAGTCTGGCGATGATTCTCCTCTCATCAGCAGGTAGGACCGAGACAATGTCCGCGGCCTGTCCGGGCGTCATTTCGCCGATCAATTGAGCGACCCGGTCTTTCTTGAGCGCAAACACGACATCGCGCTGAACCGCCGGGTCGATCTCTTCAAGTGTGTCGGAAGCAAGAGAAGACTCAAGTTCTTCGAAGAGGGTCACGCGCTGCTCGCTGTCCAGTTCCTCCACAATGTCTGCCAGATCGGCTGGATGGGTCTCTGACAGTGCCTCTTTGAGGACGTTGAGCTTGAGTTCGCCCTGAAGAGAGCTGAGATTAGGCCCGAGCGCCTGCACATACGACCACGCAATGAGCCGCTTTTTCTCTTCGCTCGATCGCTCATAGAAGATCTTTGCGAATGCCGGAAGGCCAAGCCGCCGGAACAGACCGTAGCGGCTGATGTCCACGTCGGTAACGAAGAGCTTGCCGTTCCTTTTCAGCAGCCGGATGTCGTAAACGACCTCCACTTCACGGTCTTCGATATCGAGCACCTTCTTGTCGAACAAATAGTCGCTGACCAGCACTTCGTCTGGCCCAGGCTCGCGAACGTAACTCTTCGGATCGTCCAATTCAATGACAACCTCGCGGTGGCTCAGCGATCTCACCGCTGAGTAAGGGACGAGCATCGACGGATCGCCGAACGGAGGCTTGATCTGCAGTTGGGTGATCTCAGCGATCTTGCCCTGATCGACGGCAATCACATCCACGAGACGGCCCAGCTTACGGCCGTTGCAAATCACACGTGCGCCGATGATCTCCGACAGGAAAAACACCTCTTCGGCAGTAGTTGGAGCCGCAATCGTCTGGTTCATCACACACCTCTACTTGTGCAACACTGAAAAGAACTTCCACACCAGGAGACCGACAAGGAAAAGCAAATAGAAGCGAAGCAATCCGAGCGAGAACAGGACCGCAGGGGTCATCTTGATATGAGGCTTTTTGTATTTGCGATTGATGCCCCGCACTGTCTCCCACGCGCTTGCAAAGAATTCCGAAATCATTTTGTCCGCCTTTTCCTACTTCAGGATGTTTGGAAACACTGCGCTGATGCCGTACAAAGTTGACACAATAATGATAAGCACGGCGATGCTGATGTTGGCGAAGTTCTGATGCCAGTTGTTCTTGAACTTGCCCATCGTCTCTTCGTCATTGAGCAAGATGATGAGGAACACAAGCGCAGCCGGCAGCAAGGTGACTGCGATTACCTGGACGAATAGAGTGATCAGCACCAGCGGCGCGCCGGGGATGAGGACAACCACCCCCGCGAAAACGAGAGTGAAGAAATAGTAGGCGTAAAACCATGGCGCCTGCTTCACCTTCTGGTTCAGTGAGTGCGCCCACCCGAATACCTCGCCGAATGCCCACGAACTCGCCAGAGAGATGCAGATCGCACCGAGCAAGCCTGCATCGAAGAGTCCAATTGCGAGGAGAGTCCCCACGTACTTGTTGATCCCCATGAACAGGTGCGCCGCAGTAGCGGCGTCGCTGATGGGCAGGCCGGGGATCAACGTCGCAGTGAGGATCACGCAAAACGCGGCAACAACCACTGTCAATAGCGAGCCGATTGCGGTGTCGATCTTGCCCCAGAGCATGTCCTTTTCCTGCATGCCTTTGTCCACGACGGCACTTTGCTGGAAGAAGATCATCCACGGTGCAATCGTAGTGCCGATGTTGGCCATGATCATAAAGAACAGGTCATTCGTGAATCCTCCCGGGGGCAGGTGCGGAATGAAGCTGCCGCGGATGATCTTATCTATGGGTGGATTGATCATGAATGCCGCCGGAATGTAGATCAGATTCAGCACGCAGAAGACGAGCGCGATCTTCTCCCAGGTCCAATAACGGCCCTGCACGACCATGGCTCCCATTACGGTGCAGGCGCCAATGACAGTTACGATCGGCGGCACGCCGAAGATGCTGAGCGCGGCGGTCATTCCGATGAACTCTGTGATCATCGTCAGCCAGTCCACAAGCACCAGATCGAGAAGCGAAAACCATCCCCAGAACGCACCAAAGGAGTGGAAGATGGCTTCGGCATGTCCGCGCTTGGTGACGGCGCCCAGGCGGACCGTCATCTCCTGGACGTAGTACGCCACCGGCCCAAGCAAAATGAGGAACCAGATCAGATGAAAACTGTACTGCGCTCCGGTAACCGTATAGGTTGTAATGCCGCCCGCATCATTGTCGGCAACCATGACAATGATGCCCGGGCCGGCGATCAGCATAAAAAGACTGATCATCTTCCAAAGTTTCTTGTACCTGTAGTAAAGCCGAGAGAAAAAGTTCACGGTACTGGCCTCTCTGTTCTGGACTGGATTCAGGCGCACTTCCAGCAGACGTGCGGCTCGGCTGTAAGCGCACGTCCACAGTCGTCGGCTGCTTGCTCACTCACAACCCACTTGCAGGCGAGCGGCCGGGCCAGATTTCCGGTCTCGAACCAGATGCAGGACAGAGAGGCCCTGCGGCGGACAGGAAAAGTGAGAATGATTTGGGTCATGACGTCCTCCTTCCGGCGCACAGATGCAATCCCGTCAGACGGCCCTTGCACGAGGCATTGCAAGGTCGGCGAGCGAGGTACAACTCGGCCAGACTTTTATTTAAGGAGGGGTGGGTAGAGACGCCGGCTAGTTTTAATTACCGGGTTGTTTCCGCTCACTCACTCGAACAGGGTCGCGCACTGTGAGAAGTGAGCAGGCGATAAGCAGATGGCTAATCGCGCGCCTCACCCAGACAGCGCAGGAGAGCACTCCGGGACTCCAGACCTTTCCGCTCCATCGCAAGAGCGAGAAGGTTCGTGCATCGCGGATGTTCTAACGCAGTTTGGTTTGCCATAAATGAATTCGCGGCGATCGTCGCCTTGACGACGGTTACCGCCAGAGGTTTTATACCATACCCCGGGAGGGTATTCAAGGGAAGTCAAGGCATTTCTTAGAAATACTGCCAATATGGGTGACCCGAGTAACAATTCAGACGTTCCCTGCGTCTCAATAGATGCTGGCAGGCCGGTCCGCGCAACGGGCCTTTCCCGCAGTTGCGATTCATCCTGCGAAGGCCCTCCGGCAATGCGAACTTGAATGGAAGCCAAATGCCCAACCACAATAGACAGAAGATCAGACTACTGCAGGGAGTTCGCAAGTTCCGCGGACAAATGGACGCTGCCGAACGCTCGCTGCAAGCGGATCAGTCCCGATAAACGCCGCAGGGTCCAGGAATAGGGTTGTGCCTAGATTGTCGCCCATCCGGACATTGATATGTAGTGACCGGTCAAGATGCGCTGGTCGTCTGTTTCGATCGAGGGCAGGGTCAGCAGCAGCCGAGGCAGGTATAAGCGACGATTGATCAAGCTGATATTCGCGGGTCGA
>JBEKSA010000008.1:0-126211 GCA_049517515.1 Occallatibacter sp.
AGGCCCGAACCCGGGAAACTCTCGAACAAGCCATTGCCGATGCCCTCAAAAGGATCACACCGGACAACGCCAGGGCGTGGTTCAGGCTCTGCAATGCAGTCTACAGCATTTCCTAAAATGCTCTAGCCGCGGCGCGAAGTGGCAAAGAATGCGTTTTTGTGTCTGGAAGATCGGGTTTCCGGTCAAGCTTGCGCGGCACGGACAATCGCGTCGGCAACCTGCTCCGGAGTCAACGCATCGACTTTGAGGGAGACGTGCGCCATGCGGTAGAGCGGCAATCGCCGCTCGTAGCGGCTGGCGAGATTCGCATCATCGGCAAGCACCGGCCGAAGGTGCTCGGTTCCCTTGCAGCGCTCGAGTGCCGTCTCAAGCTCGACGTCAAGGTGAACCATCAGCGTCTCGGCCGCGCTCAGCAGTAGCTCGCGTGTCGCTTCATCCTCGACGGCTCCGCCGCCGAGCGCCAGCACAAGTTCCTCGCCGCGTGCCAGGCTCGCAATCGCCGCCCGCTCTCGCCTGCGGAACTCTGCCTCGCCTTCGCTCAAAAAAATCTCGGGAATCGTCGTGCCGGCTTCCGCTGCAATCACGTCGTCCACGTCGACGAACCTCCAGCCCAGCCGCTCGGCCACCAGCGGGCCCACAGTCGTTTTTCCCGAGCCCATGAATCCGGTCAGGACGATGCGGCGCGACCCGACGGGTCGCTGCAAGACGTTCCGCGCATCTTCAGCTTTCTCCGGCGCTTTCATTCGTTCCAGTATAAGGACAGTTGTCCGTTGTCAGATGTCAACCCTGCCCACGCCCCGTTTCGCCGCAACCCATTGAAAACATTCCCCGAAAACTTTTTCCAACTTTGCCGGTTATTTCTGCGAATTCTCCATACTTGTATTCAATGGTTGGAGTATCGGATAGGGCGGCGTGGCGATGGTGGTGCCGAGTGACGACGGCACCCCTCGCGCCGCCCCTTTTTTCCTGCTCGTTCTTTCAACCTCTCGATCGCACGCCCTCGCGGCGTCAAAAGGGAGTCTTAGAAATGGCACA
The DNA here is from genome assembly GCA_049517515.1 of Occallatibacter sp. Lineage (GTDB taxonomy): Bacteria > Acidobacteriota > Terriglobia > Terriglobales > Acidobacteriaceae > Telmatobacter. Next base: position 1,036 of record JBEKSA010000008.1, read on the forward strand.
ATCTGAAGAACTCAAAACCGCTGGAACAGACGAACCCGAGACCGACGACCCCGGCCGTTCCGGTGAGAACGCCGCTGTCGCACGCTGCATCCGCGCCTGGCACCGCGCCCAGAGGAAGGAAAGCGCTGCGGGCGGCAGTGACTACAAATCCTCGTGTGCGGGCAATATCGCCTACCTTCGCGCCATCCCTCCGCTCGCCGGCTACGAGAACATTCGCGACTTCATCGCCTGCGTCACCTTCGCCGCGATCACCGAAGTGATTCGCCACAAGGACGCCGATCACCTCCTCGCAGCCGCGAAAATCGCTCTCGCACCCCTTCCTCAGGAGCCAACAACTGTCGACTAACACCCGTCGAAAGGAGCGAAAAATAATTAAATTTTTTGGGGGGCATGTTTTCAGCGGAAATTTGCAGCTAACTCATTTGTAATCAACGAAAGCTGGTCAAATACCGTTGCGATTCTTGTGGATTTTTGTTGATTTTTATTGCCAAACAGGCCATTTCCCGGCCGTTCCAAAGGCCCTTTTTAGGGGTCCGCGCAATCTCCTGCAGGTCCGAGACTCGCCGCCCGCCGCGCCCGCGCGTGACTTCTGCCGAGCCGTGCCGCCTCTCCGGCACACCGGCCGCCGCCTGCCCGCGGCGAAACCGCTTCGGCTTCACCGCGCTTGGGTCGAGCCGCTGAGGTCGAGCGTATGATGTGGGTCAACTGTCATGCCCGACATTGAAGCCCTGATAACCCGCTGGCAATCCGCCGGCGTCCTCGATGCGGAGACCGCTGCCCGCATCCGCGCCCACGAAGCGCAACCCTCCGGCGGCGCTCCGACCGGCCTGCGGTGGCAAGGCATCACTGCCCTCATCCTCGGCGCAATCCTGCTCGCCTGCGGTGTCGTGCTCTTCGTCTCGGCTCACTGGGACGAGCTCGGCCCCGGCGCGCGCTACACGCTGGTCATCGCCATGGTCGCCGTCTTCCACATCGCTGGCGGCCTGGCGCGGCCCAGCTACCACGGCCTCTCCACAGCGCTTCATGCTGTCGGCACCGTCGCTACCGGCGCCGCCATTGTGCTCGTCGGCCAGATCTTCAACATTCAGGAACACTGGCCCGCGGCCGTGCTCCTCTGGGCGCTCGCCGCTCTCGCCGGATGGATGCTGCTCCGCGATCAGGCGCAGCAGATCCTCGCGCTGCTGCTCGTTCCCGCATGGATCTTCTGCGAGCTCGCCTTCCGGATCGGTGACCACATCGGCGACAGCGTCTACATGGGCCGCCTTTATTTCATGTGGGCCATCCTCTACATCACGTTCTTCGTCGGCTCGCGCCGCAAAGCAGTCCAGGGAATTCTCTTTGCTGTGGGCGTCATCGGCACAGTCGTTGGCGTCGTCGCCATGCTGGCAGGATGGGTCTCGTTCTCAGCCGACCAGAGCTTCATTCCCTTCAGCACGCGCGTGTGGGCGTGGATCGCATTCGCCGCCATCCCGCTCATCGTTGCCGCGTTCCACGGCCACAAGGGCCTCACTCCCATTGCCGCCGCCATCGCCTTCTGTCTTGCCCTGCCCTGGTGCTACCGCACCTGGACCGAGACCCTTACCCACGCTGGCGGAGTCAAGGCGACCTTTGTGCACACTGATCCCAATCTGCTGGCTCATGTGCTGGTCGCCGGATTTGCAGTCCTGCTTTGCTGGTGGGGCGTGCGGCTCGTCTCGCGAGCGCTCGTCAACCTGGGCATTGCAGGCTTCGCCGCCGCCGTCGGTTGGTTCTACTTTAGCGACGTGATGAGCAAGGTTAACCGCTCGCTGGGCCTCATCGGGCTGGGAATTCTCTTCCTCGCCGGCGGATGGGCGCTCGAAAAGATGCGCCGCCGCATCCTCGCCCGCATGGCGTCGTCGGACCCGCCCGAGCAAGCCGCAGCAGCAGACGGAGGTGCGCAATGAAGATTGACCGCTTCACGCTCTCCGGCGTATCCATCGCGCTGCTCTTCTTCCAGTTGCTCGTCGTCTCCTCCATCGCGGGCAAGTATCTCTGGCAGCGCTGGCGCTGCCCCAGAGTCTGGACCCGCGCCGCGGCCATCGATCCCGAGCTGCCAATGCGTGGCCGCTACCTCTCGCTCCAGCTCACCGTCGATGGCTGCCAAAGCACGCTGCCTTCAGCCAAATTCGCCACCTTCCCGCGCGACGTCAACGGCGCCATCAAGCCCGGACCGTATGTTCTTCGCCCGCAGCCTGTCGAATTCCGCGCCAACCTGAAAGTCGAGAACAACAAGCTCGTCGCCGTGCGCGTGGAGGGTCAGGAGGATCCCGCCGCCGGCCAGGAGATCTCCGCCATGCCCAGCGCGCCCTGCGGCCAGATGAGCCTGGCTGACAGTGTCGACTTCTACATTGCCGGCACCGCGCACAGTCCGCTTCCGCTCCAGCCCGGCCAGGAATTGTGGATCGAAGTGACGGTCCCGCCCACAGGCCCGCCGCGCCCCATCCAACTCGCGCTCAAAGACAACGGTGCTTGGAAGCCGCTCGCGTTTCAATGAGCGCACGCCATGTGGCTCTCGATGCCTGTGGTGAAAGTCGGCTTTGAAAGGGCACGACTTTAGTCGTGCCGCAAGCAGCTAATGATATGTGGAGGCTTTAGCCTCTGAGGGATTGCACTTTCGGAATTTCTTGCCTGTAGCTTCTGATTTCTAGGCTTCTTCGGCCTTGCTCAGATCGACCAATCCCTCCGGCAGCGCCATCTCCACGCGCTTCGCCTCAAGGTCGATCTTGCGCAGGTAGCTCTTCGCGAACGGAACCAGCACTTCGCCCTTTGCTCCGCGCACCGCCAGCAGCGGCGCAGCTCCCCCGCTTCGATCCACGTCGGCGATCTCGCCCACGGGAACCGCCTCCGCGCCAGCCACATCCACGAGCGTGCAACCAACCAGGTCGCTGACGTAGACCGCGTCTTCGCTCAGCTCCGCCCGCTCCGCCTGCGGAATCGCCACAATGAGTCCGGCCAGCGTCTCTGCGTCCGAGATCGAATCGACGCCAGCAAAGTGCAGCACTACACCGCCCTTGTGCAACCAATGGTTTTTGAGCTCCACCTGCCGCGGTGCCTGCGCAGCCGGCCGCGCGCCCGCTGCCGCAGACACGTCCGCGCTGAGCAGCCAAACCTGCCGCCGTTCAGCAAACTTGTCGGGAAAGTCGGTCAGAATCTCGGCGAAGACCTCGCCTTTGCGGCCTCGCGGACGGCGAATCCGCGCCAGCCAAACCCACGCTGTGGGCGGTTCCGGCACGGCTACCTCCGGCTCCGGAATCGAGCGGCGGGGACGAAGGCCATGCTAGCCTTCGTCGTCCTCTTCCAGAATGTCGAGCGTGTAGCGATGGTGAAGCTTCATGCTCACCGCGCCCAGGATGGTGCGCACCGAGCGCGCCGTACGCCCTTGCTTGCCGATCACCTTGCCCACGTCCTGCGCCGCCACGCGGAGCTTGAGAACTGTGTTCTCATCCCGGTTCACGGCCTCTACTTCCACGGCGCTCGGCTCATCCACCAGGGCCCGCGCAATCTCGCGGACCAGTTCGTCTACTTGCACCATATCGACTTGGGTCATGATCTTGCCTTTGACCTCTTGCGTTTGGGTTTTGGTGACATTGGATCTGTGCGCGAATAGTAACACGCAAACCCGCCGCGAGCAAAGACTTGGAACCAGGTCTGCCGCGTGGCGTCCCGTTCAGGCGGGCAAATCAGGCTGCTGCCGGGTCCGTAACCTGGGCAGCGGCCTCGACCGCGGGCTCTGCCGCCGCAGTCACCGGGTGTTTGGCGAGGAGCTTTGCCAGAGTTGGTGAGAGCGTCGCGCCCTTGCTGCGCCAGTACGCGATCCGCTCGTGCTTCAATTCGACGCTGGCCGGGTTGGTGCGAGGATTGTACGTGCCGACAACCTCGATGGAACGGCCATTGCGGGCGCGGTCCTTCTCAATCACGACAATGCGGTAGTAGGGCTGTTTGCGGGCGCCGAAACGCGCCAAACGGATCATAACCACGATGAATCGATTCCTTTCAGCTTCCTGAGCTTGAGTGAGCCTGAACTTGAGTGAGCCTGAACTTGATAGAAATGGTCCGGAAAGTTTGCCGGCCTGTTCCGGTCCCGCATTGACCCGCCAGGCGAGCAACGCACAGGGGTTCCGGCGCAACAACGGCCAGGCAGATGCGCCCGGCCGCACACATCACAGCATCTAAGTATCGCCGAAACAGGGCAGTTGAGGCAAATCCGCGCTGGCTGGCCGGCGAGGCCCCGCACCGCCGCAAGATTCTCCCTCCTGCGGCCGGCGCATGCGCTGCGCTCGCTTATGATGGCAGAACCGGCTCCCAGCTTTGGCCATTTGCAAACTCGGAAAAGTGGCGCCGGAACGACGATCATGAATCGCGAGTATCACAAATGCCGTTCCCGCCCGTTGGGTCGAGAGATGGAACTGCTCATCTTCGGCCACGCGGGCTTGCCCGTGCTGGTTTTTCCTACTTCCGGCGGGCGCTTTTATGAGTTTGAAGACCGGGGCATGATCGCGGCTTTCGCGGCCAGGCTCGATGCCGGCCAGTTGCAGTTCTTCTGCGCCGACTCAGTGAATGACGAAAGCTGGTACAACCGCAAAGCTCCGCCGCGCCAGCGCATCGCGCGCCACATGCAGTATGAGGAGCACGTCCTGGACGAAGTTGTCCCCTTCATCCGCCAGAAGAACCCCGACGCGCGCCTCGTGGCGCTTGGGTGCAGTCTCGGCGGCTATCACGCGGTGAACATCTCGCTGCGCCACCCGGCGATCTTCAGCGGGTTTGTCTCGCTGTCGGGGATGTTCGATCTGACCGGTTTTCTCGACGGCTATTACGACCAGGATTGCTACTTCCATCTGCCCACCCACTATCTGCCTCGCCTCACCGACCCGTGGTTTCTCGATCGCTTCCGGCGCAACAAGTATGTGCTCGCCACGGGCTGGGACGACCAATGCCTGGGCCAGAATCAGGAGCTCGATCGCATTCTGAACGACAAAGGAATCCCGCACCGGATTGACGTCTGGGATTCGCCGCATTCACATGATTGGCCGGCCTGGCAACGAATGGCGCAGCAATATCTGTGACAGCGCGCGGAAGTTTGTTCGGTTGAAAACTTTCTCGGGAGACAGTGCAATGAGCCAGCTCAATCCGTGCGAGAGCTTCCTTGACGGACGGCCGGTGGATACGATTCTGGCCTCGACCGCGGATGCCATCGCCGAATGTCTCAAGGCGATCGGCCCAGACCGGATCAACCTTCCGCCCGCTCCCGGCAAGTGGAGCGCGTCGGAAATCGTGTGCCACCTCGCCGACTGCGAGATTGTCTTCGCATTCCGTTTACGCCAGACCCTTGCCGAGGATGGGCCGACCATCCAGCCTTTCGACCAGGACAAGTGGGCTGCGCGCTACTCCGGCGTTCCGGCGGCCGAGGCGCTCGCGGCCTTCTCAGCGTTGCGTAAATGGAATCTGCAATTGATTCGCGACGCTCTGCCCGGCGCGGCAAGCAGACCGATGACGCATCCCGAGCGCGGAACCATGACCTTTCAAACGGTCGTCGAAACCATGTCCGGCCACGACCTGAATCACCTCGGCCAGTTGCGCCGCATCGCGGGCCAAATTTCGTGACCGGCGAAGGGCCGCCTGCGCCCTGACGTACACTGTTGCCGGGCATGCGAGCCGGACGATCCCGATACCGGATATAAGCCCGCCACGGGCTGCGGGGGGGCCACTGCATGAAGAGGATTGGCGTGCTGTTCGGCGTGGAGAACAGTTTCCCCAGCTCATTGGTCGAGCGGATCAATGCGCGAAATCCTGCCGGCACTCAGGCTGAGTTTGTGCAGACGGGCGCGGTGCATCTCAATCAAAATCCGCGCTACGCCGTCATTCTTGATCGCATCTCCCACGAGATTCCGTTCTATCGCGCGTTCCTCAAGCACGCGGCGCTCGACGGAACGGCAGTCATCAACAATCCCTTCTGGTGCGCGGCCGACGACAAGTTGTTCAACTACACGCTGGCCGCGCGGCTGGGCGTGGCCGTGCCGCCGACCGTGCTGCTGCCGCACAAGGAGTATCCAAACGGAACCACCGCGAAATCGCTGCGCAACCTGGAATTCCCGCTCGATTGGGACGGCGTGTTTGCGGCCATCGGCGAGCATGGTTTTTTGAAGCCGATCCACGGCGGCGGCTGGCGCGATGTGCATGAAGTGCGCGGCCGCGACGAGTTCTTTCGCGCTTACGATCAGTCGCGCGACTTGTGCATGGTGGTCCAGAAGGCCATCGAGTACACAGAGTATTTCCGTTGTTTTGTTGCGGGGCCGAGGAAAGTTCGCATCATGCCTTACGATCCACGGCGGCCGCACGCCGAACGCTACCTCGAAGGCGCCCCGCGGGCAAGGACGCTCCGCGCCAAACTGCTTTTCCGGCGCATGGAAGACGATGCACTCAAGCTTTGCCGCGCGCTCGGCTACGACTTGAACTCGGTGGAATTCGCGGTCGAAAACGGAATCCCCTACGCCATCGACTTCTTGAATCCAGTGCCCGACGCCGATGTGCATTCGGTCGGAGCGGCCAACTTCGAATGGATTGTCGAACGCGTCGCCGACTTGGCGATCGCCAGGGCCAACGCTTCGCCGCGGGCGCTTGCGCTGCGCTGGCCGGAGTTTCCGGGCGCGGCAAAGCCCGCCCATCCGCGTGTTGCCAGGGCGCAAACTTCCAGAACGCCAGTGCGGAACACGCGCCGCCCAACCTCAGCGCATCTCGACGCGACCCCAAAATAGCCGGGCGAACGGAATTGAAAGTGCGCGCGTAATGTTACGCGTTTGCGCGGACCAGCAAGCAAGTAATGTTGTCGTGGCCACCGGCCTGATTGGCGGCAGCGACCAGGCGCGAGCAGAGACTCTCAAGCGGCAGGTCAAGCAGCAGCAGGGATTCGATGAGCGAGTCGGAGAGCTCGCGGGAGAGGCCGTCGGAGCAGAGCAGAAACAGGTCGCCGGGCTCAGTCTCGAGTTCAAAGATGTCGGGCGTGACCAGGCTTTGCGTGCCCAGGGCGCGGGTGATGACGTTTTTGAGCGGCGAGCGAAGAGCTTCCTCCTGGCTCATCTGGCCCAGGCGCATCTGCTCCTCGACCAGGGAGTGATCGAGGGTGATTTGCTCGAGTCTCGAGTTGCGCAGGCGATAGCCGCGACTGTCACCGACATTGAGCATCCAGGCGTGCCGCTCATCCACCAGCAGTGCCACCAGAGTCGTGCCCATGCCGCTGAGCTTCTGGCTGCGCTGCGAGCGGGAGAAGATGGCTTCATTGGCGGCAGCGACGGCTTGCTCGGCATCGGCCGGCAGGGGATTCGCGCCGGGCCGGTTGGTGAGCAACTGCATCACTTCGGCAACGGCCAGGGAACTGGCAACCTCCCCTGCGGCAGCGCCGCCCATGCCATCGCAGACCACATACACGCCGTGCTCGATGGAATAACCGAATGCATCCTCGTTGGAAGGGCGCTTGCGGCCGCGGTCGGTAAGCGCCGCGGCCGTGTAGTGGACGACAGCCGTTGCCAAGAAAGAAACCCCCGTCGCTCAGTGTACCTAAAAACGGAACCGCGGGGACGTATCGACAGTGGAACATTGGGTACTGGCGTCATGGGCTGCTGCGTGAGTCGGAGCGGCAACAAGGAAACGTCGCATCCGCGCTCGCTGGATCGGCGCGATGAACGTAGCGCGTCTTCATGGCTTCTTCGCCTTCGCGGCTTCTTCCCTTCGCGGCTTCTTCATTGACCGGATGCGGCGGCTGGCAGCGGCGTGGCCGGGGGAAGGTCGAAGACCTGGATGGCGCCTGCGTTGAGCAGAGCGACGCGGCGGCCGGAGGGTGAGATGGCGACGTTGCCGCCGGCGTCGAGGATGGGGCTGACCGGGGAGACCAGGGCGATGTCGCCATTGGCGGCGTCGAAGATGGTAACAGACTGCTCCTTCACGTCGCTGGCGTCCATGGGCGCGTATGCGTAGATGGAGTGCGTGGCGTCAAGAGTCTCCCACGCCAGCCGCGAGCCATTGGCCGCGACGGCGAGTTGCGGCCAGACCTCGGTGGGCGGCGCCTGCGACTTCCAGAGAGTTCGGCCACCGGTGGTCATGGCCACAAGATTGCTCTCGCCCGACGGGCCGCAACCGGTGGCGAGGATCTCCTGCTCCGTGAGGAATTCGTCGTCGGGCTCGCAGGTGGATTCAATGTGGCCGAGCATTTTGCTGCCGCCGGTGAAGTAGCTGAGATTCAGCACCCACTCGGTTCCGCGGCTGCGCAGATTCTCCAGGTAGCCCACGGAGTTGATGGGCAGATGAACCGCGGTCCGGACACGGCTGACCAGCATCACCTCGCCGGAGTCGCGGCGCAGAATGCGGACCACCAGATCGGGGTGGTCCATATTGTCTCCGGAATCCTGGTCGGTAGTGACGGTGGCTGAAGCGGTCGATGGGCTCGGGACTTCTCCGGAATCGGCACCCTTCGTCACAGGCTCGCGGGAGTTGGTGACGAGGAAATGCTGTCCGGGATCGACATCAAGCCAGAGCAGCGAACCGGGGAAGTCGAGGTACGGCTTGAGCGTGAGTGTGGCGTCGCCTTCGAAGAGGTTGTTGCGGTCGCGCAGCAGAAAATGACCATTCTTGAGCGGCCACAGGTAGCGGACGCGATCGTGAACCGTCCACATCGCCTCTGCCTCTACCGTTCCCTGGGGCAGCGTGAGCACCACGGCGCGAATCTGGCGCTCGACGCTTTCTTCTCCGTTGGGGAGATCGCGATGCAGCAAGCCGGGCACGCGGAAGGTGAAGAGCAGCCGGTTTTCGTCGAGGAAATCGAGCGAGGCCATCGAATTCCGCGCGCCCATATAGATGGGGCCGGGCGCAGTGAAGCCCAGCGGCTCAATGGGAATGGTCAACGTGGGCGGGACCGAAGGTTTATCGGGAAAGTGGTCGATGAGGAATCGTTCTTTGACCGCAGGCGAGGATTGGGGCTCGGGCGCGGTTCCGATCTGCTCCGGAGCGGTTGGGCTTGGCGCCGGTGCGGGTGGAATCTGTTGCTGGGCGGCGGATGGAGCCAGGGCAAATGCGGCGCTCAGCGCCAAAGGCAGCGTGGCGCGTGCGAATAAAGGACCGCGCCCATGACCTAACGAAACGTTTCCGAGCCCAATCACCATCGATGAGTATTCTCGCCGATGGAGCCTTAGTGCAGAAAGTCCCTGAGCAGCGACTTTGACCTCAGAGCAAGATGACGCGGCAGATGAGAAGGCTGCGGCGTGCCGGAGAGCGGAACCCGGCTCCCGCTGCGTGTGCGACAGTAAATGAGAGATGGCAGAGCGCACGACGGCCGGACGAAACTTCACCGCGGGAATAGGCGGCGGCAGCTTCAGGTTTCTCGGATACGGCGCGTGTGCCCTGGCCGGAACCCTTTGGGGCACGGGGTTCTATTGGGGCAGGCTCGCGCTGGATGAGATGAATGTGGAGCACATGGTGCTCTACCGCTTTCTGTTTGCCTGCGTGGGCATGGCGCCTGTCATGTTCACGCGCCGCGTGCGCCTCACTGCCGGCGAAACGCGGACGCTCCTGCTGGCTGCGCTCTTCGGCATTCCCATCCAGTTCCTGCTGCAATTTCATGGCCTGGCGCTGACCACGGTTAGCCACGCTTCGCTGATGGTGGGCGCGATGCCAGTGTTTCTCGCCGTCACGGCCGTGCTGTTTGCCGGCGAACAGATGGATCGGTTGAGTTGGCTGGCCCTGTGCGGATCCACCGCTGGCGCGGCGATGGTGGTTTTGGGCGGCAACCACGCCACCACTGGGCGCGAGACGCCAACGCTTGCTGGCGACCTGCTGGTGATCGTCTCTCTCGTTTCGGCGCTGGCCTGGATTCTGCTCAGCAAGAAACTGATGCAGACGCACAGTCCTCCCGTGGTCACCGCGTACACCATTTATTCAGGAACAGTCATGCTGGTGATCTGGATGGCCGGCTCGCGGCTGCTCGCGTTTGCGATGCACGCGAAGGCGGAGCCGATGCCGTTCGCGCACGTGAGCATGACAGCGTGGGTGGCGCTCGGGATCAGTGGGCTCCTGTGCACGGCCACGACCACTCTGCTGTGGAACTGGGGCATCCACCACGTGCCGGCCTCGCGCGCTGGCGTATTCCTCAACATCGAGCCGGCGCTGGGCTCCGTTCTGGGCGTTGAGCTGCTGGGCGAGAAGCTGGGTCCCTATGCCTGGCTTGGTGGCGCGCTGATTCTGGTCGGCGCGATCACCCTCACCACGCGCGGACACGAGCCGGAGGTCATCCTGGAATAGCTGCGGCACCTTGCGTTAGCATCGGGGGCATGGATGGGCCCGCAGAGCCGCCGCAAGCGCAGGAGGAATCCGTTTCCGCGCGAAGCAAGCAGCGCGACTGGACGGAGATCGGCGTCGCCTATGTGCTGATCCTGGCTGTCGAGTGGACCCCTCGCCCATGGCAGCGATTGCTCTGGTTGGTTGCCGCCGCCGTCGTGGTCTTCATCCTCTTCAGGTCGTTTGATGGTTGGGCCGCGATGGGATTGCGCGCGGCGAACTTCGGCCGCTCATTGTGGATCGTAGGCGCTGCGCTCGTCCTGGCGGGCTCGGCAATCGCCTTTGCAGCCAGAGTGCATACGTTGCTGGTAGTGGACGGCGCATGGGCGCTTTCCGGGACGTTCGGCGCGTATGCCCTTTGGACCGGCGTCCAACAATTCTTATTGCAGGGCTTCTTTCTGTTGCGATTGCTGCGCGTGACGCCGAGGCCGTGGCAGGCGGCGCTGGCGGCGGCAGCGATGTTCTCGGCAGCTCATGTGCCCAATCCTTTCCTGATGCCAGTGACGTTGATCTGGGGCTTCGTTGCGTGCCTTCTGTTTCTGCGCTACCGCAACCTTTATCCGCTCATGATGGCGCACGCGATCCTGGGGATCACTGTGGCCATCTCCGTTCCCGGGCCCGTGGTGCACAACATGCGCGTCGGACTTGCGTACCTGACCTACCATCCGCACATGCATGCGCAGCATTTGCATCTCCTATCGCAACCATAGTGACCAGATGGCGTCGACCGTGGCGTGGGTGACGGCCGATGCGCCGACGCGGCGTTGCGCACGCCATGCGCGGCCGTAGAAGATTCCGGCGAGCGCAGCCAGCAGTACGTAGCGCCAGTTGAAGTTCGTGGTGCGCTTGTTGAAGTGAGCCAGGCCGAAGAGGCAGGCAGTAGCGAACAGCGCGCCGTAGCGGCCGATGCGTTTTTCAAGCAGGTTCTGCAGCCAGCCGCGGAAAAACAGTTCCTCAGGTACTGCAACAAAGAAGAAGGTGAAGAACCAGGCGGTGGCGATTGCCCAGAGACCCGGCCAGACCCTGTGGATGTGCAGGAAGCCGAGCCACAAACCAAGCGCCAAAGCGATCGGCGTATAAATGGCGGCCTCGCGCAATCCGATTCCGAGATCTTTGAAGCGCAAGCGCAGGTCGAAGCCGGCCCCATTGAGCTGGCGGATGAGTACGAAGCCGTAGATTCCCGCGTCGAGAAGAAGAATCTTGTTGAAGATTTCCAGATGCGCCGGCCATGCGCCCTCAAACCAGCGAAGATCGACGGCCAGGCCCAGCGCGGCGAGAACCAGGAAGTCGCGCCAGTTGCCGCGCTGATCGGGATCGGTGCGAGCCGCCTGCCACAGCAAAGTTGCGATGGCTGCGGGCAGCAAGGCGTACAAGGCAAACCATTGCGCGCGAAAGATTCCCGAGCCAAGCGCGACCAGCAGATACGGGACACACAAGACCGCCGGACATGCGAGTTGCGTCCAGACAGGGAGCCTGCGCACGCTGGCGCCAATGGCCTGGGGAAAGAGCGCTGCGGCCAAAAATGGGGCCAGCGTGAGCAGCGCGGCAATGATGTTGGCTGGAGTGAACATTTACGGTACATCCATTGTGCTCCTGAGAGCTGACCCGCAGCGGCGCAAGAAACCTTGGTCACCTATCAGTTGTTTTCAGTGGTCATGGCGCGGCCTATCGCGCCGATACCTCCTTTGGTCATTCGTGGAGGCTCATTTGGCTCTTCTCACCTGGAACCACACCTGCTCGGTGGGCGTTCGTGCCATGGACGATCAGCACGGCGTCCTGATGGACGCCATTAACGAGCTCCGTCTGGCGCTGGTGCGCGGCTCCGGCCATGAAAGGATCCGCGAACTGCTCGACCAGTTCATCGAATTCACGCGCATGCACTTCTGGAGCGAGGAACAGTTGATGGTGCAGACCGGTTTTGCTGGCCTGGAGGAACACCGCGCTGAACACCATCGAATGCTGGCCGAGATCCTGCAGGCTGCGCACCGGCTGCAATACGGCGAGGCGCTTCATTTGCGCCCCATGTTGTGCCAATTGCGCGATGGGTTTCTCGAGCACATCGAGCATCTCGACCAGGAGTACGGTCCGTGGCTCCGCGAGCGCGGCATCAGCTGACTTTTTTGCCGGTGTTCGTCTCATCGGGCGGCAAGCGGCGCGGCGTCAGCTTTCGAAAGAAAGCTGCGCTGTCGCCCACACAGGCGCGGAGGGCTTTGGTTCGGAAGCAAGCTCGTAGACAAGCCGTTCGAGCACCAGCCGTTTGTCGGGCGGCGAGGAGCGCAGCTCGAGATCGGCGCGGGCCACAAGGCGGAGCGCGCGAGTAAGCTCGCGGCGGCTTTTGTAGCGGCGAGCCTGCCGGATAAGGTCGTCGGCGGCGAATGGCGGCATGCGGAAGCCTTGCCACAGCGCCTGCCAGATGGCGCGCGAGTCGCGGACGTTCTTTTCCAGAATCACCAGCATCTGGCGGAAAGTGCGGGCCAGCATGTAGAGGTGGCCGATCGCGGCGTCCTCGCCGGCATCGGAGCTGTTGAGCAAGCCCTGCAGCAACGCCAACGCGCGCACGCGGTCGCGGGCGCTGATGGCGTCAGTCAGCTCGTAGAGCGTGCGCTGCTTGGCGCTCAGCACCATGGTCTCCACGTCGCCCAGGGTAATTCGGCCGCGCCCTGAGGTGTAAAGCAACAGCTTCTCCAGCTCCGACGCCACCAGCATCATGTCCGCGCCGAGCGCGTCTACCAGTTCTCTCGCGGCATCGGCTTCCAGGCGGAGGCCGCCGCTCTCCTGCGCTTTGGCCGTGGCCCAACGCATGGCGTCCTCTTCGCTCACCCGAGCCAGCTCCACCATGCCGCAATGCGTGCCCAGCGTCTCCGTCAGGCGCTCAAACCGATTCTTGTCGTCGAGCTCCATGCGGCGTGTGTCCGGGGGAATGCGCAAAAAGTCGGCGATGAACAGAAGCAGAGCTTGCGGGTTCGGGGATTTGAAATAGCGCTCCAGCGCGGCGAACTCTTCTTTCTTGGCGCCCCGCGTGTAAAGCTGACGCATATTGCGAACGAAGATCACCTGGAAAGGCGCCATCAAAGACGGCGTTTGCGCGCGGTCCAGCACTTCGAAGATCGACGTTGAAGTCAGATCGAAATCGGAAAGACAGAAGTCGCGAAGATCGGGTGGGACGAATGCTTTGAGCACGGCTGCTCGGCAGCGGTCGAGGAGGAAAATCTCGTCGCCTGCCAGTACGTAGCCGGGCCTCAGCTTCCCCGTCCCAGCCTCGGCCGCTTCAATCTCCGCGATAAAGCGGGCCACGGAGTTGAATCCCGCACCCCAGCGCGAGCCACTCAAAGCTCACGCTCCATTTCCGCGCGCTTGCACGCCGCATCCGTCATGCGGCTCTAGAATACAGTCCTTCGCAGCCGGTTGCCAGCGCGGAAATCACGTCCGGAATCAAAAAGATGAGCGGCTTGGTTGACGCTTTCAGAACCCTTCCAGCACGTCGGCCACAAGCTGGCGCGCAAACTGGCTGGAAAGACGCTGAATCGCAACCGGGTCTTCCTGGATGAACGTCGGCAGGTTGGTGGAGGACTGATACTGCTCGCGGAAGACATAGTTGTTGTTCTGGTAGAGGATTCTGCCGTCGTGGGCGGTAAGTGTGACAGACGCCACGATGGTGATGACAAAACTCGATGACTGCTGCGTGGCGGCGTTGTAGGTCAGCGGCGTTGTGGTCTGTTTCAGGATCGTGCCGTGCAGCACTGCGTCGGCGTCGTCGCCGGTTCCCGGCGTGACGCGGAAGCGCGTGCGCGTGGCGAACTCGCGGATCACGGCCTCGGTCAACGCTTGTTCGGTGCCGCTCGCCTCAGTCCGCGTAGCGAAGACGGGTATGGCGAGCGTTTTGATGCCGGGAGGAAGATGTGTGGCCGCGCCCAGCGTGTGATAGCCGCATCCGGCCAGGTTGAGCAGGACGAGCACGGCCGAGGCAGCAGCAGCCGAAACTCCAAGAAGGCGCATAACTTCTCACAGTGTACTCAATCTTATGATCAGTGGACAGTGGCGGCGAGCGCGTATGCTGAGGTCCATGAGCTGGACGACGAATTGGATGGGAAGCTGGATTGGATGGGCGCTGCTATCGGCCGCGTTTGCCGCAGCAACCGCGCTGCTGGCTAAAGTGGGCGTGGCGCATGTTGACTCAAACCTGGCCACTGCGCTGCGCACCAGCGTGGTCATGGTGTTTGCGTGGGGGATCGTGCTGGCGCTGGGCAAGCACGGAGAGATCCGCGCGCTCGACCGGCGAACGATGCTGTTCCTCGCGCTGTCGGGACTGGCGACGGGACTATCGTGGCTTTGCTACTTCCGCGCGCTGCAGCTTGGACCCGCTTCGCGCGTGGCTCCGCTCGACAAGCTGAGCGTGCCGCTGGTCATGGTTTTCGCCTGGTTGCTGCTCGGTGAGAAGCTGAATGCCGGAGCGCTAATCGGCGGCGTACTGATTACGGCGGGAGCGATGGTGATGGTGCTGGGATAGCAGGTGTCAGGTTTCAGGTGTCAGGGAACAGGGAGAAGACTTCATTGCTGTTCGCAAACCACTAACCACTCTCGACTGACAACTGACATGGGGTGAACCCCTTGGGTGAGACCGTTTGGGTTTTGGCAGCTGGCTGGTTTGTGGTATCCCACCCTAGCCGGAAAAACAAAGACCCGGCGAAGGATGGGGCACCCATGCGGTCTTTCTGAGTCCCGGAAGCTGGTTCTGCGCCGGAGGGGTCTGCCGTAGAATCCACTTGGAGCCCAAATGCCAGTGAAAGCGCTTTATCCCGGCACCTTTGACCCGCCGACGAACGGTCATGTGGACCTGATCCAGCGCGGATCGAAGCTGTTTGACCACCTGACGGTGGCGATCCTCGTTAATCCAGTGAAGAATCCGCTGTTCACCGTGGAAGAACG
Source organism: Occallatibacter sp. (assembly GCA_049517515.1). Classification (GTDB taxonomy): domain Bacteria; phylum Acidobacteriota; class Terriglobia; order Terriglobales; family Acidobacteriaceae; genus Telmatobacter. The sequence continues at coordinate 16,303 of JBEKSA010000008.1, forward strand.
CGTGGAGATGCTCGAAGAGGTGACCGAGCCGCTGGGCAACGTTTCAGTTGCGACGTTCGACGGGCTGATGGTCGCGTTCGCGCAGAAGGTTGGCGCGTCAGCGGTGCTGCGCGGGATTCGCGCCATCTCCGATTACGAGCATGAGTTCCAGATGGCGCTGATGAACCGGCGGCTGGCGCCAGACGTGGAGACGGTTTTCCTACAGCCGGCGGGGCGCTACTCATTTGTGAGCTCGCGAATGGTGAAGGAAGTTTTCAGCTTTGGCGGCGACATCAGTGGACTGGTGCCCACGAACGTGGTGAAGAAACTGCGCGCGCGGATCAAGAACGGCGGATGAGCCGAAAAGCCAGACAGCGAATCGAAATTTGTAATCTCCCAGGTCTCAAAATCGAGAACTGGGGCACCCATGGGGTTTTCTACGACGGGGAAATCTGTCAAGATGGAAGAGATATGACCGTTTCAGCTCCCGCAAGAGTATTTGCCGATCGCATTGGCCGGATCGAGGTTTCCGCAACCATGGCCGTGGCTGCCGAGGCGGCTAAACTGCGCTCTCAGGGCGCGAACCTGGTGGATTTTGGGGCCGGCGAGCCTCACTTTGCCACTCCGCGGCACATTAAGGACGCCGCGATTGCCGCGATTGAGGCGAACTTCACGCGCTACACCGTGGTGCCGGGGATTCCCGACGTGCGCAAGGCGATTGTGGATCGGCACGCGTGCGACTTCGGATCGGACTACTCGATCGACGAGGCCGTGTTTACGACCGGCGGCAAGCTGGCGCTGTTTAACGCGATCCAGGTGCTGGTGGACCACGGCGACGAGGTGATTCTGCCTGTTCCCTACTGGGTGAGCTTCAAGGACATCATTCAGTACGCGGGCGGGAAAGTGGTGTACCTCGAAACGAGCGAGGCGGAGAGCTTCCGCATCACGGCCGACGCGATTGAGCGGTCGATTACGCCGCGGACCAAGGCGATCATTCTGAACTCGCCGTCGAATCCGGCCGGGTCGGTGGTTTCGGCGGAGGATCTGGAGCGGATCGTCCACCTGGCACACGACCGCGGGATTTTTCTGCTTCTGGACGAGTGCTATGTGTACCTCAACTATGCGGGCAAGCCTGTGTCGGGCGGGTCGTTCACGTGGGCCAAGGAGCACATTGTGATTCTGGGCTCGCTGTCGAAGACCTACTCGATGACGGGCTGGCGCGCGGGATATGCGCTGGCGGATAAGAAGGTGGCCGCGAACCTGAGCAAGCTGCAGTCGCAGTCGACGTCGAACGCGACCAGCTTTGTGCAGAAGGCGGCAATTGCGGCGCTGAGCGGCTCGCAGGAGTGCGTGGCGGAGTTTCGCGCGGAGTTTATTGAGCTGCGCGACTATATGCTGGCCGCGCTGAAGAAGATTCCCGGCGTGACGTGCACCAAACCGGAGGGCGCGTTCTACGTGTATCCGAACATTTCGGCGTACATTGGTCTGGGCGGCATTCGCACGGCGACCGAGCTAGCGACGCGTCTGCTGCATGAGGGACACGTGGTGACGGTGCCCGGCGAGGCGTTTGGGACTGCGGAGCACGTGCGCATTTCTTATCCGGTGACGAGGGAGAACATCGACGAGGGCACGCGGCGGATGGGCGAATTTTTGACGGGGCTGAAGTAGGCAGGGATCAGGGGTCAGAGATCGGGCGCGCCGCGCGGTTTCAGGTTCCGGCTCATTCAGACGAAACTAGCGATTCGCGAGTGAAGCGCTGATTGCTTCGGCGGGCTTCGAGTTTGCGGCGGCTGCCCACTCGCTGATGGGATGCATCTTTTGGCACTCACCGCACATGGTGTTTGGGAATTGAGAGCCGCAGTGCGGGCAGACGGCCATGGATTGGAATGTGTCGAAGGTCTGTTTGCACTCGGCGCATCTCCAAAGCGCGCCCACCGGCGGGCGGGCTCCGCAACTGGGGCAGGCAAAGCCCTCACGGCGCGGAAGCTTTTCCAGAAGGATCATGGTCCGGGCGCTCTTGAATCCGCCCCAGCAACTGAGAAGCATGTAGGCGGCGATAAGCAATGACCAGGTGGAGTGCATCCACAAGGCAACGCAGACGAGGCCCGCCGCGCCGACAAATCCGAGAATCGTAGCCATATAGAGGCTGCGGGCGCGTCCCATGAAAAACCAAAGCAAGGAGCGAAGAATCTGGCCGCCGTCGAGCGGATAGATGGGCAGGATGTTGAAGACCAGCAGGATGACGTCGATCCACAGAACCCAGCCGAGCAGGGTGTAGGCGTTGGGCATGGAAGTGACCCACCCGAGCGAGCGCGCCGCTAAAAAGGCGCCGCCGAAGACGGGCAGAAGAGCCACGTTGACCAGGGGCCCGGCGGCGAGGCTCCAGAGTGTGGCGGCGGGGCGCTGCGGCGGATTGACATAGGCGACGCCGCCGAGCGGCCAGAGCATGATGCGGTCGACCGTGCCGCCGACCTGGCGGCAGGCCAGGGCGTGGCCGAACTCGTGGAGAAGGACGATGGCAAAGAGGGCCAGGTATTCGAGAGCACTCCAAACCAGGGAGGTGTAGCGGCCCTGGCGGCTGCCGATCTCGATGACGGCGACGACAAACCAGGACCAGTGCAGGTAGAGATCGATTCCCGCAACGCGGCCGAGATGGATGGAGCCCTGACGCAGGCCTGGCATTGCAGATAGCTTACGCCAGAGCGGTTCCACAATTCACGTGCCCCCTCCAACGTCTTACAGGGTGGCAAATGAGGCTGCCGGAAGGCTGACGGCCAAATTTATTCGTTCCTCTCTGTGCAAACGTTGTTGTTGTCGAGTAGGATGGTTGTTCGAATGATAGACCAAATCGATTTTCGACCCGTGATTCTGGCCGGAGGCAGCGGCACGCGGTTCTGGCCGCGCTCGCGGCGCGCGCACGCAAAGCAGGTTCTGGCGCTAGACGGGGAGCGCTCCATGATCCAGCAGACTGTGGAACGGCTGAAGCCGCTGGCGGGGCTGGAGAAGACATGGGTCATTACCAACGAATACCTGGCGCACGAGATCGCCGACCAGTTGCCCGGCCTGCCGGCTGCGCACATTGTGCAGGAGCCGGTGGCACGCAACACGGCCCCGGCCTGCGGACTGGCCGCATTTCTGATCGAGCGTGAAAACCCGAACGCGGTGCTGGGCGTGTTTCCGTCGGACCACGTGATTGCCGACGAGCCGCGCTTTCTGAAGTCGCTGCAAAAGGGGATTGCCGTGGCTGCGGCGGGCGAGAACATCGTGGTGCTGGGCATCGAGCCCTTCCGCGCCGAAACCGGGTATGGGTACATCGAGACCGGCGACCTGACAAAGGACGATTCCGCGCTGCATGTGCGGCGCTTCATCGAGAAGCCCAACCAGAATCGCGCCGAGGAGTTTGTGGCGGCGGGAAACTACTACTGGAACTCGGGCATGTTTCTGTGGTCGGCGCGGACGCTGGCGAATGCCGTGCGCGAACACCTGCCGGAGACGGCTCCGCTGCTTGAGGCCATTGCAGCGGCATGGGGCACGCCAGAGTTCGACGAGGTGTTCCGCACCGCGTATCCGAAGTGCGAGAACATTTCTGTTGACTATGCCGTGCTGGAGCCGCGATCGGCCAAGGGAGAGCATCTCTCGCATCTGTATTGCATTCCCGCGGAGTTCAACTGGAACGATCTCGGCTCGTGGGCATCGCTCTACGAATACCAGGTAGAGACGCGGCTGCGCGGTGATGCCGAAGGAAACGTGGCCGATACCGGCGGCCACATCTCGATTGAAGCCAGCGATAACTATATCTTCAGCCCGAAGAAGTTTGTCGCGCTGGTGGGCGTGGAGAACCTGGTGATTGTAGATACCGAAGACGCGCTGCTGATTGCCCACCGCGACCACTCCCAGGACGTGGGCAAGATTGTGAAAGAGCTGAGCATCACGGGGCGGAGCGAGCTGATCTAGTTTCGATTCGCTCGCTGCTGATTTTACGCGGAGTTCATAAATCGAGCATCTCAAGAAGTGCGTCCACGCTCAGCCGGTGGTGGGCAGCGATGTGCCTGAGAATGCCGGCGAGCGTGCCTGTTTTGATGGGGCTGGAGAGGGAATTACTTCGTGGTTCTCGCCGTCTCGCTGCGTGGTTACGCGAATGTGGGATCCTTTTTGGCGCGTTACCTGATACCCCAAAATGCCCAGCGCCTTGACCAACTGCGGCCCGTTAACGTTGCGCGGCTGCTTCACTGGACCAGGACTTCGTCGCGCACGAAATGAAGGCGGATGATTTTGGGCGACGGCATGGATTCATCGAAGTAACAATTGACAGCATCTTTGACCATCGCACGGAGTTCCTCGACGGTATCGCCCTGGGTATGGATGCCGTATCCCAGGGCGGTGGCGGAATAGCCGCCATCAACCTCGTCCTCACGCACCTCAAAGATGATCTCACTCATCGAAGGAAGACCTCTCCTGCCTGCCTCAAATGTTAACATCGCCCGAATCCCGCAACAAGCGCGTTGCTTGACCGCTGTACAATTCTTGGGTAACTCAGCGCGCACCAATCGCCTGAGGGGGGTGGAAAATGCCCGAAACCATCGATTGGCCGATGCGCGGCAAACGGCAGCGTCCGCGCCTGGCAGTTTATCTTCTCCTCGCCGCCGTCATTTTGATCTTCATCGGCGGCCGCACCGCGATTTCCTATTGGGCTGACCTGCTGTGGTTCCGCTCACTCGGCTTTGCAAGCGTGTTCTGGAGGAGCTTTGGCCTCGAATGGGGCACCTTCGCGGTGTTCGCGGGACTCACGTTCCTGATCCTGTTCGGCGCGTTTCTGGTGCTGCGCCACAGCCATGCCGCCGATTTGCCGGACACGCACACGATTTTCTTCGGCGGACGGCCGATCGAGCTGCCGCTCAAGAAGTTTCTGCGCACGATCGCTGTGGTCGCGGCGTTGCTGATCTCGCTTGGAACCGGCTTCGCCATGGAGGGGCAGTGGCCGACGCTGGCCCTCTACTGGTACGCGCCGCGCGCCGGAAACGTTACCGATCCGATCTTCGGACGGCCGCTCGGCTTCTATCTCTTCACGCTGCCGGCCTGGGAAATGATTGCGGGATGGCTGCTGACGCTCGCGGTGATCGTATGCGTTCTGGCTGTGCTGTTTCTGATCGCGGCGGGTGGAGGGCGCGCGCTGGGCGGCCGCTTTGGCGGCGCTGCTTCCCTGCCCTGGCGCGGCGTTTCGATCGCAGCCGGGTTTGTGCTGTTTGCGCTGGCCATCCGGGAGTACGTCGGCCGCTTCGATTTGCTCTTCGACGAGCACACGATCTTCGACGGCGTGACTTACACCGATGCGCACGTCACGCTAATCGGGATGTTCTTTATCGCCGTGGCGCTGGCGCTGGGCGCGGCGATCGCGATCGCCAGCGGCGTGATGCGGCCGCGGGCGCGCTGGCTGCTTGCCGCGGTGGCTCCCGCAGTGGTGTGTTATGTGGTGGCCGCGGTCGCGGGATGGTATGTGAGCACGTTTATCGTGAAGCCGAACCAGCTTGACCGCGAGCGGCCTTACATCGCCGATAACATCACGATGACGCGGCACGCTTACGGCCTGGACAGCTTTGCGCAGCGCGAGTTTCCCGCGGACACGAGCGTCGCCGCCGTCGATCCGGAGCATAATCAGGCCACGCTCGAAAACATCCGTCTGTGGGACGTGAATGCGCTGCAAGACACGCTGCGGCAGGTGCAGGAGATTCGCACGTATTACGACTTTCCCGGCATCGACATCGACCGCTACCAGATTAACGGATCACTGCGGCAGGTGATGCTGGCGGTGCGCGAATTGAATGTGGACAAGCTGCCCGAGAGCAGCCGCAACTGGATCAACGACAAGCTCATCTACACCCATGGCTACGGCATCACCATGAACCCGGTGAACGGTTTTTCGCCGGAGGGGCTGCCGATTCTCTACCTGAGCAATATGCCGGTGCAGAGCACCGTACCAGGGCTGAGCGTTACGCGTCCGGAGATTTACTTTGGCGAGCTGACCGACAGCGACGTGTACGTGAAGACGCACCAGCAGGAGTTCAATTATCCGCAGGGACAGAGCAACAATCTTTCTTCGTATGAGGGCACAGGCGGAATTGAAATGGGAGGCTTCCTGCGCCGGGCGCTGCTGGCCTTCGATCGCGGCGACCTGACCAAGGTTCCGTTCAGCGACGACATCACGGCCGAGAGCCGGCTGTTGATGCGGCGCAACGTGGTGGCGCGCGTTTCCACGCTGGCGCCGTTCCTGACCTTCGATCACGATCCATATATTGTCGTGGGCGCAGACGGACGTCTTTCATGGATCATCGATGGCTACACTTCTTCCGCGAGCTATCCTTACTCGGCGCCATCGACGCTCGAAAACGAGCCTGTCAATTACATTCGCAACAGCGTGAAGGCGGTGGTGGACGCGTACGACGGAACCGTGATTTTCTACGTGTTCGACAACCAGGATCCGATTCTCGCCGCGTGGCGCGGGATTTTTCCGGGATTGTTCAAGGATGCATCCGCCATGCCTGCGTGGCTGCGCGCCCACGTTCGTTATCCGGAGACGCTGCTGAGCAAGCAGGCCGATGTGTACGCCCTTTACCACATGACCGATCCGGAGGTGTTTTATAACCGCGAGGACCAGTGGAGCGTGGCCACGCAAACGGGTTCGAGCCAGGGCGACCAATCGACGCAGGAGATGGAACCGAACTTTGTGCTGATGACGCTGCCTGGGGAATCGGGTGGCCTGGAGTTCGTTGAGATTCTGCCCTTCACTCCCCTGAACCGCAATAATTTGATTGGCTGGATTGCAGCGCGCAGCGACGGGGCGAACTACGGCAAAGCGGTGGTCTTCGATTTTCCCAAGACGCGACTCGTCGACGGCCCGCAGCAGATTGAAGCACGCATCGACCAGAATGCGCAGCTCTCGGGCCAGCTCACGCTGTGGAATCAGCAAGGCTCGCACGTGATCCGCGGCAGTCTTCTGGTGATTCCATGTGGACAGGCGCTTCTCTACGCGGAACCGATCTATCTGAAGGCACAGAGCAGTCCAATGCCGGAGTTGCGCCTCGTCGTGCTGGCGCTGCAGGATCGTCTCGCCTATGGTCCGACTTTTGAGGCCGCATTGAGTTCGCTCTTCGGATCGGAGGCGCCGTCGCTGGCGACAAGCGAAGCGACGCAGACCACGACCGGGGCCGGGAATGGGACGGGGGCGACTGTGCCTGCGGGCACAGCGCAGCCCACTGAGAGCCAGAGTGCGCTCATCAGCCAGGCAAGCCAGGACTTCGCGGACTATCAACGACTGACCTCGGAAGGCAAGTTGGCCGACGCCGGACAAAAGCTCGACGACCTGAAGAAAGTGCTGGATGAGCTAAACGCGCACGGAAAGTAGCGCGGACCGGCCTGCGTTTTCCAGTATTGTTCACAGTTCAGGATTGCGACGGAGGTCATGGTCACCATGGATCGGCGCAGATTTATGAAGACAGCGGCGGCAACTGTGCCGCTGGTCCGAATAGGAGAATCTCTCGGCCTGACTCCGTCCGGAGTGGCAGCGGCGGCGATTCCGGGGACGGCAGCGGACGTTCCCTGGCAAAAGAAGCTGCGCCGCATTGGCCAGACCAACTTCACCGAGCACGATCCGGCGGTCCTCGACGTGGAAGCGTGGGCGGACTATTGGGCGAGCGTCAAGGTTGGGGCGGTTTTTGTCAGCGTGACCGGGATTGTTTCGTTTTATCCGAGCAAGGTTCCTTTTCATCGGCCCGCAAAGTACCTGAATGGGCGCGATTTTACGGGCGAGTTGAACGTCGCTGCGAAGAAGCGCGGGCTGCGCACGATTGCGCGTTACAGCCCCGACCTGAACTGGGGCGATGCGCTAGCTGCGCATCCGGAGTGGTTCATGCGCGATGAACACGGCCAGCCGCTTGCGTCGGCTGAAGCGCCTGAGCTCTATCAAACTTGCATGTTTTCGACGTATATGACCGATTATTTTCCCGCCGTCATGCGTGAGGTCAACTCTCGTTATGACATGGATGCGCATTACACAAATGGGTGGCCATCGTTTACTTTGCCCATTTGCTATTGCGACCAGTGCCGCCAGTTGCCGCCGGCTAAGACACCCGCTTACTGGGACAAGTTCAACGAGCGGTTCACGACGCTGTGGAAGCTCTACGATTCGATCGCGAAGGAGAAGAAAGCATCGAGTTTTTACATCAATAATATGGGTGGAGGATTTCACGCCACGCCGAATCTCGCGCAACTGGGCGAGTTCTGCCAGTGGTTCCAGGGCGACAACCAGGGCCGTAACCGGCAGGATGCGCCGGTTTGGGGCGCGGCGCAACAGGGGCGCGTGTGCAACGCCGTGCTCGACGGAAAGATGGCGACGAACCTGACGGGCGGATATACGACGGGACCGGTTCGCTGGCGCGAGGTGACCAAAACGGCAGCCGAAGCCGTGATCTGGACCAGCCAGACGCTGGCCAGCGGCATGGTTCCCTACTATCACGTTGTGGGCGGGGAGAACGGCCTTGGCGAAGATTTGCGCTGGGAGAAGATCGGCCGCGACTATTTTCTGTGGACCGCGCGGCACGACGCGCATTGGGTAAACAAAGGCGCCATCGCCAACATCGGCGTGGTGATGGGGCAACGGACGCAACTTTTCTATCAGCCACAGCGCGACTTTTCGATGCAGCAGTATATGGATGCGGTGTATTCCGCGCTGCTCGATGGGAGATTTCTCTTCGACTTTGTGCACGAAGACCGGCTGCAGTTGGAACGGATCAAGAAGTACGCGGCTCTGATCCTGCCGAATACTGCGTTGCTCAGCGACGAGCAGTGCCGGCAGTTGCGCGAGTATGTGAACCAGGGCGGCTCGCTGCTGGCCACGTTCGAGACCAGCATGTACAACGAGCGGAACGAGCGCCGCGAGGATTTCGGGCTGGCAGACGTCTTCGGAATTCATGCGGCGGGGCCGGTGATCGGCCGCCTGGGGAATGCGAATCCTTACCTCGCGCGCATCGAGCGGCAGCATCCCATTCTGGACGGATTCAGCGATACGCACTGGATTCCGGGCGCGGAGTTTCGCGTGCCGCTGAAGCCTGTGGACAACCCCGTGCTCACAGTTGTGCCCGGCTACACGGCGTATCCACCGGAGCTTTCGTATCCGCCGGTTCCGCGCACCGATGAGCCGGCTGTCGTGCTGCGCGAGCGCGGCGCGAGCCGCCTGGCGTATTTTCCGGGCAACATCGAGCCGACGATATGGCTCTCAGGCCAAACCGATCTCAACAGGCTTCTCGTGAATGCGATTCGATGGGTGGCGGGCGCGCCGGCTCCGGTGATTGTGGAGGGCAAAGGGCTGGTAGAGATTTTTGCGTGGGAGACGGAGCCGGGATTCGCGGTTCATGTGCTGAACTACACAAACCCGAATGCGCATCACGGATGGTTCAGCGAGTTCTATCCGATTGGGGCGCAGAAGGTCCGCTTCAAGCTGCCCGCGGGCCGGCGCGTCGCGCGCGTCGAATTGCTGCGCGCAGAGCGCGACATTCCGTTCCACGCGGCGGGCGATTCGGTTGCGTTCACGATTCCGTCCGTCACGGATTACGAAGTTGCGGCGCTCTATACGGCGTGAGAACGCGAGAGCACCGTGTAGCATTGTCCCGACAAGTCCTCAAGATGATTCACCAATCGATGGAGTGAATGCGATGCCTCGCTTTGCCGCCAACCTGACCATGATGTACACGGAGCACAGCTTTCTTGACCGTTTTGGCGCTGCCGCGCGTGATGGCTTCACAGCCGTCGAGTACCTTTTTCCATACGATTATCCGGCGGCTACGCTGGCCGCGAAGCTTAAGGAGCATGGCCTGCGGCAGGTGCTTTTCAACTCTCCTCCCGGCGACTGGAAAGCGGGCGAGCGCGGGATTACGGCGGTGCCCGGACGCGAACAGGAGTTTCACGACGGATTTCTGCGCGCACTCGAATACGCGCTTGCATTCGAGTGCCCGCGGATTCATGCCATGGCGGGCATTGCGCCGCAGGAAGCGAACCGCGCGCACTTGCTGGGCGTGTATACGGCGAATCTGGCGTGGGCCGCGGAGCGGGCACAGGCGGCGGGCGTTGACTTGCTGATTGAGCCGATTGCGAAGCGAAATATGCCGGGATTCTTCCTCAATCGCCAGGAAGAGGCACACGCCATCGTGGCTGAAATCGGGGCTCCGAACCTGAAAATTCTGATGGACCTTTTTCATTGCCAAGTGGAAGAAGGCGATTTGGCGGTGCGGATTCGCAAATATCTGGCGGATGCGAAGAAAACGCGCGTGGGCCACTTCCAGATTGCGGGAGTGCCGGAGCGCCACGAGCCCGATACCGGCGAGGTGCGCTACGAATATCTCTTCGATCTGATTGATGAGCTGGGCTACGAGGGCTGGATCGGGTGCGAGTACATTCCCGCCGCGGGGACATCGGCCGGACTTGGCTGGTTTAGAGCACTTTCGGAATACACGTAAACTTCCTGATTGCATTGAAAGGTGGCTTTTACTTCCACCCCACAGACGAAGACCTGTCTGCGGGGACCCCGGTTGAGGAAAAAGCCACTTGACTGTGTGCTTTCGGTCTATAGCAATTCCGAAAATGCTATAAAGCAAAACCGCCGCGAAGTAGAGATTTCGCGGCGGCGCCTTCATTGCTTGAGCGGGTTCGTTTACTTCACGACACCAAAGGTGAGCGTGGTGGTGGAGTGCATGGTCTCGCCGGGACGCAAAAGCGTGCTCGGAAAATCCGGATGGTTCGGCGAATCGGGAAAGTGCTGCGTCTCCAGGCAAAGGCCGGAGTGCTTTTCATACTTCACGCCATGGCGGCCAGTGAAGGCTCCATTGAGGAAGTTGCCCGAGTAGAACTGCACGCCCGGCTCCGTCGTTTCCACAGTCAGCTTGCGCCCACTCACGGGATCGGTGACAATGGCCGCTAACCTCAGCGTGCCGGGCTTGCCGTTCAACACCCAGTTGTGGTCGTAGCCGCCGGCGATCTTCAGTTGCTGGTTGTCGGCGCCAATGCGCGCACCAATCACTTCAGGCTTAGTGAAATCGAGCGGTGTTCCGGCTACCGGCGCAAGCTCGCCAGTTGGAATCAGCGTAGTATTCACCGGCGTGTAGCGGTCGGCGTTGATCTCCATTTTCAGGTCCAGGATATTGCCTTTGTCGTCGCCATGCAGGTTGTAATACGCATGGTTCGTCAAATTCAGTACCGTTGGCTTGTCGGTGGTGGCGGAGTAGTCGATGCGCAGCGTGGCGCCATTGAGGGTATAGCGCACCTTGGAGGTGAGTGTACCCGGGAATCCCATATCGCCGTCGGGGCTAACGAGGGTGAACTCGACGCCGCCAGGCACTTCATGCGCCTGCCAGATGTATTGATCGAATCCCTTTGGGCCGCCGTGTAGCGCGTTGGGCCCATCGTTCAAGGGAATCTGGTAGGAATTCCCATCGATCGTGAACTTGCCCTGTGCGATGCGATTGCCGTAACGCCCAACGATGGCCCCAATATATGGGTTGGGCGTTTTCAAATACGTGCTCAAGTCGTCGTAACCGAGCACGACATCGGCCATCTTGCCATTGCGATCCGGGGCCTTGACGCTCACCAGATGCGCTCCGTACGCCATGACTCTTACTTCAATCTGCCCGCTGGTCATCGTGTAGATCGGGACGGCAACCCCGTCCGGTGTCGTACCAAAAACCGCCATTTTCGTCTCTCCCTTTGCGATGGCCGGAATCGCCATAGCTACAGCCATGATGAATGCAAGAACTTGAGCCTCTCGCTTCACAAATTACCTCTTTGCTTTCGCGCGCAGCCACCGAGGCCAAATCGCGGTTGTCCGGCGCAGTTTGCTGCTCGCCGGATTCAGGCCGCGATCGCAGCGCGAAAACGCTCCCTGGCAAATATAGCTGAAGCAGCAGGCTAACCCATCATATTTCCCACAGGGGCAGGGTGCGGTGCTGGCTGCGGGGAACTACCGAGCCTTTTATTGCCATCAGGACTACTCCCTTTCGCCCAGAATGCTGGCATTCGGTTTCGTTCTGTACAACATGGGCGAGGTCCTTGTCTACGCTCGCTGCGGTTACGGATTGCAGGCCCGGAGGGGCAGTATCGCCTATGCGAAGGAGGAGATCAAGCTCGAGAGACATCTCCGCGAACTGGGTCTTCTGAATGCGGGAGGGGCGTTGCTGAGCATCGTGATGCGGGCTCCGATCCGCCTTGCGCCCGGCATTTGTGCGCGCTTTCTGCTATCGATTGATGCTGCGGAACCGGTGATGCTGCGGAACCGGCCGCGCGATTTGGCCGCCGATTCCGACAAGATGACCTGGAAGGAATTGAGTATGGCCACAGGAACTTAGAACCGGTCTGATAAACCATCTTTGTCATCTCGGTGGAATCATGGGAGCCGCCTTGTTGTTGGGTCCCATACTTGCGCACGATGCAGCAGAGGCATTTATGAGGCCGGTAGTAGGCTGCTTGCCGGATCTCACTGAACCAGCGCGGAGACGGGGCTGCAAATTGCGTCTAAATCATTGAAATGGTGGGCGCTGCAGGATTCGAACCTGCGACTTCCACCGTGTGAAGATGGCACTCTACCGCTGAGTTAAGCGCCCAGAAAAGGCATTGGAGGGGTTGCGTTGGGCATTCCGGCACCGCCAAGATTTGAGGAGCCGAAGAGCCGCAGCCGGGAAACCGTTTTCGCGCCAAATTCCGTGTGCTGAACTCTGGTAGTTCCGCGAACACTCGAGAGGCACCCAAAAAGGGCATCCCGTAGGGTAGAGTAACACCAGCAGGGCTTTACGGCCAAACCGTGACTGTGATCGGCCGCCCATCGCGGCAGGTTCGGCGCGGAAAGCGCAAGAGCCGCAAGCCAAGCGAATCATGTTCAGGAGAGCGCGTTCAATTCGCCAGGAGGGCGAGCCCCCATTTGACGGGGAAGCGGCGCTGCGGCCAGTTTCCGGGGTTGGCGGCCCCTGTTTACCCTCCGGATTGGCCGTGGCTGACGCCTTGGCGCAGGCAGCGCAGCCGGGGCCGGGCGAAGAGGGCTCAGAGGACGGAAATTCAGGCGAAGAAACCGCTTACGGGGCGCAACCTTCCGGCCCGGATGGGGTTTCAGAGGATATGGCAACGATGGTCCTCAACGGTCAGGCGTTGGGAGCGGGTTCGGCTGTCAGGCCAGGAGCGACCCCGGAACCGGGTGTGGGCCTGAGGGCGGAATTGGACCCCAAAAGCGACGCAGCAATTATGCTGCGAGTGGCCGAGGGCGACGAGGCCGGTTTTAATTACCTGGCGACAAAGTACCACCGGCCGATGATTCATTTTCTGTACCGGATGGTTGGAAACCAGGCAGTTGCCGAAGAGTTAGCCCAGGAAGTGTTTCTTCGCGTCTATCGTGCCAGGAGCAGCTATCGGGCCGAGGCCAGATTTACGACGTGGCTTTACCGGATCGCGACCAACCTGGCCGTGAACTACACGCGCGACACGCGGCACGAACGGTCCGCGCAAACGGTGTATCTGGATCAGCCGGACGAGGAGACGGGCACGACTCCCGATGTGGCTGACGATGAGCCGACGGCCGAGCAGCAGTTGTTGCGGGATGAACGCATGGCCGCCATCCGGCGTCACGTGATGGCGCTGCCGGAGAGGCAGCGGATGGCCGTCTTGATGCACAAGTACCAGGGGATGGATTACCGGCAGATCGGAGAGGTGCTGAAGTTGAGCGAGTCGGCGACGAAGTCGCTGCTGTTTCGGGCTTACCAGACGCTGCGGGATAAATTGAAGGATTTTGTTTGAAGGCATGAGTGGAAAGAAGCCGGAGCCATAAAAACGGAAAATCGACCGGCGGAAACATGGGGTGGGAATCATGAAACAGATGAAGACAAATTGCACGGGAATGGATGCCGAGCTAGCGGGAGTGCTGCTCGATTCGCGCCCGATTTCTGCCAAGGTTCAAGCGCATGTTGCCGAGTGCGGAGATTGCCAGGATGAGCTCGCGGAGCTGAAGGCTACTATGCAGGCCCTGGATGCCTGGAAGGCGCCGGAGCCAAGCCCCTATTTCCTGACGCGGCTTGGCGCAAGGATGCGGGAAGAGCGCAAGGCCGCGCCGGCCGGGTGGCTGGCTGGCGCCATCGCGCGGCTGCGCGCAACCGTGGCATATGGGCCGGGATTGCACGTGCGTCCGCTGGCGGCCGTGGCGCTTACGGTGGTGTTGCTTGTGGGCGGAGGCACCTATCTGGGCGTGACGGACTGGATGCAGCCCGCGCAACCGGCGGGTCAGAATGCTGCAGTAGTGCACGACCTGCAGACGCTCGATAGCAATGCGCAGGTGCTGGATCAGATGGAAGCGCTGACCGGCAACCAGAACGGAGATTGACATTTTTCACATTTCGGCCGCTTGCCGGGAGAAAGACTCGTGAACTGGACTTCAAACGCGGAAAGAATGCGTCCGGCGGCGATGGCCGCAGCGGTCCTGTTCCTCTGTTTGACCGTGATTGCGGCTGCCGGCCAGCGCGCCTATGAACGCAGTTCTCCGCTGCGGCCATTCCGTTACGCGCAGCTTCAGGCTCGGCCGAACAGGCTCCAGAATCAGCAGCAGTACCGGAATCCGCAGCGGCAATACCAGACGCAGCAGCGGCCGAGCCAGAATCAACAGCGACCGAATCAGAATCAGCAGAGGCCGTACCAGCCGCAACAAGGGCCGAGCCAGAATCAGCAGAGACCGTACCAGACACAGCAGAGGCCGTACCAGCCGCAACAAGGGCCGAACCAAAATCAGCAGAGGCCGTACCAGACACAGCAGAGGCCGTACCAGCCAAACGCGCAATATAACGGCGCGCAACGCCAGACGCCCGCATATCCGGCTCTCGGAGGCCGCCCCGGCATTCCGGCGCCGAACTACACGCGCCCTGCTTATCCCAACGCAAATCGGCCCAGCAGCGTTTATCCCGGCGCGGCGCCTCCGGGACATTTAGGCGACTGGCTGAACCAGCACCAGGGCCTTTCCCTGGAGGACCAAGAGCGCTTGCTACGCAATGATCCCAGCTTCAATCGGCTGCCGGCGGCGACGCAGCAGCGGCTGGTGCAACAGTTTCACCAGCTGAACCAACTACCGGAGGACCAGCGCGAACGCCGCCTGGCGCGCAGCGAAATGCTGGAGCACATGTCGCCGCAGGAACAAATGCAGGTTCGCCAGGCGGGACGCAGTTTTATGGCGCTGCCGCCGGATCGCCAGGCGACAGTGAAGCGCGCCTTCCAGGATCTGCGCTCGGTTCCGCTCGATCAACGCGCGACGGTACTGAACTCGGCACGCTATCAAAACCAGTTCAGCCCGGACGAGCGCGACATCCTGACAAATCTTCTGCGCGCCGAACCCTACGAGCCGCCTCGCTGACGGCGGCTCCCCGCGACGCCGGTGCTAGACCAGCTTGCTCCTGAAGAAGGGGAGCGATTTTTCCAATCCTTCCATGAGGCCGACACGCGGCTCCCATCCGAGCAAAGTGCGCGCCTTGGCGATGTCGGGCCGCCGGCGCGTGGGATCGTCCACGGGCAGATCGATGTAACTCAACTCGCTCCTGGAGCCAGTGACTTCGAGCACGGCTTTCGCGCAATCGAGGATGGTGAACTCTTCGGGGTAGCCGAGATTGACAGGAAGATGCTCTTCACTGCGCGACAGGAGCACGATCCCCTCGATGAGATCGTCGACGTAGCAAAAACTGCGCGTCTGGCTGCCGTCGCCGTAGATGGTGAGCGGTTCGCCGCGCAGGGCCTGCATGATGAAGTTGGAGACGACGCGTCCGTCGCCGGGGTGCAGGCGAGGGCCATAAGTATTGAAGATGCGCGCGATGCGCGTATCGACACCGCGCGAACGGTGGTAGGCCATCACCATGGCTTCGCCAAATCGCTTGGCTTCGTCGTACACCGAGCGGGGACCCACCGGATTCACATTGCCCCAGTAGGTCTCCGGCTGAGGATGCTCCATCGGGTCGCCGTAGCACTCCGATGTGGAGGCTTGGAGATACCCCGCACCATATTTTGCGGCAATCTGCAGCGTGTTCTCAACGCCGACAGACCCCACGCGCAGCGTTTCAATTCCCAGGCGAAGATACTCCGGCGGACTGGCCGGCGACGCTAGATTGAAGACGGTATCGACGCGCCCCGGATCGAAGGCCGCGCAGATATCGCGCTCTTCAAAACTAAAGCGGGAATCATTAGCGAGATGGGCAAGGTTTCCGGAGTCGCCAGTGGACAGGTTGTCGACGCCGAGGACGAAGTGGCCCTCGCCGAGCAGGCGATCTGTGAGATGAGAGCCAAGGAATCCGGCGGCGCCGGTTACGAGTGCGGACTTAGCCAAAACTTAGTACTCCTGAACTGAAAACTTAAAGTGAAAATGAGGTGCTCGCCCCTGGGCCTGCGCGCGGGCGCTCAAGGAGCGCGCCGAGTGGCACCTGAGAATCCCGTTCAAGCCGGCAATTTGCGCGGCTTGCCCTCCTGCGAATGGTAGCTGGCCTGCCTGCCGACGCTCACATAGGTAAAGCCGTGGCTCTGCATCTCATGCGGCTTATACAGATTGCGACCGTCGATGACGATGGGGAAATGTAGGGCCCGATTCAACCGTGCCAAATCAATCGCGGCAAACTCCTTCCAGTCGGTGAGGATCAGCAACGCATCGGCATCCTGCGCTGCCTGGTAAGGATCGCCGGCGTACTTCATGTTTGCGCCAGGCAGCAGCACTTCCTTCGCGCGCTCCATCGCCGCCGGATCGAATGCCGTGACAATGGCACCGGCTTGCAGCAGTTGTTTGATGATCTCGATGGCTGGCGACTCGCGGATGTCGTCCGTGTCGCCCTTGAAGGCCAGGCCCAGCGCGGCCAGCCGCTTGCCGCGCAGAGTCCACAGCGCTGAGCGCACTTTATTGAAGAACACTTCCCGTTGTGTGTCGTTGATCTTCCGAACTTCTTCAAGAATTTGCAGATTAACGCCCCGCTCCTGCGCCACCCAATGGAATGCGGCCACATCCTTGGGGAAGCACGAGCCTCCGTATCCGAGTCCCGCGCGCAGGAATTTCGGACCAATGCGGCTATCGAGACCGATGCCGGCAGCAATGTCCTCGATGTCCGCATCCACGGCCTCAGCCAGGTTCGCCACAGCGTTGATGAACGAGATCTTCATGGCCAGAAACGCATTCGAGGCGTGCTTGATGATCTCCGCGCTCTGCGTTGAAGTGACAAGCAGGCGCGCGGGCCGGGCCGTGCTGCAGGTTCCAGGCACAGCTCCCGGCTGCGCGTAGTAGTCACCGGCGGTTAACGGCTCATAGATTCGCCGCAGTATCTCCGCCGAGCGGTCGTTGGCTGCTCCCACAACGATGCGATCAGGATGCAAAAAATCGACCACCGCCGTGCCTTCGCGAAGGAATTCCGGATTCGAGACCACGTCGAATCGCCCCGCTTCCACGCCATGGCGGTGCAGGACGCGCCGAATCCAGTCGTTGGTGTACACCGGAACGGTGCTCTTCTCCACGATCACCTTGTAGCTCTTGATGGCGCGCGAAATCTCCGCCACCACGGCTTCGACATACGACAGGTCCGCGGCGCCGCCATCGCCTTGCGGGGTGCCAACGGCGATGAATACCGCCTCGCTCCGCTCAACGGCCTCTCCCAGATGCGTGGTGAACACTACCCTGCCGCCACGGTGTTTGGCCAGCAGCTCGGGCAGATGCTCTTCAAAGATGGGCACACCGCCCTCGCAGAGCTGCTTCACTCGCGATTCGTCATTGTCGACACAGACAACCTGGTGACCCATGTCGGCAAAACAAGCAGCGGCAACCAGCCCGACGTATCCCGAGCCGATCACGCAAATTGAGACTGGATTCGACATGCGTTCGCGCGTTCCTTTCTGGGCCATTCTATGGGCGGGTTGGTGGTGCGAGGCAATTCCCTTTCGGTTGTATGCTGCGAAATCGGCTATTCAAGGATGGTTGCAGCCACTCACCGGCACACCGACATTCTATATTGCTGCTCATCCTGGGCCCGTGGGGCTTCTCTTGCAGGCGCATCTTCCCAATCACCGCTGTGTGCATGAAGGCATCCTGGCCGTCCTCTCGAAACCCCGTTGAATCGCGTCCACCGGCACGGTCTGGATGCTCCTCTCGGCTACAATTGGATACAGGCCAAAGGTCATATTCTTTGCGCATTGCGCGCAAATTCAGCAAGGAGCTCGAACCTCTATGGCGATTCCCGCCACACAACTTCGCCCGGGCATGATCATCAAGCACAACGACCAGCTTCATGTGGTTTTCAAAGTCGAGCACCGCACGCCGGGCAATCTTCGCGCCTTTATCCAGGCCAAGCTGCGCAACCTCAAATCGGGCGCCATGTTCGAGCACCGTTTCCGCTCCGCCGACGCTATTGAGAAGGTGGTGGTGGACGAAGTTGCCATGGAGTTCTTGTACGCCGACGGCGATGACTACTATTTCATGAATCCGGTCGACTATGAGCAGACCGTTCTCAAGAGCTCCACACTGGGCGACGCGGTCGAATACCTGACCGCCAACCAGCAAATCAAGGTGAGTTACTTTGATGGGCAGCCGGTGGGAATTGAGTTGCCGCAAACCGTAGACCTGGAGGTCGTGGAAACGGAGCCGGGGCTAAAGTCGGCAACTGCCTCCAGCGTCACAAAACCGGCCAAGCTGGAAACGGGCCTCGTCGTGCAGGTGCCGCCGTTCATCAACGCGGGCGAAAAGATCCGCGTAGACACCAGCGAAGGCGCGTATTTGAGCCGAGCATAGATTCCCCGCACTGCGACAACATCAGGAGGTCCCATGCCGGTCCCAGCAGTCATCGCCACCGCCGCTGAAAACTATCGCTTCAACTCCGATTTTCTGACAAAGATGGTCAGTGACCTTTCGCCCGATGAGTGGCTGCGCCGTCCCGACGAGAGACTGAACCACATCGCGTGGATCGTGGGCCATGTGATCTGGGCGCGGAAGGCAGTGCTTTCCCGGCTGGGGACGGAATGGTCGCAGCCCTGGCTCAGCTCGTTCGCGCGCGGAGTGAAATGCAACGATGTAGCAGCCTTCCCGACGCCCGACACTCTGATGGAGGGATGGCGCGAAGTCTCGGTGGTGCTGGTCACGGCGCTCGACGGCGCGTCAGAAGATGTGCTCTCGACTCCCTCCACACAGGGCCCTCCCAGCGCGGACGGCAAGATCAGCGGTGTGGTCAACTTCCTCGCCATCCACGAGACTTACCACGTGGGCCAGGCATCGTATCTGCGCAGTTGGATGGGCCACAAGGGCCTGATGGGATAATTGGCTCCGCCCCAATCGGACCGGGAGCGTAGAAAGCGCCTATCATTGCAAGTTGTGCAGCCCGAGCGCTCAGGCCGACAACTCAAGAATCCGTGTCGCTCGCGCTCGCCGCATAGGGAGCTCGAATGAAGAAGTCACTGCTTTATGCAATTCTTGTCGTGTTCGGCAGCCGTGCGGCACTGGCAGCGCCTCCGCTCGCAGCCGCGCCGCCCACTTCCAACTCAGCCGACCAAGCCGAGGCGGTGAACGGCAGCAACGCTTTCGCCGTCGACCTCTACGCGCAGCTTCGCGCGCAACCGGGCAATCTCTTCTTTTCGCCGGAAAGCATCTCCACCGCATTCGGCATGGCCTACGCCGGCGCGAACGGGCAAACAGCAACGGAGATGGAGCATGTTTTCCACTTCACGTTGCCGCCCGATCGGCTGCATCCGGCAATGGGCGCACTGCTCGCGCAGATGAACGGTCAGCACGAGGGATATGAACTGCACGTCGCCGACGCGCTGTGGGCACAGCAGGGCGCGAGTTTCCTGCCGGATTACTTGAAGCTGGTTCAAACCGATTACGGCGCGGGCTTCCGCCAGGTCGACTTCAAGACATCGCCCGATGTTGTGCGAGCCACAATCAATGAATGGATCGCGGACCAGACGAACGACAAGATTCAGGGCCTGCTGGGGCCCGGCTCGGTGACGGCGGCCACGCGGCTGGTGCTGACCAACGCCATCTACTTCAAGGGGACCTGGCTCGATCAGTTCAACCCGATGCACACGGAAGACGAGGAGTTCCACCTCACGGCGAAGCAGTCCGTCAAGACACAGATGATGAACCGCAACGGCGGCTACAGCTACTGCGATGGCGGCTCGTTCCAGGAGCTCGAGCTGCCGTATAAGGGCGAGCTCTCGATGGTCGTGTTGCTGCCCAGGGAGATTGACGGCTTGCCCGCGCTGGAGAAGTCGTTCACGGCGGCGAACGCAAGCACCTGGATCAAGAAGCTCGCGCCGGTGGAGAAGGTGATTCTGACGCTGCCGCGATTCACGATGACGCAGCAGTTCGAGCTGAGCGGCACTCTAAGCGCAATGGGCATGCCGCAGGCCTTCAGCAGCGCAGCGGACTTTTCGGGAATGACCGGCAAGCCCGACTTCGCCATCTCGGCGGCGATCCACAAAGCCTACATCGACGTGAACGAACAGGGCACCGAGGCGGCTGCGGCAACGGCGATCACCATGGTTGCGACGGCGATGCAACGGCCAATCGACGAGCCTCCGCCGATCGTCTTCGACGCCGATCATCCGTTCCTTTTCTTGATTCGCGACACAAATTCGGGCGCGATTCTGTTTCTGGGGCGAGTGACCGACCCGACAAAGTAGAGCCACCGCCGTCCAGGCGATGGCTCCAGTTGATGAGGGGGAGGGCTTGCGCTTACTTGCCATCGGGCAGTTTGACGAGCTTTGCCTCGAGCAGCGCGTCAATCACTTTGAGCGCTTCAAGGGCCGACTCCGCCACCGGCTCGTCGACCTGGACAACGGCGAGCGCCTTGACGAGCGTGCCCCTGTTGCCGGACGGAAGCCGCTCGCGGCCAAGGGCAAAGTTGGCGATGTTCACTCCCTGCTCGCCCAGGATTGTGCCAATGCGGCCGATAACGCCAGGGACGTCGAGGTTGCGGCAAACCACCAAGGTTCCTTCGAGCGGAGCTTCGACGTCGATGCCGTCGAAGGCGAGCAGGCGCGGCTGCTCACCGTGAATAACGGTGGCGCTGGCGCGGCTGTCACCCTGTGCGGTGTGCAGCACCAGCGTGAGCACCGTGGCTGCCCCGCCGCGATAACTTTCTTCCTTCTGCTCGTGCACGCGAATGCCGCGTTCCGCGGCAACGGCGGCCGCGTTGATGCGGTTCACGTTTTCAGAGCCCTGCAGCAGACCAGCGATGGCTGCGTTGCGCACCAGCTCGGTTTTGGCCTCGGTGAGCGTGCCGCCGTAGACGATGTGAATGGCGTCAATGCCGGATTTTCCGCCGCCTTTGCCCGCCTGGGCAAGAAACGATCCGAGGCGCGCGGCGAGATCGATGTAGGGAGCGAGTTGCACGTACTCTTCGCGGCTCAGCGAGGGCACATTCACGGCATTCTGCACCACACCCAGCTTGAGGTATTCGCACACCTGATGCGCAATCTGGATGCCAACGGCCTCCTGTGCCTCGGCCGTGGAGCCGGCGACGTGCGGCGAGAGAATGACGTTTTCGAGGTCGAGATACGGCGCGTCCTTCGGCGGCTCGACGGCGAATACGTCGAGCGCCGCACCGGCCACCTGGCCGCTCTTGAGCGCAGCGGCAAGATCCGCATCGCAAACCAGCTCGCCGCGAGCGCAATTGACGATGCGCACGCCTTTCTTCATGGTGGCGATGGTTTTCGCATTGATAATGCCCGTGGTCTGCGGTGTGAGCCCGACGTGCAGCGTGAGGTAGTCGGACTTGGCAAAGAGCTCTTCGAGAGGGACGAGGGCGATTCCGTTCTCGCGCGCCAGGGCTGCAGAGACAAAGGGATCGGTGCCCATAATCTCCATGCCGAAGCCGCGCGCGCGTCTGGCTACTTCAAGGCCGATGCGGCCGAGGCCCAGAATACCGAGCGTTTTGGCGCGCAGCTCGGTGCCCTGCAGATTCTTCTTCTCCCATTTGCCGGCGTGCATGGTGGCATTGGCGGCGGGAACTTTTCGCGCGAGCGCAATCATGAGTCCGATAGTGAGCTCAGCGACGGCAACGGCGTTGGCTCCGGGCGTGTTCATGACCACGATGCCGCGGCGCGTGGCGGCCTCGGCGTCAATGTTGTCCACGCCGACGCCGGCGCGGCCAATGACACGAAGTTTGGGAGCGTGCTCGAGGAGTGCGTCGTCCACCTGCACCGCGCTGCGGACGACGAGCGCGTCGGCGTCGGCCAGCGCGGCGGGCAATCCTTCTGGCAACTGGTCGTGCGTTTTGACTTCCCATCCCGGCTCGCCCGCAAACACGGCCAGCGTGGCCGGAGAAACTTTTTCCGCCAGTACGATCTTCATGGCTGCTCCCTTATCCGCCGCAGCGGACCCGCTCGTGTACTCATCAAAGCGAATGCCCTGCTGCTCGCAGAGCAAGTCGAACATGCGCACCACCGCCGCGTGCGGCTTGCCCTCGCCGCGTTCGTATTTGGTGAGCGAGTTGGGATGCACTCCAAGCCGCTCAGCCATTTCGTATTGATAGAGATCGAGCTGCTTGCGCGCGATGAGCAGCTTTTCTCCGAAGGTTAGTTCAGGCATTGAAATACAACTCCTAGCTTCTAGCTTTTAGCTAAATGCCGGTAGAGCCCGCGTTTTCCCACACTTCACAGCCCGGAGAATCTCGCGGAATCCCAAATCATCGCGAATCACCGTGAACAAGCTAGCGGCTAGAAGCTAGGAGCTAGAAGCCGCTTTTGCATAGACTTCCTGCGCCGCGGCCACGGCCTGGCCGAATTTGACGGGCAGCCCGAGCGTGTCCTTGGCGATGTGCTCCATGGCGCCGAGCAGCGCGACAGTGTCGAGATAGTCGAAAAAGCCGAGGTGCGCGACGCGGAAGATTTTGCCCTGCATTTCGCCCTGGCCATTGGCCGCGACCAGCGCGAACTTTGCCTTGAGCGCCTTAACCACGACGCCGGAGTCCATTCCTTCAGGCACCGCAACGGCGGTGGCCGCAGCGGCCGGAGAGGTAAGCGCGAAGAGCGTGAAGCCCAACGCCACGAGGCCCGCACGCGTGGCTGCCGCGTTCACCTGCGCGTTATCGATCAGGGCGATGCGGCCCTTCTCGAGATCGCCGCCCGCCTGGCCTGCGATGTAGTCGAGTGCCGCGCCAAGTGCTGCGACAAGCGCAACAGCAGGTGTGTAGGCGCTTTCGCCCTTGACCGCGTTCTTGCGCTCCTTGCGCAGATCGAAGTAGTAGCGCGGATTCTTAGTGGTCTCCATGGCCACCCAGGCGCGATCGCTGACGCTCAAGTAGGCGAGGCCGGGAGGAATCATGACTGCCTTCTGCGAGCCGCCGATGAGGACGTCGATGCCCCAGCCATCGACGTCGAAGTGCGTGGTGCCGAGGCCGGTAATTCCGTCGACGACCAGCAGCGTGTTGGGCGCAACTTGGTCGCGCAGTTTCGCGATGGCTTCGACGTCGTGGCGAACGGCTGTTGAGGTCTCGGTGGCCTGCGTGTAAATGACCTTGTGTTCCGGCTTGAGCGCGGCACGAACCGCTGCCAGGTCGAAGGTTTGGCCGTAGGGCGCGGTGAACACTTCGGGCTCGCAGCTGAAGGCCTTCGCCAGGCCGGTCCAGCGCTCACCAAATTTTCCGGCTGTGAGTACAAGCACCTTGTCGCCCGGCGAGGTCAGATTCGAGACCGAAGCTTCCATGGCGCCGGTGCCGGAGCAGGCGAGGAGCAGGACATCGTTTTTGGTGCCCACAAAAACCTTGAGCTGGGCGAGCACCTTCTGGAAGAGGGCGCGGAACTCGGCAGTGCGGTGGTGCATGTCCGCCGCAGCCATGGCGAATTGGGCGGCTGGAAGGAGGGGCGTTGGGCCAGGAGTAAAAAGGCGAGTCTTGCGAATCATTTTTTCCTCGTTCTAAGCAGAATTTAGAAGTGAGAGCGAGACAATCACATAATACACAATCTTGTGGTTTTTGTGGCCGCCTATTGTGGAAAAGCTCAGCGCGGGCTGTAATTCGGGAAAACCGCCCTCTTTTGACCCTCAGGTTCCCAGAATCTGTACAATTCTTGTTTGGCCGGGTCTATTTTGGGGCCCCCCACGAGAAGTGGGCGGCAGAAGGTTGAAGCAGGAAGTCAGGAGCGAAGGAAATGACCGACGCAGGCGAACTCGAAGCCCTTGTAAGTCAACAAATTGTGACCGCCATGAAGGCACACGACGCCGAGCGGACAGGCACGTTGCGGCTGATCAAGAACGCTCTGAAGAACAAGGCGATTGAGAAGCGCGCGGCGCTGACGCAGGCCGAGAGTGAGCAGGCGCTGGCCATAATGATTAAGCAGCGGCACGACTCGATTGAGCAGTTCGCGAAGGGCAACCGGCCGGACCTGGTGGCCAAGGAGCAGGCGGAGATTGTGGTGATCGAGGAGTTCCTGCCCAAGGCGCTGGACGAGGCGGGGCTGGCGAAGCTGGTGACTGAGGCGATCGGCGAGCTGGCCGCGTCGCTGGGGCATAAGCCGACGGTGAAGGAGATGGGCCCGGCGATGAAAGCCGTCCAGGGCAAGCTGCAGGCCGCGGGGCTGAGGGCCGATGGGCGGCTGGTGAGCGAGTTGGTCAAGAAGGAATTAGCCGGCTAGGCGCCGGACACTTCGAGAGCGGGGTTTTGGCGGGGCGGCGGGCTGCGCCAGCCCCAGGACGATTTTCCCCACAGACGAAACTAATCCCCCTAATCGGGGTTTCATGAGTTGGCCCTCCCCCGGGCTGCCGGAACTCCGTTTGCTTCGGACGGACCGGAGACTGCAGTGGCCCAGGGCCGGAGCGGACTGTGAGGGACCATGAATCCCCGAACGATTCTGCGTGTTTCGTCCTTAGCGCGGCTTTCCCCCCAGATGAACCAATCGCCTCGCCCATCGCTTTCACCCGAGATCCAAACACGGCACAGAACGAGCGCTTCAAATTGGGTCTTCGGCGCGGCGTTTGCGGTGTTTGCGATTGCGTTCGCGGCGCATGCAAGTGCGCAGCAGGCGTACCCCGGGCCGCAGTACGGCCCGAATGGCAGCCCGTACCCGAGCGGCCAGTACGTACCGCAGTACGCGCAGCCAGCGCCTCAAAACGGCTACGCGCAGCCGCAATATCAGCCGCAGTATCAGCCGCAGTATGGGCAGCCGCAGGCTCCGCAAGATCAGCAGCCGCAGTACGCGCCGCAATACCCCGCACCGCAGCAGCCTTACCCCCAGCAGTCGTACCCCGACCAGCAGCCGTACAGTTCTGCGTCGCCGTATGCGCAGCAGGATGAAAGCCAGGCGCCAGCGCCGGCTCAGGCGCTCAGCGCAGAGGATCTGGAGCAGCTTCTCGCGCCGATTGCGCTCTATCCCGACTCGCTGCTCGCGCAGATCCTTGCCGCTTCAACCTATCCCGCGCAGGTGGCTGTGGCCGATCAGTGGCTGCAGCAGATGCGCGCACAAGGGTATAGCTCGCCCGATCAGATCGCCGCCGGCGCCAACGCGCAGAGTAGTTGGGATCCGAGCATCAAGGCGCTCACGGCTTTCCCTGACGTGCTGGACATGATGAACCACGATCTGGAGTGGACCACGAATCTCGGCAATGCCTACTACAACCAACCGCAGGATGTGATGCAGACGGTGCAAGTGCTGCGCGACCGCGCCGAACAGGCCGGGAATCTGCAGAGCACGCCGCAGGAAGAAGTGAATAACGACCAGGGCTACGTTGAGCTGGAACCCACGAACCCGCAGGTTGTGTACGTGCCCACCTACGATCCGTGGAATGTTTATGGGGCGCCGATCGCGCCGTATCCTGGATTCTCGTTCTTCGGCGCGCTGGGCGACTTTTTCGGCGGCGCTCCCATTCAGTACGGGCTCAGCTTCGCACTGGGAGCCTTCGATCGCATGCCGTTTGGCTGGCCTTCGTGGGGATTCGATTGGACGGGGCAGGGGTTGATGTATAACCATTCCGGCTACTCCACGCACAGCAACCAAGTGGCCGATTGGGGCCTGCCGCGCGGTGGACCTCGCGCCTACTATGGCCGGGGCGGAAACGGCGGCATGGGCGACGGCCAAAATCGGTCGTATGACCAACGGCCCGGCTACAACCAGGGCGGCAACTACCAGCGCGGCGGATGGTCGAATAATCGCGGCGGCGCCCAATCATATGTGCGGCCCGCCGAGGGATTCCCGGAGCCGGAGCGGCTCGATTACTCCAACCGCAATTCGCAGCAGCCGGGCTACGGCACTACGCGTCCAGCGATGCCCGGTCAGCAGATGGTTAACCGCCCCGGCCAGCAGCCGTATGAGCGTGTAGCTCCGCCGCAGAACTACGGCTATCGTCCGCAGACCTACCCAAATCGCGCACCGGCGTATACGAATCCGGGCTATTCCAGCAGGCCGCAGAGCTATAGCAATCCGGGCTACCGGTACGGCTACACAGGGCAGACAACAAACTCCTACCCCGGGAACGGCTACTCCCGGAACAGCTATTCCGCGCCGCAGGCCTATGCCACTCGCCCTGGCTTCACGTATTCGAACCCATCCGGGTCGTATCGCGCGCCGCAGTCGAATAACTCGCGTGGGTTTTCGAATCGCTCGTATGAGAACTACGGGAATACGATGGCGCGGAACGAGCACTCGGGCGGATTCCATCTTTTCGGTGGTGGGCAGCCCAAGTCCTTTGGTAGCCAGCGCGCGCCGTCGTACTCCTATAAGGCACCGAAGAGCTTTGGAGGCGGACACCAAAGCTTTGGCGGCGGACACCAGAGCTTCGGAGGCGGGCACCAGAGCTTTGGCGGCGGACACGAGAAAGCCCCCAAGATGAGCCACTCCGGCGGCGGCGGCGGACACCACCACTCTCGCTAAGCTCCGGATTTCAGCAAGCGCTAAATGAAAGCGGGATGAATTCCTTGTGACCGCATAGACCGGAGCGGCGCTCTGGCTCTAACATCGATTCTCAATGAGGTCATTCGCGGGCCCTTTCATGGATTGTCGATGAGTTTCCCGGGCACCCCAAAAATCCTGGCCCTCTGCCTGTTGTGCGCTCTCGCTGCAGCGCGAGCCGGCGCGCAGGGCCCGCCGTATCAAACCGACGATCCCGTCCCGGTCGACCTGCATCACTACGAGTTCTATATCTTCGGCGGCGTGGACGGAACCACTGCGGAGATCGACTCCACCGGGCCGGCCTTTGAGTTCAACTGGGGCGCTCTCCCACGCGTTCAGCTACACGCCATCCTGCCCTGGGGCGTGATCGCGCCGTCCAACAACCCAGTCTATCTGCCCGGCGGAACAGGACCTGACGCCTTCGGCCTCACCGATATGGAGCTCGGCGCCAAGATTGCCTTCATCAAAGAGAGCAAGCACTTTCCGCAGATCGGCAGCTTCACCATGTTTGAGATGCCCACCGGCAATGCAGACAAGGGCCTTGGCGTGGGAAAAGTCTGGTACAAGCTGCCCATCTGGCTGCAGAAGAATAGCGGCAAATGGCTCTTTGACGGAGGCGGCGGCTATCAGGTGGTCCCGCAGACCGGCTATCGCAACTTTCCTTACACTGGCTGGCTGATCAAGCGCGAGCTGAGCGAGCAGTGGGAACTCGGCGCCGAAGTTTTTGCGCATGGCGCCGAGGGCATGGCAGCGGCGCAAACGCAATCCTCCGCCATGATCGATGTGGGCGGCTACTACCACTTCAAGCGCAACACCAACGAGCAATTCCTGTTCTGTTATGGCCACTCGGTGGCCGGGCAGACCGAGAATTACGCTTATGCAGGGATGTACTGGACCTGGGGCAAGGACACAAAGAG
Source organism: Occallatibacter sp. (assembly GCA_049517515.1). Taxonomy (GTDB): domain Bacteria; phylum Acidobacteriota; class Terriglobia; order Terriglobales; family Acidobacteriaceae; genus Telmatobacter. The sequence continues at coordinate 44,097 of JBEKSA010000008.1, forward strand.
CGGCTCGCCGGACGATAAGAAGGCGGTCGCGAACAATCTGCTGTTCCCGGCGGCGCCGAACAGAAACGGGCTCTGACGGCGCGAATCGATCCCGGATCTCATCCGCCGCGGCGGAGAGGCTTGAGGCACCCCGCACGGAAAGGACTTAGCGAATGGAAATCACCGTACGCGGCCTCTGGACGATGATCCACGGCATGGGATTCGGCGCGCTGTATCTGATGGCCTGTTCCGGCGCGCTGGTCGAGTTCTACCGACGGCACAGGTCGCCGCTCGGTCCCGAGATCAAGGAAGAGGACGAAAGATTCCTGCGGATCTACCTGACCGCGATGGCTGCGCTTGCATGGCTCACTGTGCTCTCCGGCACCTACATTATTTATCCGTGGTATCGCGCCGTGCCGCCGCCGGGAACGGCAAGCCTGGCTGCATTTCCGCAACGGCTGCTGATGTCGAGCCCCTCGACCGCCGCGTGGCATTCCATTGGGATGGAGTGGAAAGAGCACGTTGCTTGGCTCGTGCCCATCTCCATCACCATGGCGGCAGTGGTCTTTTCACAATATCGCCGCAGCCTCAGAATCCATCCCGAGCTTCGCGCCGCGGTTCTGAGTTTCGTCTGGGCGTCGCTTCTCGCCGCCGGAATCGCCGGCTTTTTTGGCGCCATGCTCAATAAGAACGCGCCGGTAACTGGCGGAGCGACTATACCCCTCGTCGAGGGAGAGCAGAAATGAGCAATCAAAGCACATCTCCAGCCCCGCACGCGAAGCTGAATCCCAACGGCGCCGGCGCAGCGGCCGTGCTCGCGGCCGGCATTGGCTCGTTCCTGGTTGCGGTCTTCGCCATCCTGGCGGACAAAGCCGCGTCGATCAAAAGCCTGATGAACTTTTATAAGCCGACCGGACCGCTATCCGGAGTGACGACGTGTGCGATCGTCGTTTGGCTCGCGGTGTGGGCGCTGTTGCATCGTCGCTGGTCGTGGCGGAACGTCGAAGTGGGGCGCGTCACCGCCGCGGCATTCATCCTGCTCTTTCTGAGTTTGCTGCTCACCTTCCCGCCCATCGCCGACCTCTTCTAAGAGATTGGCGGCACAAAAGAAATACCGGAGCTGGCACATGGCCAGCCCCGGCGTTTAGTTGATCGTGCGTTTGGCTTACTGCCAGGCTGCGGTCGTCATGTCGGTGAATTGGAGACCATCGACGTGGCGAGCCAGCAGCACCAGGTTGCCGTTGGTGGAGTTCTTCAGCAACAATCCCACCACGCGAACCTTTGCGCCGTTGCTCAGGTCGTTGAACGCCCCGAAGCCATAGCGGAAGTCGCAGGCCGGCCCAAGGTACACCGTGACCGTGGACGGGACAACCTGTCCCGCAAACCCAGTGATCTGCATCTGGAACAGCCCCTGCCCTGAGTTCTGGCTGCTGTTCGCAACCGTGCCCTCATAGCCCCAGTTCTCCAGATGGATGCGATTGACCGTGATTGCCGTGCCGCTGGTCGGAGTTGCTTCGGAATCCGTGCCGCCGACTGCGATCTCCTGACCAGGTGTCAAGGCATACGAGTTAAAGAGGAGTTGCGTGAATGCATTGTGCATCCAGTAGATGCCGTAGTTCTCCTTCCCAGTGATGTCCACCTGAGCAATGCCGCCCAGCGGAACATCAGCCAGTGAAGACGGCTCGACCGCACGCACATAGAAGTCAAGGTTGGTGGCCTGACCCGTCGCCGGTGTCACGTACGTCACCAAACCTCTTGCGTAGAACTTGCTGTCGGTAATGAGCGCCACTTCATCGGCGTCCAGAGTCTGATCGGCTGGATCCAGAGACCCGGCGACCACCACTACGCTGTTGGTATTCAACGAGCTCAGGCCTGCGCCGCCATCCCACTCGGTCGTCGAGCTGGTGTTGATGGTGAACTGCTCGCCGTGCGGACCCTGAATCGTGAACGAGCTCGGCTCAGTAGTCGTGCTGGTCGGCGCAGTCACCACGGATCCGTACAGTAAGTCGATGTGTGCGCCCTCGTCGGTGCGGGTCACCGTGGAGACATCAATCGTTGGAGTCACCGTAACGTCGCCGGTCGTCGTGTTGATTTCGATGTTCCCGTTCGAATCCACCGGAATCGACTGGCCCAGATCAAAATCCATACGCAGACCCACAGGCGGCATATTCGCACCGATGGTCAGAGATTTCGGCAGATTGAAGGTCAAGGTGGAGTTTGAGAAGGCAGCCGGGGCCGTAGCAATGGTCGGCGCACCTCCACCGGTGGTGTTCAAGTAGCTCACTGTTCCGGTGCCCAGAACGAACGTGACGCCGGTGTAGGTTCCTGCGGGAACCTGGTTCATGTCCACCAGGGTCTGCAGGCCGTTGAAGCGAGCAAAGTCCACCGTCGGCGTTCCCTTGACCAGGGTAGACGTGGTTGTGGTGCCATTGGTCAATTCGACATCGAGAAGCTGCACCTGAAATGAAACGACGGCAGCTAACGGCGCGTCAGTGCCAACCAAAAAGGCCGAGCCTGTCGGCACGTTGGATTGGGTTGTGGAGGTCATGGAGCTGGTACAACCCGAAGCCACCAGGACGACAGCGGTCAGGGGAATCAGCGCCAGCCTGAAGAGCTTTTCAAATCCTTTGGTAGACATAGCAGTTTGGTCACCTTCTGCGAGTCTGCGTGGCTTGGAGAGCGAGAGCCGGATCGATCTTCTTTCCTTCCCTTTCTTGAGGGCATGCCGAGGAGGCATCGGACCGTAGCTGGAACACATCCATCAGTCAAGCTGCAACCGGTGAACTTGCATCGGTTCTCGACGACCCAGGCAGGGAAATGGATCATTCCAGAGCGCGCTCACGCACGGAGCGGTCGCTTAAATTTAACTACGGCGGCGGGGGAGGCGTTTGAGACCAGCTGCCGCTGCACTCATTAGACACAAGGGGTTCACGGAAGTTGTGGGAGGATTCAAAGAAAGTTTCCACAGCCCTCGGGATGGGGATTTTGTCGAGTTACCACGGTAACAACCGTCGGCTAGGTCGAACTTAGTCGATCTTTCTCAGCCATAGATTGCGGAAAGAGACCTTGCAGGGCGTGCCTTCAATCTGCAGCCCGAACAGTCCAGAGAGGTTAGTGGTGGAATTAGGATCATCGTCCACCAGCACAGCCATTAACCTGCCATTCAAAATGTGCAGGATTACACCACCCCGCGCGATGATCGTGTATTGGTTCCACTCGCCGTCCTTTACATAGGTCCCCAATTGCGCGCGGTCGCCAATCGCGCCCACCAGACGCGGAGGCTTGCCGGGCTCGGATTCCACGACCTGCCCGCGCCAGGCGACAATTCCCAGCGACGTATTCTGCGAGTAGAGCTGCCCGCTGTACTGCATCGCGTTTTCGTTGACGGGGTACCAGAAGTCGGCCTGCGGCCCAATCATGACCCAGCGCGGATCAAGCGGCGGCTCGCCCTTGCCGGCGACGCGGCCTAGGGGAATCCCCGTGCTGCTGCGGTACTGCACGCCGCTGCCACCGCCCCACTCCACCTTGATCTCGAGCTTCAGGTCGAAATCCTTCGCAGTGATGCCGTGATAGACGAGAAACGTGTTGCCCGCGACTTTGTCTTTGGTGGAGACGCCGACGATGGCGCCGTCTTCCACGCTCCACACGCCAGGCCGGCCATCCCAGCCGCTGAGTGTTTTGCCATCGAAGAGCGAAACGTAGCCCGCGTGGTCGGAGAAGTCGATCGCCTCCGGCTCGGGGAAGACGCCATTCCGCTTTCCGGAGATATCCGGCTTCACATTCCAGATGCCGGTCTCGTCCTGAATCTGGGTCGGCGGCTGTGCGGTGGAACTCTGGGCTTGCGCACCGCTCGACGGGCTTTGGGCTATCGAGCCTGGCGCGGAGGCGAGCCCGGCGCCGAGCGCGACCGCGAGCACCGGCAGCGTGCACCTGGCCGATGCCGACCAGAAGATTAAAGACCTTCGCATGATTTCCTTCAGAAGACTTCTGAGCGTACGCCTTCGGGAATCGGCGCATGCTTCAGCAGGCCCAATTCGCCGGCCAGCCGCTCCAGCTTGGCGCGCGTGGCTGCGGTGGGCGGCACCAGGGGCAACCGCAGATGATCGCCGCACTTTCCCATCAGGCTCAGCACGGTTTTCACCGGGGCCGGATTCGACTCCCAGAAATTGGCTTCGAAGAGCCGCGAGAAACGGCGCTCCAGCTCGCGCGCCTCGCCCCAATTGTTTTCGAGCGCCGCGCGGATCATGCGCGAAACCTCAGCCGGAGCTTCGTTCGACGCCACGCTGATGAGGCCGTGCGCGCCGACGGCGATGGCCGCCAGCGCCAGGTTGTCGTCGCCGGAGAAGATCTTGAATCCCCGCGGCATGATATGCGCGAGCTCGGCAAACTGCGGCAGCTTTCCGCTCGCTTCCTTGATGGCCTCGATATTCCTTGCCGCCGCGGCCAGCCGCGCCACCGTCTCCGGCTCCAGGTTCGCCGCCGTCCGGCCGGGCACGTTGTACACGCAAACGGGGAGCGGGTCGACCTCGCGTGCGAGAGCCAGGAAGTGCTGGAACTGGCCTTCTTGGGTCGGCTTGTTGTAGTAGGGATTGGCCGAGAGCACCGCCGCGAGGCCGGGGATGCGCCGCAGGTGTCCAGCCAAACGAACCAGCACGCGCGTGGAGTTGTGCGTGCATCCGGCCCACACGGGAACCCGGCCGGCTGCAGCATCGATCACCAGACGCACTGCGCGGAGCCACTCTTCTTCATCGAGCGTCGCTGCTTCGCCTGTCGATCCGCACGCCACGATGAAATCAATACCCGACTCAATCTGCCAGTTGACGAGCGACCAAAGCGCCGGCTCGTCAACAGATCCATCCGCCCTGAACGGCGTCACAATTGCGGTACCACAACCTGTCGTTTCCATGACAGGTCAAGTTTATAACGGCGTGGGCCGCTCCGCGGTGGAAGACCGGCCCCGCCGAACCGTCCGCTCGGGCGCATTCGCAAGCACGCCGGAGCCGAAAAGAGGCTGTTATGATTCGCGGGAGAAGTCTCAACGAATCGTTCCTATCAGGAGCCGTCGCATGTTTCCATCCCGCTCGAGTTTTCGTGGTTTTCTCGCCGTTCTTGTCGTGCTGGCTTCGCCAGCAGCATTCGCGCAATCCGGCCAGACCATCTCCCTGACCGTCGATGCCACGCAGGCCCCGCGGAAGCTCCTGCACGCTCAGCTGGTTCTGCCCGTGCAGCCCGGCCCGCTCACTCTGTACTACCCCAAGTGGATTCCCGGCGAGCACAAGCCCAGCGGCCCCATCGCCGATCTCGCCGGTCTCAAATTCGAGGCCGGCGGAAAGGCCGTTCCTTGGCGGCGCGACACCCTCGATGCCTTCACGTTCCATCTTGACGTTCCCGCCGGAGCGACCCGCCTCGATGCCGCGTACGACGTCATCGAGCCCGAAGGCGTTTCCGCCACCGACAAGCTTCTGGTCCTGGAATGGAATGAAGCAATCCTCTACCCCGCCGGCACGCCGGCCGCGCAACTCATTTACCAGGCCAGCCTCATTCTTCCCGAGGGCTGGAAGTACGGCACCGCATTGCCGGTCGCCAGCGAGTCAGCAAATCAGGTCTCCTTCAAGCCCATCTCGCTCGACCTGCTCGTCGACTCGCCCGTCGTTACCGGACAGTATTACCGCGCCATCGACCTCACCCCGCCCGGCGAGCCCATCCATCACGAGATCGATATGGTGGCCGACGGCGAGGCCGCTCTCGCCATGAGCCCCGAGATCCAAAAGGGAATGACTAACCTCGTTGCCGAGTCGGGCAAGCTGTTTGGCGCGCGCCATTACCGCAATTACCACTTCCTGCTCACGCTCAGCGATCATGTGGCGCACTTCGGCCTCGAACACCACGAATCGAACGACAGCCGCCTTCCCGAGCGCGCGCTCCTATCTCCCGGCGCCGGCGTGCTCGTGGGCTCGCTCCTGCCCCACGAGTTCGTCCATTCATGGAATGGAAAGTTCCGCCGCCCCGCCGATCTGGCCACGCCGGACTTCGAAAAACCGATGCAGGACGATCTGCTCTGGGTTTACGAAGGCCTTACCGAATATCTGGGCCCGCTGCTCGGCGCACGCAGCGGCCTGTTCACACCTGAGCAGTATCGCGACTACCTGGCCAGCGCGGCCGCCATGCTCGGCCCTGGCCGCCCAGGACGCACGTGGCGTCCATTGCTCGACACCGCGGCGGCTGTGCCCGGCTTCAATGACCGTAGCCGCGGCTGGACGAACTGGCGCCGCTCCGTTGACTACTACGAAGAAGGCGATTTGATGTGGCTTGAAGCCGCCACCATCATTCACGACGTGACCAACGGCCAGAAGTCCATCGACGACTTCTGCCACCTCTTCCACGGCGGAGCCAACAACGGCCCCGAGCTCAAGACCTACAGCTTCGATGACGTGGTCGACGCGCTGAATCAGGTCGCTCCCTACGATTGGGCGGCGTTCTTTCATCGCCATCTCGACTCGACCTCGCCCGATATGCCCATCGGCGGCCTTCAGAATGCCGGGTGGAAGGTTGAATTCACCGGCAAGCCCGCGGATCTGCCCGGGCGTCGCGGCGCCCCAAGCGATGTCTACTCCATCGGTCTGCAACTCGAAGCCGACGGCACGGTCGGCGACTCGGTTGTGGGCAGCCCCGCATTCGAGGCGGGGATTTCGCCGGGGATGAAGGTTGTGGGCGTGAATGGGCGCGTCTATACGCACGACCTGCTCGAGGACGCGATCGATGCCGCCAAGGGCAACACGGCGCCCATCATGGTCCTGGTCGTGGATGACGACTATTACCGCACGGCGACGATCCAGGCTCACGGCGGCGAGCGCTATCCCCACCTGGTACGCGATGAATCGAAGCCCGACTATCTCGGCGACCTGATGAAGCCCCGCGCAGCGGCGCAGTAGCGTTGAGGGTGCCCCAGGTCTCGATTTTGAGACCTGGGATACCGGAAACGAGTGACAGCTCTTAAATCTGGTCGAAGATCTCTCGGAACTCCCATGCCCCGGATTTGCCGGCCAGCCACTCGGCGCCGCGCACTGCGCCCAGCGCAAAGCCGCGCCGCGAGTGCGCGTCGTGGCGCAGCTCGAGCGTGTCGCAGTCGCTCTCCGCGCGCACAATGTGCTCCCCCTTGGCGTCGCCCACGCGATGCGACTCGATGGGCACGTCGATGCCGGGTCGCACGGAAAGAACGATCTCCTTGAGCGTGAGCGCCGTTCCCGAGGGCGCATCGAGCTTCGACGTGTGATGCGTCTCGTCGATGGAGAACCGGTAGCCTTCGAGCTTTGCCAACTCTGCCGTCAATTGGAAGAGCTTCTGCACGCCGATAGAAAAGTTTGTTCCGTACAGAAGGCCGCCGCCGTGCTGAACAGCGAGTGCCTTCATTTCGTTCAGCTTCGAGTACCAGCCTGTTGTGCCCACCACGATGCGTCCGCCGATGGCGAGGACCGCGCGCATGTTCTCCAAGGCCGCCTCGGGCGTTGTGAAGTCCACAACTACGTCTACGCCGGCCAGGTTGGGCGCCGTCAGTGCGGACGCGCGCGCATTCTCGTCGACATCGAGCGCGCGCACGCCGTGGCCCCGCTCCCGCGCCACCTCAGCGACGGGCGATCCGGTCTTTCCCTTGCCAAGCACGAGAATCAGCATGCGTTTAGCTCCTAGCTGCTAGCTACTAGCTACTAGCTCAAGAATCTACTGACGAACTCTTGCGGTCTCCCACCCTTTCCGCACAAAACGCGCAAAGGATGGGGCACCCAGCCAACAGCTAAAGGCTAGGAGCTGGAAGCTAGAAGCTGCTTTCTTGCTTCCACGTCAAAGATCGACGGGTCAGGCTCTTTGAAGAATGCCGCATGCAGCGACCGCACCGCCTCATCGGCGTCGTCCTCATCGATCATAAAGCTCATGTTGATTTCGCTCGCGCCCTGCGAAATCATCCGCACGTTGATGTGGCGGATGGCGTTGAACACCTGCGCGGCAATGCCGTTCTGCCCGCGAATGTCCTCGCCCACCATGCAGACGAGCGCCTTTTTACCTTCGTACTTCACATCAGCCATCTTGCTCAGGTCGGCGGCGATCTCGGGCAGGCTCGAGTTGGAGTCGACGGTGAGCGAAATGCTGACTTCGCTGGTCGAAACCATGTCCACGGGGCATTTGTGCTTGTCAAAAACAGCGAACATTTTGCTCAGGTAGCCGTGCGTCATCAGCATACGGCTGGCCACTATATCGATAATGGTCAACTTCCTCTTGAGGGCGATCGACTTGAATGGGCTCTGGCAGTGCGGCGCCACGGAGATGATTCGCGTGCCTTCGCAGGCGGCGTTGCGGCTGTTCAGCACCAGCACGGGAATGTTCTTCTTCACTGCCGGCAGAATGGTGGCCGGGTGCAGAACCTTGGCGCCGAAGTAGGCCAACTCGGCCGCCTCTTCAAAGCTGATCACCCTTACGCGCAGCGCATCGGGACACACGCGCGGATCAGCAGTCATGATGCCGTCCACGTCGGTCCAAATTTCGATGGTCTCCGCGTCGAGGGCGCCGCCCACCAGCGCGCCGGTATAGTCGGAACCGCCGCGGCCCAGCGTCGTCGTCAACCCCTCTTCGTTCGATGCGATGAAGCCACCCATCACCGGCACCTTGCCTTGCGCAAGCAGCGGTTTGAGTTTCTCCGTCGCACGCTTCTCAACCACGTCGTCGAGCGGCGCGGCTTTCTGGAATTCAGAATCGGTGACGATGATCTCGCGTGCATCGATGTGCGCCGCATCCACGCCGCGCTCGCAAAAGGCTGCAGCCACGATGCGGCTGGAGAGGCGCTCGCCATAACTCACAATCTGGTCGGAGATGCGCGGGGTGAGCTCGCGAATTGCAGACAATCCGCGCAGTACCTCGTCCAGCGCGTCGAACGTGTCGTCAATGAGCTGAATAAGCGCGGTGATCGTGGCTTTGTCCTTGACCAGTTCAGCGGAGGTATCGCGATGCCGCGCCCTGAGCCGCGAGCTAATGGCCAGCGCACCGGTGCGGTCGCCCTCAGCGGCTGCCGCCGCCGCACGCAGCAACTGGTCGGTCACCTTGGCCATGGCGCTGACCACTACGATGGGGCTCTTCCCGCTGGCCACTCGCCCAAACACAATAGCGGCGGTGCGTCCAATGGCGGCCGCATCCTCGACCGACGTACCGCCAAACTTCATCACGACCAATTTCATTTCATGCTTCCCAATGTTCGCCCGCGTCGCGGCCATCGCTGACCTACGCGCGCGCTGCCGCCACTGCCGCAGGCTCCAGTTTGCCCAGGCTCGCCAGCATCTCGGCGTTCAGAATCGTCGCTCCAGCCGCGCCGCGCACGGTGTTGTGCGAGAGCAGCACAAATTTCCAGTCCAAAACGTTGCAGGGGCGCAACCGGCCCACCGTCACAGTCATGCCGTTGCCGCGGTTGCGATCAAGGCGCGGCTGCGGGCGATCGTTCTGCTCGGCCCATTCGACAGGTTGCTCGGGAGCGAACGGCAATCCGAGGCCGGCAAGCGGCTGGAACTCCGCCCACGCTGTCAGAATGTCTTCGCGGCGGACTTCGCGGCCCATTTTCTTCCCCAGCTTGATTGACACACACTCCGTGTGCCCGTCGGAGACCGGCACGCGATTGCAGTGCGCGGTCATCTTCGCGGGGAGCGGCGCCACACCGTGGGCTTCGAGCTTACCCAGCAGCTTGAGCGTCTCAGTCTCCATTTTTTCTTCTTCACTGGCGATATACGGAATCACGTTGTCGAGAATATCCATCGATGCCACGCCGGGATAACCCGCACCCGAGACTGCCTGCATGGTGGTCACGAAAATCTGCTCGATGCCGAAGCGCTCCTCGATGGGCTTGAGGGCCATGACCAGGCCGATCGTTGAGCAGTTCGGATTGGTGACGATGTAGCCGCCCGATTCCTTGCGCGACGGCTGCTCTTCGATCAGGTGCAGGTGATCGGCATTCACTTCCGGAATGACGAGAGGCACATTGGGAGCCATGCGGAAGGCGCTTGAATTCGAGATCACGGCGCAACCCGCCGCGGCAAACTTCGGCTCCATCTCGCGCGCAATGGCCGCGTCCACGCTGGCGAAGATCACCTTCGGCGCGCCATCGGGCTCGGCCGGCGAGACCATCATCTTTGCGATGCGCTCAGGCAGAGGTGTATCCAGCCGCCACTTGGCGGCCTCGCCGTAAGGCTTGCCGCTCGAGCGGTCGCTGGCCGCGAGCCACGCGATCTCGAACCAGGGGTGATTCGCGAGCAATTGAATGTAACGCTGGCCGACCATGCCGGTCGTGCCCAAAATGCCGATTGGGTACTTGTTCTTCATGGCCTTGACTCTATCCAGTGTACAAGAGGATGAGTTTGGCCGCAGCAGCTACCTAGGCCATCGCCGCGAGTACAGCGTCGGTAAACTGCGAGGTTCCGGCTGATCCGCCCACGTCGCGAGTCAGCGTTTTGCGCTCTGAGTAAACCATCTCGAGGCCCTTCTGCGCTTTGTCCGCAGCCGCGGTCTCATCCAGGTGCCGCAGCATCAGGATCGCCGATTGCAAGAGCGCCGTGGGATTGGCCACATCCTTGCCCGCAATGTCCGGCGCCGAACCGTGCACAGCCTCGAAGATCGCGCACTCCACGCCGAGGTTCGCGCCAGGCGCCAGGCCGAGCCCGCTCACAAGGCCCGCGCAAAGGTCGCTCACAATGTCGCCGTAGAGGTTCTCGAGCAGCAGCGTGTCGTACTGATAGGGATTCATCACCAGTTGCATGCAGGTGTTGTCGATGAGGTGCTCGCCATAGATGATGTCGGGGAACCCTTCCGCGACTTTGCGCGCACAGCGCAGAAAAAGCCCGTCGGAAAGCTTCATGATGTTTGCCTTGTGAATTGAGTGGACCTTTTTGCGCCCATGCTTTCGCGCGTACTCGAAGGCAAACCGCGCAATCCGCGTCGACCCCTTCTCGGTAATCACCTTGATGCTTTCGACGACGCCCGGAACCACTTCGTGCTCCAGGCCGACATACTCGCCTTCGGTGTTTTCACGGACGATCACCAGATCGACGCCGGGATACTTCGTGTCGAGGCCGGGGAGATTGCGAATGGGCCGCAGATTGGCGAAGAGGTCGAACTTTTTGCGCAGCGTGACGTTGATGCTTTTGAAGCCACCGCCGATGGGCGTCGTCACCGGCCCTTTCAGCGCCACGCGGTTGCGCTCGATTGAGGCGTAGAGCGCCGCGGGAATGTATTTGCCGTGAATCTCGAAGGCCTCAGCGCCTGCGGCAAACCGCTCCCACCCGAACTTTGCGCCAGTGGCTTCAAGAATGCGCACGACTGCCTGCGTGACTTCGGGCCCGATACCGTCGCCGGGGATGAGTGTGACCTTGTGGGTTTTTCTTTCCGTCATCGATTTCCTCTGGAATCTGAGACCTTGGCCGTTGGTTGTTAGCTCTTCCAATTTCTCGGTCTACCTGCCGGCGTCCTGAAAACCTCGTTAGCCTTGCCAACGGCGCTCATTCGGCCAAAATGAAGCTAATGGCTAAAGGCTAGGAGCTAATGGCTAGCTCTTCTTCTTCCCGTGGCTCGCCAGCAGCCCTTCCAGCTCTTCCTTGAACTCGCGCACGTCCTTAAAATCGCGATAGACCGAGGCGAAGCGGATGTAGGCGACGGTGTCGAGGCCCTTGAGGTGTTGCATAATGAGCTCGCCGACCTCGGCGGTGGTGCGTTCGCGCTCGGGCGCATCGATGAGGAAGCTCTCCGCGGCGTCCACGACTTTTTCCAGTTGGCTTGACGAGACTGGCCGCTTTTCGCACGCGCGCAGCAGGCCGCTGAGAATTTTCTGCCGGTCGAAGCGCTCGCGGCGGCCGTCCTTCTTCACCACCATGTAGGGAATTTCGTCGATGCGTTCGTAAGTGGTGAAGCGCCGGTTACAGCTCTCGCACTCCCGCCGGCGCCGGATCGAGTCGGCTTCCTTGCTCTCGCGCGAGTCCACCACGCGATCCTGCCCAAAACCGCAATAAGGACATTTCATTCTTAGGCTGATTTTACGGCATCGAACAGCGGGCGACGCGATGGTTTTCAGCTGCAGCCATGAGCTGTTGAACAGCCAAACACAACAACGGCCTGAGAATTCACATTCCCAGGCCGCTGCCGGTGATCTGTTGGGATTGGACTAAGGCCATCGCGCTGCCGCGAGTGCCAGAGCCATGACGGAGAGCCCTCCGTCTGGACTTACCTGAGTCAGGGGGCGCGATGCCCTAGGCCTCAGTCACCTCACGTAAGTTACAACTCGAAGAATCTTTGCTCATAGGCTGGATCAACCTCCTTTCCCGTGTAAGGACAAACTACGGCTTTCGACGGCGTCGCGTCAAGAGCGGCTTCGGTCCCCTGCCCCATTCCGTCGCGCATAACGCCTTCTGGAGTTTGCAGAGCTACTTTTCGCACAACCGCTCGGCCCATTTGCGCACGGCTGCGGGCGTAATGCGGTGGCCCGCGGCCTCGCTCGCCGCCAGTTGCACGGCCAGATTGCCGATGGTGGAACTCTCGGTTTCGCCAATCTCCACGGGTAGCCCCGTGCGCTGTTCGGTCAGCTCGACGAGCAGCTTGTTGCGCGTGGCGCCGCCGATCATGTGAACGCGCTCGAGCTTCCGGCCCAGCATTTTTTCGAGATTTGCTGTCGCCGACGCGTACCGCAGCGCCAGACTCTCAAAGATCGTGCGTGCGAACAGCGGCTCGTTTCCGGCTACATCGGGAATGGCGTCGAAGCCGAGACGCGCGAGCTCGCTGTTGATGCGCTGCGGCATGCCGCTGTCGAGCAGCAGCGTTTCCGCGTCCATGTCGAGCACGCCGGTTGCGGCAGAGCTGCGCTCGGCAGCCTTTTGGACAAGATCTTCAATGGACCAATGCCGCCCGTCCGCTGCCCAAGCATCCATGCACTGCTTGAGAACCCACATGCTGTTGATGAGCGAGTGAAAAAGAAGTCCGGCGGCCGCCGCGCCGATGTTCGTGTAGCCGGCGTCGAAGGCGTGTTTCGTCGTGACCGGGTCCCGCGTGACGGTGCCCACCAGCGACCATGTGCCGGAGCTGATGTACGCGGTCGAGCTCAGGTCGGAAGGAATGCCCGCGATGGCGCTGGCCGTGTCGTGCGTTGCCGGCGCAATGATCTGCGTGGCACGAAAGGAGTCGAGTTGAGCCAACGGCCCCACAAAGCGCTTATTGAGCGGACCCAAAACCGTGCCCGACGGAACCAGCGGCGGCGCAGCTTCGAGCCGGAGCCCCAGCAGGTCGAACAGTTCCGCATCCCAGTCGCCGGTTTTCAGATTCACCAGCCCGGTGTGCGTAGCGTTGGTATACTCGGCCACTCGGCGGCCGCTCAACCAGTAGAGAACGAATTCCGGAAACATGACCCATGGGGCACGCGCGCCGATTCCCTGATTCTTCCCTTCGGGTCTCTGGTTTTCCCCTTCCGGGTCCGCGGCGGGATCGGCGAGAAGCTGGTAGACGGTGTTGATCTTGAGCGGGTAGGTTCCGGTTCGCTTGTACAAGTCAAAGGAGGGGATGATGCGGTCGGCTGCTTGCTTGCTCGCCGTCGTACGCTCGTCTCGATAGCAGAACGGCTCGCGCAACACCGAGCCGTCGGGCGCGAGGCGCACATAGTCCACTGACCAACCGTCGACGCCAATCGATGCAATGCCTTCGGGAGCGGCCACGGCGGCTTTTCGCAGACCCTCTTCGAGACCGGCAAGAAGCCGAGTGAGCGGCCAGCACAATGAATTGCCGCGACGCACCGGGCCGTTGGGAATGCGATGGATGATTTCGACGCTGGGCTCGCTTTTGACCCAGCGAAGCAGCGAAACGCGGCAGCTTTCTGCGCCTAAATCGATGGCAACACGCGCAGCTTCTTGCATGACGAAAGCGAAACTCCGGTTTCTTCAGCGCACGAAGGCTTCAGTCAGGCCGCCGTCCACAGGAATGACGTGGCCCGTAGTGCAACGCGCCCGGGGACTGGCCAGGAAGAGGATGGCTTCCGCGCAGTCGGAACCGCCGATTGCCTTGTGCGTCAATGTGCGCTCGGCATAAAACGCTGCCAGGCGGCTGCGAAGCTCCTCGTCGCTGAACGATTCCTGGAAAGGAATATTGTACTTGCGCAGCGAAGCGCGAACGCGGTCTCGGGGAAACATCAATGAACCCTTAACCACGGTGGCGGGTCCAATGCCGTTCACGCGCACGTTGGGCGCCATGCTCACCGCCAGTTCGCGGATCAGGTGCGAGAGCGCGGCCTTGCTCACGTCGTACGCCTCGCTGCCACGTTTGGCCACGACCGCGTTGGCAGAGCTGGTAAAGACAATGTTCCCGTGCAGTCCCTGCTCTTCAAAAAGCTTGGCAGCTTCATCGGCGAGCAGGTAGTTCGCGGTCACGTTCACGGCCAGCGTGTCGGACCACATTTCGTCGGCGATCTCGCCCTCCGCTGTGGAAGGAAACAGCGCCGCGGTGTTGATGAGAATGTCGATGCCCCCGAAGGCCAGAGCTGCTTCGCCCAGTGCTTTGCGAATCGACTCGCGGCTGCGAATGTCGACGATGTGGTGGCCGGTAAACTCCGCCGACGCGATGGCGGCAATCTCGCCGGCCACGCGCGCCACGCCTTCTTCGTTGCGGTCGGCGACAAACACATGCGCGCCGCGCGACGCAGCCAGCCGCGCCACTTCGCGCCCAATGCCACTGGCGCCGCCCACGACGAATGCCACACGCCGGCTAAGCTCTTTCTCCGGCGGACGGCGGCGAATTTTGGCCTCCTCCAGCGCCCAATACTCGATGCGGAACGCTTCGGCAGCCGGCAATGCCACGTAATTGTCAAAGACTTTGAAGCTCGCCGGATCCATTCCGGGTGGGCACTGAGGCACGGTGCCGCTCACTTTGCCCTCGCCCAGCAAGCTCGCGCCATCCATCACATGAATCGCGTTGGTGTAAAACTCGCCGGTGATGCGCGCCTCGGTCTTGTCTTTGCCGAAGCTGAACATCCCCATCCCGGGAATGAGCACGACGGCGGGGCTGGCGTCGCGCTGCGCGGGCGAATCGGGCTTGGCAAACGTGCGGTAGTAGGCGCGGTACTGGTCGCGATACTCGGCCAGCGCGCAATCGATCTGCTTTTTCAGCGCCTCTAAATCTTCGTTCGCACCCCAGGAGACAAACATGGGCCGTATCTTGGTGCGAATAAAGTGATCGGGACAACTGGTCCCGAGGAAGGCGAGATCCTTGCCATGTGCGGAATTCACGAACTGCAGCACGTCGGGTGCATCGGAGAAACTGCTGATGTACCGCTGCCGGGCGCTGATGCGCCCGCGGAGGAACGGAGCGATCCGGATCGCGAGGTCACGGCGGTCAGAGCGCGCCGGCACGGCCTCGCCGCCGAAGTGAATTTTGCTCTTGCTGCGCCCGTGGCGCTCGATGAACTGCCCAATGCTGTCGATCACGTTCAGTGTGTTCAGGTAGCACTCGCGCTGCGTCTGGCCCCAGGTGAAGAGCCCATGCCCGCCCAGCACGATGCCATCGCAACCGTGATTCTCGCGGACGATCCGCTTCATCATCATGGCCAGCTCGAAGCCGGGCCGCTGCCACGGCAGCCACACCAGCGAGTGGTTGAATTCGCGGTTGAACTCTTCCATGCGGGATTTGCCGTTGGCGCTTGCGGCCAGCGCGATTCCCCAGTCGGGGTGCAGATGATCCAGATGCGGGAAGGGCAGGAATCCGTGCAGCGGTGTGTCAATGGATGCGGCGACAGGATTGTTGCGGAAGGCGCAAAGCGGATACATTTCCGCCATCTCGTCTTCAAATTCCACGCCTTTGTAGATGCGCTCCAGCGCCAGCAGCTTTTCCTGGTAGAGCGTGGCGAAGCCGCTGCGCTTGATGCTGCCCAGGTCGCCGCCGGAGCCTTTCACCCACAGCACTTCTACTGGATTGCCGGTCAGCGGATCCGTCTCGACGACCTTTGAGCTGGTGTTTCCGCCGGCAAAGTTGGTGATGCGCAGGTCCGAACCGAGCAGATTCGAGCGGTAGCGCAGAAGTTCAGGCTCATCGAGACCAGCCGCCACGGTGGGATCCCAGCGGTCCTCAAGAAAATGCAGTACAGGAGATGCAGTCGTCGCCAATGTCATAGGAAGCACTCAAATGGGGAATGAATCGAGCTCCAATTCATGATACAGCCAGCGGCGGCAGGAAAACGTTTCATACACGAATTCCGGGCGGGGAGAGTTTCGAGCTCGGTTCTCACGCCTTGCCGAAAAATGCTCGTCCTAATCGGCCTTCAAGCCGGCTCGCCCACTGCAACTGCGTGTGCCGAACTCTCCGGCGCGGGCTTTCGCTCTTTGTCTTCGGCGCTCAGAGTATCCGGCGTTACCACGCGGTGATGCGCGTAGTTATATGGAGGCACAGTATACCCGCGCAGAATCGATATGCCGAGCTGGATCAGCCGCGGTCCGTAGGTCTCCGGCTCGTGCGAGATGGAGCCAACAATCGCACTCGAAACCCTGCGCATCTCCTCGAGCACTTCAGGAATGCAGTCCTGGCCCACGATGGCGAAGTTCGCTTCCTGCCCTGCCTTGCGCACTGCGTCCAGAACACCCAGCGCACTGGAATCAGTGGCGGCAGCAACCAGTGTGTGCTCACCGGGGTTTCTCACGCAAAGATACTCGTTCATTGCCCTGTGGCTTGCCTCGCGCATGCCTCTTCCTTCGATCTGCACGAAGTGGTCGGGCGTCAGATCCTTGAACCTTTCCCGGATTCCGTCGAAGGCGCCGGCAATGCGGTTCTGCACAAAGCTGCCGGCTTCTCTAAATCCAACGCCCACCACCCGGTCCACCTTGCCCCTCCATTGCCTCTGGGCATACTGCGCCAGGATGGATGCAGCCTCGTACCCAACTTCGAAGTTGTCCACGCCGAAGTAGGTCGCATTGGGGTGAGGCACGTCAATGGCCACCATGGGAATCTCGGCCTTCTTGAAGATGTGCGCCACCCGAGGCGCAGCGGCCTCTTCCACCTGGAATTCGAGCACCAGGTCAACGCGCTTGGCCACGAATTCTTCGGCGTTGCGCACGGCCACGGCGGGATCGTAGCGGTTGTCGAGAACGATCAGCTCAACGCCCGAGGCAGCTGCAGCCGCTGTCACGCTCTGCGCCACCGCCTCGCTGAACGGCATCTCAGCGCTCTGCACAGCAAACCCGAAGCGCAAGCGCCGAGGCCGCGAAACGAGCCGGTACTGGCCGCTCGGCGTCTGCGCCAGATAGCCGCGATGCACAAGTGTCTTGAGAATGCGGTAGACGCTGGTCTTGGAGATGTTTGTGCGCTGGTAAACGTCCTCGAGCGTCATGGGCGTATTGTCCTGCTCCAGCAGCTCGATGACGTCGAGCGCCTTGGAGAGAATCGGAATCAGATACAGCCGCTTGATCTTCGCTTTGGCCAACGACCCCTCCCCGCTGATACCCCTATTGAAACACAAGCTCGCAAACGATCATAAGAACAAGCTCACGCATAACTGCTTACGGCCGAACTGCGGCTACCGCGCACCTCGGCCGCGCGTTCCACATAGCCGCTTGCGCGCAGCGCCTCCAGCGGGTCGGCCGGTAGCCCATGGGCCTCGCGCCATGCGTGCGTCAACGGACGCACATCGAACCAGAACGCGCCGCGATAGAGCTCTTCGGCGGCCACCAGATCGCAGTTTTGCTGCAACTCCGCCAGCCTTCCGCGATCCACAAGCGCGGCTTTCAAGTAAAGCTCCTGCGCGGTCATCACGGTCTGCACCATCGCCTCCATCTTGCCCTTCAGGTTGTGGCTCTGGTCGATCATGTAGGCAATGTCGATTTTGAGGCCGTCGTCACTTGCCGCATGGATTTCGTGGAAGATGCGGAAGATCTGGTAGGGATCGATCGAGCCCAGCGTCAGATCGTCGTCGGCATAGCGCCGGTCGTTGAAGTGGAACCCGCCGAGCATCCCCGTGTGGAGGAGCCACGCGACAATCTGCTCGATGTTCTGCGCGTTGTAGTGGTGGCCGGTATCGACGAGCACGCACGCCTGCGGCCCCGCGTTGCGCGCAAGGTGGCTCGACATGCCCCAATCGGCGATATCGGTGTGATAGAAAGCAGGCTCAAAGGGTTTGTACTCCACCAGCAATCGCTGATCGGGCGCCAGATGGCTGTGCGCAGCCTGCAATGCCTCTTCAAGCCAGCCGATGCGCTTACGCATGCTTTGCGTTCCGGGATAATTCGATCCGTCGGCCATCCATAGTGAGATGTCGCGCGAGCCCAGCGCCTTCCCAATTTCGATCGAGTCCATCACGTGCTTCAGTGCCTGTTCGCGGATAGCGCGCGATGGATTGCACAGCGAGCCGAATTTGTATTCCTGATCCTGGAATAGATTGGGATTGATCGATCCAGAGCGGATGCCGAAGCGCTTCTCCAATTGCTGCACTTCAGGCACATCCTTCAAGCCGTCGGGCAGATCCCAAAGAACATGGAGCGCCAGCGTGGGCGTTACGCCCGTCAGCCGATTCACTTCGGCCGCGTCGGCAAACTTCTCCTCAATGGTGGTTGCAGCCGCAGCCTGCACAAACTTCCCGAAGCGCGTGCCGGTGTTGGCAAATCCCCACGAGGGAATCTCGATCCGAAAAGAATCCAATGCCTGGAATGCAACTTCCTGAACGTTCGAATCCGAAATCTTCATGAAATCCTCTTGCCAGCTAATTGATCGTTTGTTTCTTCCCGTTCCCTTCCCTGTGCCCTAATCCCTGTGTTCTAATCCCTATTCCCTGATCCCTGTTCCCTGTTCCCTGTCGTTCACTACAATCACGTTCAGGAATCTCGGCCCATGCACGCCCTTGATGCGCGTCATCTCAATGTCTGCCGTTGCGCTCGGCCCGGAGATCCAGGTGACGAGCGCCGGCGGCTGATCGCAGCGATCGAAATACTCCGGCAATGTCTCCACAATCTGGCTGGCGCGAACAACGCAAAGGTACCAGTCCGGAAGCAGGGTGATCACGCGCCGGCCTTCCGTCGCGGAGTGATGCAAGACTATCGTGCCGGAATCGGCGACGCCGCAAAAGCAGCCCGTCACCACGCCTTGGGCCCGCTCAATCTCGTCAGCGGGAAGGTTGTGGTCGATATTCCATTCGAAATCGCTGATTTGCCACGCTGCCGGAACCAGCCACCCGGCCGGAAGCCCGGGGGGCGCGACAAACATATGTCTGCCGCTCGCTTCAAGTTGCGCAGCGATCATGGCCCCAAGCTCCTCCGGTGCGCACTCCACCACCTCGGCATCGTATTCGCGAAGGCGTTCGATGAAAAGCTCCTGACAGGCTCTGACGGTTGACTTGCCTCGCGTTCGATAGTCGCGCGGCAGCCGCTCATAGCGCTCCGCAGCTTCTTCCGCCGTTGCTGCGGGATTCTGCCCGCCGCAACAGGCAGCCCGAATGCGGCCAAGAACCTGCTGGCGCGAGCTGGCAACCGGCCTCATTTCTTCCCCCGCTGGCGGTCTGCCCACCAATCGTGAAAGGCCTGTTTGGGCAGCCCGCGCAGGTCGCGGGTCTGAGTCCACTTCGCTCCGATGCCCGGCAGCGCGTGGATCCAACCGTCCTTGCGCGTGAAGAGGCCAAGCACGATCCGGCCTGCCCATTGCGCCAAGTGAGAGAGCCAAGCCCGCGAAAAGATCACGTTTGCCACGCGCAACCCGAGATACAGTGGATCGAAGAACCGCGAAACTTGCTTGCGCTCATCGTCGGTCACACGCGCGCGAAGTTCCAGCAGTACCTCGGGGATGTTGATCTTGACCGGGCACACCTCGAAGCAGGCGCCGCAAAGAGACGACGCGTAGGGCAGCGATTGCGCATGCCGCATCTGCTCGAGTTGGGGCGTCAGAATGGCGCCAATTGGACCCGGATACACCGACCCATACGCGTGGCCGCCGGTCTGCCGGTACACCGGGCAGGCGTTCATGCACGCGGCGCAGCGAATGCAGCGCAGCGTCTGCCGCTCTGTTTTGCGGGCCAGAATCGACGAGCGGCCATTGTCGAGCAGCACGACGTGAAACTTCTGCGGTCCGTCGCCCGGCGTCACGCCGGTCCAGAGCGACGTATACGGGTTCATGCGCTCGCCCGTCGCCGAGCGCGCCAGCAGTTGCAGCATAACTTCAAGATCGGCGAATCGCGGCAGCACTTTTTCAATTCCGGCCAGTGTGATCATGGTCCGCGGCAGCGTCAGGCACATGCGCCCGTTGCCCTCCGACTCCACCACCGCCACCGAGCCTGTTTCAGCGATCAGGAAATTCGCTCCGCTGATCGCCGTCGGCACCGAGAGAAATTTCTGCCGCAGATAATTCCGCGCTGCCGCTGTCAGCGCCTCCGGCTCGTCGGAGAGATTCTCAATCCCCATGCGCCGCGCGAAGATCTCCCGCACCTGGCTGCGATTCACATGCAGCGCAGGAACCACAATATGCGAGGGCTCTCCCTCGCCAAGCTGCAGGATGATTTCCGCCAGGTCCGTCTCGTAGGTCCGAATGCCGTTGGCCTCGAGAAATGGATTGAGTTGAATCTCAGCCGAGGTCATCGTTTTGATCTTGATGACCTCATCGGCCTTCTCTTCGCGCAGCAATTCGAGAATGATGCGCCGCGCATCGGCAGCATCCGACGCCCAGTGCACCGTGCCGCCGGCGGCCGTACACCGCGCCTCGAACTGCTCGAGGTACACGCTTAGGTTTTCGAGTGCCTCATCTCGAATCAGGGCGGCTGCTGAACGCAATTCCTGCCAATCCTGCTTCTCCGCAACGAGCCGCGCGCGCTTGGCTTGAATCACGTCGATCGCGTGTGCCACATTCTTGCGCAATTGCGAATTGCGGAGCACGAGAAGCGCAGCCACGGGAAACGGCGGCGCAAGAGCCGGGTCAAGAATCGGACGATCGCTGACCTCGCGCTCCGCCACAGCCTCGTGCTCCGCCGCTGCGCTCATCCCATCAACTCCGCGGGCTCTTCCTCGGTGCTGGCCAGAATCTGCGCCATGTGGATCGTCTTCATTCCTGCGTTCTGGCGGTGCAGCGCTCCACCCAGGTGCATCAGGCAGCTATTGTCCAGAGCCGTGCAAAACTCCGTGCCCGTCGCCAGCACGTCCGCGAGCTTCGTTGCCAGCATCGCCGACGAAACTTCGGCGTTCTTCACGCTGAACGTCCCGCCAAACCCGCAGCAGCGATCCAGATTTTCGAGCGGCACAAGGTCCAGCCCACGCACTTTCCTCAGCAGCCGGAACGGCCGATCGCCCAGTTTCAAGGCCCGAAGCCCATGGCAGCTTGCATGGTAGGTCACGCGATGGGGAAAGTATGCGCCCACATCCTCCACGCCCAGTTTGTCGACGAGAAACTCGCTCAACTCGTGGACTCTCGGCAGGAGCGCCGCGAACTCCTTGCGCAGCGCGTCGTCTCCAAGCTCCTCAAGCAGGCCGGGGTACTGATCGCGGATCATCGCCACGCACGACGATGAAGGAATCACGACCGCTTCCGCGTCGGCGTAGAGCATCACCAGTCGTTTCGCCTGGCTGAAAGCCTCGCTCCGGAAACCTGTATTGGCGTGCATCTGCCCGCAACACGTCTGGCCTGGCCGGAACTCCACCTCCACGCCCAGACGCTCCAGCAAACGGACTACTGCGCGCCCGGTCTCCGGAAACAACGTGTCGTTATAACAGGTTATGAAAAGCGAAGCGCGCATGCAGCCACTCCACAAAATACATGAGTTTCAAGCAAGAAACCGAATGATATACCGTGAGAAACCAGTTGTCTATTGCAATTCCGCGCCTTGTACGGCTCCGTCCTCCCCCTTTCGCGTTGTCAAAAACTTGCCGGCGGCCTGGCGCAGCCACATTCCTTGCCGGGCTCAAATTCTCACTCGCCCATTGGAACGAATTTGCTTGTGTTCGATCATTCCCGCCGATCGTTCTTCAACCTTCGTCTCCCGGCTGCGTCTAACTCACCGAGTTTTCCGGTTTTATCTTTTGCGGACCGCGTTTTGCTTTTCCTCATTCGGCGTGAAATGTCCGTTGCGCATTGAGTATTCATTTGCGGGGTTAGTTTTCAAAGGCCAGGCCATTCGTTTCCCACAAACGAAGCACCCGGCGGCAACCGAGCCATCGCCGGCACCTTGGGTAGTTCGCGGGCTATCTGTCCCGTTATGATGAAGTTGTCGACCATTTCGGTCGGTTTGTTCAACCGGATCCGGCTTTTCGCCGGTTTTCTCGCCGCCCATCGCAGTTCTTTTTCTCCCGACGGCGAAAACTCTTCAGAAATTCGAGGGTCTCTCTCAAGAAAGGGTCCAGGATCTCTCCCTATGATCAATTCACGCTCGCTCCCCCTGTGCGTGTTGGCCAGTGTCTTTCTCTGTTCCGTCGCCGCTCCGGCACAGAATGTCGCGCCGACAATCCGCATCGTCAACCCCATCGACGAAAGCCAGTTGGTCACGCTCAAAGGCAACACTCACCCGGCGGCCAATGCAAAGAACGACCGCGGACCCGTGAGTCCTGGTTTCGTTTTACCTGATCTAACGCTCGTCCTTAGCAGGAGCCCTGAGCAACAGGCCGCCTTTGACGCCTTTGTCGCCAGCCAGTACGATACCGGTTCGCCGAACTACCATCAATGGCTCACGCCCGCGCAGATCGGCGCGCAGTTTGGTCCCGCCCAGGCAGACATCGCGACCATTACTGGTTGGCTCACGAGCCACGGCTTCACGGTCAAACAGGTCACGCCGGACCGCATGACCATCCGCTTCGGCGGTACAGCCGCTCAGGTCGAGAGCACATTCCATACCCAGATTCACAACCTGTCAGTGAATGGCATGCCGCACTATGCGAACATGACCGATCCGCAGATCCCCGCTGCGATAGCTCCGGTCGTGGTGGGTGTAAAGGCGCTGCACAACTTCCTGCCGCACCCGCTGCATCGGCTGGGCAGCATGGTCCAGTTCGATAAAGCAACAGGGAAGTGGGAGCGGATCGTCAACAATGCCGCCGCGACAAGCCTCACGCCGAGCACGTCTGGAAATGGCTCGGCCTTGACCCCGTTGAACAGGATTACGGCACCCCGGACTGCGGCCGCGGGCGGCGGCGTCCACGCCATGTTCGGCATCAACGTGCCCGCTGACCCGTCAGCAGGAGAGTCTGCCTACCTCGAAGAAGATGTAACGCCCTACGACTTCGCCACCATCTACAACGTCACGCCGCTGTGGAACAACGGAATTACAGGATCCGGCCAGACCATCGCCATCGCCGGCACCAGCGAAATCAACTTGCCCGACGTCACCACCTACCGCAGCGCCTTTGACTTGCCCGCCTACACTTCGAGCACCGCGCCGCAGCAAATCGACACCGGAGACGGACCGGCGGCCACCGTGTGCACCAGCACCAGCCCCTACGCGGTCTGCGGCATCGGCGATCTCGAAGAAAATTCGCTGGACGTGGAAGCCTCGGGGGCCGTGGCAACCGCCGCCCAGATCAAGCTAATCGTCACTGGCCAGAATGCGGAAGGCACCATCGACACCGTCTTCGACTCCTCGCAATATGTTGTCCAGAACCTCACCGCCAAAATCCTCAGCGTCAGTTACGGCCTGTGCGAGTTGGGCCAGGGCACCTCGGGCAACGTTGCTTACTACGACCTGTGGCAGTCGGCGGCGGCCGAGGGAGTTTCGGTCTTTGTGGCCACTGGCGATTCCGGCTCGCCCAGTTGCGACCAAGGCGGCGATGAATACGGCACTCCCTATACAGCGCAATATGGCCTGACGGTCAGCGGCATGGCCTCCACGCCCTATAACACCGCAGTCGGCGGCACGGATTTCAGTTGGTGCAAGCCGGTTTTGACAGACAACGGGAACGAGATCACGGGTTGCCCGGCCTCGAGCACCGCGCAGGGCTCTTCGGCCTACTGGAATACCTCCAACAACACCAGCGAAGGGGGCGAAAGCGCGCTTGGATATGTCCCGGAGATTCCCTGGAACGACACCTGCGAGAATCCCATCATCGCCAGTTTCCTGGAGAGCTTTGCGTCGCAGGACATTGACGTCAGCGCCGGGACGACCCCCGAAGAGGCCTGCAGCTTCGTCTATAACGACTGGTATTCAATCTATGTGGAAACCCAAGGCCAAGTCGACATTTCCTCCTACATCGACACCGCTGGAGGCAGCGGCGGCGCAAGCAACTGCGTGGTTAACAGCACCAACCCCGATTCCGAAAACCTCGGCACTTGCACCACCGGTTCTACAACCACCGGCTCCACCAACGGAAATATCACCCTCGCCAACAATGGATGGCCCAAGCCGGCCTGGCAGCAGCTAGGCGTCACAGGCACCAACACCGGAGATGGTGTGCGCGATCTTCCCGACGTCAGCTTCTTTGCCGGGAACGGCGCATTGGACAGCGCAACCCTCATCTGCGTCTCCGCTCTGGGAGCCTGTACCTACAGCGACACCTCCGAGAATTTCTACCAGGAGGTAGGCGGGACTTCGGTCGGCAGTCCGGAAATGGCCGGCGTCATGGCGCTGATCGATCAGAAATCGGGCGGGGCGCAGGGCTTGGCCAATCCCGGTCTTTACAGCCTGGCGCTCAAGCAGACCTACTCAAGCTGCAGCGCGGAAACCGTAAAGAACACGAGCAGCAGTTGCTACTTTAACGACATCGACACCGGAACCAATGCCATGGCCTGCGATCTCCCCGGCGGAATCGAGGGCGGCGACGAGGGGGAGGATTACGAGGGCACGCCTTCGCCGAACTGCGTGGCCATCAATTCCGGAGACAGTGTGGGCACTCTCGTCAGCTCCGGCACAACCCCGGCTTTCAACGGCGCCGTGGGCTATGACATGGCAACCGGATTGGGATCGCTCAATGTAGCCAACGTCGTGAACGCGTGGATCTCCGACTTGGGCACCGCCAGCTCCACCATGGGCGTCACCCTTAATCCCACCGGCACCATCTCCGCCGGCACCTCGCTCGCCATCACGGTTACCATCACCGGCTCCGGAAGTTTAGCTGCGCCTACGGGCTCGATTGTGGTCTCCGGCGGCGGATACAGCGCTACCGGAATGCTTACGGCTGTCACCCCGGCAACCAAGCCGGCGAGCAGCACGGCAACCATCACCATCCCGCCCAGCAGCCTCAGCCCGGGCAGCGTGACGCTGACTCTGACCTATAGCGGCGACAGCGACTACGCCTCCATAAATACGACGAAAAGCGTAACCGTGTCGGCGGTCACCCCCACCGTCACCGTGAACGCGCCCGCCACCGATAATGTGGTCAACGCCGTCCTGGTGACGGTTGCAATCAGCGGCCCTGCGGGAGCGCCCGCCGCAACCGGAGACGTGTCGCTCGCCCAAACCTCGAACTGCACCACAAACTGCTATAGCTCAACCGCAGCTACACTCAATAGCAGCGGCGCCGCCACGTTCACCATCCCGGCCAACTCCTTGAACCCGGGCAGCGATGTCCTGACGGCGACCTATAACGGCAGCGCGAACTACTATTCCAGCGGCACCGGCACAGCCACGGTCGATATGGTCAGCACCGCGTTGTTGACGCCAACCATTTCGGTAACGCCCACCCCTGCCACCATCGATTCGAGCCAGACGCTGAACGTCAGCGTCACGGTAACTGGCTCCAGCGGCGCGGGAACAGGAACGGTTACGTTGACAGCTGGCAGCTACACGTCGATCGCTGAGCCACTCGTATCGGGCGGGGCCACGTTCACCGTGCCCAGCAACAGCCTGTCCTCGGGAACGGCCACTGTGACCGCCAGCTATAGCGGCGACGCGACCTACGCCTCCGGCAGCGGCAAAGGGAACGTGACGGTGACCAAGTCTATCTACTCGCTGGCTGCGACTGCACCGGCAGCGGTTTCTCCTCCCTCCTCAAGCACATCAACCATCACAGGAACCACGAGCAGCACGGACTACACCGGGGTGGTCACGCTGAACTCCTGCGCACTCACCTCGTCGAGCGTAACCAATCCCAACTCTCCGCCCACCTGCTCAGTCACGGGGACGATCACATACGTCTCGGGTACAGCGACCGGCAGCGGAACAGCCACCATTTTCACGACAGCCGCCAGCACATCCGGGTTGGTGCGTCCCGAGCCGGCCGGCAAAGGCTGGCTGGGCGCGGGTTCCGGCGCGGTTCTTGCTTTCCTGGTCTTCCTGGGAATTCCAGCACGGCGGCGTAGTTGGCGGGCGACGCTTGGCATGGTGGTGCTGCTGGCGGTACTGGGGAGCCTGTCTGCCTGCGGCGGTAGCAGCGGGACGACGACAACAACGACCCCTGGTACTTCGGCCGGGACCTACACTTTCACCGTGAGCGGGACCGGGAACGATCCGGCCAGCACGGTGGAGAGCACTACCTTCGTCCTAACCGTGAACTAGAACCCTCAACTCAGCGCGATCCTGGGCCCTTCCCTCGGGAAGGGCCCAATGTTTTTCGCCTGCTTTTTTGCTGAATCTCTGGGGCGCGGCCGCCGCCAAACACCATCAACCGCGCAACGGCTTTAAACCGGCCTCACCCACAGCACCGGCTGCCGAATGGGAAAGTTGCGGATGATCTCCGGGGTTTTGGGATCGGGAGGCAGCGTGCGCCACAGAGCGATGAACTTCGGCTCGCGATACGCCAGGCCCGCGAAAAGCAGACTGGGCTGCCGATTGGGCAGGTCGTCGAAGTATTCCACGTCGTGCGGGTAGGACCACTTGCTCTTGTCCTCGATGGTTGGAAACATGAAGTCGACGGCCTTCTTATAAATGCTGCCGTTCGGCAGAGCGAACTGCCACAGGTTGTTCGTGGCGCCGCTCGGCGATGTACCGGAGGCAGACGCAATCACGCACACCATTGCCAGCATATCGAGATCGAAGAGCGAGTAGTTGTATGGCCTGGAGCGCTTGAGCTCGAGCGGAAGGCTTCCGTCTGCCGCCATCTGCTCGGGCAGAAGATGGTCGCAGAATCGCTCGCGGCACAGCGACATTGCATTTTCATTGCCGATGTAGGCCGCGAACGCCGCTGCCTGCGCCGTCCAGCAGGTTCCGTGATTATTTTGGGCCGCTTCCTCCGCCTGGCCGTTGTCCGAGGCGCGCATCCAAAGCAGATACTCGGTGAACCATTCGCGAACGCCGGCGGACTCGGCCGGAGTCATGGCCTGCGCGACTTCGAGATGCCGCGCGGCGCGCGTCACTTCCACCAGGTGCAGCGTGTCGATGATGCCGTAACTGCGGCCTGGCGCGAGTCCCCAAACCGCTTGCGCATACTCGAGCGACGGATTCATGCGCGTGTCCGCCGAGAGAAACCAGGCGCGCAGGTGCACAGCTGCGCGCTCAGCATAGCGCTTCTCCTGGGTGATGAGCCACGCCGCCGTGAGCGCAGGCACGATCAGGCTCAGCCGGATCAGCGCCAGGCGATGATCGTTGAAGTTTTGCGGATCGGAGTAGCCGTCACGCTCAATGTACGGGCCGTTGGGGTCTTTCGGGTCGGGCCACCAGTAATCGGCCTCGGAAAAATAGTCGTGCTTGCCGCCTTTGCTGCGCGGCGAAGACGACGCCGTGATCGTGATCGGCGGCTGCGGCAGGTACTCGTTGGCTGCGCGCAGAATCCGCTCGCGGTCGATCGACTCGATTTCGCTCAGTGTGATCAGGGGCCCGCTGCCAGGAGACTGCGGATCGAGTGCAGTGAGCGCGCTGGCGCGGCTTGCGGCAAGGGTGGCGGCGGCTGAAAGGCAAAAGCTCCGGCGATCCATCCTATCCACATTCGCGGAATCGCCCGGGTTTTGTCCAGCACACGTTTTGTCCAGCTTTCGAGCGGTTCCACAATTCACGTGCCCCTTCCGGCGCCTTGCAGGGTAGCTCTCACTTGACTCTCCAAGGTAACGTTTCTGGAGTTTTCAGCGTTCCGCAAAGGAGACGACCATCCTATACTCTTGAAACAGAGCGAGGCTCCCCCATGGCTACCGAAGCCCGCAGCCCGGACTTCGTTCGACCTTCATTCGCCGATCCGCACTCCGGCCGCATCGTTCTTCTCGCCGACGATTTAACCGGCGCCTGCGATGCCGGCGCGGCCTTTCTTCGCACCGGCCGCACGGTCCGAATCTGGTTCGGGACCAGCGTGCAATTTTCCACGCCGGAGTCGGTGCAGGCCTTCAACACCAGTTCGCGCGCGCTTTCACCTCGCCGCGCGGCCCGCGCTGTCTCCCTTGCCTGCACGGCTCTTGCCGGCGATCCGAACTCGCTCTTCTTCAAGAAGGTCGATTCCGCCGCCCGCGGTCCACTCGGTGCTGAGCTACTCGCCGCGCATCGAGCGCTCGGAACACGAGCCATTCTTTTTGCACCTGCATTTCCCGCCGCCGGTCGCACCGTAAGCGACGGCATCCTGGAGATTCAGGATGCAGCGGGAGAACATTCGAAGATCCACCTCGATCACCTCTTCCCGATCACGGCACGCGGGCGGATCATTCACATCTCCCATGCCCGCGAGCTCGCGCCAGCTCTGGATTCCGGCCAAACCCTGCTCATCTGCGATAGCTCAACTCAAGCCGATCTCGATGCTCTGGCCCGCGCCGCTGAGGATCTCCCCGGCCTGCTCTACGCGGGCTCGGCCGGACTGGCGGCGGCATTCGCCGGACTCATTCGTGCGCGCCCACAGGAAGCTCTCGTGCCTCATGCAGCGCGAACGCTGCTCATCGCCGGAACGTCGCATCCGGTCACCAGGCTCCAGCTCGAGGCAATCGATTCAGGCGACGCCGACAACATCCGCGTCCTCCGCCTCAGCTTCCAATTCGGCGCTACTGCGCGCATCCGCTCCGCATTTCGTTCTTACGCTCCTCAGGCGCTCATCCTCACCGGCGGCGAAACCGCGGAGCTTGCTGTTCGCGCTCTCGATGCCCACTCCTTTATCCTCCTGGGTGAATTCACGCCGGGCATTCCGTGGGGCATTGTGCAGGGCGGCGACGCGCACGGATGCACCGTCGTCACCAAGTCCGGCGGCTTCGGCTCGCCGAACGCACTCAACGAAATCCTTGCCGCGCTACGAGGTCGAGCATGAGCAGGCCTGCACGCATCGCCATCAGCATCGGAGACCCGGCCGGCATCGGCGCCGAAATTGCCCTGAAGGCTCTCCAGGATCAAAGTGTCGCTTCCCTTGCGCACTGGATTCTCATCGCCGATTCGGCCGCGTTGAACGCCGCTCGCTGCGTTTGCGGCATTGACCCCGCATCGTTACCCTGTACGTTGATCGACACCGGCGCTCTTGGCGCCGATCACGTCCTCGAGTTCGGCCAGCTTCGCGCCGTGTACGGTCTTGCCGCAATCGCTTACGTACGGCGCGCCGTCGAACTTTGTATGAAGGCCGAGGCCGACGCCATGGTTACTGCGCCCCTCAACAAAGAGGCTGTCACGCTTTCCGGCCAGGCGTTCTCCGGCCACACCGAGTACATCGCCGAACTGACCGGCGCGCCCGAACCGCGAATGCTGCTCTACTCAGAAAAGCTAGCAACGGTGCACGTGAGCACGCATATCTCTCTTGAGCAGGCGTGCCACCTCAACCGGGCGCACATCGTTCGCACCATCCAACTCGGCAACGATGCGCTGCTCTGGATGCGGCACCGCGCGCCGCGCATCGCAGTCTGCGGCCTCAACCCGCACGCCGGCGAACACGGCCTCTTTGGCCTGCAGGACGCTGAAATCATCGCTCCCGCCATTGCTGAAGCCCGCGCCCTAGGCATCGATTGCTCCGGCCCCCACTCGCCCGACACGATTTTCGTCCGCGCCCTACGCGGCGAATTCGATCTCATCGTGGCCATGTATCACGACCAGGGTCACATTCCCATGAAGCTGATCGACTTCGAAGGCGGCGTCAACGTTTCGCTCGGTCTGCCCATCATCCGGACTTCCGTCGACCATGGCACAGCCTTCGATATTGCCGGGCGTAACCAGGCCGACGCTACGAATATGAAGGCCGCAATGCGTCTTGCCGTGCGCATGGCGGAGGGCAAGTTCGCCCTCTCGGGAAATTCACCCCCGACTTCGGCTGGCCGACCAATCCTCGACCCAGCTCACCGCTGAGACGCGCGCGTCTCGTTTCAGGGTTTGGATACGCAGCACAATTGCACCGTGCTGAAGACAAAATAATGGGGATGCGCAAACATCCCCCGCTTTCCTGGTCAAAATGATCGAGTGCGTTGCGGTCAACTGCCGGGCATATGCCCAGCACACAGGCGCGCGTCCGCAGATCTAGAACCGGTACACCACGCCGAACGTCCCGCGCGCGTTCCAAGTGCGATTCGTTGAGTTGCCCAGTTGAGGAGTGTTGTTGGGCAGTGAGAACGACGCGGCGACGCGGTCGCCGGTAAGTTGCACGGCCCAATTGCGGCTCAAGCTATAGGCCAAGCCTCCGCCAAAACCACCGGCAAAGGAGATACCGGGCGTCATGTGCTCGCCGCCGGTATGCTCTCCGCCCAGTTCGCCGAAAACCACTCCGCTGAGGTTCTCATAGAGCGTAGCATGGAGTGCCGGCCCAACCAGGAACGTGTAGATCGACGGGTCGCCGGGATTCGGTAGGCCGGCGTGGCCGGTCCCCAACTTGTAGTAGTCCACCGATCCCATGAGTTGAAAATATTTTCCCCAATCGCGGGCCACTGAAATCTTTCCGCCCACCAATCCGCTGAACGAAACGGGCACCTGCCTGAGGCGGCTATAGGCAACGCCCGCGAATACCTCGTACTTGTAAGGTGCGGCCTTCGCCGGGCCGGGCGCCGCCTCCGGGTTCACCTGGCCAATGGCTCTTAGAGGCGCAAGCGCGGCCGGAACTGCGGCTAAAAGCAAGAACAAGAACGTCCTCTTCAACTTGAAACTCTCCTCAATCGGCGCCGTGCACAAACAAACTCCCCGCATCCGGACTTGGGCTCCGGAGCAGGCATCGTGGCTGGTTTCCGGTACTTTCCTAGACTATCCTCTCCCCCCGCCTTTCACGAAGCCCATGGGCGCCGGAAGAACTCGAATCTTGGACTGAAATTCGCGAGAAAAGGTGCGCTGGCGGGGCGTTCGGCGCGGAGATCATCCGTTCTCCAGATACCACGGAATATTAATCACCACAATGCGCCGGTTGCCGCGCATCAGCAGGATCACCTTCAGCAGATCCGAGCGCCGGTTGTGCAGCAAACCCTCCCACCAGTGGTGCACCACCAGCTCCGGCACTAGCACGCACACCTTGCAGTTCTCGCGCTCGCGCTCCACTTTCAAAACATAGTCCACGATCGGATAAACCACGTAGCGGTAGGGCGATTTGAGCGTCACCAGCTTGGGAATGCAACGGCCGGCCGCCTTCAACGGCGTCACGATGTCTTTCTCCCAGGCATCGCAAAAGGGATCCGGATCGTCGCTGGTCTCGACGTGCACGCAGTGGATGTCGCACGACATCGAGAGCGCGAACGAGAGCGCCTTCTCGCTGATGCGGCTCCAGCGGTCCACGGGCACCACCACGATGGGCTCGCTTACCTCGGCGGGAATGAAAGGCCTGTCAAGATCGATCTCGCGGTTCACGCGCACGTAGTGCCGATTTACAACGCGCATGAACAGGATCATCACCACGACCAGCAGCGCCGTGATCCACGCGCCTTCAGCGAACTTGGCCACCAGCACCACCAGCGTCGTAATGCCTGTGGCTACCGCGCCCACGCCATTCACGATGATGCGTCCGTGTGCGCCGCCCTGGCGCTTCCAGTGCATCACCATTCCCGCCTGCGACAGCGTGAAGGCCATGAATGCGCCGATGGCGAACAGCGGAATCAGCCGGTCCGTCACGCCGCCGAACAGGATGAGCAGCAGAGCCGTCAGCGCCACCAGCACGTAGATGCCCCACGAATACAGCAGCCGCCGCCCGCGAATGAGAAACACGTGCGGCATGTAATTGTCGAGGGCAATGGCCCGAGTCAGGCGCGGAAAATCGGCGAACGCGGTATTCGCGCTCAGCGCCAGAACCAGCAGCACAGAACCGATGGTCAGGTAATAAAACCACCCCTGACCCATCACCGCGCGCGTCAGCATCGAGAGCACGCTTTCGTAGCCCGGCTTGCCGGGATCGGTGGCCGCGATGCCGTAGGCGCGGCACAGCAGCGCAATGCCCGCCAGCAGAACTGCCAGTAGCGCAATGACGATCGTCAGCGTCGCTTTGGCGTTCTTGCGCGTCGGCTCGCGGAAGGCCATCACGCCGTTGCTTACAGCCTCCACGCCCGTCATCGCCGTGCAACCTGAAGAAAAAACCTTCAGGATCAGCCACCAGCCAAACATTTGGGTAGCCGCCGGAATTGCGGGCAGCGGCGTCACCGGCGACGGATGCCCCGCCGCATACACCACCTGCCATCCGCCCACTGCAATCACGATGAGAAGCGTTCCCGTGAACAGATACGTCGGGATCATGAACACCACGCCCGTGTCATGCACGCCGCGCATATTCACAATGGTCAGAACGGCAAGCACCAGCAGGCAAAGCTCCAGCGTGTGCGGCTGCAAGCTGGGAACGGCCGAGATCAGTGCGCCCACGCCCGCCGAAATGCCCACCGACGCGGTCAGCACGTAGTCGATCATCAGCGCCGCCGCCGCCAGCAGTCCCGCGCCCTCGCCAAGGTTCTGGCTGGCCACGGTGTAGGAGCCTCCGCCGCGCGGGTACGCCTCGATCGTCTGCCGGTAACTGAAATACACAATCACCAACAGGATCACGATGGCCAGGCTCACGGGCACGATGTACTTCACGCCCATCAGGCCCAGCGGAATCAGCAGCGTCAGCGCCGCTTCCGGCCCATACGCGGCCGAGCTTAACGCATCCAGCCCGAAGACCGGTATCCCGGCCAGGGGCCCGATGTGCTCGGCGCGCTCTTCGCTGGTGGCCAGTGGCCGCCCAAACAGCAAATTTGAAACGCTTGTGTATACGCCCATTAAAAATTGTCGGGCGGACGTCGACTCGTCGCGGGGAACGCCGCCGATGCCAGTGTCTCACGGCGCGTTAGGCAGCATTTCACGGAAACCGACGCCATCCGGCGTTTCGAGTCTATCGCCCCTCAGCCGCGACCGCCGCGGGTAGCGTAAACAGGAATCTGCTTCCTTTGCCCACTTCGCTCTCTGCCCAGATGCGCCCGCCATGTTGCTCCACAATGCTGCGGCACAGCGCGAGCCCAAGCCCGGTTCCGCCCAGCGCGCGCGAGTCCGATGCATCGCCCTGCTCGAATCGATCGAAGATGCGCTCCAGCTTCTCCGGAGCGATGCCGCGCCCCTGGTCTTCGACCATGAAACACACCGCGCCCGCCTCTGAAGCGGCGGCGCCCGGTGCAACTCCATCCACATCCCATGCTGCCAGCCGGATGGCCGTGCCTGGCGGCGAGAACTTGATGGCGTTGCCGACCAGTTCATTCAGGACCTGCAAAACCCGTCCCTCATCCGCGAAGACCGTCGCGGCATTCACCTCGAAGCGGAACTCGATGCGCGCCTGCGTCGCCGCGTTGTGAGCTACGTCGGCCGCCCGTCGCAGCAGCGTCATCGGATCCACTGCCTCGGGATTCAGCGCCAGCCTTCCCTTTTCTCCGCGATCGAAATCCAGAATGTCGTTCACCAGCCGGACCAGCCGGTCGCAGTTCCCGATCGCCAATTCGATCATCTGGCGCTGCTTCTCCGGCCGCTTGTCCAGCGTGCCCGACTGAATCAATCCCAGCGACGCGCGCAGCGAGGTCAACGGTGTCTTCAACTCGTGGCTCACTGTGGAGATGAACTCGTCCTTCATCTTCTCCAGTCGCCGCCGCTCGCTCACGTCCTGGAAGGCCACCACCATTCCGCTTACCTGGCCCTCCTCGAGCAAAGGCGTGGCGCTGTACTCGACGGGAACCGCCGTCCCGTCCTGGCGCCAGAACACCTCGTCCCGCATGCGGATCGGCTCACACCGCCGCAGCGCCTGCAAGATCGGGCTCGTCGACCGCGAATACGGAGTCCCGTCGGCGTGGCTGTGGTGGATGAGTTCGTGCAGATCGCGGCCGACAAGCTGCTCGGCCGTGTATCCCAGCATTCGGGCGCCGGCCTCGTTGATGAAGGTCACCTTGCCGTTAAGGTCCATGCCGAAAATGCCGTCGTCCACCGCTTCCAAAATCAGCTCGCGCTGCCGCGTCGCCATGTGCAGCGCTTCTTCAGCCTCGTGCTGCTCGGTCACATCCATGCCGTGGTTCAGCACGAATGGCCGCTCGCCCGGCAGTTGCATGCGCCGGCTGCGCACGGCGATGCGCCGGTACACGCCGTCGCTCCGCCGCAGCGGCAATGCACCCTGCCACTCTTCCGCGCTTTCCAGTGTGTTCAGGCAGTCCTGGAACGCCGCTGCGCCCTCGGCGTCGGACAGCTCCGTCACAAACCGCCCTATCAGCGCCTCAGCGCGGTATCCGAGCGTCTCGGCCGTGAACGCGTTCAGCGAGGTCAGCCGCCCCTCCATTGAGCACGTGAAGACAAACCCCAGGCTGTTTTCGACGACCTCGCGATAACGGGCCTCGCTCTTGAGCAGCGTCTTCTCCATCTCGCGCTGGTCGGTCACGTCCTGCCCGCTCACAATCAAATATTGAATCTCTCCATTCGGGCCCAGCAGTGGACGCAGGGTCCAACTCACGCGCCGGCCTTCGCCCCCGGCCGCCCGCCAAAACGTCTCATGTGGTCCTGAAGCCTGCCCGGTCGCCGCTTCGCGCAATTTGCCCGCTGCCCATCCGCGGTCGTCCGCCTCCAGAAATTCCTCCACAAACGGCCGGCCCACGGCATGCGCCAGGCTCAACCCCGTCAGTTGCGCGCAGGGATAGTTCATTCGCACCACGCGGCCCGCCGTATCCAGCACGGCCACCAGCGCGGGAATCGAGTCCAGCGTGGCGGCCACAAAGCAACGCTCAATCGCCAGCGCGCGCTCGGTCCGCTGCCGCTGCCGCTGCGCCTGCTCCTGCAGCCGGATTCGGTTGTATAGCTCCAGCCGCGTTACCGCCTGGCGGCCAAGAATCTCCAGTAGCGTCAGATGTTCCAGCTTGAACTGGTTCGGCTTCCTCGACAGCACCGCCATCGTGCCGATCAGGTGTTCGTCGCTGCTGAAGAGCGGAACGGCCGCGTAAGAAAGGCAGGAACCGGCGCCAGCGAGCGGGATGCCTTCGGGAGGAAAGCGCTGATCCTGGCTCGCGTCCGCGATCAGCAGCGGCTCACTCTTCTCCAACATCCATTGGCATGCGGTGCTGGCGCGCGGTTGGTCGGTCGCCCTGAACCCGAACCGTGCCTTGAACCAAAGCCGGTTGAAGTCCATCCAGCCGATGTAGCCGTATTCCGCGTCGCACAGCACCGCTGCGAGCTCAACGAGCTCGTCCAGTGCAGGATCGGGGTTGCGATCGAAAATGCCGATCTCCGGGCGCACTACCGCTTCCTGGTTCTCTCCCCCATGCGAACCGACCATCGCGCACATATAGATAGAAGTTCCTGGCAGCCAGTATCAAAGAGATTGACAAACTTGGCTCTTCCACTATCCGGTCACTTCGAGGAAAAAGCTGTACCACTGAAGTACCGGCGGTTTCGCGCACCACTCGATTCATTTTGTGATTACTATAGATACTCTTCGATTGTTACCCGGCGCCATTTGCCAGCAACTCCAACGCAAACTCCACCGTTCGCGGCCCCAACCGTCCACTGTTCCCCGATCACCGATCACCGATCACTGATCACTGATCACTGATCACTGATCACTGTGAAGGCAGTTTGCAGCAATCTCCCGCTGCCGGCGGCTCGTTTGCGCCCGCGTCTAGAATCACCTTCCAGCTCCCGTCAGGCTCCTTGCGCCACATGGTGATGTACCGTCCGCTTGTGACCACGGGATTTCCGTTCGCGTCCTTGCTGCGCCCCTCAAAATGGCCCCACGTGTAGCCCATATCTCCCGAAGGCCCCATCATCGCGTCGGTGGGCGTCCAAGTCAGTTCATAGTCCTTGGGCGACCAGTTCGCAGATTTGGTGATCGCCACCTTTCCAATCAGCGGCGCAGCTGCGTTTCCCAGCGCCACGCCGTCGTCGGCGAACCACGAAGCGAATGCCGCGCCTCCGCGTTCCAGCACATCCTTGGCAAAGCGCGCCTCCAGATCGTAGAGCAGCATCTTGCCCGGCTTTACCGTCGAGTCAGCCAGAGGATTAGGCGTCTGCGATTGCGTTCCAGGCTCCAGCAATTGTGCCCACGCCGCGTTCAAACCTGCCCCCGCCAGCCCCGCAATCAAAATGAATGATGAAAGAAGATTCCGCATTGCAGCCACGCTCCCGCCCTCCAATGAACTTGAAGTCTATGCGCCCATCCTATAACGCTGGGCGGCACAGCTGCGGCCGTCACCATTCCCGCGCCCGCTGACCCGCTGACCCACCGACCCGATGATGCGCGCGCACAGAAACGGCGTTATGATGTTAGCGCTGGAGAGTGGTTATGTCTCAATACGTTTTTCACTGTCGCGATTGCAACAAGGAGTTCACCCGAGTTCTTCACATGTCCGACCGCGATAGGGATAAGGTGGTTTGCCCGTACTGTGGCGGCTTGCGCGTGGAGCAACTGGTCACGGCTTTTTCCGCGGTTACTGCAAAGAAAAGCTAGCCCGCGTGCCTCCTCCGAACCTGCCCGCCGATTTGTCCGCCAGTTCGCTATTGCGGGCGGCTCGCCGGTGGCGTCGCTCCTGGCGCAGAAGTTCCGCTCGGCGCGTGTGGCCTTGCATCGTCCGACCCGCTCCCGGCGGCTACAGTGTGCGCGTCGGCGCGGAATAAGTGATAGTGCGTGAATGCGACGTCGTTTAGCTGCGTCTGCACCGTCACCATCGAGTTCTGCGTCTGCACGGAGCCGTTTGGCACTGGCATCGTCGAGTAAGCCACGCCTCTTACCGGGCAGATGTAGGTGCGATCTCCAACCAAAACTGGCGCGTACTCCACCAGGATCGCTGCCTGAATCATCTCGTAAGGCGGCAGCAGCTCCGCCACCACGCTCAGCCGCAGGATCTCACCAGTAGCCGGATCGATCACGATTTCCCCATGGTAGCCGGGATAGAGTTCAACGATTTTCGCTCCATTCGGTTTCCGCACGGCATAATTCGAGTGATCCTGGGGCACGGTGTAGCGAAAGACGCCTGCCGGCTCGCTCACGCCGGGCTCCCATCGCAGCCACGTGACCTGGCTTTGCACGACATCGCCCATCACCACGCCGAGAATCGGGCCAAACTCGCCGCTGGTGGTCAACCCTAACGCCGGTTGATCCTCCATCTTGCCCTTTGCCGCGCCCGTGTCGCGTACCTCGTGGCCGTCGCGGTAGGTCACCGTCGCGCTGGTGGCGCCCGTCGAGTGCAGTGACTTGTAGTCGGTTCTGCTTACGGTTACTCCAGGTGCTCGTACCGCCGTCGCCGCTACCCCCGGAAAGTTGGGGCCGGTCGCATGAGCCATCTGTTGCGAGGGCGTGTCTTCAAAGTGCGTCGTTTCGCGAGTGGCGTAGAAGTTCGGCAGATGCGTGATCGTCGTCCTTACGTAGTCCAGGGCCAGTGAAACCATCCGCTGCTGTGTTTCGATGTCCGGCGGCGGATCGCGTAGCACGTCGCTTGCGGGAGGATTCAGAAAGGCCGTCATATCGGCCAGCTTCATAAGCTCTTCTTGCGTGCGCTTGCCTGGAAAACTCGCCTCCCAGCGCGCCAGCCGTGCCGGGCTCACCCGTTCCGTCAGTTGTGCGTCCTCGAGCTCTCCAGCGACTTTCCCATCCGGCTTGCCATGAAGCTTGATCAGCAACTGCTCCATCTGATCGATGGACATGATTTTGGCCGCCATTGCAGGGAAGGCAATTCCCCAAAGAAGTAGCAGTATCGCGCATTTCCGCATCCAGGCCTTATCCTTCCCACCGAAGCACAAGTATAGATGCTTTCCAATTACTTCTGCGGCGCTCTCGCCCCAAACCTCAGCGCAATCCCGCCGTCTAATCCACCAAAGCCGCGTTCTGCCGCGCAGGTATACTAAGCGTTGGCGATCCCCGGGTTCTTTTCCCGGAACCACAGACCCCCGCTTCAGGGAGCGCTTTGCAGTTTGGTACTTTTCCCTGGATTCCCGGTCTTTCTCCGGGGGAAGGAAGTGCATGGGAACACTGCTGGAGTCCATCCATTCTCCCGCCGACCTCAAACGCCTCGACTATGCGCAAATGGCCTCGCTTGCCGAGGAGATTCGCACCTTCCTCATCCAGACACTTTCGAAAACCGGCGGCCATCTCGGCCCCAATCTGGGTGTCGTCGAGCTTACCCTTGCCCTGCACGCTGTCTTCTCGACCCCCGAAGACAAGATTCTTTTCGACGTAAGCCACCAAGCTTATATTCACAAGATCCTCACCGGCCGTCTCGACCGCTTTGAGACCATACGCCAGCCGGGCGGCCTCAACGGCTTCATGCTGCGCACCGAAAGCGAGCATGATTGCTATGGCGCAGGCCACGCCGGAACCGCGCTTTCCGCCGCTCTGGGCATGGCCGTGGCTCGCGACCTCGCCGGAGGTCATGAGAATGTGATCGCCGTCGCAGGCGACGCCGCCTTCACGAACGGTATCACCTTTGAGGCGCTCAACAACATCGCCGTCCAAACCCGGCGCATGATCGTCGTCCTCAACGACAACGAGTGGTCCATCGACCGCAACGTCGGCGCCGTGGCCCGCTATTTCCACCGCATCGTGACCAACGAGCACTACCAGCATATGCACGATCGCGCCACGCGTCTCATTGAACGCTTCGGCGGCAAGACCGCGATCAAGGTTGTCCGCCGCGCCGAGGAAGCCGCCAAAAGCATGTTGTGGCCCTCCATCCTTTTTGAGGAGTTCGGCCTCGAGTATTTCGGCCCCATCGACGGACACAACCTGCCGCTGCTGGTCGAAACTTTCAAGTTCCTCAAGTCAATCGACCACCCTGTTCTGCTCCACATCCTCACGCAGAAAGGCCGCGGCTTTCAGCCCGCTCTCGACGGCCAGAAAAAGTTTCACGGCCTTGGGCCGTACGACCCTGAGACCGGCAAGACTCCGGATGGCTCGGCCACATACGCTGAGGTTTTCGCCAACACTCTTGCCGATCTCGCCGCAAAAGACCCGCGTATCGTCGCTATTACCGCGGCCATGCCCAACGGCACCGGCCTCGATCACTTCCGGCCCCGCCATCCCAAGCGCTATTTCGACGTCGGCATCGCCGAGGAGCACGCGGTCGTCTTTGCCGCTGGCATGGCCACGCGCGGCTATCGCCCTGTGTGCGCTATCTACTCCACCTTCTTGCAGCGCGCCTTCGATCCCATCGTCCACGACGTGTGCCTGCAGAAACTGCCGGTCCTCTTTTGCATGGACCGCGCCGGACTCTCCGGCGACGACGGCCCCACGCATCACGGCCTCTTCGACATCGCTTATCTGCGCGGCATTCCAGAAATCGTCCTGATGGCGCCGAAAGACGAAGACGAGCTGGCCGACATGCTCAAGACGGCAATCGAGCTGCCCGGCCCCAGCGCGATCCGCTATCCGCGCGGCGCCGTCGCAGGCGTGGCCCGCAAGCCCGAGCCGCAATCTCTCCCCATCGGCAAGGCAGAAGTCCTCGCCGACGGCTCCGATGTTGCAATTCTCGGTCTCGGCCCCATGATCTCGCTGGCGCGAGGGCTCGCCGAGTCTCTTGAGGCCGACGGCTATTCCGCCGCCGTCATCAATCCCCGCTTCATCAAGCCGCTCGATCGCGAAGTTCTCGCGCGCTATGCCTCGCGCGTTACGGCTTTCGTCACCTTCGAAGATCACGTCAAAATGGGCGGCTTTGGTACTGCTGTAGTTGAAGCTCTCGACGAGATGGGTCTCTCCGTTCCCGTCGTCCGCATCGGCTGGCCCGATCAGTTCATCGAACACGGCAAGATCGATGAGCTCCGCGCCCGTTACGGCCTTACCGCAGAAGCAGCTCTCGCCCAGGTTCTCCCGCTGCTCACGCGCCGTCGCCGTCCTACCCTCGTCGCGTCCTGAGCGAAGTCTGCCACATCGGACGAGATCGAAGGATCTGCGTCTCAATACCCGTTGCCCTGGCGCTCCGGCTCCCCGCAGCACCCTTGTATCCTCGAAGACATGCCCCGTCTCATCCGCATGCCGCGCTGGCCTCGCCGCTGGTTCCTGTGGATCGCCTTGGGCATCGCCTTGCGCCTCCTCTTCATCTGGTTCCCGCGCCCCGGCGACGATGACACCCTCGACTACCTCCAGTTAGGCCACAATCTGCTGCATTACGGCATCTACGGCATGGGCTCTGGCGCCGATCTTTCTCCCACCACCTATCGCCTTCCCGCCTATCCAATTTTTCTCGCCACTTTCGAATTTCTATTCGCGCGCTTCTGGCCCAACACCTGGCTCAATGCCGTTTTTCTCTTCCAGTCCATCGCCGATCTCGCCGCCGGACTTCTGCTTGCGGCTTTTGCACGCCGCCATCTCTCCTATCGTGCCGCCGAAGTTGCTCTCGCGCTGGCCATGCTCTGCCCTTTTACCGCCGCCTACGCAGGCATCGCGATGACGGAGTGCTTCTCCGTCTTCGCCATCTCTCTCGGGCTCTATGCAGCCGGCCGCGCCCTCGCCGCTCAGGCCGCAGGAAGCCGCGACTTCCCCGCGCTGATCCTTGCCGGCCTCGCATCGGCTTTCGCCGCGCTTCTGCGTCCCGACGGAATTCTCCTCTTCGCATCCATCGGATTGGCTTTGTTCCTCTATTCCCTTCGTAGGCGCACCGTCGCGCAACCTGCAGGCCCCGCCTTTCCGAGATTCGTCTTTCGGCGCAACCTCGCCACCATCTCCATCTTCTCCATCGCCTCTTTGCTGCCGCTCGTCCCCTGGACTGTACGCAATTGGGTGGACTTCCACGTCTTTCAGCCCCTCGCGCCGCGCTACGCCGATCCCGGCGAGCCCTCGATTGCCGGTGCGCGCCGATGGCTCCGCACCTGGACCGTGGAATACGTCAACACCGCCAACGTCTGCTGGAACTTCCCCGGAGACACAATCGATCTCGCCGACCTTCCCGCCCGCGCCTTCGACTCCCCGCAGCAGCGCGAACAGACCCTTGCGCTCATCGCCGAGTACAACCAAACCACCACCCTGCCGCCTTCGCTCGACGCCCGTTTCGCTGCTCTCGCCGATCAGCGCATTCACGACCATCCATTCCGCTATTACGTCACTCTTCCTCTGCTGCGCGACGCCGATATGCTGCTACGCCCCAGAACCATCGAATACGACCTCGATGTCTTCTGGTGGCGCTGGAGCGACCACCCCGCCCAATCCGCCTGGGCGATCTTCCTCGGCCTCATCAATCTCTTCTACGTTGCGGCTGCCGCCTGGGCGTTTATTCGCCGCCGGGCCCCCTGGGCATGGATGCTGGGCTCGTATCTGATTCTGCGATTCATCATCCTCGGCGCCATGGAGAATCCCGAGCCGCGTTACACCATTCAGTGTTTTCCGATCTTCATTGTCGCCGCAGCAGCCGCGCTCACACACTCCCGCGCGATCTCCGGCGCATCCCACAGTACAATTTCGCCGACCCGCTGACTTGCTCACTCGTCCGCCGCGGCGGACTGCCTCGCCGTCCCCCTGTTGCCCCGTTCCTTTGGTCCCTTGGTCCCTGCTTCTTGTGCGACAATCCTCATCAGACTGTCTCTTCCATGCGACTGCTTCACTTTTTCCCGGGTCTGCTCGTGATCGGTTGCGCTCTGGCCGCGGTTCCGGCCCAATCTCAACCAGAGCCCACGCCGCCCTCCGCTCCGCTGGTTCTGGCCGGCGGCACTCTCGTCGACGTCACCTCCTGGGGCAACTCAGCGCGCGACATCACAGGCGCCGTTGTCGTCATCCGCGACGGCCACATTGCTGACGTTGGCTTGCCTGAACAGGTTTCCATTCCCAAAGATGCCCGCATCATCGACTGCGCCGGCAAATTCCTCATCCCCGGACTCATCGACGGATACGCCGGCATGAACTCCCAGGCTCAGGCAAGCGCCAACCTCTACATGGGCGTGACCACCGTCGTTGCCCGTGCAGACTCGGAGCACGGCTTCATCGATACCGGTGCCCAGCCCAGCCCGCACATTTATCCCATCGATACGATTGGAGTCACCGACAACTGGAGCCTGCTGGCCCGCCATCCCGAGTGGGTATCCAAACTGCGCGAGGGTGCGCATTCCGTCGAGCTCACCCCGCAGGATACCGCCCGCCAGATGGTCGACACCGCCCGCAGTGGCACGCGAGTGCTCGTACTCACTGCCCACCTCACGGCCGCCAACTCGCAGTGGATCATCGCCCGCGCTCACGAGATGGGTCTCGTCACCTACGGCGAGTTCGTCTCCACGCCCTACCGCGTCGGCGATGAGGCCGGCGTTGACGCGCTTGTTCAAATGGACCACTACGATCTTGGCGTGATTCCCGACGAGCTCCAGCGCCCTCTTGTCGATGACCCCGACGGCCCCTCCGCCGACACGGCCTACGACTACTCAGAGCGCATCCCGCCCACCGACGCCCGTCTGCGCAACTACGCGCACTTCCTCGCCACGCACCACGCCGCCCTCATGCCCGCCTTCAGCCTCTACTACGTTGAGCTCCCCGGCC
Source organism: Occallatibacter sp. (assembly GCA_049517515.1). Classification (GTDB taxonomy): domain Bacteria; phylum Acidobacteriota; class Terriglobia; order Terriglobales; family Acidobacteriaceae; genus Telmatobacter. The sequence goes on from JBEKSA010000008.1 coordinate 86,738, forward strand.
ATCGCGATCTCTGGCAGGAGCCCGCCGCGGCGCTTCTCGACCCCGGCCGCATGTTCCGTCCCACAAACCCCTCCACCGGCGACATGATGTTCCCGCTCCCCACCTGGTCGCGCCATTTTCCCGCCGCCGCGCAGCATTGGATGGAAGCAGATTTGCAAAAGAGGGCCGGTCAGTCCGCTCTTCGTCTCTGGCACATCAACCAGACCATCTTCTCCGCCTTCCCTCATTACCTCGCCGGCTCTGGCGCCGACGCCATGGGCACCATGCCCGGCATCTCGCTTCACACCGAGCTCGAGCTGCTCGTCCGTCTCGGCCTCTCGCCGCGCGAGGCCCTGGCTGCCGCCACCAACAACTACTCTCTGCAGTTTGGCTGGAATGAGCTGGGTCTCATCGCTCCCGGCCGCCGCGCCGACATCCTCGTCGTCGACGCCGACCCCACCATCAACATCTGGAACGCTCGCCGGATCTCCGCCATCTTCCTTGACGGCCAACCGCTCGACCGCAACGCTCTGCTTCACCTTGGAAGGTAACCCCTTTGGGTGGTTCGCTCCGCGCGCGTGCCTTTCTCTCCGACCCTCTGGCTTGCTGGCTTGCCTCGCACCGGTCCCTCGTTCCCTGCCGGGGCCCCCGGCAATAGGTCTTCGTCGCTGGGGTGGCTTGGTCCCTGCCGGTCATCATTTACCCTTGAGTCATGCACCCATCCCCGCCAATATGCCTCGCTTCTCGTTCCTAACCCGCGCCGGCGGCCAGCGCCGCGACCGCCTGCTGCTTCTCATCGCGGTCTATAAGTTTCTCCACGCTCTGTTCTTCATCGGCATCGGTATAGGCGCCCACCGCCTCCTGCACAAAGACCTCGCCGACGAGATCGACCTCTTCGCTCGCCATCTCCGCTTCAATCCCGAGTCGCGCCTGGTCAACTTCCTCCTTGAAAAAGCTTCCCTCATCAACGATCCAGTCCTGCGCCGCATCGGCTTTGTCGCTTTTTCCTACGCCGCTATCACCATGGTCGAAGGCATCGGCCTTTACCTCGAAAAGGCCTGGGGCGAGTTCCTAACCCTCGCCATCACTGCTTCCTTCCTGCCTTGGGAACTCTTCGAGATCTTTCGCCACATCACCTGGATTCGCGTCGGCCTGTTCGCCATCAACATCCTCGTCTTCCTCTATCTGTTGAATCTGGTCCTGGCTCGCGCCCGGCACCGCGCCAAAGCCCGCAAGAAATCGTCAGCCTGAAACACCCCGCGGCAAAACAATTTCGGGCCCATACCGCCGCGCGTGGGTCCTCGCTCTGCTCCAATTCCCTCCACCAGATCCCCGCTTGTGCTCTTTTTACTAGCCTCTTCGCTTTTTGTTCTCTTACCACAGCCACAAACAGCTGTCCAGACGGGGAATCACAGCAGTAAACCCCATATCTTGTGGTGCCTCTGATTTGCTGTTCTATTAGTCGGCGTTTCCGCAGAGAGCCCGATTTTCCTTCACTTTCCATCGATTTTTTGCTTGGCGGAGAAGAACTTCAGGGGTACTATCGACCGAAGTGGAACATTCTGGAGCTGAGTGGCCATATCTGGACTGCCCAGTGGTCCTGATTGATCTCTTTGAATTTACTCCCTTTCCTTCCCCCAGGAACGGGATTCATGGAGCCAATCAGGCGGGGGGTACCAGCCTGGCTAACCGTGGATGGATCCACGAGAAGTTCGGTACGCGGTATGGCGGGGTGCCAGGTTCCGCGGAAGGCAAGTGAGGCAGGCAGATGTTTCGCGGCAACCATCCGGCAAAGGTCGACGAGAAGGGACGGCTCAAGCTCCCGGCTGCTTTCAAGCAGCTGCTGGACGCCCAGAACGTCGCCCAGTTCTACATCACCAGCGCCAGTGGGAAGAGCGCGGAGATTTGGCCGCTGCCGGAGTGGGAAAAGCGTGAGGCTCGATTGATGGAGTTCGGTACTTTGAACGGCGCAGTGAACAAATACATCAACCAGACCAGCTACTACGGCCAGCAGGCCGAGATGGATAACCAGGGGCGAGTGCTCCTGCCGCAGATTCTGCGCGGCAAAGCGGTTCTGGATGCCGAGGTGGTTGTCCTTGGCAAGGGGAATTACCTCGAAGTCGTGAACCAGACAAACTTCGAGCAGCAATTGGCGGCGAGCCCGATGACCGACGAGGATTTCGAGAAGTTGGCCAGCATCATGAAGCCGCAGACGAATGGTTGACGCCCTCAGGGGGCGCGCATGACGCAGCAAAAAGTACGCCATGTGCCGGTTCTTTTTCAGGAAGTAATGGAGTTTATCCGCGCGCGGCCGGGCGGCACTTACGTCGACTGCACGCTGGGCCTGGCGGGACATGCCGAAGGCATCGTCAGGCAATTGGGATCGGCGGGACATTTGATCGGATTTGACCGCGATCCCGAGGCGCTCGAGTTGGCCAGAACGCGACTCACGAGGGTTTGCGAAGAGCTGGGCAGCCAGGCGCCGCAAGTGACTTTGATCGGCGAGGCCTTCAGTACCATCGCCGGGCATGTGAAGCCGGATTCGGTGGATGGATTGCTGGCCGACTTTGGCGCAAGCAGCCTGCACTTCGATGAGGCGCGCAGAGGATTTAGTTTTCAGGCGGACGGGCCGCTGGATATGCGAATGGATACGCGATCCGGCCCTACTGCCGAACAAGTGGTGAATGAGACGGGCGAGCGCGAGCTGGCAAATCTCATTTACGAATACGGTGAGGAAAGGAGGTCGCGGACAGTCGCCAGAGCCATTGTGCGGGGGCGGCCGGTTACGTCAACGGCGCAGTTAGCCAGGATCGTAGCCTCAGCCGTCCCGCCAATGAAACACATTCACCCGGCTACCAGAACGTTTCAGGCGTTGCGAATCTTCGTCAATCAGGAATTGCAGGAAATCCGGGCTTTGCTTGAGGCCGCACCAAGTTTGCTTAAGCCCTCCGCACGGCTCGTCGTCATCAGCTTTCATTCTTTAGAAGATCGCATCGTAAAAGACAGTTTCCGGGAAGGCGCACAGAAGGGAATCTGGAATGTTTTAACCAGAAAGCCCGTCACTGCGAAGGAAGAAGAGATCAACCGCAACCCGCGCTCGCGCAGCGCAAAGCTGAGAGCAGCGGAACGGCAATAGGCCGGCAGAGCGAGGAGAACTACGATGGCGGCATGTGCAACAACCTATTTCGAGACGGGTCGCGCCTGGAGCGCACGGATCAACGAGCATAACGCGGAGATGATGGCGCGACAGGCTCAGCTCCGCCGCCGGGTGCGCACGCCGGAATTCTATTTCGTGAAGCATTTCGATAACACCCGCCTCGTCAAGGCCTCCGATCCTGTCCGCGTGCGCGAGATGCGTGTTTTTTCCGCCGCAGTGGCCGTACTCTTCTCTCTGGTCATGATCTACGGTCTGCAGCATTTCTACGCCATTGAAAGCAGCTACAGTGTGGAGAGCGAAAAGCAAACGCTCGACCAGTTGCGTGAAGAGAATCGCCAGTTGCGTCTCAATAAAGCCGAGCTCACGCAGCCCGGCCGCATCGATCAAATGGCGCGCCAGCTCGGCCTTGCGGAGCCGCAACCTGGCCAGGTGGTGTACTCCGATGCCCGGCCATCCTCCGCTGGTCCCACGCTTGCTCAGGTCACTTCTACAGCGCCCCCGGCGCAGTAAATAAGGCAATCGGACCCATTCGACATGACGGCAGCCGTCCCATCCATCCGCAGCCGTACCCAAACTCCCAGAGGCGTGCCGCTTAAGCGAGCACGCTTCCTCTTGATCTGCACTCTCTTCCTCGTGTGGGCCGTTGCCATTGCGGGCCGACTGTTCTGGCTGCAGATCGTGCGCCACCAGGACTTCGTGGAGCGCGCGGCCAAGCAGCAGCAGCGCACCTTTGAAGTGGCTCCGCGCCGCGGCGTCCTCTATGACCGCAACCTGCGCGAGCTGGCCATGACCATTCTGGTGCCTTCGATCTATGCCGATCCAACGCAGATTGCCGACAAGCAAGCCACCGCGCACACTCTGGCTTCCTTAGTCCACACTGACCCCGAAGACGCCCTGACCACCGAAGTGCAGATCGTTGCGCGGCTCAATGAAGGCCGCAACTTTGCCTGGATCGCGCGGCGCGTGACTCCGCAAGTAGCAGCCAGCGCCAAAGCGCTCAACATGAAGGGCATTTTCTTCCAGCAGGAATTTGCGCGCTTCTACCCCGACGATCAGCTCGCCGCACAGGTGCTGGGTTACGTTGGAACCGATGACGACGGCCTGGGCGGCCTTGAAGAAAAGTTCGACAGCGATCTGCATGGGCGTCCGGGCCTCATGTACACGGCCATGGACGCGCGCCGCAAAGTTCTTGGCTCAAGCGAGCACGACCCTGAACCCGGCCGAAATTTCGTTCTTAGCATTGATGAAAACATTCAGTTCATGGCCGAGCGCGCGCTCGATCATGCCATGCAGAAGACGCAGGCGCTGAACGGCACCGTGGTCGTGCAAGATGCGCACACCGGGCAGATTCTGGCCCTCGCCATCCGGCCCACCTTCAATCCCAATCAGTTTCGCCACACCACGCTCGATCAGTTGCGGGACCATGCTGTCAGCGACGTATACGAGCCGGGATCCACCTTCAAGCTGGTCACCTATTCCGCTGCCATGGATCAGAAAGTGGCCACGCCCGACGACACGATTGACTGCCAGGGCGGCAAAATCACCATTGCCGGCCGCACGATTCACGACAATCAGGGTGAACATTTCGGTGTAATTCCTGTGCACAAGGCCCTGGAGGAATCGAGCGACGTCGCCGCAATCAAGCTTGCTCTCAAGATCGGCCCCGACCGCTTCTACCAATACATCCGGAGCTTCGGCTTCGGCACGCGCTCGAACGTTGAACTGCCCGGCGAGACGCGCGGACTGTTGCGTCCCCCCGCCAAATGGGGCAGTTCCTCCATCGGCTCCATTGCCATCGGCCAGGAGATCGCCGTCACGCCGCTGCAACTGGTCACCATGGTCTCCACCATCGCCAACGGCGGCACCTATCTGCCGCCGCACATCCTCATTGAGAGCCAGCCCGCGCCCGGCGGATCGGCCGCCGAAAAGGTTGATGCGGCTCAGACGGGCCCAGTAAAAGCCCCCCAGTTCGTGGCCAGCCCGGTCAGAACAGGTGAAGATGTGCCCGATCCTTTGCCGCCAGGTGCGCATCGCGTCATCAGCACGCTTGCCGCCGCCGACATGCGCAAGATGATGGAAGGCGTCGTCCTCTTCGGGACTGGAAAATCGGCACAACTCGACGGCTACTCCTCCGCCGGCAAAACCGGCACCGCGCAGAAGATCGACCCGGCTACGCACACCTATTCGAAGACCATGCACATTGCCTCGTTCGCGGGCTTTGCGCCGGTTAACTCTCCCGTCATCGCCGTGGCCGTGGTCCTCGACTCGCCCAAAGGCGCCTATTACGGCGCCTCCGTCTCCGCGCCGGTCTTCGCCGAGGTGGCGCAGCAGGTGCTCGAATATCTGGGCGTGCAGCACGATATCGACGTCCGCCCGGTCGATCTGGCTTCAAAGAAGGACGCACCGACCAAGGAAGACGATGCCCCGGCGCAAGACGAAAACATCGAGGCTCTCTACGAGGCCGCCAACGACTTGCCCAGCGACGATCCACTTCGCACTCCGCCTGCTGCGACTGCCAAAGCGACTGCACCAGCTCCGCCGGAATCGACGCAGGCCGCGAATTCACCGACACCCCCGAAAACGGGCGCTCCTCCTCACCCCTCCTCCAGCGTATCTGCCGAATCATCTCCACAGCCAACGAAACCGGCCTTGTCAACGCCCACGCACACGGTCGTAATCGCCGACGCCGAGCGACTACGTGTGCCCTCGCTGATCGGACTGCCTATGCGCGAGATTATCGAGCAGGCCAGCAGCGCCGGCCTTGAAGTGGAGATCGCCGGTAATGGCATCGCACGTGAGCAGGCCCCCGCGCCCGGCACTATGGTCCTGCCCGGCACAAAGATTGTTGTCCGCTGCGAACGCTGACTGCGCGGCGGCCAGTGAACTGCGTGAGCAAGCATGCGCGCAATTGGCGTAATCTTGCTCCATGCCGGCGTGTGATTGGCACCCATCAGAAAACGGCGCAACCCTCGGCGAGACTGGCTCCGAGGAGGGCATTGTTGTTCGCGACGAAGAGCATTCTCTCGGCGCCCGGATCACTCTCGAGCGCGAGGCACGCATCGCTCCCTTCGCGATCACCTGCGGCATCTATGGCTGGATGATGCACACGCGCTTCTTCGGCACTGAAGCGGAAGCAGAGGCACAGTACGACCTGATGAAGACTTCTCTTTCGGAACTTCTTGAAGCCGCCGGGCAAACTGCCGAAATCGACGGCGGCCGGCAGGTCATGTTTGACGGAATCGACGAATTCATCGGAACCTACCCGTGACCTTCGGCATTCGCCATCTCAACAGATCTGCTCCGGTCCTGCGGCACAATCTACAATCAGCATCGGGATGAAGTGGAACGATCTCATTTCCGAAGTCGGATCGGTTGGCTCAGCCGGCAGCTCCGCCGCACCGATCAGCGGCGTCGAGTATGACTCGCGTCGCGTGCGTCCTGGCGCCGTTTTTGTAGCGATGAAAGGCGGCTCGACCGACGGCAATCGTTTTGTCGAGAAGGCCATTTCCGCAGGTGCGCTCGGCGTCATTACTGAGTCCGCGCAGACCTTTGATCACCTGACCGTCTATCAGGCTGGCCTGCCGGTGCTTCACGTTGAGCACGGACGGCGCGCGCTTGCCCAGGCTTCCGCCGCATTCTTCGGCCATCCCGAGCGCTCACTTGCCGTCACCGGAATCACGGGCACCAACGGAAAAACGACGACCGCATTTCTAATCGAATCCCTTCTCCATGCTGCTGCGCGTTCGAGCATTTTGATCGGCACCATCGAGTACCACGTCGCGGGCGAGACTCGGCCCTCGATTCACACCACGCCCGAGTCGCGAGACCTGTTCGAGTTGATGGCTGAAGGCGTTGCTCGCGGCGCGGAAGAGCTCGTCACCGAAGTTTCGAGCCACGCGCTCGACCAGGGCCGCATGATCGGAATCCCATTTGACGTCGCCGTCTTCACCAACCTGACGCGCGACCATCTCGACTACCACCAGACAATGGAGAACTACTTCGCTGCCAAGCGCCTGCTCTTTGACGGAACGGTTTATCCGCCTCCGCGCGTCGCGGTGATCAATGCGCACGATCCGCGCGCCGAAGAATTGGCAACGGCGGCGCGCAACGCAGGCGCGGAGATTCGCACATTTGGCATCGGCGTGGGCGAATGGCGTGCAGCCAGCTCCGCGCTCACGCCTTCGGGGGCGACGATTCAACTCGAAACCCCGGCCGGATCGGCCTGCGTCAGTTCGCGACTTGCTGGTGAGGTAAATATCCTCAACCTCCTCGCGGCATTCACTGCCGCGCACGCGCGCGGCGTTTCCTTTTCTCAACTCGCCGCTGCCATTCCAACGCTCACGCCTGTTCCCGGCCGTTTCCAGCCCGTCGATGCAGGCCAGCCATTCACCGTGATCGTGGACTACGCCCATACCGACGACGCGCTGCGCAACCTGATTGCGCTCGCTCGCCAGATAACCGCTGCTTCCGGTGCGCGCGTGATCACGCTCTTCGGCTGTGGCGGCGATCGTGACCGCACCAAGCGCCCTAAGATGGGCCAGGCCGCGGGCGAAGGTAGCGATTTTGTGGTGGTCACGAGCGACAATCCGCGCTCCGAAGATCCGGCGTCGATCGTCGCCGAGATTGAGCCCGGGTTGCAGGCAACAGGCGGCGGGTACACGATTGAAGTCGATCGCGCCTCGGCCATTCGCCTCGCACTCGAAGCCGCCAAGCCCGGCGACGTTGTGCTCCTCGCCGGCAAGGGCCATGAGAAGGAACAAATTCTAGCTGCTCACACGATCCCTTTCGACGACGCCGAGGTGGCGCTTTCCATCCTTGCCCAATTGGGCTATCGTGAAGGGCAATGAATCTCACGCTTGCAGAAGCGGCGATGGGTGCAGGAGCGGTGCTCGAGGCGCCGGCCAGCCTGCAGAATGCAGGCGCGCTGATTGCGTCCGGCTACTCCATCGACTCGCGCACCATCGCGCCTGGCGAGCTTTTTTTTGCCGTTCGCGGTGAGCGTCACGATGGGCACGACTTTGCGGCCGCGGCGTTCGAACGCGGCGCTGTGGCGGCTGTCGTTTCGCGCGCGCGTGCCGCTTCCCTGCCCGATGCCGCGCTCGCCCATCCGCTGCTGATCGCGGAGGACCCACTCGCCGGAATGCAAATGCTGGCCCACGATGTGCGCCGCCAATGGGGACGCCGCGTTGTGGCCATCACAGGCTCAGCGGGAAAAACCACCACCAAGGAAGCCGTCGCTGCGGCGCTCGGCGCAAAATTTCGCGTTTTCAAATCTCAGGGCAATCTGAACAACAACTTCGGTCTCCCCCTGCAACTGCTGCGCCTGATGCCGGAGCACGAATTTGCTGTGGTTGAAATGGGCATGAACCACTCTGGCGAGATTGCCGCGCTGGCGCGCATCGCCGCGCCCGACTGGGGCGTGATCACCAACGTCGGCTCAGCGCACATCGAGAACTTTGCCGACGGCCAGGCAGGCATTGCGCGCGCTAAGTTCGAGCTGGTCGAGGCGCTTCCCGCAAACGGGGTCGTGTTCTTGAACTGCGACGACGCCTACGGTGCACAGTTTGGCCGCGATTTTTCCGGCCACGTCGTCTACTTCGGAAGCGGTCCATGTGCTGATCCGCAAATCCTTTCCTGCGCGGAGGATTCGGACGGGCTGCACGTCCGCATTCGCGCCCGCGAGCGCGAAAGCGGATTTACTCTGCATTTGCTGGGTGCGCACAACGCGTCGAATGCCGTCGCCGGATTGGCTGTAGCGCTTGAGGCCGGTGTAGATCTGGACGCGGCCGCCGGTGCGATCGCTTCACTCACTGCCGGTGACAAGCGCGGCCAGGTCATCGAGATCAGCGGAGCCACGATTCTGAACGACAGCTATAACTCCAACCCCGAAGCTCTGCGCTCTATGATCCGAACCCTCGCCGCGCGCCCCACCGCAGGCCGCCGCATTCTCGTGGCCGGCGAGATGCTCGAGCTGGGCGAGCACGGCCCCGCGCTGCACATCGCCTGTGGTCGCGCCGCCGCGGAGGCCGGCCTCGATCTCGTCGTCGCTGTGCAGGGCAACGCGGAACACCTGGCCACTGCCGCATGCGCCGGCGGAGTGCCTGCGGTCTTTCTTCGCGACGCCGATGCCGCTGGCCAGTGGCTCGTAGAGAATCTCAGGCGCGGCGACGTCGTCCTCGTGAAAGGCTCCCGAGGTGTTCATCTGGAGCGAGCTATCGATACCCTGAGCCGTCATGTCGCATCTCGAGAAGCATCATGAACGCTACTAAATCCGCACTTCGCATTATCCTGTTCTTTTTGCTTGTTGGCGCCATTCCGGCTGCATCGCAGTATCCTGCCGCGTGGACCACCCCATTTACGCCCTTCCGCATCGCCGGCAATCTCTATTACGTCGGCAGCCAAGACCTCGCCTCCTACCTCATCGCGACGCCGCGCGGGATCATCCTGATCAATTCGAGCCTCGAAGTCTCAGTACCGCTGATCCGGAAGAGCGTCGAAGATCTCGGTTTCCGCTTCAGCGACATCAAAATTCTTCTCATCAGCCATGCGCACAACGATCATTGCGCGGGCAGCGCGCAAATCATTCATCTTACAGGCGCCAAATACTACGTTATGGCTGGCGATGTTGACGTCGTTGAATCTGGCGGCAGGACAGACTTTCAATACGGCGCCCAGAAATTCATGCATTATCCATCGACGCATATCGATCGCGTCCTCCACGACGGCGACACGGTCCGGTTGGGAGGCACCATCCTGACTGCGCACCTTACGCCGGGACACACAAGGGGAACCACGACATGGACCCTCGACGAACCGGAGGGCAGTCGATTCCTGCACGTCGTGATCGTCGGCAGCCCGAACGTGAACTCGGGTTACAAGCTGGTTGGCAACAAAGCCTATCCGCAAATCGCCGGGGACTACAAGCGTGGCTTTCGAGTGCTCGAGGAACTTCCGTGCGACGTATTTCTCGGGGCGCACGGCTCCTACTTCGATCTCATCGGGAAATATGCGCGCTGGAAGAGCGGTGACAAGAACGCCTTCATCGACCCTGCCGGATACAAGGCCTACATTGCCGATCGCGAGCAGGCATTTGAGAAGGAGCTTCAGCGGCAGTCGGCGCCGAAGCCTTAGGTCAATCGATCTTCCACCTTGCCAGCGCCGCCGTCGCCCGAGCCATTGTCATTCCACGCAGCAAGAATACTTTGTTCCTCGAAAGCTCGCCTGAGACAAGCGCGACCGCGCTCTTCGGCAGCCCAAGAATTTCGGAGAGAAACGCAATCAAGGCCTCGTTCGCGCGGCCCTCGAGCGGGGGTGCCTGCACGGCGACCTTCAGTTGCGCCTTGGTTCCCTCGCCATAAATCCCGGCGATGGCCGTCTTCTTCGCGCCCGGCTGTGCACGCACAGCGAGCGTCACTCCTTCCGCCGCGATGCGTAGCATCAGTCGAACTCCGATTCCTGGCTTCGCCGCTCTGCCAGCGGCTTACGCGCGCCAAACAACGCCGTGCCAATACGAATGCGCGTTGCGCCTTCCTGAATCGCAAGCGCAAAGTCTCCGCTCATCCCCATCGACAGCACATCGAGCTTCAGGTTCGGGTACGCCGCCGCCCACCGGTCCCGCCAGACGCGCAAGCTTCGAAAGCACGCCCGCGTCACATCCTCAGCCGCGCCCCACGGGGCAATGGTCATCAGCCCGCGCACTTCCAGGTCCATAAGATCGGGCAGCCGCTCCAAAAGCTTTGCGGCTTCGTCCGACTCCGGCTCGACTCCATCCTTCGTCGCTTCCGGGCTCAACTTCACCTCGATCAGCACCGGCAGGCGCTTGCCCGTTTTCCCGGCCGCATCGTTCAACCGCTCCGCCAGCCGCACAGAATCCAGCGAGTCCACACCGTCGAAGATCTCCGCCGCCCTCGCCGCCTTGTTCGACTGCAAATGCCCAATGAGATGAAAGCGCATTCTCTCGCGCACCGCCCAGGTTCCGGCCTCAGCGGCGTGCAGCACTTTCGAGCCAAATTCCTGGACGCGATTTTCGCCAAACAGCGTGAGCCCCAGCGCGGCGGCCTCGGCGATCGCCTCCGCTGGGAAGGTCTTCGAGACCGCCATCAGCTCGACCTCGCCGCGCGCGCGTCCGGCCGCCCTGCAAGCGGCACCAATCGCCTCTTCCAGCCGTTCGAGATTCTCCCTCAGTGCCGTCACCGCGCCCTCATCCGGAAATCAACACCAATTCACTAACTCCGGGCCTTCGCCGCGGATACAATCTCAAAATGTGGACCATCGTTCTTCTCACCATTTCCAACATCTTCATGACCTTTGCCTGGTACGGGCACCTTAGATTCCGCCACGAAGCGCTGTGGAAGGTCATTTTGGTCAGCTGGGGAATTGCCTTCTTCGAGTATTGCTTTCAGGTGCCCGCAAACCGCGTCGGCGCGGACCGTTTCAGCCCCGTTCAACTCAAAGTCATTCAGGAGGTGATCACGCTAGTGGTCTTCGGCGTCTTCGTCACCTACTATTTCGGGGACCATCTGCGCTGGAACCACGCGGTCTCCGCGATCTTCCTGATCGGCGCTGTTTTCTTCGCCTTCCACCAGTTTTAGTTCGGATTGGAATCAACGGCACGCGCCATCACCATCCACCCCCTCGCGGTATCGTGGCGGCCAATTGCAACCTTCGCCCGATTGACATTGACCCTCTCAACCTCAGTGCCCGTGCTCTTCGAGATACTTCTCAACTTCTAGCGCCGCCATGCACCCCGAGCCAGCCGCTGTAATCGCCTGACGGTAGCGCCTGTCCTGTACATCGCCGCACGCAAACACGCCGGGCACAATCTTGCCGTTGCGCGTCGTGAACACATTGCTCGTGGTCTTGATGTACCCTTCCTCGTCCAGGTCGATCTGTCCCACAAACGCTCTTGTATTCGGCACGTGGCCGATGCCCAGAAACATCGCGCTCACCTTCAGCTCGTCTTGCTCGCCGCTGTTCACGTCGCGCACGCGCAGCCCCTTTACTTCCTGCTCATCCACGCCCAGCACTTCGTCCACAATCGTATTCGTCCGCAGCTCGATTTTGGGATGCGCGACGGCGCGTTCCAGCATGATCTTCGAGGCCCGAAAAGCATCGCGCCGGTGCAGCAGCGTGACCTTCGAGGCAAACCGCGTCAGAAAAATTGCCTCCTCCATCGCTGAGTCGCCCCCGCCAATCACCGCAATGTCCTTATCGCGGAAAAAGAACCCGTCGCAGGTGGCGCAGCTCGAGACGCCGTGGCCGATGAGCGCCTGCTCGCTCGGTAGTCCCAGCCAGCGTGCGCTCGCGCCTGAAGCTATGATCAGCGTCCTTGCGTGCAGCTCGCCGGCCGACGTGCGCAGCTTGATAGGATGCGCGCCCACCTCCGATACCTCTAGATGCGAATGCTGGTACTCCGCGCCAAACCGCGCCGCCTGCATCTTCATGTTGCCGATCAGCTCCGGCCCCTGGATTCCCTCCGGCCAACCGGGAAAGTTTTCGACCAGCGTCGTAATCGAGAGCTGGCCGCCAGGCTCGTGGCCCTCCAGGACCAGTGGTTTGAGCCCGGCGCGCGCGGTGTAAAGCGCTGCCGTCAATCCGGCGCAGCCGGAGCCAAGAATCACGGTGTCGCGTATCTCTGCCATGGGTTTACCCGAGTCGATTGTAGACGGAAAGGCCCACAGGCCGAGGCGCTCTACACCTCTCTTCCGCTCCACATAAGATGACACACGCATCGGATAGGACTCTAGTGGGTGAATCGCGTCTGGTTCGTGAAGGCGCAGCGATCGGCACTCGCGATGAGAGATTTCTAATGGTCCCCGCGTCTGAATGAGTGATTTCTAATCCTTCGCGCCGGTCGGCGCCTCTTTCGACCCAAGCACACGGAAAATCAGCGCCGCGCGCAGCTCAGAAACCTCTCATACTCCGAAGGTTGCTCTGAATGGTCTCATCTGCGACGCAGCCCGGCAACATTAGAAGCCCTTAACCATCGTCAATCGCCACTGGAGTTGTGCATGCCCCATTCGGTCCGTTTGGGGGATCTCGTGCCCATCGCTACATCCGCGCCCGCGCACGCCGCTTCTGCTCGCACCGCTTGGCCTCACAGCCGAGCGGCCTTCCCCCTCGCCTTGCTATTCCTCGTTCCCGCATGCGCGATGGCCGGCGGACCGAAGTACGCGGCCGGAACCAGCTTCTTCAATCCCGCCGTACTTGGGGTACCGGTGCACTGGGCCGGCGGACAGATAAATTATTCCGTCGATCAGGGGCCGCTTTCGAGCTCCGTGACCAACCAGCAGGCCACGGCGATGGTCGACGTCGCAGCCGCTCTGTGGAGCGCCGTTCCCACTGCCGGCGTCACCCTCATAGACATCGGCCCGCTCAATGAAGACGTGAACGGCGCGAATATTTCGGTGAACTCGTCCGGCGCGATCACCGCACCTGCCGACGTGACACCCGCCGCAACCAACTATCCTCTGGCCGTGATCTACGACGCCGACGGCTCAGTGATCAACGCGATCTTCGGCACCACCACAAGCCAGCCTGACGCATGCCAGAACAACGGTGTGTACGTCTGGATGGACAACCTGAACCCCGACGCCACGATCGCGCACGCGGTCATCGTCCTCAACGGCCTCTGTGCCACCAACTCCGACATGTTGGAGATGATGAGCTTTGAGTTGGAGCGCGCATTCGGCCGCGTCCTCGGCCTCGATGACTCGCAGGTCAATCCCGGCGCGGCCACGAACGGCGAGGCCGGCGGCACGCAGGGCTGGCCTATCATGCAACCGCTGAGCGGCGCTTGCGGCGCAAGCGGTGGCGCATGCATCCCCGACCCTACGGTTCTGCGCTACGATGACATCGCCGCGCTCAGCCGCATCTACCCCATCACCGCCGCCAATCTGGCAAGCTTCCCCGGCAAGCAGCTCACCGCGTCCAACACCATCTCCATCCAGGGCCAGGTCACTTTCCGCACCGGCTACGGCATGCAGGGCGTCAACGTGGTAGCGCGCCCGCTAGACGCAAACGGCAATCCCCTCTACCAGTACACGGTGACGGCCGTAACCGGCGCGACCTTCAGCGGCAATCACGGCAACCCCATCACCGGATTCTCCGATGCCAGCGACAACCCGCTCACGATGTGGGGCTCGAATGATCCCTCGCTGCAGGGCTCCTTTGACCTGAGCGGAATCCCGCTCCCGCCCGGCGCGACAGCCGCCAGCTACCAGGTCACCTTTGAGGCGATCGATCCACTTTACATCCTCCAGAATTCCATTGGCCCCTACACGCAGGGCCAGGTTTCGCCCTCCGGCGTATTGAACACCATCACCCTATCCAACCTGTCGGCGGGCGCCGCGCAAACGTTCACCGTGACCGTTGCCGGCTCTCCCGTCGCCGATTTCAACGACGCCATTGGTTCCGAGTCCGAGCCGCGCCCCATGCCCACAGGCGGAATGTGGTGCGGCCGCTTGAGCCAAGTCGGCCAGACGGACTGGTTCACCTTCCCAGTGCGCGGCAATCGCATTTTTACCGTAGTGACTGAGGCTCTCAACGAGACCGGCGCGCCCTCGAACTCCAAAGCCATGCCGACGATCGGCGTCTGGGACGCATTCGACGCCGCTGGCGCAACAGCCGTTGGCGCAGCGCCCGGCCTCAATGGACTGGCTGCCGGCGAAACCTGGCTGCGCGTGGCCAGCAACGCTGACGATGTCGTCCGCATCGGCATCGCCGACCTGCGCGGCGACGGCCGTCCCGACTACGCTTATGACGGATGGCTGCTTTACGCCGACACGGTTTCGCCCGCGCACTTGCCCGCCTCCGGCGGTCCCATCACGATCGAGGGCACCGGCTTTCGCCTCGCCGACGCAGTTCTGGTCGGCGGACAGCCGGCGCTCGTCACCAGCATCTCGCCAAACCAGATCACTGCCATCGTGCCGCCCGCAGCCTCAGGCGTCACCGGTTCCGTGGATGTTGAGGTTGACGACCTGCCCACGCTTTACGCGGCCGCGGTCATTCCCGGCGGCATCAGCTACGACTCCGGCACGGGCGACGCGCTGACCCTCGTCACCGCACCTTCGAACACGGTGCCGATCGGCGTGCCTCTTCCCTTCACTGTCACGGCTCTCAGCCCCACGCTTGCCACTGCCGGCGGCGTCACCATCATCTACACCGTCACCGCGGGCGCGGCCACGCTCGGCTGCGGACTGCCCGTCTGCTCAGTGACGGCCACCGGCGACGGCCGCGCCACCATGAACGTGACCGCCGTCGATGGCACGTGGTCCATCGTCACCGCCTCACTCACCAACGGTTCCAGCCTGCAGGCGCAGTTTGCCGGCGGAACCCCACCCACTGTTGCCTCGCTCTCTCCTCGTCTCGCGCTCGCCGCCGGAGCCACCTTTACCTGGACCGTCCAGGCTCTTGTCCTCTCGAACGGCGTTCCGCTCGCCGGCCAGTCGGTCGCCTGGCAAACTCCATCCGGTGGCGGCATCAGTCCACAGGGCTCGGCTGCCGCACTCACCAACTCCGCGGGCATCGCCTCCAAAATCCTTACCGTCGGCCCGCTCGCCGAGGGCCAGGTCGTCAGCATCAACGCCTGCTCGAATGGAACCAGCCAGTGTGTCGGGTTTTCCGCCTATGGTGCGCGTCCGGAGTACGCTCTGCTCGAACCCATCTCCGGCGTCAGCCAGACCCTCGCCGTCTCGGGCACGCCTAGCCAGATCGCGCTGCGCCTTCTCGACATGGACGGCAACCCCTTGGCGGGCGGCACGGTCGCGCTCTATCAGGCGCTCTACGCCTGGTCGCCGCCCTGCGCACCGCATTCGGTCTGCACTCAGGGAGCACTTCTGGCCACGCAGGCCGCCACGGCTACTTCAGCCATTGATGGCTCGGTCGCGTTTCTCCCTGTCTCGCTGCCCGGAGTGGCCACCAATCTTCTCGGCCTTGCCGCGTCAGGTTCCACGGCCACGGTCAACATCGCCGTCGAGCGGCACCCGTAGCGCCGGTAGCGGGTGATTCGTCTCGAGTCCTGCTCCCTGGCAGCTGATCGCTGATCTCTCGTCCATTTCGCACCACTCCGCCTCGCGCCCTACAATAGGAATGGAATTCACCCTCGAGGAAAAACATGCCCCTTTCTGGAGAAGCGATCCGCCTGATGAACTACATTGACGATGTGGCCGTGACCCTGCGCCGGGTGCTTGCCTTAGTCCCTACGCTCTCCGCCGACGAGCGCGCTAAGGTCGCCGAACATCTGTTGCGTGCCCGCCCCAGCGTCGAGGAAGTGGCCGAGGCCCTTGCCGCCAAATGAGTCTCTCGATCCGCTACAGCGGTTCCGCAGTTACTGTGTCCCGAAGCCTCGGACGCCAAGTGGATTCTTCCTCAAGAAGAATCCACCCCGCACTTGAGCTGGAAACGGCTACATCGACTGCGGAACCGCTCTAAAGATTGTGCTCACCGTTGCCATCATCGGGGCCGGGCCCCTCGGCCGCCAGCTCGCGTTGGGAGCGGCCCGCGCCGGCTATCGCGTCCTGCTTGAGGACGTCATGCCCGGCAACCTGCATCATGCGAGGGAATCGATCCGCCAGGAGCTCGGTCCCCAGGCTTTGCCCGCGGTCACATTCGTTTCCACAATCGAAGACGCGGTTCGCGAAGCCGACCTCGTAATCGACTGTGTCCCCGACGAGCTCGAGTCCAAATTGGAGATTCTGTGGCTGGTGGACCGCATGGCGCCGCCGCGCACCGTCATCGCCACCCCCACCATCCAGCAATCGATCGGCGACCTGGCCAGTTGCACCAACCGGCGGGAAAAGTGCATCGCCATCGCTGCCACGCCAGGAGAACTGGCAGCCGGCGCTGGAGCCGATCTTGTGCTTCGCGCCGCGCCCTTCACCAGCGACGAAACCGCTGCTCTCCTTATTGATTTCTTCCAGCAGCTCGGCTTTCGCCCAGTGGTCGAACGCACCACCACCTGAGAGCCGCATTCAGATTCTTGTCGTTTGCGGCAGCGCTCAGATTCTGCAGATCAACAACTCGCGCTCGTAGATCATCTCCGGCGGCAGGTGGTCGTGCACGTCGATGAAGAGCTCTTCATGCCCAATCAGCTCCTTGCGCCAGGCGGCACGGTCCACCTCCTGCATCTGGTCGAACCGCGCGCGCGAAATGTCCAAACCTGCCCACTCCATGTCGTCGTAGTAGGGCGTCCAACCGATCGGTGTTTCCTTTCCCTGTGCGCGCCCGTGCACGCGGTCCACGATCCACTTCAGCACTCGCATGTTCTCGCTGAACCCCGGCCACAGGAATTGCCCGTCCTCGCCTTTGCGGAACCAGTTCACGTTGAAGATCCGCGGCGTGGAGCTGAGCGAGCGCTGCATCTTGATCCAGTGGCGAAAGTAGTCGCCCATGTGATAGCCGCAGAACGGCAGCATCGCCATGGGATCGCGCCGCACAAGGCCCACCGCGCCGCTGGCCGCAGCCGTCGTTTCCGATCCCATCGTGGCGCCTACGTAAACGCCCGCGCTCCAATTGAAAGCCTGGTAGACGAGCGGCATTGTCGTCGACCGCCTGCCGCCAAAGACGAAAGCTCCGATCGGCACACCCTCCGGATCCTCCCACGCTTCATCGATCGACGGGCACTGCGAGGCCGGCGCGGTGAACCGGCCGTTCGGATGCGACGCCTTGGCTCCAGTCTGCTTTTGAATCTCTGGAGTCCAGCGCTCGCCGCGCCAGTCCGTGCACTCAGCCGGCGGCTCTTCCGTCATTCCTTCCCACCACACGCCGCCATCCGGCGTCAGCGCCACGTTGGTGAAGATCGTGTTCCGGCTGAGCATCTTCATCGCGTTGTGATTGGTCTTCTCGCTTGTTCCCACGGCCACGCCAAAGAACCCCGCTTCCGGATTAATGGCGCGCAGTTGCCCGTTCGCATCCGGCTTGATCCACGCGATGTCGTCGCCGACCGTCGTCACCTTCCAGTCGCCCAGCGCCTTGGGCGGCACCATCATCGCAAAGTTGGTCTTGCCGCACGCCGACGGGAAAGCCGCCGCTACATAGGTCTTTTCGCCCTGAGGCGTCTCCACGCCCAAAATGAGCATGTGCTCGGCCATCCAGCCCTCATCGCGCGCAATGTTTGAGGCGATGCGTAGCGCAAAGCATTTCTTGCCCAGCAGCGCATTGCCGCCATAGCCCGACCCGTAGCTCCAGATCTCGCGCGTTTCAGGAAAATGGACGATATACTTCTCGTCGTTGCACGGCCAGGGCACATCCTTTTGTCCCGGCTCGAGCGGCGCACCCACCGAGTGCATGCATGGCACAACGCGCTTGGTATCGCGGTCGATCTCGGCCAGCACCGGCAGCCCGATCCGAGTCATGATGCGCATATTCACCACGACATAGGGCGAATCGGTTAACTCCACTCCGATGCGCGACATCGGCGAGCCCACCGGCCCCATACTGAAGGCCAGCACATACATCGTCCGCCCGCGCATGCAGCCGTTGAAAAGCTCCTTGAGCTTTTTGCGCATCTCGAACGGTTCGATCCAGTTGTTGGTCGGCCCGGCGTTGTCCTTTGAAAGAGAACAGATAAATGTGCGGTCCTCCACGCGAGCCACATCGCGCGGATCGGAGCGCGCAGAAAAGCAACCCGGCCACTTCTCCTGATTCAGCCGGATGAAGGTCCCCGCCGCCACCAACTCATCGCACAGCCAGTCGTACTCCTGCTGGCTTCCGTCCACCCAATGAATCCTGGCCGGCTGCGTCAGCTCAGCCATCTTCTCCACCCAGCGGACCAGGTGCTTATTCGTCGTCAGCGGCTTAGCTATGCTCGATTTCCCCGGTTTCATATGCCTTCCTCTTTTTCCGCCGTGGGGTGGCGTTATGAATGAATCAATTGGATAAACGATACACGTTCACATTCGGCCTGCCCGTTCGTAGAAAGAACAGGCTGCTTTGGATAACCAGGAATTCTGCGGGGCTTTTGAATCATTTATACGGGATTACGAGCCAAAACAGCAAGATGAAACACGCCCCTGCAGACGGGCGAATGCCGGCGTCACATTGAGAATCGTTCTGAATCGAACCGCGATCTGGGGGGTGCAGGGCGGGGAAACTGGCGGCGCAGACACGAATGCCGCAACTCCCGAAGGTGCCGACGGCTCTTCCTGGGGCTGCTTATGGCTCTAAGTTGTTGAGGGATTGGCTCCTCAGGTAGGACTCGAACCCTATTGCGTTTCCTTGCCGGTCCGAACACTCCATCGATGAGGAGATTGAAGCCGCCGCACAATTGAAACGGTGAAAGTGCGATGAAAACGGGGGAAATGTGCAATATTGACCAGACTGTTCGGCAGGAAACAGATATTAAAACAACACTTGGTCTATTCTCCCTGGCCGGTCAAGCGATGAATCCCCATTCTGGAGGTCATTACGTCCCTAACGGTTGTCCTGGCCGTCGGCCTGGATTCATCGCTTCTGGCAGGGCAAAGCTCAGACTGGCAATCCGCTGGGTTCATCGTCACGTCTACAGGGTCGATCAGGGAAGCGATCGACCACATCAGGGATGGTGATTTCGACCTGGTCCTCCTGGGCCATTCCATCCCAACCAATAGCCGGGAGAGATTGACCTTCCTGATTCGGGCAATCGGTTCGCGGACACCTGTGGTTTCGATCACGGACTCTTCAACCGGCTGCGACAGCTTTGCAGACGCAACAATCAGCAATGAGCCGTCCAACCTGCTCCAAAGTATTGGAGAACTAATGGCCGACCGGGCGAAATCGCCAGCGCCAAGTCGAGCCATGCCGGTCATTGCAGCATGAGCGGCATCGGAACGGCGCTATCAAATCTGCCTGCGGATTCGAAATTGCTGCAAACGGTCTCTTAAATGCCTCTGCACGCATAGTGCGCACGTATCGGACCCAACAACAAGGCGGGGCTCATGATTCCAGCGAGTTGACAAAGATCGTTTGTTAGACCGTTTCCAGGCCGACGAAAGCAACCGGGGACGAAATTGACATGTTGGGAGGGAGATCGATGCGAGCCTTGCAACTGATTCATGGCCAGGCCAAAGGTGAATTTCAGGCCGGCCGTTACGAGGGTGACTTCGCCGCAAGAAGGCCTCAAAACGGCGAAGAACGCTTTGCGGGCGAGTTCCCGATGCCACACCGCTTTGGGGTCATGCGGGACGATGCCTGCGGGCCTTGTGGTACAGAAGGATTCTTTGAGGATCTGTCAACAGAAGCGCTGAGCGACTTCGCGTCGTTCGCGACAGGTTTCCGCTGCTCGGGCTCGACCGTTCTCATCAACGAGGCGGAGGAGCCTTCCAGCATCCTCTTCCTATTGGAAGGGGAAGTAAATATCTCCATGAATTCCTCGGATGGCAGGCGATTTCTGCTTGGGGTTGCGGGCGCTGGAGATATTCCGGGGCTCACTTCTGCGATTTCCGGCGACTCCTCTGAGATTCGAGTGCAGGCGATGTACCCATGCAGAATCGCGTCGATGCGACGCCGGCATTTTCTCGCGTTTCTCTCGCGTCATCCGATCGCCAGCCAAAATGTGGCACGCGAGTTATGTGTGGAACTCACGCGAGCCCGCGAGAGATTGCAAATCCTCGGCCTTACATCGTCCGCGACGGCGAGACTCGCCCATCTATTGCTGAAGTGGTGCAGAGGGGGTCTGCAGACCAGGGACGGTGTCCAGATCCGGTGCGCGCTGACTCACCGGGAAATCGGTGAGTGCATCGGCGCATCGCGTGAAGCGGTCACGCGCGCCCTGGCAGACCTTAGATCCCGTGACCTGGTGAGAATGCACTGCTCAACCTTAGTCGTCAAGAGTTGCAGCGCCCTGGCAATCTACGCAGGCATAGATTCCATACCGGATCCGCACCAACCGGCTGCATGATCCGCCTGCTGGGTCATGGGCCCCTCAAAACTGCGCTACACGAACAATCTTGCTGGTACAAATCATCGGGCAGTCCATGGCTCGGCATAGGATTTTCTGTCGTCCATCCTTCCGCGCATATACGGGTCCAGCGAAAGATAGTCCACCTTCATCAGGAATTCGCCCAGGCTTGGTTCAGGAAGCGTGAACTCTTCCCGGCGAAAATCGTCCGGCGTCACCTTGCCCTGCGGCCGGGCGGCAAGAACGATCTGAATTCCTTTTCCCTGGATCATAGGATCCTCTTTCCCTCCGAGGCTCGATCAAGTAGGAAGCATTCGCTGCGAGAATCCAACAAGATTGCGCAAGGTTCGTCGCTCGCCTGGCGAGCCGCAGCCGTCGCCGATCATCGGGATTCGCCCGTCACTGTTTACATTGCACCTGCCGAGCCGGGAGCTTGGGCGAATATAAGCCGACATTCCAATTCCAGGCGATGTCCCCGGTTGCTCGGCGCCGGCAAACGACCTCGTCGTTGAACTCATACATCCCTGGCAAGAGATGATCTGACGGCTGTGGAGTTTCCTCGAATGCCATGTAAGCGCCCGTCGATCCGAACACTGGCCAATCCGGCTCGTTTGCGGCCTGTGGGCGGCCTGTGCGAGCAAAGCTAGTCCAATAACCGATCATCGCGTCGGAGAGCCCCCTCTCCTGCGCCGTCTCCGGGACTTTCGGCCAAAGTGGCGGCGTGCCATCGAACGTACCGAACACATACGGCAATTCGCTTGCGTGGAAGCCGTGCAAACCGGCAGCGTCGGCGGCCACTACCGGATCATCGACATTACGCTTTCAAACTGCATCAACTCAGGCCGGCGCCGCGTCTACTTGCTTACGCTGTCCAAGGCGCTCTCCCTGAACCGTCACATCCGCGAAGGCTGGACAGGAATCATGACCCACGAGCTAGGTGAATTCATCGAGCCGCTGCCGCCGATGCAGCGCACCGGCTCGAACTGGTACATGGGCGCGGCGGACTCCGTCTTCCAGAACATTTACTCGATCGGCAGCGAGCAGCCCAAGTACGTAATCATCCTTTCGGGCGACCACATCTACAAGATGAACTACAACCGCATGCTAGAGCATCACAAGGAGTCCAAGGCCTCGTCTTTGATCGCCCTGATCGGCCATGAGATCCCATGACACTGGCCGACTTCCAATCACAAATCCGGTCCTCGATGAGTGCCTTGGCGATTTTGTGTCAGGGGAGCCCCGTTATCCATGAATTCGCCTCATAATGAGGCAAATCCTGTTTCCTGGGTTTCGCAAGGGCGCTGCGAAGTGCGCTCGAGTTTTTTGGGATCGAAAACGGATGCAAAAAAACGAATCCGGTTGGGGCGACTGGGGGTATATTGGTCCGTGGCCGAGAGGGAGAATGAAAGCCCTGGTTTGTTGCGAAAGCCGAAGATCGAATGCAAAATAGCTCCGAAGTAAGATTGGCGATGAACTGGACCTACGTACTGGACGACGCCGCGTTGCTGGAAGGCCAAATGGCGCCGGCCTATCCGCTGGGCGTGAATGTCGTTCTGGCGCGTGTCGGCGGTACGGTCTACGCCGTTTCAGGCAAGTGCGCGCACATGGCGTGTCCGCTGTCTATGGGAAGGCTGAAGGGCTACACGATCATTTGCCCCTGCCATGACTGGCGTTTCGATGTTCGAACCGGCAGGTTCCTCGATGCGCCTGAGCTTGGTCTCAGCGTATACCCAACAAAGCTCGAGGCGGGCAAATTGTTCGTTAGCCTCAGTGAAAAGGAGATGGCGTGAAGGAAGTCAGCATGTATACTCTCTCGACTTGTCCCTGGTGCCGCAAGACGAAGAAGTTTTTCGCCGAGCGGAATATCCCGTTCACTTACGTCGATTACGACCTCGCCGACGAGGCGACACAGGAAAAGATCTCGCAGGAACTCGATGCAGCAGGCGCCACAGGCTTCCCGTTCGTCAAGATCGGCGACGAGGTGATTGTGGGTTACCGGCCTGAGCGCTATTTGAGCGCGCTGGGCAAATGAGGTGGTGCTGAATGAATGCTGAATCAAGGAAGAGGGCGCTGCACTATTTCTTCGAGAAGGTCGTTGGGCCATTGGGCTTCAAGTTTACGCCCGACACGGAACTGAAGGATTTCCTGCTCGAGCAGGAGGTGATTCTGGAAAGCAAGCATGGCATCCCCTTCTGTCCCTGCCAGCCGATCCGTCACGACCGCGAGCGCGACATGCAGATCGTTTGTCCATGCATTCCCTTCCACCGGAAACATTTCGACGCGATCAGACGCTGTTGGTGCGGCCTCTTCGTCCACAAGGATGTCATCGACCCGGACAGCCTACCCCAACTGCCGCCAAAGGAGGTGGGTCTTGAGTGACGAGTTCGTTCGCGCAATCAGCACCGATGAGATTGCCCCCGGCGGGATGAAAACCGTCGAGATCAACGGAGACGAGATCGTTATCTGTAATTGCGGCGGCACTTACTATGCGGTCCAGCGACGCTGCGGCCACATGAATGCGCCGCTTGATATGGGCACGCTCGACGGCACGTACCTTACCTGCGCCATGCACTGCGTCCAGTTCGACGTGACCACAGGCGAAGCCCTCTCCGGTCCGGTTCCGCCCTATTTCGGCCACGAAACCCCACCGCCCATGATGGGTGAATACCTGCAGAACATCGGCATGCTGATGAAGCATGTTCGCACGGAATCCATCCGCACCTACGCGACCAAACTTGAAGCCGGTTGGGTCCAGATTGCGCTATGACCGGCCCATCACCATTACAGTTTCTCTCACTCCAACTGGTACAAAAGGTGCCGGCACTCCACCTGTAATCGTGGGTCAGTGTTGCGATCTCAAGGTCGATGCTTGCCAGGATTTCTGAGATTGACATGCGTTTCTCCTTCATCCATGTCGGCAACCAGTCCTGCCTCTATGGTGCTAAGGCACAACGCCACGCGAGGTGAGCCAATTGCCTCAACTTACGATACTTGAGCGATTGTTCGTTTACATTCGAACAATTTCTACGGAGCATTTAGCATGGCGAGCAACAGATTCCGCCACGCTTCCCAGCAAGAAACTCCGGATGCCTCGCTTCCCATGTGAGCCAACAAGGATGAGATCAGCATGCCATTCAACCGCTGTCTCGATAACGGTTTCTCTGACATCACCTATTTCAACAGACGTCTGTACACTGAATCCCGCCCTGCGCAACTCATCCGCGATTCGCTCCAGCAGTATAAAGGCCGGCTTTTTCTGGTCTTCCAACTCTGGAGCGTAACCTTGCGCCATTTCCGGTGGCGCCACGGGTTCAACTGGCTCCAGCACGTGCAAAGCCAGAATCTCTGCGTTCTCAGTCCGAAACTGGGTGACAAGGGCGCGAACCAAGTTCTTGGAGGACTTCGAATCGTCGATTCCCATCAGGATTCTCATGACTCCTCTTTCTAAACACGCAATAGGGCGCGCAATCACGTAGACGCTAAACGGGCGCAGATCCGGTCTCTTTGTGCGCATCGCTCAGGCAGAGCTCCCCCATTTGGGCTCTAAGCAGGAGCGGTGCGTTTACGTCGTAAGTATCGAACGCGCCGGTGTGAAAAGCCGGTCACAATTGCTCGTCTAAGCTCGATTTGTACCGCTCCTGAAGGGAATTGCAGACCAACGCAGCATTTGCGGTCGAAAAGGCGGCCGATTCCGTGCCCTCCTTGGCTCGGCCTGTTTGTGCTTCTGAGAGACGCCGCATGTTGCAGTCAGCCTGTGGCCTTCGTTGATGGTTCGACTGTCCTTACATTCCAGCTTCCGCAGATACCTGGACCACCAGCTTCCCGAAGTTCTTCCCTTGCAGCAGCCCCATGAACGCCTCAGGAGCGTTCTCCAATCCGCTCACTATATCCTCGCGATATTTGATCTTCCCTGCCTCGAGCCATTCCGTCATCTGCTTCCGGAACTCCCCAAAGTGTGCTCCATAATCCTCGAATATGATGAATCCCTGCATCCGAATTCGCTTCTTCAAAAGGATCGACATCACCTGCGAGGTACGGTACTTGCCCTCTGCCGCCGGGTCGCCGTTGTAGGTAGCAATCAGCCCGCACAGGGGAATCCGGGCATGCGTATTGAGCAAGGGAAGAACCGCATCGAAAACCACCCCACCGACATTTTCGTAGTACACATCAATGCCTTTCGGACACGCAGCCGCCAGCTCTTCATGCAGTTTTGGACTGCGATGATCAAGGCAGGCGTCCAATCCGAGCTCCTCTACCGCGTAGCGGCACTTCTCTGTTCCACCTGCAATCCCCACCACGCGGCATTCCTTCAGCTTCGCAATCTGTCCCACAACAGAACCCACAGCACCTGTAGCCGCGGCAACCACCACTGTCTCGCCCGGCTTCGGCTCTCCAATGTCCAACAGTCCCATGTAAGCCGTGAATCCCGGCATGCCCAGCGCGCCCAGCGCATAGGAAGGCCTGGTAGGGTGCGCTCCAAGATTCAATACGCCTCTTCCGTCCGAAATCGCGAACTCCTGCCAGCCGTTCTGACTCAGGACCCAGTCACCAACAGCAAATCCCGATACGTCTGAAATCTCCACCCGGCTTACAGTCGAGTCCACCATCAATTCCCCAATACCCACAGGCGGCGCGTAAGAAGGCGCGTCACTCATCCGCCCCCGCATATACGGGTCAAGAGACAGGTACACCGTCCGTAAAAGCATCTGCCCCTCATCCGCGGATCGGGATGTCTGGGTCTCCAAGCGAAAGTTTGAAGCAACAGGAGCTCCCTCGGGCCGTGAAGCCAGGACGATTCTCCGGTTTGTCGTTTCCTTCATGCGCAATCCCTCCTATTCTTCTTTTCAGCAGGCTGATACCTCGGATGCTACAAGGAGGGTACCTAGGCGGCGCGCTGCTGGCTGGCATCGTACTCGGCGCCCGCGTACCCGCCATTCTCACTAGCCGGGCAGACTCGGCAGAAACCCGCCTCACCAGTTGCGCCGTGGCCGTTTTGCTCCACTACGCCACCCATCCGGCAGTGAAGGTCTAGCCTCCAACCGCAACCCGTCGACTCAAACGGGGGCCACTCCCTCCCGTGGCGTCCGCTCCAGTTTTGGCCCCGCGCTCCTCCCTGTGAGACTCAAAGGATGTCCGTTAATCAGGGACTGAACCAGCATCTGGAAACGAGCCATGCTGGGATTTATGCAGCTGGCGACATTGCGCGCTGGCCGGATCCCCGTTCTGGGCAGGCGATCCGGGTTGAGCACTGGGTCGTTGCGGAGCGGCAGGGACAGGCCGCAGCGAAGAACATGCTGGGAAAACGTGAGGTATTCAACGCGGGTGCCATTCTTTTGGAGCCAGCATTACGATATCACCGTGAACTACGTCGGCCAATGCCGAGAGGTGGGACGAAGTCCTCATCGACGGAATCCTCGAAGAACACAATTGCACCGTCTCTTACTGCCTGGGAAGAAAGACCATTGCAGTCGCTACGATCGCCCGGAACCTTGTTAGTCTTCAGGCCGAGTTATCGATGAAGCGCGGAATTTCGTGACTCAACAGTTGCATAACCTCGCGGGGACGCCGACTCGACGTTTACGAACGAGGATACACACCGACATGCTCCACCTACGCCTGACATTCGCGATCAATGGACCGCTTCCATGACAATCGTGATCTTGACTTCATCGCCGACGAGTATGCCGCCAGTCTCCAAAGCCGTATTCCAGGTGGGTCTAAAGCGCCTAGCACTGAGGTGATCCTGTCTGAGCCATTCAGAAGAGGTACAGCCTCCTTATCTGGATCAGTGATCCCCGGCCGTCATAATGTCGGAATTCGGTGTGGGTTATTGTTTTCCCGGAACTGCTCATGTTTCAGGCAGTACGGGGTCCACGGCACTGCATCGAGCCTCTTCTGTTCGATAGGGCCGCCATCGACAAGGCACTTGCCGAACGTGCCTTCCTCGATGCGCCTCAGTGCGTCTCGTACCAGGCTGAGAGTAGTCAACTCAGTATCTGCTTCCTGGAACTGCCCATCTTTTTCTTCGTCCCTGACGCTCGCGTCGCCCCGATCCCGCACTGAAGGCCCGCCGCTCAGATCGCGTGCGTTTTCATCGGCGCGGTCAATACTCTGCGAGAGTCTCCGTTCTTCCGCCAGAAGACGTTGCTTATATCCTTCCGTGTCCATGATCCTCTCCATACTCCCGTTGCTCGCACGGTTATTCTTACATCCAAACCGGTAAGGCCAGAACGAGCACAGGTCAAAAACGGAGCATTGTTCACTTTCGAGGCGCGCGCATCCGTCAGCGCAAACCGTATACGAGAATGCGGCTCTGCTGGGCGCCTCCCGGCCACATCGGTGACTTCATTCCGGAAGCCACGCCGATGAGCTGTCGTCCTCTTGCGCGATAAGTGACAATGCCACCGCCTGTGGATTGCCCGGCGTCCGATTGCCAAAGAATTTTCCCTGTATCCGCGTCCACGGCATAGATCTGGCCTCCGAGATCCGCAGCGAATACCAGCCCACCGGCTGTGGGCGTCACACCAGCGAGCATCGGATGCGGCGCGTGAAACTTCCAGCGGACACTGCCCGTCTCCGCGTCGAACGCCGTGAGCCACCCCTTCGCCTGGTCCGGCGGATCGAAGATATCGGACATCGGGTTCTCGCTACCGAGCCAAAGCCCTCCCGGAGCAGGGACCTCGAGGTCTCGCTTGACCTGAACGTGCGCGCACCAGTCCACGGCTGCGACGTAGAGCGAATTCGTTTTCGGGCTGAATGCCGCGCCGTTCCACTCGACGCCACCTTGAATGCCCGGACAGAAGCGCACCGGGTGATCCCGCGAAAGCGGCACGTCCGCGTTCTCGCGAGTGGTCGTCGGCGTCTGCGACAGGAGCGCGAGCACAACCGTGAGATCGGCTGGCGTTGCGCCGCGGGTCACACGAGAGCGATCGAGGATGGAGAGCAGACCGTCTTTGTTCGCCGACGCGACGATCCGCTTGCCCGAACGCGTCGTTGCCAGCGTCGGCGGGCTGTCCACGTCCCAGTCGTGGTTGTCCCGCTTGACCAATTGGTTGTAGCCCAGCATCCGTCCATTCGTCGCGTCAATCGCAATGACTGAGTCGGTATAGAGGTTGTCGCCGGTCCGCCGTTCGGCGTCGAAGTCGGGCGCCGGATTGCCTGCGGGCACGTACAGCACTCCGTTGGGTTCATCGAGGGTGAACGATGTCCAGAACGCACCGCCGGAGGTCGGATACTTGGGATTCGTCCACGTCGCACGCGCCGGCCCGGTTCCCGGGACGACGTCGAACCTCCATACCATGTGCCCGTCCTTGGCATCCAGCGCATAGACGTGGCCCGTCACACCGGCTTGATCACCGCCGGCATTGCCGATGTAGACCAGCCCGTTCGCCGCGATCGGTGCCATTGGTATCGAAACGCCAGGTCCTTGTGCATCGATCACCTGATCCCACAGCACGTGGCCGTCTGCCGGATCCATCGCCAGCACGTGCGAGTCCGAGGTGCCTCGAAACAACCGTCCGTTGGCGTAGGCGAATCCACGGTTCACCAGCAGCATGCTTGGCGTATCGCTGTGCCGATGGTGTTTCCACTTTTCTGCGCATGTGCTCGCGTTGATCGCATAGGACCCCTCGTCAGTCGTGAAATACATCGTGCCGTCAACAACAAGCGGACCGGTCTGAAGCGAGGACACCTCTGGCAGCGTATACGTGCATATCGCCTTCAATTGGGCGACGTTAGAACGGTTAATTTCCTTGAGAGGCGAGAACCGATCTCCAGCCAGGGTGCGGTTGTAGGTTTGCCAGTTGGCACCTGCGACTTGTGCATCCGAAGAGCTTCCAAGAAGAGTGAACAGACACAACATACAGGCCGTGGCGAGGGTGCGTCGAAGAATGGACATTGTCGTTACTCCTGATTGTTGGCGAATGACACGTGGAATAGCCTCGCGGGGACACCGAGTCGAAGTTTGGGAACAGGGATACACACCAACGTGCTCCACATCAGCTCGACATCCGCGATTAACGGACCGCTTCAACGTCGATCGTGATCTTGACTTCATCGCCAACGAGTACGCCGCCGGTCTCCAAAGTCGTATTCCAGGTGAGTCCAAAGTCTTTCCGGCTTAGCTTTGTAGTTGCGGAAATTCCAATTCTGTATTTTCCCCAAGGGTCCTTGTTCTCCGGCGTAGGCCCCTCGACATCAAGCGTGATTTCTCTTGTGACCCCGTGAATCGTCAAATCGCCGGTGACTTTACCGCCGCCTGAGTGCGATTCGATCCGCTTGCTTCGGAATGTCAGCGTCGGAAATGTTTCAACATCAAAAAAATCACCGCTTTTCAAGTGAGTGTCGCGCTGCGGGTCATGAGTGTCAATCGAGGCCGCATTGATCGTCGCCTCTACTGAGGAACTTGCTGGGTTCGCTGGATCAAATTTGATCGTGCCAGAGACCTTTGTGAATTGACCCCGGACATTCGAGACCATCATATGGCGAACGCTAAAATGCGCTGACGAGTGTGTCGGGTCGATTTCGTACGTTTGCTGGGGCATCGAGTAGATCTCCTGTTCGTGTTGATAGCGGTGATTGCAGTACTTCTTGTGCGGTACTCGATTAGATTGTTTTGCCGTCTTCGACCTCTGCCTACGTTGTCGAAGCACAGCACCTGAAGATTATCCGCCTGTCATCCGTGAATGCTGTTGATGTGGCGTACCAGGCAGCAACGATGAGAGGTCATTCGGAGTTTTCAAGGCAATTCGTCCAGTTCAATTTGATCAACATAGCACCATCCCCAGGTTTCACCGGGCTCCAAAGAACGCATGATGGGATGTCTGGTTTGATGGAAATGCCTAGTGGCATGCTTGTTCTTCGAAGAATCGCAGCAGCCAACGTGACCGCACTCCATGGACAGCCGAAGGTGAACCCATTCGTCGCCCAGTTTAAGACACTCCTCACAACCCTGCGGAGTCCGCGGCATAACATCTCGGACCTGACTTAAGTGAGCACAGACGGTCATGGTCGTCCACCTCGAATTCTTGAACATGGCACGAAAGAATAACAGAACAATCTTGCTTCGAGGGCGCCCGCGCCAAGTGCAGAAAAACTCCCGAGATTAATCCCGGCGTCCTGAACAATTCCACCACATTGAATCCCTACCGCCATCTCACGTCCACACAAAGCCTTGGCTCCGCGTTTCGTTGTTGCGAAAGCGTCGGATAGTCGACGTAGCCCCGCATTCCTCCACCATAATAAGTAGAAGGGTCGTCAGCATTCAGAGGAGCGCGCCGTCGAAATCTTTCCGGCAAGTCCGGATTTGCCAGAAACTTACGGCCGAAGGCGATCACGTCTGCCTTCCCCTGCCGCAGCCAGGCTTCCGCAGTGTCATGGTCAAATCCGCCGGCGTAGATTAGAGTGCCCCGAAACTTTTTTCGAATGAGATCCACCATGCGTAGCGCGCTTGGGTCCGGCGTGGTCCTATTCTCGATTGCCGCCATAGCAGGATTGACGATATGCAGATAGGCAAGGTCGAAATCATTTAGCTTTCTAGCTATGCACCCGAAGGTCTTTTCCGGATCGCTATCGCTGATATCGTTGGTCATCCCCATCGGAGAAAGACGTACGCCTACGCGGTTCGCTCCCCAGACTCCGGCCACCGCGAGTACCACCTCCATCAGCAATCTCGACCTGTTATCGATTGATCCGCCATATTCGTCAGTGCGTTTGTTGGTGCTGGACTCGATGAACTGATCTAGGAGATAGCCGTTGGCAGCGTGTATCTCGACACCATTGAAGCCTGCTGCTTGCGCATTCCTCGCTGCGCGCTCATACTGCCGAACAATATATGGAATTTCCTCTGTCTCTAACGCGCGGGGAGTCACAAACGCAGCAAATCCACCCGTCCCGTCTTCCATCTCGATAAATGCGTTCCCCACCGGGCGAATTGCAGAAGGCGCTACCGGCAACATGCCATCCGGCTGCAGTGAGGGGTGAGAAATACGCCCGACATGCCACAGTTGCAAAAAGATGAGGCCGCCGGCTTTATGTACAGCTTCGGTAACCAGACGCCAGCCCTCTATCTGATCGGGACTGTGAATTCCAGGAGTCCAGGCATATCCCTGGCCCTGTTGTGAAATCTGGGTGGCTTCGGAAATGATGAGAGCGGCTGAAGCCCGTTGAGCATAATAATAGGCATTGATCGCTGACGGAATGTTGCCCGGCTGAATAGACCGGGAGCGGGTCAGAGGAGCCATCACCATCCTGTGCCTGAGCCTGTATGGGCCAAGTTGCACAGGTTGGAACAGTCGCTCCAGGACTGCTGGTTGAAACGAGACCCGCTCAACAAGAAGCAAAGTCGAAGACATGATCGGCAACCTCAGATAGCTGATTGTGGTGAGCGACGCGGCGGACAAAACTGTTGGCGGGCGCTTGAGCAGGTAATCGGCCTCTAGTTGCCGTGCCTAACGGTGAAGGAAGTCAATCATTTGACCTCCGGCACTGCCTCATCCGTTCGTTGTTTATTACCCGAGGGCGCTAAGAGTCTGTTCAATAGTGAACATACTTTCTGGATTCTTCACGTGTCATAAACGGGATACCCGCACGGGCCCGGTCTGAGAGGTCACGGGAGCGGGAAGATAGTCCGGGTCAGCGCGTGGAGTGCCCGGCACTTTTTGTACCAGTTGGAGTGAAAGAAACTGGAATGAAAGGAGCCTGGAATGGCACGAGGCAGGAAGCAGACACCGGAGCAGATTGTAGGATTGCTGCGGCAGATCGAGGTGGGTACGGCGAACGGGAAGACGGCGGCCATAGCGTGCAAGGAAGCCGGGCTTACCAAAGAATTGACGTGAGGGCGCCGACGAGAATACGGCAATACCCCTCAGTGCACAGGGGAATGCCTTGTGGGGACACTTTCCATCACTCCAATTGTCACGGGCGAATGACTCATCCTTTTGTCTGCTCTTGCCAGAGGGTAGATAATTCTGTCCGTATAGTATTAACGGAAACCAGTGGATGCACTGAGTTTGAGGCACTCATCCGACTTCAATGACCGACAATCCACAAAATGCCAGTGAGCCCACGAGCATAAAGATCCTTGGAAAAGCTGGATCTGCAATTGCGTATAAACTTCGCGACTTTTTAGAGCGGAGTGATGTCCCATTCGCGTGGGTTGAACTGGCTACCGACCAGCAGGCTCGCGAAGATACGGGAGTGGACAATCTGCAGGATTCGCGTCTTCCTGTCTGCGTTTTCCCTGACGGAACCAGAATGGAGTGTCCCACGATCCGCCAGATCACCGAAAAGCTCGGCTGGTTTCGAAGCCCCTCGAATACCGAATACGATCTGGCAATCTATGGCGCAGGGCCTGCTGGCCTTAGCGCCGCCGTATCTGGCGCATCCGAAGGCTTGAAGACGGTGGTCATCGAACGTTCGGCTATAGGCGGCCAAGCGGGGACGACCTCCAGGATCGAAAACTATCTGGGCTTTCCTAAAGGCATCACCGGAGCTGACCTCGCCGAGCGAGCGCGAGAACAGGCTTGCCGTTTTGGCGCGGAGTTCTTGTTGCTGCGCGAAGGCGTTCGTGCCGAATTCACTCCCGGCAAGGCGGTCGGCTATCTTGCCGATGGCACCAAGATCATCGCCCGATCCACCATCTGTGCAACGGGCGTCCAATATAGGCGACTCAATTTGCCGAACGAACAGCAATTCCTGGGCGCGGGGCTTTATTATGGAGCCGGCGTCAGCGAGGCATCCCTCTGTGAGAATGATGCTGTTGCTGTCGTGGGCGGCGGAAACTCCGCAGGCCAGGCCGCGATGAACTTCTCAAGATTCGCGAAGGCTGTCACCGTTATCATCCGCGGCGATTCGCTCAAAAGCACACTCTCGCATTATCTCGTGGACCGGATCAATGCGGCGCCAAATATCCGAGTTCTCGGTCATACAGAAGTGACAGCGTTGCATGGAGACAAGCTTCTTAGGTCGGTGACACTCACGAACAATAAATCGGGAGAAGTTCAGGATCTTTCAATCAAAGGGCTCTTTGTGAGCATAGGAGGCGATCCGCACACAGAGTGGGCAATGCAAGTTGGAATTATTCGCGATGAAGCGGGTTACCTTGTAACGGGCCCCGACTTGTTGAAGGAAGGCCGCCCCCCTGCATCGTGGCCACTTGAAAGGTCCCCTTACTATCTTGAAACGAGTATGCCCGGTACGTTTGCCGCCGGCGATGTTCGACACGGCGCGGTCAAACGCTGCGCATCGGCTGTGGGTGAGGGGGCTATGGCAGTGACGTTTGTTCATCGGTATCTTGCAGAAGGTTGAATGCGGAACCATCATTCACTCGGAGGCAATTGCCCGCTGGACCTGCGTCACGGAAACGCGAGAGCGCACTCTAGGGTGCTGAGAACATCTTCTATGAGGGAGGAACCATGTCCATAAGGCCAGTCAAGCAACTCATCATTTCCAAGCCAACGCTCGAAGGCGCGGGTGTTCATCTGCGCCGTGCATTCGGCTTCGGAAACACGTCAGAGTTCGATCCATTTCTTCTCCTCGACGATTTCCGCAACGATGTACCTCAAGATTATTTGGCGGGCTTTCCCTGGCATCCCCATCGCGGCATCGAGACGATTACGTACGTCCTGGCTGGGACCGTGGAACACGGCGACAGTATGGGGAACCATGGCGCGATCGCCGCGGGCGACGTGCAGTGGATGACGGCGGGCAGCGGGATTATTCACCAGGAGATGCCGAAAGGAGATCAGGATGGCAGAATGCACGGATTTCAGCTCTGGGCGAATCTGCCCTCTTCGCTCAAAATGACCGCACCCCGCTATCAGGAGGTGAAATCGCCCGAAATCCCTCTGGTCGAAGATGACGACGGAACAGGAGTACGCATTGTCTGCGGAGCTTTCTGGGGCAAGAAGGGTCCCGTAGACGGAATCGCTGCTGATCCGATTTACCTGGATGTGTCAGTTCCTCCGGGGAGGAGGAAGACGCTGTCTATAGAGACAACGCGCCATGCTTTCGCCTACGTATTTGCAGGCTCTGGAAAGTTCTGCAACGCATCTGGCCCGCTTGCCGTGCCGACAGAACCGGTTGGATGGTGGGATAAGACGCCTCCCGCGCGAGCGGAGAATCGATCCCTGGTGCTCTTTGATCGCAGTGATGAGGTTGTGGTGCAGGCTGGGGAAGAGGGGATACGGTTCCTCCTTGTTTCGGGCAAGCCGCTTGAAGAGCCCGTGGCTTGGTATGGACCAATCGTAATGAATACGCAGGAGCAACTTCGTCATGCGTTCGAGGAACTCGAGGAAGGCACTTTCCTTAAAACGCAACCTGGCCACTAGCGGCAGATTCTCATGGAATGGCACAATGAACGCATTGTGGCAATGGCAATGGATCGGGATCCTGACGGCGCGTCTCGCTGTCGGGCTCATGTTTGCGATTTCAGGTTGTCCTTCGCCAAAATTCCTTCTGCTGGTTTTGTGGCTTCCTCTAAACAGTTAAGACAATTCGGCTAGGTCCAATTCAAAGCTCTGAAGGACTGGCGGTTATCTCAAAGACAACACTGTGAGTTGTGACCGGATGGAGTTTTGGCAAAGGGCAAGCGCAAAAGAGCTTTCGGACTATTGATTGCGACGCGAGACGATCCGAAAACAGCTCCTCGTAAGTTCCGCGAATTCGCGAAGAAAACTTGCAACTTCACTCCCTGTCGTTTGAGTTTTCCTCTGCCTGCCCCGACTATGGGAACAAAACACGCACTTTACGAGACGATGCCTTCCTGGAGTGGGTTGGCATACCAACTGCATGAGTTTTGGGCAGTAGTATCTAGTCATAGACGGCATTCCCGGAAATCATTGCAGGTATTCACTGTGCGAAGCGACATCCGAGGTCCGATCTGGTTTTGGCTCTATCGTTTTCTGGTCTTGTTTCCCTTGGTGATAGGCGCAGTATTCCGTCCGCCAGGCGCGGGCAGAGGATTTCTATTAAGCTTTGCCGTGGCTTGCGGATATGTGGGTTTGTCGATTGTGGCGCTCGAGTTCTCTCTGGTGGCACGGCTGAAGCATGTTGCCGGCGCATTTGGGCAGGACGCACTGGAACAGTTTCACCGGCAGATGGCGTACGTCGCGACCCTGTTCCTGTTGGCTCACCCCATCCTGCTCTTGGCATGCGGTTATCCACTGGGCCTGCTGAATCCATTTTCGTCCGGAAGCACGTGGGCGTGGCGTTGGGGAACCATCGGTCTTTGTTTCCTGCTGGTGCTCATGGTTCTTTCCATGGGCTACAAGCTCTTCCGTATGACTTACGAGTGGTGGCACGCCACGCATCAGCTGCTAGCACCAGCCGTGCTGATTGCGGCGCTCCTGCACATCTTCAAGGTGAGCGGGTTCACCGGCACGCCGCCGATGAAGGCGCTTTGGGTCGTCTACGCGTCGGGATTCCTGGGCATCACGATTTACCACCGTATCTACATGCCGCTGCAAATCTGGCGGAGGCCATGGAGGGTCGTTCGCAACGTGACGGAGCTCGGCGACTCTCGAACATTGGTGCTGCAGCCTGTAGACCATAAGGGACTCTCATTTGAACCGGGACAGTTTGCCTGGCTCAGCCTGGGCAAAACGCCCTTTCATGGCGAAGAGCATCCGATTTCGTTTTCGTCATCGGCCGAAAATCCTGCCGGAGCCGAGGTGTCATTTACGATTAAGGCACTGGGCGACTGGTCCAGTACCGTCGTGCCGAAGATTCAGCCGGGAACCCGCGTTTGGGTGGATGGGCCTTACGGCGTTTTCAGCCCCGACCGGGACCAAGGCCCCGGCTATGTCCTCCTCGGCGGCGGAATTGGAATTACGCCACTCTATTCCATGTGCCTGACCATGGCAGACCGGGGAGATTTACGTCCGATTCTCCTCTTCTATGGCGCCCGCGAATTCCAGGAGCTCACATTCCGTTTCGAACTCGATCAGCTCACGCGACGCATGAACCTGAAATGCATCTATGTCCTAGAGCATGCTTCGGCGGACTGGCACGGGGAAACCGGACTCATTAACGTTAATCTTCTGCGCCGGTACCTGCCACGACAGTACCAACGCTTTCAGTACTTCATTTGTGGCCCGCTTGCCATGATGGATGCGATGGAGCGGGTATTGCCGGCCATGGGTATCGCCCCTGAGAATATCCACACTGAGCGCATCGGCGACGTGTAGTAGGAGGAACTATGTTTCATGTGATGATTACGCGTGCAGTGATCGCCACGGCTGTATCCTTTGTTGTTGCTTGCGCGATTTTTGCGCTGATCGTGCGCTAGATTTGCCGAAGAGGGGAATTCGCACCCTCGCAGGAGCCACAATGAACCCCGTTCTCAAAGTCGACCAGTTATCAGTGCAGTTCGACGCGACGCGTGTTCTGTCGGAACTCAGTTTTTCGGTGAATAAGGGCGAGTCGCTTGCGATCATAGGGCCAAACGGTGCCGGGAAGACAGTACTACTCAGGGCACTGATAGGTTCGATTCCATTCTCCGGCACGGTGCAATGGGCTGCCGGGACTCAGATCGGCTACGTTCCGCAAAAGCTCGACCTCGACCGTGATATCCCGATCACCGGATTCGATTTTCTTCGAGCGCGCGTCGCACTCGCTCAGAAGCGGGCGCTGGACGTCTCATCTGTATTGATGCAGGTCGGGCTTCCGTTGGAAGTTGCCAGCGGGCCCATCGGGAACTTGTCGGGAGGGCAGTTCCAACGGGTTCTTATTGCTTTCGCATTGGTGGGCGATCCAAGCGTCCTGTTGCTCGATGAGCCGACCGCCGGCGTGGACCAGCCGGGCGAAGAACGCCTCAACGAACTGGTTCATCGGCTTCAGCAGAGCAAAGGCCTGACCGTGCTTTTCATCTCCCATGAGTTGTCAGTTGTGGACCGATACGCCACCAATGTCCTGTGCCTAGGCCGCGGCCACCCCTGCTTTGGGCCGCCGAGGACGCTCCTCACATCCGAAACGCTTCGAGATCTCTATGGAACCGAGGTGAAATACCATGTCCACGACCACTGATATTTTGCTGCTGTCTGTAGCCATTTCCGCAGCCGCCGGCTTCATCGGTTCCTTTGCTGTCATGAAGCGGATGGCGCTCGCAGCCGACCCGCTGTCCCATGTTGCCTTGCCCGGCATCGGCGTGGCGCTCGCGTTGCATATCAACCCGATGATCGGCGCAGCCGCCATGCTCGTTTTCGGCGCTCTGCTCGTGTGGGCACTCGAAGACAGGGCACGAGCGGCGACTGAGACGGTCATCGGGGTGGTCTTCTCCGCGGCGCTGGCAGTTGGCAGCATCACGACCAAGGGTGAGGACCTCATCGACGCCTTGTTCGGCGCAGCGGGGGCGCTTGGCAACTCGGAAATGGCCTTCGGCATTGCCTTGGCGTCCGCAATCATTGTGTTCATCATTACCTCTCGGAACAGACTGATCGTCGCGTTCGTCTCTCCCGACGTAGCGCGCACGGCGGGCGTTAACGTCCGCCAGCTTGACTTCCTTTATCTGGAAGCGTTCGCGCTTACGATTGCCCTGGGCCTTCGCTTCCTCGGCGTGCTGCTCATGGGAGCATTGATCATTGTTCCCGCGGCAAGCGGCAGACGTCTGGCAGGCTCCTTATCCACGATGTTGTGGATCACTGTCACCATCTCGGTGACTTCCACTCTGATTGGCACTTGGATCGGTCTGCACTTGCACCGGCAGACCGGTCCCCTGATCGTCCTGGTTGCCACCGGTATTTTCTTACTTAGTCTCTTGCCCCTAAACACTCGGCGCCGCATCCAAAAGGACCGGCCCACAACAGTTACGGGCTGAATGGAATTTCGCGTTTCAGCAGCGGAGCCTGTGGATGAACTCAACGAAAGTGAGCTGCCGAGAGCTTCATTAAAAGCCCTGTTCCTCCATCCGAAATCACCGCGCCCGGATAATAAGGCGAGGTTCATTCAAGACCATTGTCGCCGACAATCCAGTGATTGAGGAATTGGGGCTGAAGTGCGCGTTCAAATTTGCCCTCGATTGTCTTGCGCCGAACTCCGGTGACTGCGCAAGGGGGCTGGTCCAACTTTGATCCCACAGATCGAAGGAAGGTCGTCCACAAGATGGCAGCACCGACTGAAACGAGAACACCCAACTTGCACCGAGCGCATTGACTCGCTCACTGGTGAGTGCGGATGGAAGGGTGGCGACAGTTCCGACTCGGCCCGACGAAGATTGCATTCTGATCGCGACAGGAGAGTGGTGTTTTGCTTCACTTTGCCCGGCGAAACTCGATATGGCAAGCTGCCGGCCGCCAAATAACTCAGCCATCCGGGGAAATGGAGACAAAACACCACGAACTCGCACAAACAACGGACAAACTGCTTGACATCAACCGGGCCTTCTCATGGAAGCCGACTTCCCAGGACCTGGCTGTGAACACTCTTGCGTAGCATGTTCCTTAGATTAGTATTGCGTCCATGAAGAACAGCCGTCGGCTAATCGTCTACTTCCTGTTGGCATACGCAATATCGTGGTTGTGGACTCTTCGGCTCATAGTTACAGAAGCTGTGATTGAGTACGGCAAGGGATGGCCGACCCATTTCCCCGCCCTGCTTGGTCCCATGCTTGCCGCTGTCCTCGTTACATTTAACGCCCAGGGATACCCTGGCTTGCGTGACCTCGCCAAGCGAATGTTGCGTTGGCGCGTCAGTGTGAAGTGGTGGTTCTGGGCTGTCGGTAGCCCACTTCTATTTTTTGGTCTTGGCGTGATCGTTGTCCGCGCCTCAACAGGCCACTGGCCGGTGCTGAGCAGCCTCGATCGATTTAATGGGTTGCCCGCGATTGGCGTAGTTGGAGTTTGGGTTCTACTGACGCTGGCCGACGGTTTTGGCGAGGAAACCGGCTGGCGGGGCTTTGCGATTCCGGTGTTGCAAAAGCGATTTTCCCCGCTGGTTGCGAGTTTAGCCGTCGCCCTCTTTTGGGCTCTTTGGCATATACCGTACTTCTTTGTCGTCCCCACATATAAAGGGTTTAGCCCTGTGGCGGTAATTGGGTTCGTGATCGGCCTCACATGCGGCTCCATTGTTCTGACTTGGCTTTACAATCGCTCCGGAGAAAGCATCTTGATCGTCGCCGTGTGGCACGGGACATACAATCTGGTATCCGGCTCGGAGGCGGTAAAGGGCACGATTGCAGCTGTCGTTTCGACTTTGGTAATGCTTCAAGCTTTCCTGCTAGTGGTTTGCGAATTGCGCGCAAGGCGGCGTGGACTATCCTCAGTTTTCAGGTCCAAGAAACTCAAGCTGATTAGCTCCTAAGGTGAGGATGAGAGGTCCTGGCGGTCAGGTCCCAATAACGCCCTAGGTCTCTGACCGTGTGAAGTTGTTTCTGTTGTAGCCGAACTTCTTGCGTGCTTTTCTGCGCGTGAACTGCCAGTTGATGGTGACACTGTCGCGGTTCATCTTTCGATTCCATGCCCTTGCTTGC
>JBEKSA010000009.1:0-123680 GCA_049517515.1 Occallatibacter sp.
CCTCCGCACGGCTACAACTACGCTTCGACAACGCAGTTATGCCATGAAATGACGGCCTTTCCAACACTTTTCCTGTCTATCGTCACCGCAATCAGCAATGAACCTGTGAGAAATGCGGGCTAGGGTGTATCGACATATACGAGCGGCAGCGACGGGAGCCATTTTTTTTCAGTTCGAGGAAAGAGGAGCGACGGATACTCGGGCCCCCGCGGACGGGTCTTTGTCCGTGGGGTGAATATCGGGCGTCTCCTAGCGACGATTGATGACGAAATGAGGGGAAATGGCCCCGTCCCTTCGGGTTGCGGAGAAAATCCGGCCATACTTTGTTGTCGTCCTCGACGGTGGACCTGCCACAGCCTTCGGACTCCGCCTCGTGTGGCCGGATTTTCGCTCGCAACGCTGTCCGTCTGTATATGTCGATACACCCTAGGCTCCCCTCCATTTAAACTGGTTCTGTGAAGATCGCTCTCGCCCAGATCGATCCTACGGTCGGGGATTTTACCGGCAATCTCGAGAAAATTCTGGCCGCCAGCCATCGCGCCGCCGATTCAGGCGCGCGGCTTACCGTCTTCTCCGAGCTCGCCATCTGCGGCTATCCGCCCGCCGATTTCGTTGAAAAACCCAGCTTCCTCGCTCGCTGCCGCGCCGCAGTCGAAGACCTCGCCGCCGCTACGCGCGATCTGCCCACCGCCGTCCTTGCTGGCGTCGCTCTGCCCGCCGGTGGCCAGGATGGCAAGCCGGCCTTCAACGCCGCCGTCCTTCTAGACCGCGGCCAACTGCTCCTCGAGCAACACAAGCGGCTCCTGCCCTTCTACGATGTCTTCGACGAGCAGCGCTACTTCTCCCCATCCGGGCCCCAGAAGGTCATCGACTTCGAAGGCCTTCGTCTCGCTGTTTCTATCTGCGAAGACGCCTGGAACGACAAGAATTTCTGGCGCCGCCGCCTCTACACCATCGATCCCATGGAAGAGCTCGTGCGCCAGAATCCTTCGCTTCACATCAACCTCTCTTCCTCGCCCTTCTGGCACAACAAGCGCGCCGTTCGCCGCGAGATGCTCGCCGCCATCGCCCGCCGCGACGCCATCCCGGTGCTGATGTGCAACCAGGTCGGCGGCGACGACAGCCTTATCTTCGACGGCTCCTCTCTGGCCCTCAATGCGCGTGGCGAACTCATCGCGCAGGCCGCCTCGTTCCAAGAGGACCTTGTTGTTGTTGACCCCTTCAACGCTTCACCCGTTCCGCTTCCCGAAGACGACGAGACCGAGGCGGCCTATCGCGCCCTCGTGCTCGGCACGCGCGATTACGTCCGCAAGTGCGGCTTTCGCAAAGTGATCGTCGGCCTCAGCGGCGGCATCGACTCTGCCCTGGTCGCGGCCATCGCCACTGAAGCTCTCGGCGCGGAAAACGTGATCGGTATCGGCATGCCCAGCCCCTACTCCTCTTCAGGCTCCATCGACGACAGCCGCCAGTTGGCCTCGAACCTCGGCATTCGCTTCGAGGCAATTTCCATCAGCGAGCTCTTCGCCGATTTCAATCGCGCATTGGCCCCGCTCTTCACCGGATTGCCGTCCGACATCACCGAAGAAAACATCCAGCCCCGCATTCGCGGCACCATCCTCATGGCGCTCTCCAATAAACTCGGTGCACTCGTGCTCACAACCGGCAACAAATCCGAGATGGCCGTCGGCTATTGCACCCTCTACGGCGACATGGTGGGAGCTCTTGCCGTCATCGGCGATCTGGTCAAAACGCGGGTGTATGCCATCTGCAATTGGCTCAACCGAGACCAGGAAAAAATCCCCGCTGCCATCCTCTCCAAGTCGCCCTCCGCCGAACTGCGCCCCGGACAAATGGACACTGACTCGCTGCCGCCCTACGAGGTGCTCGATCCCATCGTCGAAGCTTACGTCGAGCGTTATGAGACGCCGGAATGTATCGCAAAGGAGCGCGGTTTTCCCCTCGATCTCGTCCAACAGGTGGTGCGCCTCATTGAGCGCTCCGAGTACAAGCGCCAGCAGGCCGCTCCGGTCCTGAAGGTGACCTCCAAGTCCTTTGGCATGGGCCGCAGGTTTCCCATCGCCGTCAAAGTCCAGAGCTGACCCACCCCCCCATAAGTTAGGGGAGCTGACCAGCGTCCCGTTATAAGCTAGGGAAAGGGAGTTTTCCCGTACAGCGGTTCCACAATTGCCAAACCCGGGCCCGCAACCGCCGAGTGGCTTTTTCATCAACCGGGGTCCCCGCAGACAGGTCTTCGTCTGTGGGGTGGAAGTAAAAGCCACCCTGCAAGATGCTGGAGAGGGCACGTGAATTGTGGAACCGCTCTAAGCGAAGGAGAATAGCTTGATCCGTCTGTCCTGCCGTTTCATCGGCGCCGCCGCGCTGATTGCCTTATTCGTTCCCGCACTTCAAGCCGCCGCCCAGCAACATGTGCCGCCCGCCCCTGATACCACAAGTTCCGAGCCCTCGGCCCCAACGCAGCAGCCGGACGCCGCGCCCCCAAACCAGCAGCCCGCGGCTACGCCCACCGCGCCGGCTCCGTCCGGTCCGCCGGTCTTTCCCAAGCCCGATCCGGCCAATTTCACGGCCACCACCCCGACAAAGGAAGTCGTCAACGGCTTTCTTCAGGCCAATTGGGGCTTCGACCAGGACCGCTTGTGGCAGGTGCAGGCCATTCTCAAAACGCCTGCTGACGGCGTCAGCAAGGTCATCGTTCTGGTCGGCGACAAAACCGGCAAACAGAAACCGCAAGTCTTCTCCTTCTTTGCTCTTTCCGACGGCAAGCACATCATCACCGGTGACGACATCATCGCCTTCGGCGAAAACCCCTTTGCCGACTCCCGCCGGCAGTTGCAGCAGCGCGCTAACGGTCCCTACCGCGGAACTGCATCGAAAGATCTGGAATTGGTCGAGTTTGCCGATTTCCAATGCCCGCACTGCAAAGAGGCGCAAGCCAACATGAACAAGCTCGTTGCGGATTATCCCAAGGCACGCATCGTCTTTCAGAACTTTCCCATTGCGTCCATCCATCCGCAGGCCACGAACGCTGCGGAATACGGCGTCTGCGTGACCAAGCTGGGTGGCAGCTCGGCATTCTTCCAGTATGCGTCCGCGGTTTTTGACGGCCAGGATGGTCTGGCGACTCCCGACGGCGCAACGCTCACGCTCAACAGCGCCACTACGAAAGCCGGCCTCGATCCCGCCAAGGTCGCAGCTTGCGCCGCTACTCCTGAGGTCAAGGCTGACGTCGATGCCTCTATCCAATTGGGAAAGGACCTGGGCGTCGCCGAAGTGCCTATACTCATGATTAACGGCCGCGCTGTTCCTGTTGCCGCCGTTCCCTATGACCTGCTGAAGAAGATCATCGATTACCAGGCCAAAGCTGACGGCGTGTCCGGCCAGTAATGCGGTTCTCCAATGGGTGTAGTGCGGAGCCGCAGCCCTAACGTGGCGTTTTCCTGAAGAAAACGCCACATCGCACTGCAATCGAGACTTCGCGTGAATTGGAGAACCGCCATAGCCAACCCCGGCGCAAGGGGGTGGGCCGCGCCCGCCCTTACTGGGTGATGCTTTTCTCCACTCGTATCATCGCCGTATGCCCCGCCGCTTGCGGCCCGCGGATCACGTGCGGCGTCATCACGATCACCAGCGTCGCGTAGTTTTGCTGCATATCCTTGCTGGTCACATTGTTCAGCCCCGGAATCTCGCTGATTCCCGGCGTCCCGCTGACCGCCTGGCTCTGCGACTTGTCCATTTCCGTCGCTACCACCGCTGCCTCGCCTTCCTTCAACGTCACCATGCCGGAATACGTGCGGTTGTTCAGCACAGGATTCCCGTCGATCAACGTCCCTGACAGCGCATCCAGCTTCAGGTCGACGCTGAGCGCAACATCGCCGTTGCGCAGAACTTTGGGATTTACCTTCAAGGTCAGGCCCAAATCCTCGTACTGCACCATGGGTACATTCGGTACGGCGGAGCCTAGCGACGATAGCAGCGACGACAAGCTGCTCGAAGCCCCCGCGCCCGTCAATCCCGGAATGTTCGGAATGTTAGGCGACAGGCTCGAGTAGGAAGAGGTCTGAATGGGATACTTCTCACCCTCCTTGATCGTTTCATCCTGCCCGTCCTCCATGCGCAGCTCAATCTGGTCCAGTTGCCGCGAGTCGGACGTGTTCAGGTTCAGGTTGAACTTCGTTGAGCCGGGTACCAATGCCGATTCCGTCAGCCCGCCGCCGAACAGGGCAAATCCGCTCGAGAGCAGTGGGCTCGAAACCTGGCCGGATGCGATGAGAATCCCCAGGATCGCCAGCGGGTCGTTGCTCGCGGCCAGCCCTGACGAGATGATCTGCTGCACCAGGCTCGCATTTTGGCTCAACAGCGACTGTTCCTCGGCAAACACATTGAACGCCGAGATGCTCGGTGGCAACTGTACGCCGGTATTGCGCTCGCCCGTGTGCGCCACCTGAATGATTCTCACATCCACCAGCACCTGGCTCTTTCCGTCAAGCAGGCTCTTCATCGTGGCATTGAATGCGTCCAGCGTCGATTCCGGCGCGCGAAGCGTGATCGTGTGCTCCGACTGCGAAACCTGAGCCTTTTGTGTCTGAAACACGTCCTTGGCCAGCGATTCAACCGCAGTCATGTCGTCGGCACTCAGTCCGGCTAGGTAAACCGTCTCCGTCTCCTCCGGCGTCAGCCGCGCCCGGTTCTCGCGCGTATCGTCGGCTACCAATGCATGATGCGCATCCAGCGGCACATAGAATGTGTGCGTCGCCAATCCCAGAATGCGCACCGCGTCCGCGAACCTCACGTCATCCAGATCCAGCCGGACCTGAGTCGGGCGCACGCTGTCGTCGAGCATCGCCGTCACTCCGTAGGCCTTGAAGACCTGATTGATCGCCTGGCGTTGGTCGGCGCGCAGGTGGAAGCTTTGCGGCGCCGGCCCCGCCAAGAGCGTCTCCAGATTGGCGATCTCGCTCGAAGCCTGCGCATATAGCGGCTTCGGCTGGCCGCGCACGGTTTCATCCGCCAACTCGTCCAGATGCTGGCTGGCCTCGAAATTCGTGGGATCGAGTGCGAGCGCGCGCGCGAGAGCCGCGCGAGCGCCTGCTTCGTCGCCCAGCAGCCGGTCCTTGGCCGCCGCCTGGATCAGCGCAGTCACCTCGTGGCTGCGCGCCACCTGCGCCGCCAGCCGGTAGTTGGTGTTCGTGGGATCGAGCGCGGCGGCGCGCTCAAATCCCTGCATCGCCTCTTCAAACCGGCTGTTCAGGAAAAGTTTGCTCGATTCCAGATAAAGCTTCGCCGCGCGCCTCTGATCGCTGCTGCGCGGCCCTTTCGCCGGTTTGCCGGGCTCCGGAATCTCGTTCACCACCGGCGCTGCCTGCCCCGCCGCCGCAACCTGGCTGCTCGCTGCACCAGTGTCTGCCGCTGCGCTCCGGCTGCCCGCCGCGCCCGGAGGGTTTGTACCGCCGGAC
Source organism: Occallatibacter sp. (assembly GCA_049517515.1). Classification (GTDB taxonomy): domain Bacteria; phylum Acidobacteriota; class Terriglobia; order Terriglobales; family Acidobacteriaceae; genus Telmatobacter. Next base: position 5,472 of record JBEKSA010000009.1, read on the forward strand.
TCCTGTCCGGCTGCCGTTCGAGCCTCTTGGCCCGCACTTCCTGCGCCCGCCGTCGCGCTTGCACCCTGCGCCACCAGGCCGTACGGAATCGCCGCCAGAAGCAGCCCCGCGCCGCACAGCTTCGCTGCCGCACCCACACGCCCGCTCCACGCCCCTGGCCGCTTCCACACCGCGATCTTTGCCTCGCGCGTTCTCATCGAGTGCTCGGAGCCATGGCGATCAAATCCTTGAGCGACGACACGCAAGCCTCGGGCTGGCACCGTCGCAATTCATCGAAGCTGTACTTCCCGGTAGCCACGGCAATCACCGAAAGAAAGTTGGCCCGCGCCGCTTCAATGTCCAGCGGCGTATCGCCCACCACGCAGATCCTGACTCCTGCTTCCCCTCCGGGTCCTGCCAGCTCCCGCGCCTTTTGCGCCGCGTGCCCGATCAGCTCCGGCCGCACCGGAAAGTGGTCGCTGAACCCGCCGAAGCGAAACCACTCGCGCAGCCCCGCCTTCTCAATCTTGATCCAGCCAATAGCCTCCAGGTTTCCCGACGCCACGCCCAGAAGCGCGCCCTTTTGGGCCAGGTGCCGCAGAACTTCCTCCACCCCCGGCATCAGCTCCGGGTCCAATTCGTGTCGCCGCTCGGCCACGCAATTCCGCATCGCCTCGAGAATGGCGTCATAGTGTTCTTCCAGAACTTTATCGGGAATCCCCGCCTGACGGCACGCCTCGCGCAGAATCGCCGTGTCCGTGCTTCCGTGAATCAGCACTCCGGCCAGTGTGATCTCGAATCCCGTGATCCGGTGCACGCTCGCCGCCACCGAGTCGTAATGCACCCGGTCGCGGCTGCGCATCAGCGTCCCGTCGATGTCGAACAGATACGCGTCCTCGGCATCCCACACGAAATCGGGCTCGATCTCTACGCGGGCTTCGCTCTTCAGTTGTATTTTCTGCATGATTGGGGCGCGATACATCAGCCCTGGCGGTAGCCCTGCCGATACGCACTGTATACAGGACGTTCGCTCCGCGGCGGACGCTTGAGCTCGGCGCGGACCTCCGCCAGGTCCAGTCCCAGCTCAGCCATCGCGCGGCTCAGCGTGTTGCGATGCATGCCCAGTTCTTCCGCGGCCTTGCACTGGTTCCCCCGGTGTGCCACCAGCACTTCCCGCAAATACTGCTTCTTGAACTCGCGCACCGCCTCTTCGTAGCGGAGGCCGCTCGAGTGCATTTGCGTCACCAGGCTTTCCAGTTCTCGTTTCACGCGTCCCTCTTGCCAATTACGAACAATCAGTCTAACCCGTCCCACGCCGTTCGTGCAGCACAATTTCTCAGCTCGTTCCCCGGGGGTGCATCCACCCCGGCGATTCGTGCTCCAGCAGCAGCAGGCCTTTGCGCACGCGATCGCCCAACTCCCCCGGTGTCACTTTCTCGCTCAGGTGGAGCGCCCCGAAGAATAGCTTCGGCAGCCTGGCCTCGTTCAACCAGTCCTGGCCGGGAAAAAACGCCACGGTCACCATGATGCTGATCATCACCAGCACCAGCCCCTGAGCAAATCCCAGGACCGCCCCCGCCAGGCCATCCAGGCATCCCAGGCCCAACTGGTGCACCATCTTTGCAATCGCGCCCCCAATCAGGTTCGCGATCCCCATCACCAGGAGCGCGATCAGCAGGAATGCGACCGAATTGGCCACCGCCTCGATCCTGAAAATCGGCATGAACACAGTGCCCAGCCGCTGGTAGTTCCATGCCGCTATCGCCAGCCCGAAAATCAACCCCGCCAGCGAGCATGCCGTGCGGAAGAACCCCTGTGCCAGTCCGCCCACCGTCGCCGCCGCCAGCACCGCCAAAATGACCCAATCTACCCAAGTCATAATTCGCTCCGCGTCCGCTTCAGGGCCCGTCGACAAAACCTACGACGCCATCTCCCGCCCGGTCAAGCGACGGAAAGCTTCAAGATACTTAGCCCGTGTGCGCTCCACAACTTCCTCCGGCAAACTCGGAGCCGGAGCCTGTTTATTCCAGCGGATTTCTTCCAGGTAGTCGCGTACAAACTGCTTGTCAAAGGATGGCTGCGCGCCCCCGGGCTTCCATGCCTTGCCGTCCCAGAAACGCGATGAATCCGGCGTCAAGACCTCATCGGCAAGGATAACCCCTTCGGCGGTTTTGCCAAACTCAAATTTTGTGTCGGCCAGGATCAGCCCGCGCGATTCGGCGTGCGCAGCGGCCTTCCGGTAGATCGCAAGCGTCAGCCGTCGCAACTCCGCGGCCTCGTCCGAGCCCACGATCTTTTCTACAACCGGATAAGGGATGTTCTCGTCGTGTGCGCCATCCTGGCTCTTCGTCGCCGGTGTAAAGATCGGCTCCGGCAGTCGCGACCCGTCCTTCAGACCGGGCGGAAGCTCGATCCCGCACACCGCTCCCGACGCCTGGTACTCCTTCCACCCCGATCCCGCCAGGTATCCCCGCGCCACGCATTCCACCGGAAACATCTGCGCCCGCTTCACCAGCATCGAGCGCCCCTCTAGTTGATCGGCATACCGCTGTAACGCGGCCGGGAACTCACCAACGTCCGCTGTAATTACGTGATTCGGAACCAGGTTGTTGAGCAGTTCGAACCAGAACAGCGAAATCTGCGTCAGGATCTTGCCTTTGTCCGGAATTCCCGACCCGAGCACATGATCGAAGGCTGAAATGCGATCCGTCGCCACCAGCAGCAACGCGCCGTCCACCGCATACAGATCGCGGACCTTGCCGCGGCCCAGCAGGGGCGTGTCGCCAAGGTCGGTCGTCAGCAATGCTGCCATGGGGATTCTTCCTCGCTGGGGCTGAACTCACGATTTTCGAGCGGCAGGCGCGCTTTGTCAATCGCTCTTGCGTTTGCGCCCAATGCGAAGCCCAATGCGAGAGTTGACCTGCCTGCAACTTTTGTGTTTTCCGCCGCCATCGCACCGTCCCAATCCCTTTTCAGGCCAGATTCAGCCTGTCCTTTTCCTTAACACAATACCCTGTGACGGCCGTCACGGACCCTCCACTCCGCATAGGAGACACTGCAACTGTCAACATGGTTCGGAGGGCGTGTAAGAAAGCCCTCTTTGAGCCGGGCGACACGAGGCAGCAGTGGAAAGGGGAAGCCGCGGCTAGCTTCGTTTAATACGAGGGATCGCCAGTAGCCGCGTACTACCGACCTCCAGTGCCGGCTACTGGTCCCCGTCTTTATCTTGTGTACATAGCTCTACAAGCGCCTCCGAAGTGAAGTCTTCCTTCGGGGGCGATTTTTTGCGCGTAATCCAAATGGCTAGCTCCCCTAGACCGCTAGCCCCGCTAGCTCCGCTGCCTCTCAATGCGGCTTTCCCGGCAGCACAAAATGCTCCTCGCACCGCGGCTCATAGTTGTCGCCCGCCATGATGATCGGGCTGGAGTAGTCCGCCGGTCGTCCATCCAACAGCCGCTGCGGATACAAGGCCTTCGCTCCGCAACTGCAATACGCCACCAGCTCGGTCACATTGCCCGCGTACGTCCGCACCAGCCACGAAAGATCGAGCATCTCGCCGAACGGCATCCCACGAAAATCCAGTTCCAGGCCCGAAACCATGACGTCGTAGCCCAGGTCGAGCAGCCGCTTGGTGAACTGAAATAGATCCTGAACGAACTGACCCTCGTCGAGAGCGATGCACTCAATGCGCTTGCCGATGCGCTGCTCCGTCGCTTCAATCACCGGCAGAACGGTCCACGGATCGCCGGAAGGGAACTCTACCGCCTCCATCTTTCCGCAACCGTTGCGATTGCGGCTTTCCACCAGCCCCGCGGCCGCCTTGGTGTCGGCGCTCGGCTTCAGCAACATCACATATTGCTTCGCGTACTCGCGGCGCGTCTCAATCCTGCGCAGCAACTCCGCGGTCTTGTTGCTGCGCATCGGCCCAACAATCATTTCCAGCTTGCCTGGCACGTCGTCCTCGAAACTTCTTCGATCCGCCAAGAGCAGAGCTTGTAGCCCGTAGCCGGTAGCCAGTAGCGAATCGCGCCCTGCCACAAGCTACCAGCTACAGGCTACTGGCTGTTTCTACGCCGTTGCCCGTTGCGCCTCGCGATGCTGCCCCAGCCGCACGCTCACCACCTTCGACACGCCCGGCTCCTGCATGGTCACGCCGTAAATCATATCGGCGGCCTGCATCATGCGCTTGGAGTGCGTCACGATCAGGAATTGCGTGTCGTGGCTCAGCGAGTCGAGCAGGTCCGCAAACCGGCCCACATTGGTCTCGTCCAGCGCCGCGTCCACCTCGTCCAGCACGCAGAAGGGGCTTGGCCGGAACTGGAAGATTCCCACCAGCAGCGCCAGCGCCGTCAGCGACTTTTCGCCGCCCGAGAGCAGCAGCACATTCTGCAGTTTCTTGCCCGGCGGCGATACCACGATGTCCAGCCCGCTCTCTTCCTGATTTCCTTCGTCGCTCACGCGCAAAAATGCCTGGCCGCCCTGGAAAAGCCGCGCAAAAACCCTTCCGAAGTTCTCGTTGATGTGCGTCAGCGCCTCGTCGAACTTGGTGCGCGAAATCTGATCGATCTCCTTGATCGTCTCCTGCGTATTCTCGATGGACTCGATCAGGTCCTGCCGCTGCGTCAGCAGAAATCCGTGGCGCTCCGCCGTCTCCTTGTATTCGTCGAGCGCCATCATATTCACCGGGCCCATCTGCTCCAGCCGCTGGCGCAGCCCGCGGCACGTCTCTTCTTCAGCGGCCAGCTCCTCGCCGGCCAGCCGTGCCATCTCCGCATCCGCGCGCAACACTTGCGCCTCGACGTTCACCTCGGCAAGGCAGCTTTCCCCCAGGTGCTCCAGATCGGAGCGCAGCTTGGCCAGCTCTGTTGAATGTCCGGCGCGGTCCTCGCGCAGTTGATCTACCGCCGACCTCTCGTTCTTCAGCTGCGTTTCAAGTTCTGCCAATTGCAGGCGCAGCGCTTGTGCCTGCTCTGTAATTTGTTGCGCCGCGGCCAGGGCTTCCGCCCGCGCCGTGGTCAGGTCCGCACGGCCCATCACCAGCTCGGCATTCTCGCTCACCCGCTGCTCGCGCTCCGCCGTCGCCGCAATGCGCTGCTGCTCGATCGTCTGCATGCGCCGGTCCAGATCCGCAAACAGCCGGTCGATGCGCTGGAACGCCGCCTCCGCCCCGCGCCGGCGCTCCTCCAGCCCAGCCAGCTCCGCGGTCATCTGCGCCGCTTCCTGTTGCAGCGCCTCGCGCTTCTGCCGCAAAATCTCTAACTGCGCCAGTTGCGTGTTCAGGCTGCTCTCGGTCTGCGCATGTTCGGCCTCAAGCCGCGCAGCCTCCTCGCGCTTTTCCGCAATGGACTGCCGTCTCGCCTCACGCGCGTCCTTGTTGCGCGCCGCCTGCGCCTCCCACTCCTGCAGGCGCCGTTCGATGCGCTGCGCTTCGGCCTCCATTTGCTTCAAAGCCGCGCCCAGGTTGGCCGCCTCGCTCTCCGCATGACGCCGCTCCTCGCCGCGCGCTTCAAGTTCCGTTGTCAGTTCCTCGATCGCGCGCGTCAGCGCTTCAGCTTCCTTCTCCGCTTCCGCCAGCTCCTGCTCCAGCTTGGCCAGGCGGCCTTCGGTCTCGCGCAATTCCCGCTTCAGCGCCAGCGGACCCTCGCTCGCCGGCTTGCCGCCCGTCACTGTCGAGCGGTGAAAGCACTCGCCCTCCGGCGTCAGGAAGTAGGCTTGCGTATAGCGCAACGCCAGCCGCTGCGCCTCGATCGCGTTCTCTGCCAGATAGCCGTGCCGCAGCTTGGGAAGCAGCGACTCCAGCGACCGTCCAAATCCGTTCAGCACTTTGATTGCATCGCGCAGCGGCGTCAGACCCGGCTCGTTCACCGGTCCCTCGCCCGTTTCGAACAGCACGCCCTGCGCATCGGAGTGCACAAGGAACGTGGCCCGTCCGTCGCTGGTCTTCAGCACGCGCACGCCCTCTTCCGCCGCGCCCCAGCTTTCCACCACCACGTAGTTCAACTCTTCGCGCAGGAACTCGTCCACCACGCCTTCGTGCTCGCCGCTCACTTCAACAAAGTCCGCCAGCGTGCCCACCGGCGCCACCGACGGTCCCAGCGCTCCCGGCTTCAGTAGCCGCCGTACCGTGTCGGTCGCGTACCCATGATTCCGGATCAGCGCCGTGAGCGAGTCGCGCCGGCCCGCGGCCGCCGCCTGTTCGCCGCGCAGTTGGTTCGCCAGCGCACGCCGTGCGCCTTCGTCCGTCCTCTTGCTCTGCGCAGTTTCGCGCAGCTTCGCAATCTCTTCTTCCAGCCGCTTGAGGGTCGCGTCCGCCGCGTCAAAGCGCTGCCGCGACTCACCAGTCTGCACGCCCAGGTTTTCTTGTTCGATGTGCGCCTGCCCCATCTCGCCTTCAAGCCGCTCCGCCTCGCGCTCCAGTGCCGCCAGGCTTTCTTCGCCCTGCACCATGGAATTCCGCGCATTGCCCGCCAGCGTCAGCAGGTGCATCGCATGACGCCGCGCGCCTTCCAGATCGCGCTCCGCCGTGTAGACGTCCTCCGCAGCGGCGCGTGCCTCCTGCTGCCGCGCCTCCACCTTCTCGTGGAATGCTCGCGCTTCGCCGGCTGCCGTCTCCAGAAAGCTCCGCTGCTGCGCGCGCTCTTCTTCAATCCCGGCCGTTTGCGTCCGCAACTGTTCCAGTTCCGCGCCCGACGCCGCAATCCGGGTGTCCAGCTCGCTCATGCGCTCGGTATTGCTGCGCTCCCGCGCCGTGGCTCGCTCCAGCTCCACCGCAGCGTCGCTCGCCTTGGTTCGCGCAGCCTCACCCTCGCGGTCCAACGCGTATCCGCGCTCGGTCAGCGTGTGCTGGCTCGCTTCATGTTGTGCAATCGCCTTCGCCGAACCGTTAATGCGCTCCGTCAGCGCCGCGATTTCCTGCTCCAGCCGCGCCTGGTCCGCATCCATCGTGGCCATGCGGCTCGCCAGCACCACGCGCAGCCGTCCGCGCAGTTCCTCGCGCACTGCGGCAAATCGCTCCGCCTTGGCCGCCTGCCGCTTCAGGCTGTTCATCTGCCGCGTCACTTCTTCAAAAATGTCGTCCACGCGCGCCAGGTTCTGTTTCGCGCTCTCCAGCCGCAGCTCCGCCAGCCGCTTCTTGGTCTTGAAGCGCGTCACCCCCGCGGCTTCTTCCACAATCGCCCGCCGCTCGTACGGCTTTGAGCTGAGCAGTTGTCCAATGCGCTCCTGGCCGATGATCGCGTAGCTTTCCGGCCCCAGGCCCGTGCCCATGAAGATGTCCTGAATGTCGCGCAGCCGGCACAGCTTTCCGTTCAGCAGGTACTCGCTCTCGCCTGTCCGGAACAGCCGCCGCGTGATCACCACCTCGCCCTTTTGCGGTGCGCTGCGGAACCTGCGCCGCCGAATCTTCAGCACAACGCCCTGCGGCGCACCCGGACCCAGCTCTGCTCCTTCGCCTTGCGCCTGCGCGCCGTCAGCCCTCTCGCCGGCCTCTTCTTCAATCGTCTGTCCCGGCTGCTCGTTGGCAATGATCTCTTCAGCCTCGTTCGCGCGCCGCCGCCGAACATCGTCCTCATCCCAGTCCGCCGGCCCCTCATGATCGACCTCGACCTCCGGCGCGACCGGCACTGGTCCCTCGTAGGCCTCGGGATCGATCATCGTCAACGTCACTTCCGCCATGCCCAGCGGCTTGCGTTCGCGCGTCCCCGCAAAAATCAGGTCCTGCATATGCGAGCCGCGCAGGCTCTTCGCGCTCTGCTCGCCCAGCACCCAGCTCACCCCATCCAGAATGTTCGACTTCCCGCACCCGTTCGGCCCCACCACCACGGCAATCCCCGTGCCCGCCACCGTAACTTCCGTGCGGTCGCAAAAGCTCTTGAATCCGAGGATGTGAATCTTCTTTAGTTTCAGCATGTTTACTCCGGCCCGCTCCAGACCCAATCAGACCTACTCCAGACCCAATCAGACCTACTCCAGACCCGCTCCAAAATCGACGGGCCCACCTGCTCACTTCTCTAGGCGCACGCCCGCAGCCTCGCACAACACCGCCCTCGCGGGCGATTCTGCCGCTTTACTTAAGACTCTACGGACGCGCAACCGCATGGTCAACGCCGATCAAAGGTACCAATGTGGATAAGAGGGCCCGAACTCGCGCCATCCAATTGACAGCCCCATTCCGCCGATTGAAACTCAAGAAACTGGCCTCAATCTTTTTCTGAACGGACCCGCCATGAATCGACCGCTTCGCATCGCATTCCTCGCCGCCCTCTTCCCACTCGGCTTTTCCTTAGCAGCGCAGCGGCAACCCAATCCCCTGGCTCCCTACATCAAAGAAAACACCTCTGTGCTGGTGCTTGAGCACGTCACCCTCATCGACGGCACCGGCGCCGCGCCGCAACCGGACATGCGCATCGACATCGCGGGCAACAAAATCATCGCTGTTCAGCCCGCCAACCCCTCCATCCCCTTGCCACCCGATGCGAAAGTCCTCGATCTGACAGGCAAGACGGTCATCCCCGGCATCGTCGGCATGCACGAGCACCTGTTTTACCCCTTGCCTGACCGGCCCGACCTGGGCAACGCCATCTACGGGGAGATGGCCGACAGCGCGCCGCGCCTGTATCTCGCTGGCGGCGTCACCACCGCGCGCACCGCCGGAAGCGTGGAGCCTTACACCGACCTCGAGCTCAAAAAGCAGATTGACGCCGGACTGATTCCAGGTCCCAAGCTCGACGTCACCGGTCCCTACCTCGAAGGCAAGGGCACATTCGCTTTGCAAATGCATCAACTCACTGATGCCGACGACGCCGGGCGCACCGTCGACTACTGGGCTGCTGAAGGCGTCACCTCGTTCAAGGCCTACAACTACATCACCTCGGATGAGCTCAAAATGGCCATCCGTCATGCGCACTTCCGCGGCCTTAAAATCACCGGCCATCTCTGCTCCATTGGATTCAAGGAAGCCGCGGATATGGGCATCGACAACCTGGAACACGGAATCGTTGTCGACACCGAGTTCTATCCCGGCAAGCAGCCCAATGTTTGTCCGGACCCAGGCGCCGCCGAGCGATACCTGGAAACGAATGTGAACATTACAGGGCCCGAAGTGACGGCGATGATTCTCAATCTTGTCGCGCACCATGTGGCCGTAACGTCCACGCTGGCCATTCTGGAAACATTTATTCCCAACCGGCCGCCGCTGGCATTTGAAAACGGAGAGCTCAAGGCCATCTCGCCTGAAGGCGTAAGAAGTTATCTGGCGACACGCGCGCGGCTGGCCGAGAAGGCAGCGAATCCCAACATGCTTGAGCGCGGCCCCGAGTCGAAGCTTTTGAAAACGGAGATGCAGTTTGAGCGTGAATTTGTTGCGGCCGGCGGACTGCTGATGGCCGGTTGCGATCCCACCGGATACGGCGGTGTTGTGCCGGGCTTTGGCGATCAACGCAACATCGAGCTGCTCGTCGAAGCAGGCTTCCCGCCAGTCCAGGCCATCCAGATCGCCACCTTGAACGGCGCGAAATACATGGGCAAGGACGCGACCATCGGTTCCATAGCTCCCGGCAAAGCAGCCGACCTCGTTGTGCTCGGCGGCAATCCTGCGGACAAAATCGAAAACATCGAGAAAGTCGAAACCGTCTTCAAGGACGGCGTCGGCTACGATCCCGCTAAGCTCATCCAGTCGGTTACAGGCTTGGTGGGTCTGCGGTAGAGCGTCTGGATTTGATCGCGTCTTTTGAGTCACGCAAGCCCTCCGCTTTTTACAGATTCAATCGCTCGCGCTCTGGCCCGTTCGTCCACAGCGCCGCACGGCTCCTATACTGAATCAGTTGGATAGTTGCTTGCGACTGTCATAGGAGGAATCATGTCTGACGAATCCAAGTGCCCATTTTCGGGCGCCATGCTCAACCACACAACGACAGGGGCCGGGGGCAACAAGGACTGGTGGCCCAATCAGCTGAACCTGGAGATTCTGCATCAGCATTCCTCACTGTCCAATCCCATGGGTGAGGAGTTCAACTACGCCAAAGAGTTCAAGAGCCTCGACCTGAATGCCGTGGTCAAGGACCTCCGTGCCCTGATGACCGACTCGCAGGACTGGTGGCCGGCCGACTTCGGAAATTATGGACCGCTTTTCATCCGCATGGCCTGGCACTCCGCGGGCACGTACCGCATCCACGATGGACGCGGCGGCGGGGGCCGTGGCTCGCAGCGGTTCGCGCCGCTCAACAGTTGGCCCGACAATGTCAACCTCGACAAAGCGCGCCGCCTGCTCTGGCCCATCAAGCAGAAGTACGGCCGCAAAATCTCCTGGGCGGATCTCATGATCCTCGCCGGCAACGTCGCCCTCGAGTCGATGGGCTTCAAGACCTTCGGCTTCGGCGGCGGCCGCGCCGACATTTGGGAGCCGGAGCAGGACGTCGATTGGGGCCCGGAGGCTACCTGGCTCGGCGACCAGCGCTACAGCGGCGACCGCGAGCTGGCCAACCCTCTGGCCGCCGTTCAGATGGGTCTGATCTACGTCAATCCCGAAGGCCCCAACGGCAATCCCGACCCGATCGCCGCCGCGCGTGACATCCGCGAAACCTTCGCGCGCATGGCGATGAATGACGAGGAAACAGTTGCCCTCATCGCCGGCGGCCACACGTTCGGAAAGACTCATGGCGCTGCCGATCCTCATAAGTATGTCGGTCGCGAACCTGAGGGAGCTGGCATCGAAGAACAGGGCCTGGGCTGGAAGAACAGCTTTGGTAGCGGAAACGGCGACGATACCATCGGCAGCGGCCTTGAAGTTACTTGGACCACAACGCCGACAAGGTGGAGCAACAACTTCTTCATCAACCTGTTCGGCTACGAATGGGAGCTCACCAAGAGTCCGGCCGGAGCTCACCAGTGGAAGCCCAGAGACAACGCTGGCGCGGGCATTGTGCCTGACGCGCACGATTCCTCCAAAAGCCACCCGCCCACAATGCTCACCACCGACCTCTCGCTGCGGTTCGACCCGGCCTACGAAAAAATCTCGCGCCGCTTCCTCGAGCACCCGGACGAGTTTGCCGACGCCTTTGCCCGCGCCTGGTTCAAGCTCACCCACCGCGACATGGGGCCGCGCTCCCGCTACCTGGGTCCGCTCGTGCCAAAGGAAGAGCTCATCTGGCAGGACCCGGTTCCAGCCGTCGACCACCCGCTGATCGACGCCAAAGACATCGAAGCGCTCTCGGCAAAGATTCTCGCCTCCGGCCTCACCATCTCGCAGCTCGTGACCACGGCGTGGGCGTCGGCTTCAACCTTCCGCGGGAGCGACAAGCGCGGCGGCGCCAACGGCGCGCGCATTCGTCTCGCTCCGCAGAAGGATTGGGAAGTCAACCAGCCCGCTGAGCTCGCCAAGGCGCTCTCGAAGCTCGAAGCCATCCAGAAGGAGTTCAACGCGGCGCAAAAAAGCAAGAAGAAGGTCTCACTCGCCGATCTCATCGTTCTCGGCGGTTGCGCAGCCGTAGATCAAGCCGCAAAAAAGGCCGGTCACAACGTGAAGGTTCCCTTCGCGCCGGGCCGCACCGACGCTTCGCAGAAGCAGACCGATGTCGCATCGTTTGCAGTGCTCGAACCGAAAGCCGACGGCTTCCGCAACTACGTCCGCAAAGGACTCGAGAGCTGCGCCGCTGAGTTCCTGCTCGACAAAGCGCAACTGCTTACCCTCACCGCTCCCGAGATGACGGTCCTCATCGGCGGCATGAGAGTTCTGGGCGCAAACTTCGGCCAGTCCCACCTCGGCGTCTTCACCAAGCGGTCCGGAACGTTGACGAATGACTTCTTCGTCAATCTCCTCGACATGAACACCAAGTGGCAGAAGTCCGCCACATCGGAAGGCCTACTCGAAGGGCGCGACCGCCAGACCGGCAAGCTCAAGGGTACCGGAACCGTCGTCGATCTGGTCTTCGGCTCCAACTCGCAGCTCCGCGCTCTCGCCGAAGTCTATGCCAGCAGCGATGCCGGCAAAGCCTTCGTTGAGGCGTTCGTAGCCGCGTGGACCAAGGTCATGAACCTCGACCGCTTCGACTTGGCCTGATTCTTTATCGCGTCTTCGCAGTGAAGGCCCGTCCTATTTGGATGGGCTTTCGCTTTCTGCATCGCCATCGCACCGAGTGATAAAATCAATCAGTGCCGGGTCCTACGCGACGTAATCCCGCCAACCCCGCCAGGTCCGGAAGGAAGCAACGGTAACGGGCTAGTACGTGTGCAGTAGGTCACCCGGTACATTTTTGCGTTTTCCTCATGCTTTTTTGACGGCGAACCGGTTCCCAACCGGTGCGTGCGCCGCTAGGAGAAATGCTTTGAGCCTTACCGTTCGCCCCATTGTGGGCCGGCGCGCCAAAATTTCGGCGCTCGGAACCTACGTTCCCCCCGATGTGATCACCAACAAAGACCTCGAAAAAATGGTGGAGACCAGCGACGAGTGGATCCTGTCGCGCACCGGGATCCGTGAGCGGCACAAATTGGCGCCGGGACTTGGCGTCAGCGACATGTGCACCGAGGCCGCAAAAAAGTGCCTGGCCGCGCGCGGCATCTCGCCCGCCGAAGTCGAGGTCATCATCGTGGGCACGGTCACGCCTGACATGATGTTCCCCTCCACGGCGTGCCTGGTGCAAAACAAGATCGGCGCCACAGGCGCTTGGGGCTTCGACGTCTCCGGCGGCTGCTCTGGCTTCGTCTATGCACTCCTCGCCGGCGTGAATCTGGTCGAAAGTGGCACTTATAGCAAGGTTTTGGTGTGCGGCTTCGACGCCAACACGCGCATGACCGATTACACCGACCGCACCACCTGCGTCCTCTTCGGCGACGGCGGCGGCGTCGTGCTGCTTGAGCCTGCTGAAGACGGCGAAATCGGCTTCATCGATTCCCTCAACGAGATCGACGGCTCCGGCGGCGTCTCGCTCAACCTCAAAGGCGGCGGCAGCCTCAATCCGTCAACGCACGAGACCGTCGACAAGAAATGGCATTACATCTACCAGGATGGGCCCGCGGTGTTTAAGTTCGCGGTGCGCAAGATGGCCGAAGCCACGCTCAAGCTCCTCGAGCGGAACGGCGTCACCGGCGCGGACCTGGGCTGCTTCATTCCCCACCAGGCCAATAAGCGAATTATTACGGCCACTGCGGATCGGCTGGGCCTGGATCCGGACCGCGTGATTATCAACATTGAAAAGTACGGCAACACCTCGGCCGGAACCATTCCCCTGGCCATGGAGACGGCCATCGAGGAAGGCAAGCTCAAGAAGGGCGATCTGGTCCTGCTGGCCGCCGTGGGCGCGGGCTTTACGGTGGGCACCGTCCTGTTGCGCTGGGAAATCTAGGAAGCAGCTTCTAGCCTCTAGCTTCTAGCCCCTGGCTTGCGCCGAGCCGGACGATCCCACTCGCTTGCACTGCACGTCTTAAAGTGGGACGGTTTCCTGAATTCACCCAGAGACGCGGCTCCAAGCAAGAAAATCGGAAAGCTGGAAGCTAGCAGCTAGAAGCTAGAGGCTGCTTCAGCATATACTGTGCTCCACAAACGCCGGATTCCGGTTCCGGCTGGATGGTTCCAAGCGGAGGGCGACCATGGATGTGGCAATGACCGCCAGAAAAGGGAGAATCTCCAAAGCATTGCGTGAGCAGGCCGAGGAGGGGATGGAACGCATGGGCCAGATTCTCGGCCGCACGGCGCGCGCCAGTGTCACCTTTAGCATCGAGCGCCACGTTCACATCGTCGAGCTCACCGTCCAGGCGCGACTGCAGAGATTTGCCGCGACCGGCAAGGCCGATACGCCGCTCGCAGCGCTCCGCGAAGCCATTGAGCACGCCGAGCATCAGGCCAGCCGCCACCGCGACCGCCGCCTGGTCAGCAAACGCCTGCCTAAAGGCGATAAGGTGCTCACCGCGCCCCCCGTCACGCGGCCCAAGGCGCGTGTTGAACCGGATGCCGACGCCGGCGAAACAGGATCGGCTCGTCTTTCCGGCAAGGCCCGCGCCTCCATCGCGGTTCACTCCTTTCCCGCCAATGCCACGGTCGTCGAGCCGCACATCGTCAATAGCGCCGAAGCCATCGCGCTCAAGCCCATGACCATTGAGGAGGCCGTCAAGGACGCAGAGTTCCGCGACCGCGATCTGCTCATCTTCCATACCGTTTTGGGAGACACATTCGTCCTCCATCGCCGCCGCGACGGCCAGATGGAGCTGGTCGAGATTCCCTGATGCCTTATCCCCCCGAAGTTCACGACATGAATGCCGCTGTCATCCTGAGCGAGTCGCCGTGGCGACGCGTCGAAGGATCTGCGGTTTGGGAAATCGACCTGTGGCGAGAGCTTCCGAGACACCATACGAGAAGCTTGCTTGAAAAACCTATGTGCGCGGCCGTTTTGAAAGGGCACGACCGGGGCACCCACGCAGTGGGTGGGTCGCGTGCCAACAGCGCCAGTAGAATCAGAGCGGCTTTAGCCGCTGAGGGATGTTTCTCAGCTAGTTGAGGGACCCATGCAAACTGATCTCTGTTCTCTGATCCCTGATCTCTGATCCCTGGTTCCCGGATGGACTTTGGTTGCACCCGTTGACCGCTTTTGGGGATGGTGATCAAGCTTTTGACTAAATAGGATTTATGCTATGGCAAATCCTCCATCAGGCGCCGGCGCAATCCCGGAAGGCAGGCCTTTGCAATCGGGCCCGGCAAATCCCCTGAAGGCCATCGGCTTGAATCTCTACCAGAACGCGAACTCCGATGCGCAGCGCGAAGTCCTCGACAGGCTCCCAGTCCTTGTGTTCCTGGAGCGCGCCGGAAAAATCGTCTTTGCCAACGCCGAAGCGCGCCGCATGTTGGGCCTCACCGAAGGCCAGTGGACTCCACGCCCGGTCGAAGAGGTTTTATGGGGACTTTTCCCCGGCACGGCCGAGCCGCAGACTCTTTTATCTGGCACGCAGCATAGCAGCCCCTTTCACGCCACTCTTCCTGACCAGAGCGGCCACCTGATCCCCGTTGAAGGCACCTACGGCATTCTTCACCCCGAGCAGCGCGGGGCCGTCATTGTGGCCCATCCCAGCGACCGTGAGCGCGCTCCCAGATTGCGGCTGATGGAGGACGTGCTGGCCAGTCTCCCCGAAGCCGTCGCCATCGAGTACCAGAATCATGTGCTCTACGCCAATCCGGCCTTTACCCGCATGTTTGGTTACACCGCTGAGGAGGCGGGTGGTGGCAGCCTGCGCGAGCTCATTGTGCCGGAGACCCGCCTCAACGAAAATGCTGCACTGCTCAAAGCCGTCGACGACCATGGCTTCTCGACTGCGGAAACGGTTCGCAGCAACAAAGCCGGCGAGCTCGTCGACGTGAGCCTGCAGGTCGCCCCCCTTCTCGTCGATGGCGGCAGGGTTGGCTATGTTTTCACATTCCGCGATATCGGTGAGCACAAGCAGGCCGAAGAGAAGTTACAGCACGACGTCATGCACGATGTGCTCACGGGTTTGCCCAACCGGGCCCTGTTTCTTGACCACGTCAACCTCACGCTCAACCGGCGTCTGCGCGATCCCAGTCAAAGTTGCGGTGTCCTTTACGTTGATCTCGATGAGTTCAAGCAGGTCAATGACAGCCTCGGTCACGCCGCTGGCGACGCTCTGCTCATCGCCGTTGCCGGCCGCATTCGCGCCTCCTTACGTCCTCAGGACTCGGCCGCGCGCCTCGGCGGAGACGAGTTTGCCGTTTTAGTGGACAACATTCTCACCACATACGATCTCGAAGTCGTGGCAGGCCGCATCCTGCGCGAGATGGAGCGGTCGTTTGAAATCTTTGGCCGCGACGTCCACGCCGGTGCCAGCATCGGCGCTGCCATCGCCGGTCCCGACCACACCACCGCCGATCTTCTCGTTCGCGACGCGGACTTCGCCATGTACCGCGCCAAGCAGGCCGGGGGCGGACGTTACGAAATCTTCGACAAACACCTCGAGCTCACCGTCACCAGCCAGCAGGAGCGCGATCGAGAGCTCCGGACCGCCGTCAACAAGCGCCAATTCGTCTTCCAGGTTCAGCCCATCTACCGCCTCGTCGGCGGCTTGCTCGAAGGATTCGAGTCGTTTCTCAGCCTGCGCCGCGCCGACGGCACCGTGCATAGCTATGACGATCTGCTGGCCGCAGCCGAAGACAACACTCTTTCCATTCTGCTCGGCCGCGAGGCCCTCGATGCCGCTTGTGCGCAATTGCGTGTTTTAAGCGATCGCCTGCCCGAGCAGGAGTTGATCTTGACCGTCAACCTCACGCGCCGCCAGCTCTACCACCCCGACCTCATCGCGCACCTGATGAAGGCTCTCGCAGACAGTGGCGCAAACCCTTCGCGCCTCCTGTTCGAGGCGCCGGAGAGCGCGTTTAATGAGAACCCTGACGCCGCGGTCGCCATTCTCCAGCGCCTGGCCGACTGGCAGGTGCGCGTGGCCATCGACGACTTCGGCTCCAGCCTCGCGCCTCTGAATCACCTGGTCCACCTTCCTGTCGCCATGGTCAAGCTCTCTCCTCGGCTCACCGCCGCCGCGCTTTCATCGGGCCGCCAGCTTGCCGTCCTCGAGTCGCTCATTCGCCTCGGCAATACGCTGGGCTTGCAACTGGTTGCTCAGGGAATCGAAACTCCGCAACAGCTCGCGGCCCTCTCTCGCATGGGATGCGCCTTGGGTCAGGGCCCGCTTCTCTCTCCGCCACTCGACCAGGAGCGCGCGCTCGCGCTGGCCGAGAGCGGCTGCTGGGCATTCGCACCGGGAATCTGACTCCCTTCAAACTGCTCCGCCGTTTCGAATCGGCCCCAAATTCCGGTGTAGGATTGAAACCAATGACGCCCCAGAAACCCTCGCGCCGATCGCCAAAATTGCGGCCAACAACCCGCAAGCCGAAGGCGGCAGCCCGCAAGCCGAAGGCGGCTGGCAAACCGGCCAAGCAGCTCATCATCCTCACCGGAATCTCCGGCGCCGGCAAGGCTTCGGCGCTCAAGGCCTTTGAAGATCTGGGCTACCACTGCGTCGACAATCTGCCCCTCGAATTGCTGCCTCAATTCGCCGCTATCGTCGGCAAATCCACCGAAGTTGAACGCGCCGCCATCGTCATGGATGTTCGCGAGGGCGCCACTCTCGACCGCCTCCCCGAAATTCTCAAGAGCATCAAGAAGCTCTTGCAAACCCGCGTCGTCTACCTCGACGCTCAGGACGCCGTACTCGTCCGCCGCTTCTCTGAAACCCGCCGCCCGCACCCCCTCGGCCAGTCAGACACTGTCTGGCGCTCGATCGTCGAAGAGCGTCAGCTCCTCGATCCCATCCGCAACGTCGCCGACACGCTCATTGACACCTCCAACTTCAACGTCCACGAGCTCCGCGCCGACATCCTCGCCCGCTTCGGCCACGAGAAGCAAACTAAGCGCCTCCTCGTCTCCTGTCTCAGTTTCGGCTTCAAGAATGGCGTTCCTCTCGACGCCGATATGGTCTTCGATGTTCGCTTCCTGCCCAATCCCCACTTCGTCCCCGAATTCCGCAGGAAGACCGGCCTCGATCCCAAAGTCGCTGCCTACGTCCGCAGATTCCCGCAATCGACGGAGTTTCTCAATCGTGTAACCAAGCTCATGCTCTACCTTCTCCCGCATTACATTGAAGAAGGCAAGAGCTACCTGACCGTCGCCTTCGGCTGCACCGGCGGCCAACACCGCAGCGTGATGATGGCTGAGGAGCTCGGCAAGCGCCTCCGCAAAGCCGGCTACCAGGTCAAGGCCCTGCATCGCGACATCGTGCGCTGAAAGTGCTGTTCGAAAGCCCGCGGAAGACTCAGCGGGCCGCCAGCTCGTCAAGCCAACGGCTCATCGCATCCACTACTTCCTTGTTCTCGTCGCCTGACGGATTCAGCCAGACTAACATCTTGCGTACCGCGACCTTCTTGCAAGCCTCCGGCTCTTGCCTCGCGCCCGCCGATTCCGCCGCATCCGCGCGCTCAAACCACAGCAGCGGCGCGCGCACCATCCCCGCTGCCGCATCCACATCGTATCGATCGCGCACCAGCAGCCGCGCCGGGACCAGCCGCACCCGCGCATCGTTCAAGATCGCTCCCGCCGGATCGTCGATCGGCGAATCCACAACCACTCCGGCCAGCTCCGGATGCTCCGCCCCAACTTCCAACGCCAGATTCGCGCCGAGGCCAGCTCCATCCAGCACAATCGTTCCGGCGTCGATCTGCCGCGTCCCGGTCAGATAATCAACCGCCCAATCAGCATCCTGCCGCCAGTGCGCCTCGCTCGGCCGCGCAAACTGGCTCGCTCCGTAGCCGCGATAATCGAACGCCAGCACATTCACTTGAACGCCGTGCAACCGCACCAGCGCATCCACCGTGTCTCCCAAATTGCCGTCCTGCCCGTGCAGATAAATCACGGTGAACCGCGCCAGCCGAGCTCCCCGCGTCGCAGGAATCCACCAGCCCTTTAGCCGAGGTACACCTGTGTCCGTCGTCGCGAACGCAACCGGATCGAAAGCCAATCCGGCGCTCGCTGGCGTTCTCGTCACTGCCGCAGCGGGATGATAGAGCAGTTGCCAGCTCCCCTGCCAGAAAAGCAGGCACAACCCGAGCCACCCGCAGAAGATCGCGGCCGCGATCGTCCCGCAAACGGCAATCAGCAGCCATCGGCCGGAGACAAGCTGCGGCTTCTCGCGGCCCTTTTTGCCGATCGCGTCTTGCCCGCCGCCGGCGTCTTTCTTGCCGCCAGCCGCCCGCCTTCGCGGCACAGCGTGCAACTTTGGTTCCTTGCGCGACATGATTGAGGTTTTTGCTTCGCCCGCTCCAACTTGCGGAATCACTTCCATCCTAATCTTCTGTGTCTCAAAACCCCGCCGCGCACACCGGTGTATATTTCTCCTTGGTGTCAACCATTCCATCTACGGGAAGCGATCCCAATGCCAACCGCACACCGCGAAGTCACAATGCCGGCAGCGAATGAGATTCTCCTCATCACAAGCGGCGATCTGCGCCTCTCCGCCAACCAGGTCTGCTGGCCTGCGCAGCGCGACATGGAACAAAAACTAACCGCGGCATTCGCGCAAAAAGGCTGCAAGCTCGTCCGCGCCCACGCCTACGACGAGAAACTGAAGCACGGCTTCATCTCCTCGCAGCGCCAGGGCATGGATGTCTTCATGAAGATTCATCCCCGGGCCCGCCTCGTCTTTGCCACCGCTGCCTGGCAGTACAGCCATCATGTTCTGCCCGGCCTGCGCTCGCACCAGGGGCCCATCCTCACCGTCGCCAACTGGTCGGGCCAGTGGCCCGGACTCGTCGGCCTGCTCAATTTGAACGGCTCCCTTGTCAAGGCCGGCAAACCGTTCTCATCGATCTGGAGCAGGGAATTCACCGACGCTTATTTTCAGAATGCTCTTGCCGAATGGCTTCGCGACGGCAAAATCACGCACGATCTTTCCCACGTACATCCGCTCGACCAGAGCAAGCTGCCCGCCGCAAGCGCCAAGCTGGGCTCCGAGCTTGCTGCCGCACTCAAGCATCGCAAAGCCATCATGGGCATCTTCGATGAAGGCTGCATGGGCATGTACAACGCCATCATCGACGATGAGCTGCTCAATCCCGCTGGAATCTTCAAGGAGCGCCTGAGCCAATCTGCTCTCGTCGCCAAAATGCGCACCGTCACCGACGCTGAAGCGCAGGCCGTATATCACTGGCTCGTCGCCAAAGGCGTCAAATTTGCCTTCGGCAAGGACTCTGCGACAGAGTTGACCCACGATCAAGTCCTCGACCAGTGCAGAATGTACATCGCGGCGGTCCGCATCGCTCACGAATTTGGCTGCGACGCCGTCGGCATTCAATATCAGCAGGGACTCAAGGACATGGTGCCCGCATCCGATCTTGCCGAAGGAATGCTTAACAACTCCGACCGTCCTCCGGTCCACGCGGAGGGCACGACAACGGAGCTTTACGCCGGGCAGCCGCTTCCGCACTTTAACGAAGTCGACGAGTGCGCCGGCGTCGATGCGCTCGTCACCAATCTTTGTTGGAAGGCGCTCGGCCTCGATCCCTCAACCACGCTCCACGATGTCCGCTGGGGCGAGCACTACAAAGGCGAAACCGGCTCCGGCCAAGGCGCCGCCGGTTCCGGCAAGACCGCCGCCAGCCCCGACAAAACCGCCACGGGCTCCCGCAAAGGCGCCGCCGGTTCCGGCAAAACCGCCGCCAGCCCCAAACATATCGACGCCTTCGTCTGGCTTTTGCAAATCTCCGGCGCCGCTCCCGCCAATCATCTCGTCGGCGGCTATGCGGGCGCCGTCAGCGAGCGCCAGCCCGCCATGTATTTCCCGCTCGGCGGCGGATCGCTCAAGGGCGTTGGCAAGCCCGGCGAAATCGTCTGGAGCCGCGTCTTTGTCGAGGGTGGCGCTCTTCACGCCGACCTCGGCCGCGGCACGGTCGTCAGTTTGCCCGCTGCCGAAACCGAGCGCCGCTGGCGCGAAACCACGGTCCAATGGCCCATCGTCCACGCCATCCTGCACGGCGTCGGCCAGAATCAGATGATGGCCCGCCACCGCGCCAACCACGTCAACATCGCCTACGCGCCCTCGGCCGATCTCGCCGACAAAGCTCTCGCCACAAAGGCCGCAATGCTCGCCGAACTCGGCCTCCACGTCCATCTCTGTGGTGTCATGCAGTAAGCCTCCGGTCCTCGGCCCGAGCCTTCAGCTCCCGGTTCTCACGTTTTTCGCCGTTCAGATCGCGGCCGCCGGTTCAGGCACTCCCAAGCTAGGAGCTGGAAGCTAGCAGCTAGAAGCTGTTTCTACGTCCTTATCTGCTCCGCCGCCATCTCCCTTGCCGACGGAATGATCCCCATTTCTTCGTAGATCGGCCGCACCACGCGCCGCAGCGCCGGCAGATGCGTGAAGAACCACGCCGCGCCCAGCACTACCACGAGTCCATTCAGAATCACCGTCCACTGCGCACCCGCCAGCGGCGTTTTTCCCACGAAACCCATCGGCATCGGCGGAATATTGTGCGCCATCGTTCCCGCCAGCAGGCTGCCGAACGGCGCCATCCCCATGAAGGCCATCGTGTAGTAGCTCATCACGCGCCCGCGCTTGTCCTCATCCACCAGTGTCTGGATGATCGTATTGCTCGCCGCCATCCCCTGCATCATGCCCATGCCCGCGATGAGGACCATCAGGATCGAGAGCCAGAAAACGTGCGACAGCCCGAAGCCAATCAGCCCCAATCCGAAAACACCCGCGGCAACCGGAATCATCCGGATGAGTCCGCGTACGGTCTTGCGTGCCGCCAGCGACAGCGCGGACACGAGCGCGCCCACGCCCATCGCTCCCATCAGGAACCCCAGCGTGTGCGGTCCTCCGGTCAGCACCTTGGCCGCAAAAACCGGCATCAACACCACAAACGGCATCCCCATCAGGCTGACCACGGCAAACAACGTCAGAATCGTGCGAATGGGCAGGAAGCCTGCAACGTAACTCCAGCCCTCCTTCAATTCCGTTAGCATCGATGTCGCCGTCCGTCGGACCGCCTTCGCATTCAGTTGCATCATCAAGAGCGAAGCAATCACCGCAATGTAACTGATGCCATCGATCAAAAAGCACCAGCCCTCGCTGGTCGCTGCAATCAACATTCCGGCCAGCGACGGCCCAATCAACCGCGCCACATTCACCATCGACGAATTGATGGCGATCGCATTCCCGAGGTCGGCCCGGTCGCCCACCATCTGCACCATGAATGACTGCCGCCCTGGCATGTCGAAGGCATTGATGAGTCCCTGCATCACGCTTAAAATCAGAATCAGGCTAATGGTGATGTGTCCTGAGAGCGTGAGCGCGGCCAGCGCGAACGACTGGATCATGGCCAGCGTCTGCGTCCACACCAGCACTTGCCTGCGGTTCAGGCGGTCCACCCAGACCCCAGCGAACGGCGCGAACAGAAACGTGGGAATCTGCCCCGCGAAGCTCACCGTGCCCAGCAGCAGCGCCGACCCCGTCAGCCGGTACACCAGCCACGACGTCGCAATGCGCGTCATCCATGTGCCGATCAGCGAGATCGTCTGCCCGCCGAAGAATAGCCTGAAGTTGCGGTGCCGGAGCGCGCGCCACGCATGCGATGCGCCGCTGAACGCACGTTTGTTTCCCTCCGAGTCCGGGTCTAGTGGCGGCGCGCTCGTTTCAGAATCTCGCCGCGTTTCGCCCCGTCCCGGAACTCGTTCCGCATCTTGCCCCGCATCGCTCACTCTTCGGCTGCCTTCGCCGCGATTCCTTCTGCTGCGGCAAGGTTCTTCATCAATTCCGCGGGAAAATTGTGGCGGCCGCGCAGATAATCCGCGGAGTTATAAGAAATCCAGACGATTCCGGCTTCATCATCCCAAACAAGAATCTTCAGCGGCAGGTCGATGGCGATGCTCGGGGCTGCCAGCATCACCGGCGTGCCCGCCTTCGGATTTCCGAAGATCAGCAGCTTGGTGGGGCGCATCTTCATGCCCACCTTCTCAGCTTCTCCACTGTGATCGACGAGAGCAAACAAAGTTACGCCCTTCGCCTCGAGAATGGCGCGTATCCTCTCCACGGTCGCGTCGACCGAATGATGGCTGGCGATTTCGACAATTCCTCGTCCGCTCATGTCGACATGATACGTGAATCGCTCGTCCGTCTACTGAATGCCGCGTGAAGTGCTCGTGGCTTCGAACCATGCCGCGCCGGTGTCGCTCTCAGCTCACGCGCTCGATCGTCACCGACTCCAGCACCACCGGCTTGTGCGGCTTGTCCTGCGCGTTCCGCGGGACCTTTGAAATCTTGGTCACTACGTCTTCGCCCTCCACCACTTCGCCAAAAATCGTGTGGTTGCCGGTGAGCCAGGGAGTGGCCGCGACCGTAATAAAAAACTGGCTGCCGTTCGTGTTCGGGCCGGAGTTCGCCATGGCCAGCTTGTATGGCTTGTCGAACTTGTGCGCCGAGCCACGCGTCTCATCTTGAAAGCGGTAGCCCGGCCCGCCCATTCCCGTGCCCGCCGGATCCCCGCCCTGAATCATGAAATCGGGAATCACGCGGTGAAAAATCGTCCCGTTGTAAAGCTTGTCCTTTGTCTTCGCGCGCGTCACCGGATGCGACCACTCCTTGGCCCCTTCGGCCAACTCGATAAAGTTCTTTACGGTAATCGGCGCGTCGGACTCGAATAGCCGAACCGTAATTTTGCCTTCCGTGGTCGTAAAGACGGCGTACGTTCCTGCTGCGAGTGCCATGCTTTCTCCTGTTTCTTCTGTTCTCTGATCTCTGTTCCCTGATCTCTAACCACGAACCACAAACCACTAACCACTAACCACTAACCACTAACCACTGCCTTTACGGCATCGGCTGCCCTTCGCGCACAATTGTCACTTTTTTGAGCACTACGGGTGTCAGCGGCCTGTCGTTCGAATCGCGCGGCACGCGCGCGATGGCCTTCACCACCGCCACGCTTGCGTCGTCGCACTGTCCAAACAGCGTGTAATGCTGATCGAGAAAATCCGTCGCCTGCTCGGTGATAAAGAACTGGCTCCCATTCGTATTCGGTCCGCTGTTGGCCATCGCCAGCCGTCCCGGCCGGTCGAAGTTCAGGCCCGGATCGAACTCATCGTCGAACGTGTATCCGGGATTGCCCATCCCCGTTCCCGTCGGATCGCCGCCCTGAATCATGAACTCCGGAATCACGCGATGAAAGATCGTCCCGTCGTAGTACGGCTTGTGGCGCTCTACCTTTTTCGTCGCGGGATCGGTCCAGTCCTTGGTGCCCTCCGCCAGTCCGATAAAGTTGGCCACTGCCTTCGGCGCCTGCTTCTGGTAGAACTGGCACGTAATCCGGCCCATCGAAGTGTCCATCACCACAAACGGCCCATTGGGAACCGTCGTTGCCTCCGGAGTCGCCTGCGGCGCATCGGGAACTTCCTGGCTCGCGGGTGCCGCAGCGGGCGGTGTAGCCTGTTGGCCAAACAAAGCGAAAGCCGCGCCGGCAACACCAGCTACGGCCAGGGAAGAGAAGAGAAGCGTGCGCCGAATGTTCATGCCGCTCTTGAGGGTAAATCATGCAGCGGGCAGCGTGCCAGCGCTGTAGCGTCGGCCTGTTTTCTTGGTCCCTCGGTCCCTCGTTCCCTCGGTCCCTTGCTTTCTTGCTCCCTCGCTCCCCGTTTTTCTGATCCCTGATCCCTGATCCCTGTCTCTCTAGACCAGCCTCAAAAACCCCGCTCTGCTCAACCGCGCTCCAGGAAACACTGTTTCCAGATTCTCCGCGCCCAGCGTGCGCGTCACCACCTCGCCCAGCACTTGCCGGTAATCGGTGGTCAGCGCCAGGTCGCGGCCTTCATTCAGTTGCCCGTCGTCGAGCCCCGGCCACTTCCCGTACACCTTGCCGCCCTTTACCTGCCCGCCCAGCACAAACATCGCGTTGGCGTGCCCATGATCCGTTCCGCCCGTCCCGTCACATTCCATGGGCCTAAAGGAGTGTTATCATGGCGCGTCGTTTCGTAAGGATGTTTCAGGAGCCGGCTTTGTATCAGGGCTTGGCTTTAGCCATGCCGAAACAGGCGCGAAGAACAAAGGGCTTTAGCCCCTGCGGGATCTCGGCGCGCACCTGCTAGGCCAATCTTGAAATACGCCCAAGAACCTTGGAGGATGACTTGAACAAACCCATTCTTTTCGCAATCGCGGCATTGGCTCTTCTTGCGGGGTGCGGACCCCAAAACAACGGCCCCGGCATTCCCGTTAAGCCCAAATTCACGGGGCCTCCTTACCATCTCGCCCTGGCCGCGCCGCCCGCCAAGCCCAGCAAGTCGGGCATCACCATTCCGCCCATCAAGTACACGGCCGATCCCAACGCGCCTCCTGACTCGCTCGACAAAAGAGCCATCCTCGTCGTGCGCATCGACACTTCGAGCCTCAAGAGCAAAGGCACGATGACAATGGACCAGATCATCATGGGTGCGGTCGATATCCCCGGAACCGACGGCGCACTCTCCGCGGACTATATGAATGCAACCGACCAGAGTCTGGCCACGCTTCTTGAGGAGTACTGCGTCAAGGGGAAAGTAAAAATCACTGTGGCCCTCACCCGATCGTCGCTGTCCAGCACCGCCGGAGACGCCGAAATCGACGATAAGCGCCTCACAGACTGGCTCCCGATCGACCTCGTCTTCAAGAACCCCCTTCCGGGCTGCTAAAGCGGCCCCGCGGTTGTCGGAAGCCCTCCTTGCGCTCTGCCCAACGCGCACGGTCTCGGCTTTGTGTCAGGACTCGGCTGCCGGAAAGCTCGACGAGGAGACGCGCGCTGGTCATGTTGCCGGCGATGATTTTATCCGCGAGAGCGCGGGCGATGAGGACGGACTCGTCGTTGAGGATGACGTTGACAGAGCTGCGAAGACGCTCACGGGAAGTGAGCAATGAAGAAGTGAAAGAGTGAAGAAGTGAAGCGGGCAAGCCGCCCCAGCGACGATGACCTGTCGCCGGGGACCCCGGCAGCGAGCGAGAAAGCGGGGCGCTGTTCTCTGACCACTGATTACTGACAACTGACCGCTGTTCTTGTTCCCTGTTCCCTAATCCCTGCTCCATGCCTTTCTCATTTCTGCTTGCAGGAAACGACCACCTGGTTTTTGACGTAGAGCCCGCAGAGGCCCATCATGCTCGACGGGCACTCATACGTTCCGGACTGGCCGTCCTCCGAGCAACCTCCGCGCCGCAGAATCTGATCGGTTGAGGTTGGGATGAGCGCGCCGCAGCTCAGCACCGCGCTGTTCTTCATCATGGTGTTGCATAGGCCGAGCATGCCGTTCACGGGACAGAGATAGTTTCCTTCCGCGGGATTCTGGTGGCATCCGCCGCCGACCAGCGTGCGGTCCGCAACATCCCGCTCCTTGCTCATGTCCTGCACCTGTCCAGTGGACGCGTTGTAGACGGGCTGGAAGTCAATGACGCAGGTGGTGCCGGCATGGCAACTGAAGTTCATGCCGCCCGGCGGAAGGCTGATGGCAAGCTGCGGGAACCAAACCGGCCATTGCCACTGATCGGACCAGACCGCGACGTCAACCCACACGGTGGGGGCAAGGCCCGGCGTCAAGGTGAATCCCAGGTTGTAGACGGGATTTCCAACGGCGAAATGACTGTAGTCGCCATTCTGGGCGGTCGCGTCTCCCAGTGAAACGGTCTGTCCTGAATTGATCGTGGACGACCGATGCTGGAGCTCGTCGTTGAGCGTGAACTGCAAGCTGTCAGAGTGGAGGTTGACCTGAATCGCGGGATAGACCGAGCCACCCACGACGCCGAAGTCGAGCAGGCCGCCCAGCAGATCGATGCTGTTGAAGACGAAGTTGGAATCGATGCCGTGCGCGCCTGGAGCAGGCGGCTGGAAACGTCCGCCGGTGTAGGGCGCCGGCAGCAATTGCGTAAAGTCCACGTTGACTGTAAAACCCTGGCTGGTGCTGAGGACCGGCAGGTTCACACTGAAACCGGCATCGGCGCCCACCTGCGCGACGATCTCCTGCGCGCTGTACAATTCGGTGCCATCAAGTCCGGCGGAGAAGAAATCACTGGCGTCACCTTCAATGGGAACGAATTGAGGCGTCAACTTCGCCTCCGCTGAATTATTAGGGTGAACGACGGTCTCATACTTGAGCGTTGCCTGGATGGGAAAGCGCAGGCCGAACGCATAGTTGAAGCCCGCGTGCAGTTGGATGCCGTAGGTTGAAGTGCACCCAACGACGCACCAGTTGATGGAGACCGACACGCCCCATTGCCATTCGTAGTCGTGGCCAATAGTGAAGCCGGTGAGAAAGTAGTACGGGCCCATGTTGAGATCGGCCGTTTGATCGCCGCGCGGCGGGCCGGAACCATTCAGATGAAGCTCTGAAGACGGAACAATTCTCAGCAGCTTGGGGAAGCCGACAGGGCTGCCGCCCGACACTCCATTGCGCATGATTTGCTGCGCGGCCGCCACCTCCGCTGGGCCGGCGTCAGGGGCGAGCGTGTGCTGAGGGTGCGCGTAGTTTGACGACTCGAGCCTCGGCACGAACATTGTCTCTTCAACGGTCTGCACGCTCATGTTGACAAGCTCATCCTTCAGGTCGTCGTCGCTGAGCGAGCTCATCCGCGCCGTTTCGGCCTCGCCCACCTTGGCCACGATGGCCGCGCGCTGCGTTGGATCGGCCAACTGCTTGCGCAGCGCGGCGATGTGCTGGCTCGCATCCGCGTCCGCCGCCGCGCTCTTCTGCTGGAATGCCGCAATCGCCGCCTGCCGCTTTCCCGGGTCGGCAATGTAGTGCGAGCTGCCCGGCGCGCTGAATTCCGCCACGCGCTGGGCTGTGGTGCTGCGCGTGAAGCACGCCACTCCGGCTGCCGCAAGCTGCGCCTTTGCGCCCGGATCGGCGCACTTGCCGGGAAGGATCTGGTAGGTGAGCACATGGTGAATCACCAGGCCCTGATCGACCTCAGTCACGTCGGAGGTATTCGCCTGTACCTGCACATGCTGCGGCAGGGCCTGCAACCGAACAGCGACGTTCGGCAGCGCCCTGGCGTTGTTCAGCATCGGCGTAAAGTCGAGCTTGGCTGCGCCCAGCATTACACGCGGGTTCGAGCGCAGGTCCTGGAGCGCGTATTGCCGCACCACATGCAGCCGCTGCATGGTCTGCGCGTGTGTTCCGCCTTGCAGAATCACCGAGTTTGCATAGGGTTGCTGGTTCATCGCGCGCGCTTGCTCCGGCCTGCTTTGCGCGAAAGCTGTGCTGGAAAGTGAACATGCGATGAACAGAAGCGCGAAGGAAAAGGTCCAAAGGACCTTGGGAAGGGGGAAGGTCATTGGTTTGCCTCCATGACATTCCCTGGCGGAGAGGCCCGGGAAGATTTGCCAGGGTAGGAGGGACAATAAACCGCCGTTTCGCGAGTGTCAACGAAGAAGTGCGGGCTCCGCCACACTTTGGTAAACCCTTTAGCATCGTCCGTTCGTATATTGATACACCCTACGGCCTGACGATCATCTTTCCAACGCCGTCGCGATATTGGCTGGCGATCTGGAACGCCTCATCGATGCGGTCGATGTTTCTCGAATGGGTCAGCAGCGGCGCAAACCACGCAGCGTGCGCGTCCAGCAGCTCCAGAGCCTCTTCCGTCTCATGGTTCGATCGGCGCACGTTGAAAAGCGTCAGCTCCTTGCGCCGCATCGCCGACGCTTCCACCTGCACCAACGCTGTCGTAGGAATTCCGGTCAGCACTACGCGTCCGGCATTGCGCGTGATTTGAGCGGCCTGGCTGGTGGTCTCATCTCCGGCCGCGCAGTCAATCGCGCAGTCCACGCCGCGCTGCCCCGTCCCGCGGAGAATCTCCTCCACTGCTTCGCCAGGCTCGAGCACGACGTCGGCGCCAATTCCGCGCGCCAGCTCGCGGCGGTGCGCCAGCGGTTCCACGGCCCAGATGCGTCCTGCCTGCGTGGCTCTGAGCGCGGCAATCGTCAACAGCCCGATCGGCCCCGCGCCGATCACTGCAACCGTCTCGCCGGGGCCGATCGACGCCAGGCGCAGAGAATGGATTGCAACCCCCAGTGGCTCGGCCAGGGCCGCTTCGTTGTACGACATCCGGCCGGGAATAGCTCGAAAGTTGGTCACCGGCAAGTTCACCAGCTCGCGGAAAAAACCGGGATGGTTCGGCGTGCTCAGGAAGCGGATGTTCGCGCACACGTTGTGGTGTCCGCTCAGGCAGAACTCGCAGTGGTAGCAATAAAGCGCGGGCTCCAGCGCCCCGCGGTCGCCCGCGGCCAGCCCCGTCACGCCGGCGCCGGCTTTCACAATTCTTCCCGCGGGCTCATGCCCCAGCAGCATCGGGTACGCATTGGGAGTGCCGCCGACCGCGCCCTCCGTGTAGGCATGCATGTCACTCCCGCACACGCCCACGGCCTCCACCCTGACCTGCACTTCGCCCGGTCCGGGATCGTCAATCTCCATTTCGGTGAGCCGGAATGTCAGGGGAGCAATCAGTTCCGCAGCGCGCATTGAAACCTCTTCCCCACAAACGATACTTCATCCGTGGACGGGAACAAAGCCCGACCGGCCGGTCGAAAGCGCTTATGAGATTCATGTTTCAGATCCAGGCGTGCCCACAATACTATTTGCTTAAGCGATACGCCCTGCCGTGCCAAATCTGGTTCCGTGGTATAGAACTCTGATTAGCCCAGTGCTCAATTTCGAGAAAACCCGAACCGAATTTCAGGAGATACTCGCCAAGCCCATTCGCGAACTCGGGCTCAAACTCGAGGGCTCTCCGCTCGAGCGATTCGTTCAGCAGCTTTATCGCGAACTCGAAGCCAAGGGAATCCACAAGTTCCGTCCCCTTTGTTATCTCACCGATGAATGGGGATGTCCCTCTGGCGAGCCCGTCATCGGCATTCCGTTTTATCTGGCCAACCCTGACCTGGCACGGCTTGAGCGCGATATGAACGACCTGGAAGACGCTCGCGAGATCATGATGTATATGCGTCATGAAGCCGGACATGCATTCAATTATGCGTACCAGCTCTACAAGTCGGCCGATTGGCGCGATCTCTTCGGTCCGTTTCGGCGCGCATATCGCGATAATTACCGTCCCATCCCGTTCTCGAGGAAGTATGTACGTCACATGGCCGGGTGGTACGCGCAGAAGCATCCGGATGAAGATTTTGCCGAAACCTTTGCGGTCTGGCTCACGCCTCGCTCGCAATGGCGAAAGCGCTACAAAGGCTGGGACGCGCTGGCCAAGCTCAAATTCGTCGATCGCATGGCGCGAAAAGTCGGAGATGTCGAACCCATTCGGCGTCGTGGCCGCACTGACATCACCGTCGATGAGATGGAATCCACGGTCGGCGAGTTCTATCGTCTCAGCCTGCCGGAGGAGATTCCCGTCGAGGAGCTCGCGCTCGATACCGACCTCGCCGACATCTTCAATATCTCCCGCCGGCGGCGTAACGGCGTGCGCCCCGCCCAGGAGATGTTGCGTCAGCATCGCAAGCCCATTGTCGACAAGGTCGCGTATTGGAGCGGCGTGCAGCGCCCCATCGTCAAGCGGCTCGTCGAATCCATATGCAAGCGTGTTGAGGACCTCGGTCTGCGCGTCGACGTCCGCCGCGAGTCCGAGTACCTCACGGAGTTCACCGTGTACACCACCGCACTTTCAATGAATTACCTGATCCGCGGGAAGTTCATTCATCCCTGAGGTGTGCCGGCTGCTGCCGTCAACCGGATTGGAGATCGCATGACTGGAACTAAGCTGAAAGTCACAGTGCTGTACGACTTGTGGGAAGAAGAACCTGCTGAAGTGGAGGAAGAAGCTCCTCCACAGCGCAAGCGCAAGGGGCAAAAGAAACGCAAGAAGAAGCCGGTTAAGCACGACCGCGAAGAAATCTTCGAAGCTTTGGAAAAGCTCGGTCATGAGCCGTCGTATCACGTTCTCGACGGCCGCCCACAGTCGCTGCTCGCGCTCGCCAAATGCAACGCCGATCTCATCTTCAACCTCACCGAATCCTATGCGGGCGATGACACCAAGGAGATGCACGTCGCTGCATTCCTCGATCTTCTCGAAATCCCCTACACCGGCGCGGGGCCCCACGCGATCATTCTTGCCCAGGACAAATCCATCGCCAAGAAGATGTTCGCTTTTCACGGCATTAAGTCGCCCTACTTCGCCACAGCTTATCGCGGCACCATCGACCACGCGCACGACATCGCCTTCCCGCTC
Source organism: Occallatibacter sp. (assembly GCA_049517515.1). GTDB lineage: Bacteria > Acidobacteriota > Terriglobia > Terriglobales > Acidobacteriaceae > Telmatobacter. The sequence goes on from JBEKSA010000009.1 coordinate 36,174, forward strand.
ATCGTCAAACCCACCTCCGAAGATGGATCCATCGGCATCGGCGCCGATGCCGTCGTCGACAGCGTCAAGGAGTTGATGGAGCGCATCTCCTATATTCAGTCGGAATTCGACTCTCCCGCCTTGATCGAGGAGTATATCGAAGGACGCGAGATCTACGCCTCCATCCTCGGCAGCTACGAGAGCGCGCATGCGCTTCCCCTCGTGGAGCTTGACCTTTCCAGGCTTCCCAAGGGCGTGCCCCGCATCGCCAGCCAGGATGTGAAATTCGAGAGAGACACTGAAGCCTACAAACTGACGAAATCGGCCATCGCCGAAGACCTTGATGAAGAAACCGAAACCCGGCTCACCGAGATTGCCATCAAGGCCTACCGCGCCGTCAAGCTTCGCGATTACGGCCGCATCGACATGCGCCTATCCAGCAAGGGCGAGATTTATGTCATCGAAGCGAATCCCAACCCATGGCTCTCCAGCGGTCAGGAATTTGCCATGGCCGCGAAGAAATCCGGCCTCTCCTATACCCAAATGATCGGTGAGATCGTGGACCTTGCCATGGCTCGGTACGCGTGAGAGCCGGCAAGAACTTCAGCTCACTGTTCACCCTCTTGCCTCCTCCCCTTCGGCGCGCGGTTACCTGCTCGTCGCACGCCGAACGAAACCGGCATCACGCGCGCAGAGAAGAACGCAGGTATTCGTAGTTCCAGACTCTAAGGACACAGCTCTGTTTCCCGCCATCGAGCCTTGGCGCGTCGAATGAACCCCGCAAGCCCCCGGCACGCAAGCCCTCCGCAAGCGTTTGCTTGGGTTAGCAGTCCGTTTTTCCCTTCTCGCCTTCCTGCCCCCACTCGCCTACTTGGTCGCGGAACCCTGGCTGGCTTTTCATAACTGACCAGACCTCAATGAGTTACCAGGCGATTCTTCAACATTTTGACCCCAATCGGGTCCCGCGAAATCTTTAAAAAAGTGAGCAAAACAGAACATACTATCCCTGTAATCGAGGGCGAAGCTAGTCAAGGCATTGGTGTAGCAGGCTTCAAGTGCGGGAAATCCGCCCCGAAAACTGTGGCCTCTACCCAGGTTAGCGGCTCGGGCCTGTGTTGCCGGGTATAGCGTTTTCGATTTTGCTCTTGACAGAATGCAGGATGACGAGTGGTAATTTCCTCAACCGGGGTCCCCGCAGACAGGCCTTCGTCTGTGGGGTGGAAGAAATTGCCACCCTGCACGATGCCGGTGATGTTGACTAGTTGAATCGAAATCGCTCTAGGCTGCGCGGCATGTACGGCTCTTCCATTCTGAAGCACTTCCTCCTTGGCCTTTGATCCGCCTATCGCAGTCTGCAACGCGTTTCCGGGCCGCCCCAAAGGAGGCTCCATGCCGATAACCAATAAAGACAACTCTCCATTCGACCCTGCCGCTTTTCTTGCGCAAGCCGGCCTTGGCCGAAGATTTGTTGACGTGAAGCCGGACCAGACTTTTTTTACCCAGGGAGATCCGGCAGACTCCGTCTTTTATCTTCAGAGCGGCCGGGCAAGGCTTACCGTGGTTGCGCACAACGGCAAAGAGGCTATCATCACGCTTCTCTCCGCCGGGGATTTTGTCGGAGAGGAGTCCCTCGCGGCGGTGCCTGGGCTGCGATTGTCCTCGGCCACCGCCATTACCGCCTGCATGGCGCTCAAGATTGGACGGGACGAGATGATCCGCGTGATGCATGACGAACCTGCATTCGCTGAGATTTTCCTCAAATTCCTGTTGATGCGCAGCATGCGCACCCAGGCCGATCTTGTCGATCAGCTCTTCAACTCCAGCGAAAAACGCCTGGCGCGGATTCTCCTGTTGATGGCGGAGTTTGGCAAGCCCGGGGAACAGGAAACCTTCATTCCCCCCGTTACGCAGGAAGCCCTGGCGGAGATGATCGGCACCACGCGATCCCGTGTCAGCTTCTTCATGAACCGCTTTCGCAAGCTCGGTTTTATCAGCTACAACGGCCGCATCCAGGTACACAAGTCGCTGCTCAATGTGGTCCTGCTCGATCAATTGCCCGAGCACAACTCCGAGAAGCCGCCTGTTTTCCCCAGCGCAAAAGGTCTGCCTCATCGGTCAATATTGGACAGTCCAGGTCCCGCAGATCGCGCCAGCCTAATTTCAGCCCGCCGGCAAGGCTATCGGGCGCAAGAACCTGCCTGATGGTGTGGTGATTAAGATGGAAGACCCTCGTTGCAGGATCGCGGCGATTGCGGTGGAGGACCCCCGGTGCAGGGGCATGCTCAGGGGCGTGGTCATTGAGATGGAAGATCCCCGGTGCAAGGGCCTGCTCCACGGCGCACTGCTCAAGCGCGTAGCCGTCGAGATGGACGACCCTCGGTGCAGGAGGGTGGAGATTGAGGTGGAAGACCCTCGGTGCGGGAGCCTCGGCATTTGGTGACTGAGGCATCAAATGAGCGACCGGTATCCAAAGCGCTCCAGGGTCTTCGCCTCGATCAGCGTCACAGGCCGGTCGTAACCGTCGTCGGTATATTTTTGCGCATGTGAGAAAGGTGCGCAGCAGGTTGAGGGGCCGCTTTGCAACGACTGCATCTGAAGGTGCGTCCAATGCGATAGGATTTGGCGCGGATTCTTCCCAGCGAAAGCGTTCGCCAGACCGCTGAGTTGGCCGCACACACGGATGATAATTTGCGGCGGGTCGTGCAATCTGGCGACTTTGGGTTTTCCAGGATAATGAGCGAAAGGAGATGATTCATCATGGCTGAAGAGATCAAGGGTCAGGGCCTGGTATGGTTGCTGGCGGGAATCGGCATCGGTGCACTGGTGGGGGTTCTTTATGCCCCAAAGAGCGGTCGCGAAACCAGAGAAGACATTGCGCGTGGCGCTCGCGAGGGGTCGGAGTACTTGCGCGCTCGTACCAAGCAGGCCGCCGAACATGTGGGCACGCTGGTGGACAAGGGCAAAGAGCAGGTAGGTGAGTATGTGGAGCGTGGCCGGAGCCTCGTGGGCGACCAATCAAACCGCGTAGCCGCAGCGATCGACGCTGGCCGCGAGGCATATCGGACGACCGAGTCAAACAGGGCGTAAAAGCGTACAACCGGTCTCATAAATGCCTGTTGAACAGAGTGGGGCAAGTATGGGACCCGGCAACGTGGCGGGTCCCATGATTCCAGCGAGTTGACAAAGACGGTTTATGAGACCGGTTCCAGTCCCCCCATTCAAACTGGGGAAATCGCACCGCGCCATCGGGAGCCAGCGGTTACACACTCGAGACGCAATGTTGCACGGGGAACCTCTAAAAAATAGGGTGCTGATTCGGCCGCAATTTACACACCGGCTCCGAGCTATCCCCCCGCGCGAACTCCTTGCGCTGCTTCCATGTGTGCACTTTTGACCACAACGAAAAGCAACTCACCGGCACGCATACTCTTCTAGGCGTATGCTTGAGTTAGCAGCCCGTTTTCCCCTTCTCGCCTTCGGCATTCCAGGCTTCGCTCCAGACGAGCATCTTTCAAGCACGCAACAGAACGACCGGAGCCGCCATGAGCCTCATCAGGCAAAGCGATGTGAAGAATCACCTCTCTCCCCGCTTCCGCACCAAGATCCATCTGTGCCAGCCCGAGAGCCAGCCCGATGCAACCGGTTTTTCCGCGGCCGAACCGGACGCAATCAATGCAACAGCATCGAGTTTTACTGAGGATTTCGTTGCGGAACACTCGGCCCCTGACGCAGCGGCCGTGCCAGGCGGTCATTTGCCCGGTTCCTTCCGCCCTGAGACGCCCAAAGTAGCGAAAAGCGCGCGAGCGTGAAACCGCATTCCGTTTTCCTGCGCAAAGAGTGCGTTCTTCCGGAACCTCTCGATCCCCTGACGGAGTCGGTCGGCGAAGACTGGACGTGCGTAGAAGAGATCCCGGCAGCGGTTTTCGACACCATGATTCGCCAGAAGGGCTGGCACTTCCTGTGGGTGGACCGCCCCTGCAAGCGAAGAGGCCTGGGGCTGACGGAGAAAGGGGCGGCCCAACGAGCGTTGGTCCGTGCCCTGAACGGAGTGGGGAGGCGATTCAATGCCGCCGAGCTGATGGACGTTCAGGCCAAGAAATATCCGGGCTTTTACGTCGCCAGCGTCACCTTGCAACCGCGCCAGATCCAGCAATACACCTGGCTGGAAATTGCCGGAGACTGGCATCAACTGGCGGTGCCCGTTCGATAAGGAGAGCGGCCCGAAGTACGAGGTAGAAGCACTGAACCATCTGGTTGGCGTCCGCGCTGAGATCGTGCAGCGTATTTCAAGAGCGGATCGAATCACGATTGAAAAGAGGCATAGCATGTCCTTCCCCGAAGCGAAATCTCTCGAGACACGTGCTGGAAGAAACGGCGCATCGGCTTCTTCGCCGGCCGCGTTGAAAGCCAGCAGCCTGCCATTGCCCACCCGCATTGCATTTGTCGGGAACTATCTGCCGCGCGAGTGCGGCATCGCCACTTTTACGACCGACCTGTGCACCGCCCTCGCAGCCGAATACGGCAAAGAGCGACTGTTTGCCATTCCCGTCAACGATCCCGATTCGAGCTACGACTATCCGGAACAAGTGCGCCTGGAGCTGACGCAGGAGGACATTGCCTCCTATGAGCGGGCCGCCGATTTCCTCAACTTCAACAGCAACGATCTCGTCTGCCTGCAGCATGAATACGGCATCTACGGCGGCGCCGCCGGCCGCTATATTCTGGCCATGCTGCGCCGGTTGAAAATGCCGCTGGTTACTACGCTGCACACGGTCCTGCGCGAGCCGGACCTGAATCAACGCATCGTGCTCGAAGAGATTGCGCAGCTCTCTGACCGCCTGATTGTCATGAGCGAGCTGGCGGCCCAACTGCTGCGCGACGTGTATGCGGTTCCCGGCGGAAAAATCGACGTGATCCCGCACGGCGTGCCCGACATGCCGTTCATGGACCCCAACTATTTCAAGGACAAATTCGGCACCGAAGGCAAGTCCGTTCTGCTTACCTTCGGCTTGCTCTCTCCGAACAAGGGAATTGAAAACGTGATTCGCGCCCTGCCGGCGATTCTGGCGCGGCATCCGAACGTGGTTTATATCGTCTCCGGAGTAACGCATCCCCATATCCGGCGGCGCGATGGCGAGAGCTACCGCGAAGAATTGCAGGCGCTGGCCGCCGAGCTGGGCGTTTCTTCCCATTTGATTCTGAACAATCGCTTCGTAAGCACTGAAGAGCTGATTGAGCACGTCGGCGCGGCGGATATCTACATCACGCCCTACCGGCAGGAGGCGCAGATTGTCTCCGGCACGCTGGCCATCGCGCTTGGAGCCGGCAAGGCAATCATCTCCACTCCCTACCTGCACGCCAAGGAACTGCTCGCGGACAAAAGAGGCGTGATTGTCCCGTTTGACAATCCGGATGCCATTGCGGAAGCGGTTGTCGCATTGCTGGAGAACGATGCGGAGCGCCACGCGATGCGCAAGCGTGCCTATCTGCACTCGCGTGGAACAACGTGGCCGACGACAGCGCGCGCCTACATGGCGACTTTCCAGCGGGCGCGCTTTGAGCGCTCGTTGCAGCCCCGCGCCACCCAACCGGACGAAATCGCAGCAGGCCTGATCGACCCGACAGAACACCTGCCGGCTCTGAACACCAATCATCTGTTCACCATGACCGACGACACGGGCATGTTGCAGCACGCAATCTTCTCCGTGCCCAACACGCGCGAAGGCTATACCACCGACGACAACGCACGCGCGCTGATCGTCTCCACTCTTCTGAATGAGAGCGTCGGGTTTCCGCACGGGCAGGACCATCTCAATCTCTCTCGCCGCTACCTGGCTTTTCTCTGGCTTGCATTTCATTCCGATATCGGGCGCTTCAGGAATTTCCTCGGCTACAACCGCAAATGGCTTGAGGACATTGGCTCGGAAGACAGCCATGGGCGCGCGTTGTGGGCCCTGGGTTCGGTGCTCGGACATTCGCAGAATGCCGGTTTGCGCGGAGCCGCAGGAAGACTCTTTGAGGCTGCCGCGCCCGCGGTTCTCAAGTTCTCGAGCCCGCGCGCGTGGGCATTCAGTGTTCTCGGCATGCAGGCCTATCTCGACTGGTTCCCCGGCGACAGGGCCATCCAAATCGCACGCAACGCGCTCGCCAATCGCCTGCTCGATATTTACGAGCGCAGCCGTTCCGATAAGTGGCATTGGTTTGAGAAGAGTCTTGCGTACTCCAATGCAAGACTGGCGCAGGCGCTCATCCTGGCCGGCGGGCGCAGCAAAAACAAGAAGATGCTCGCGGCGGGAATCGAGTCACTCGAATGGCTTGTCGCCGCTCAGCATTGCGGTGACCCGGAGATCTTTGTGCCTATCGGCTCTAGCGCATGCTTCACCGAGGGCGGCGAAAAGCCACGATTCGACCAACAGCCTGTCGAAGCCTGCGCCACCATCTCCGCTTGTCTTGAGGCATACAGGCTCACGCACGAAGAGCGCTGGAGCAACGAAGCCCATTGCGTCTTCAGTTGGTTCCTCGGCAAAAACGATCTGCAGGCGCCCCTTTACGATGCAACAACGGGCGGATGCAAAGATGGACTTCATCCCGACCGCGTCAATGAAAATCAGGGAGCGGAATCAACGCTCTCGTTCCTGATGGCGCTCCTGGAAATGCAGCGAGCGAATGGATCCCACGCAGAAAACACGTACCAGGAAATGAGCATCTCCCTTTGAATCCAGTTATTCAGTCACCGGCTCTGCCAGAGGCCTCTGCTGTGGAACAGCTAAAACCGGGACCATGTGCAGACCTTCCTCTGCTCACGCGCTATTCCGACAATCCGATTCTTAGCGGCCACGATTGGCCCTACGCCGTGAACAGCGTCTTCAACCCAGCAGCAGTGCTCCTGCCCGACGGAGACACGCTGCTGCTGTGCCGCGTGGAAGACCGCAGCGGCCTGTCGCACCTGGGCGCGGCACGTTCAAAGAATGGAATTAACGGATGGCGCATCGATGCCCAGCCAACGCTGATGGCGAATCCCCAGGAATACCCTGAAGAAATCTGGGGCATCGAAGATCCGCGCATCACCTACGTCCCGGAACTCGAGCAATATGCGGTGGCGTACACTTCCTTCGCCCGCGGCGGTCCGGGAGTTTCCCTCGCGCTCACCAAAGACTTCAAGAGCTTTGAGCGTTTCGGCGTGATCATGTCGCCCGAGGATAAGGACGCCGCTCTGCTGCCGCGAAGAATCAACGGCTACTGGGCCTTGATCCATCGCCCCATGACCACCACCGGCGCTCATATGTGGATCTCTTACTCTCCCGATCTGCGGCATTGGGGCAGCCATAAAGTCATTCTGGTAGCACGGCGCGGGGGATGGTGGGATGCGAACAAGATTGGCCTGTGCTCTCCGCCCATCGAAACGCCCAAAGGCTGGCTGGTCATCTACCACGGCGTGCGGGTTACCGCCTCGGGAAGCATCTATCGCCTCGGCCTCGCGCTCTTTGACATCAACCAACCGGAGATCTGCCTGCAACGAGGGGATTCGTGGATCTTCGGTCCGGAAGCCCCCTACGAGCGCGTCGGAGATGTGCACGACATTGTGTTTCCCTGCGGCCAAACCATCGCCGCGGATGGCGACACGATCAACCTCTATTACGGAGCAGCCGATTCCAGCATCGCTTTAGCCACGGGAAGCATTCGTTGTCTTCTCACATGGCTGGATGCGAATTCCAGCGCGGGAGACGGAACCGAGCAGTGATCGACGGAGCTGGATCCGAGCAGTGATGGGCGGAGTCGGATTCGCCCCATGACGGACGCCACCCCATGCAATGGAAATGTGGGATGAATGTCGCATGGAGCAGAAGTTCGGGATGAATGTCGCATTGAAAGGAATTTCCCCATGAGTGTCGCCACCCTTACCTGGCCGGATTGGCTGCCCAAAGTGCTTTTCTTCCGCCGCAGGTGCCCTCGCTGCAAATCCGTTGAATTCAAGCCCGGCGAGTTGCGCCCTTACGATGGCCTGCTTGCCCTGTTTTTTCTCCGCCCGGTTCGCTGCAAGTTTTGCTGGCGCCGGTTTTACTGGGTCACCCTGAAGGGCGCGGAATGAGCATCGAGCAACACGACTCCGGTCCCACGTCGAACGATCTTCTCGAAAGCCTTATCGCGGATCGCGCCCCGGCAGCCCTGTCCGATCAAGCAGCCTCGCCCGATTCGGTCGTTCCGATCGTTGCCGAAAGCGCCCAGTCGGTGCAGAACGACGTCGAAAACATCGAAGATGCGCCGGCCGTCAACGTGCAACCCTGCCAGAGCGACCTCTAGCGCCGCCCGGATAGCCCGCTTCGCGGGCTTTTTCCTCAAGTAAAAGCCACCTTTCAATGCACTCGAGAAGTCTACGTGTATTCCGAAAAATGCTTTCCCCTCCGTGCATTGTTCAGGCTCCCGCAGTTTCGGGGATATCTCTGTGGCGTAATTCGGGAAGACCGGCTCGAAAAGAGCAGACTCAAAACGTCGTCGTGAAGCGAAGCAGATAGCTCCTCGGTGGCCCAATCGCGTTTCCTGAGAACAATCCGCCAAAGTCGATCACGTCAAGAACATCATTCAGGTTCTGTCCGTCGGCCTGAAGCCGTACATGGACTCTCTCGGAGCTGTAAAGATCTGCTCCCGCGGAGGCGTTTACCTGAAAGGAAGGATCGATCCGCCCGCGATCGAAGTCAATGCGGTTCAAGACTTGTTGTCCATATTCCGCGAGCACGGTGGATGGATCGCCATCGAACTCGAATGGAAGACCGGTGTCGTATTGGATTCCGCCCGCCAGCCAGATTCTGGGATGAACCTGGTAGCGAAGTTGGCCGCGCACCGTATTGCGTTGATCCTGCGAATCCGGGAGGTGCCCGGAGAGCTGCGTTTCGGCAGCGGTTGCGTCATCGCCGAGAAACAGCCCGCCGGTCACGGGATTCCAGGCGTTGCCCACCTGGTAGGAATAGCTGACAAATCCCGAGAGTTTTCGCCAATCAAGCAGGTCGAGCTTGCCCTCAGCGCCATAGATAATCGCTTTCCGAAAAGCAATCGGGAAACTGATGCTCGTATTTTCAATCTCGTCGTCGTCGGCATAGTTGTCAACGACTCTCCGGAAATAGTTGATATCGAGCTTCGCCCTGCCGAAGAGCCCTTGCGTTAGTCCTCCCTCAAAATAATCTCCGGCCGACGGCTGCACCGGCAGCCGGAGAAACGTCGTGGGGTCCAGGGAGTCAACCTGCGTTGAGCTGGAGAGCAGAATATTCTCGAACGAGGGTGTCTGAAAAACACGATCGTAGGAAAAGTGCAGCACCAGATTGACCGGTGAAAAATACCGCGAGACAGCGAATCGCGGCTCGAAGGCCTGCTTGTTCACAAGAAGCTGATAATGATCCCATCGGAGTCCGGCCTTGATCGACCAATTTCCCAGGTGGACGAGATCCTCGACGAATACCGACTCCTCCAGGTCTGCTCTCTGCCCGGTGAAGGCGAAGGTAAGCGGTGTCCCGTCGTCGAATTGGCTCGGATCGGTGATGACGTAACTCGTATTTTCATGCAGGGAGATATTGTCGGACTCTGCCCCGGCTTTCCACTCGCTTCGACCTCTGTCGGCAACCACGAGGGCCTTGAAGTAGCCCTCGCGAAACTGGTTGTGCTCGAAGACCTCGACAGGCGTTGACTCCGGATTTGAATTGAAATCGCTTGCGTTGTCGCGCACCATGCCTCCGAGCTTCGCCAGCGTATTCGGCGAGAAGGTGTGCTCGTACGAGGCGATGCCCATGGTTTCGATGTTGTCCGCTGTCTGCCGCTGGCCCGCCGCTTGTTGCACCTGTTCGTTCGGAATGTCATAACGCGACAATTCGTGGCGCACGCTCGCGCTAAAACGATCGTTCCTTGTGAGGTCGCGCTCGTAGCGAGCCGAAAAGTCGCCGAGCGTGCCGGTATTTGAGAAGTTCTGTGGAACGACAGGATTCAGGTAATGGGCGGTCATGCTTCCGCTTGCGCTGCCGCCCAGCGTGTTCTTGCCCGCGGTGTATTGCCCCTTCGCAAAGGCGCTTCCAGTGTCGAAACTGCCACCCGCCAGTGCGAGCTCACCGTGAAATCCCGGCTGGGCATCCTGTACGGTATTCACCTCAATCACCCCGCCCATCTTTTTGCCGTATTCGGCCGGAATTCCAGCCGTGTAGATACTCAGGGACTGAACATCGTCAGCCTCAATCTCGGGCCCAAAGCCTGGAGATCGATTGTCCGTTAAGGGAATGCCGTCGACCACAAATTGTGTCTGATATTCCGACCCGCGTGGATGAAGCACGGCATTTCCTTCATAGAGCCAGCCGGGCTGCGAATTTACAAGGTCCTGCAGCGATCGACCGGGAATGGAGCTGAGGCGGTGCTGAATAAAGAAAGAGCCAACCTGGTCTATATCGCCGGGCCGCTCGGGATCGATCAGGGTATTGGCTGCCTGAACCGCGATGGTCTCTTCCACGGTGGCGAGTTTGAGCGAGATGGAACGTGTGATTGGAATCGACGAACCAATGGAAACAGTTTCGACGAAAGGTCCGAATCCCGAATGGTCGATGCTCAAACGGTAAATGCCATAGGGAAGCCTTGCTATATCAAGATTGCCGTGCGTGTCGGTCTCAAGATCGGCGGCGTATTGGTTGGCTTGGCTGAGAAGATGAATCGTTGCCTGAATGCCGTGGCCGGACGGATCGGCGATGTGGAGTCGCAATTCTCCGCTGTTGCTCTGGCAAAAAGCAGAGAGAGCGCCCGCGAACAGGAGAATGACGTATCGTTTCAACGGCCCGCCTCACGAGATCCCGGTATCTTCTTTATAAGGCTTCACCGGTGGGCGCATCGGAGAACAGAACTTGCGCTTTGGCCGGGATATGCCTGTTGATCCAATGCTGTTCAGCCTTGATGACCGCACCTACAGAATATCGGTCTTGACTTCAGGCCAATTCGCTCATCGGCTCTCACCTGCACCTCGCTCCGCGATTGGTCGCGCTAGACGCCCATATCGCCGCAAAACACCCCCACCGGCCCCATCTTCGCCGACTGCCCCAAACCCTCTCCACCTCTTTATTGAAGAGCCAAGCACGCGGCTTTTGGTCCTTTGCGCGTCGGAGGGAGCAGGGGCCTTCAGGCCCCTGAAACAAGACCTCAACCAACCCGGGCTTCACCCCTGGAGCCTTGCATCAGGCTCGGCTGGTAGGTCGGGGATTCATCCCCGACTGCCGCAACCCGCCGCAAAAAGTGAGCGGGCTTCAGCCCCTGTCCGCGCGCTTACCTTGTGCCAGCGCGTCGAAGGAAAGCATCCCCAAAGCCGACTTTCGAGGACCTATCCAGGCATTGGTGATTCTTCGTCAACTGAAATTGGCATTGTGGCGAACTTCAGCTCACCGACAAACCGGGTATCTCCTGAACCGTTCGTCCAACCCGCGCTGGTCGGATGGCGGATCACTCGGACGTATCGCAGCCCTATTTCACTAGACCCACGATCAGGTCGCTAGGCCCTGGTAGGCTGATCCGGCGTACCTGGGCGAACCCAGCAGCTTTCATCCAGCAGGTATATTCGCCCTCGCTGTAACTGGCGCCGCCCTCGGTGCCAACGAGCATGTTCACAGAGAACAGTGCCGCGTGTTCCGGTCCGGTCTTATCAGGATTGAGGATGAAGTCCTGCACGACGAGTCGGCCGTTGGACGCGAGTGCTTGATGGACGCGGCAGAAGATCTCCCTGTTCTGCTCTTCGGAAAACATGTGGCAAATCGCGTTCATCATGACGATATCGTAGCCGGAGCCTAAGTGGTCATGGAGCATATCTCCCGCGCGAATGCCGACTTGTGCTGCGACGCCGGCCTTGTTGACATACTCGGCAGTAAGCGACACCACCTCGGGAAGATCAAGTATTTCGCACCTCACACCGGGATAAGCCCTCGCGAACGCGATGGAATAAGCGCCCGAGCCTCCGCCCAGATCGAGGATGCGGTGGACGCCATCTGTGCCCAGGGCCTTCACCACCTGCGGGGCGCGCTCCTTGGCATTGCGCTGCATGCCGGCGATGAAATTGTGCGTCCATTCCGGAGTATTGGCGCGACCGATCGGAACGCAGGTGCCGCGTAACACTGCGTCCGTCAGTGTACTCCAGCGATGCCAGATGTTAGCTGTATGGAGCAGACCATCGCGGTGATTGTCACTTGATCCCTGAACAAAGAAGCGATCGGACTCGGGTGTGTTCCTGTAATCGTCGCCGCTCTTCGAGAGAAGTCCGAGAGCTACAAGTGCGTTGAGCAGAATGCTTACCGCGCGGACATTCGCGTTGACCCGCGTCCCGATCTGTTCAGCATTGGCCCCCTCCCCGACGGCAGTAAAAACGTCAAGTTCAAGCGCTGTAAGAAGACAACGACTCGGCATGTAGCCGCGGACCATCTGATATAGGTGATCGGGCAGCGTTCCTGCTCTCTCGCGCGCTTCCATTGCATCACGGAACCTTTTCCTGTGCTCGGCCGACATGGCCTTCATCGCAGGAGCATCATCCCACATGAGACGATCCACCGGCTTGCCATCGCGCAGATGCTTTTCGACGATTTCGGATACATCGGACGGCTGTACGCGGCGATACCACACCCCAGCCGGATAAACGATCATTACTGGTCCTTCATCACACAGTCCCATGCAGCCGGAGGTAGTGACTTGCACATCGCTGTCGAGACCACGTGTTTCGATCTCCCGATCGAGGACGTCGAGCACCGCGAGCGACCCGCTGGCCGGACAGCAAGGGATGCCCGCTGGCTTCTGCTGCGTGCAGATGAACAGATGGCAGTGGAACGGTTCCATCGCAGTCTCCAATCACGGATCAATGTTAACTCTCCCTCTCATCGCAGCAGGGGATAGCACCGGGGAATGCCATGTACAGATCTTCTGTGACTTCGGGAAGATGACGCGCAGTGGTGATTCCCAAACAACGGGCAAACCGGACAATGTCACTTGATGAAAACAGCCCAAAGCGCGCATTGAAGAGGTCTTTCGAAGCGGATTTGCTCCCTGGGACAGATCAGTATCGGAAGACGCCCATGTCGTCAGAAAAGACCCGCCGACTGCCCCATCTCGCCAACCCCGCAACCCCCTCCCGCCGCATTTTCCCCGCAAACCACTGAAAACACTCCCGAAATTCATTTCCCAACTTTGCCGATCATTTCCTCCGTTTGGCGCACAATGGTCCCATGATCGAAGAGCAAACCAGAGTCTCTCCCTCAGGCCCTCGATCGCTTGGTCCCTGCTTTTCTGACCACTGGCCACTGTTCACTGACCACTGTTTTTCCGGAGAGTGTTCAACCAGGCATTCTACGCAACTCGGAACCCTCGACGGCCCGGTACCGGCTCTACCCGCGAAAACCAGCCCCGGCCGCGCCCGGTCCAAACCAAAATCGCCGAGTGTCAGATATATCCCCGGTTCAATGTGTCAGGTATGTCCCCGGCCCGTACCGTGCCTCCGGCACCCCACCCCCCATGCCCTAAGTACCCCACCCCCCTATGCCCTTTTGTGAAACTGTGAAACTGTGAAACTGTGGACCAAGCCGAATCAGTAACTTACAGCCACAGTTTCACAGCTTCACAGTCTCACAGTTTCACAGTTTTCGTTTTTTTGTCGTTCTTGATTTTGAGCTCTCGCGTCAGCTCCCTTTTTTTGGAACTCCGCAAGCTCCGAAAACATCGCCCGCGGAGCCCGTGCTGAGCGAAGCCGAAGTGCGCAGCCCTCGATTTTCCGCATCAGTTTGTCCGGGACGGCTCTCTCGATTTCCGATCATTCAAGCTCCATGAATACGATTGTCTTTCGAAACCGCAAGTGAGCTATCTTTCGTCTCTGTTTGGGCGTACTGTTGGTCACACAGACAATCGAACGCACAATTGAGTGGATCGGATCGCAGGTTTTCGCCTGCCCACGAGACCTTCTCACTGGGTTCCGCAGTACTGAGCCGCCATGTCTTATGTAGGCATCAACATCGGCGCACTGACGGTCAAGGTGGTCACGGTCCGGCCCAACGACAAAAATGCTGACCCAAAAAATGCAAAGGTGATCGCCCATCAGGGACGCCCGCTGGATGTTCTTGAGCAACTGCTGGCTGCGCCGGAATTTGCGGACGCCGAGTATTTCGGCGTGTCCGGCCATCTGGGCCGCATCTCCGAGTTTGCCGCAATCCAACGCGCCCTGAGCGAGGTGCGCAAACGCGGCGAGGGCGAGTTTGACGCCGTGGCATCCCTCGGCGGCGAATCTTTTCTGGTCTATACGCTGGCCGGTGGAAGAGTCACCAATGTCCTCTCGCACAACAAATGCGCCGCGGGCAGCGGCGAATTCTTCGTGCAGTTGATCGGCAGGATGGGACTGGACATCGATACCGCGATCGGCCTCTCGTCTTCCGGAAGCGTCGTCCCGCTGGCCTCGCGCTGCACCGTGCATTGCAAGTCCGACGTGACGCATAAGCTGAATCGCCACGAGGCCACGCCCGCCGACATTTTGAAGACGCTGCACGAAAGCATGGCCGGGAAGGTTGTGTCGCTCCTCGAGAAAGGGCAATCCCCGCTGGGGCGCGTGTTGCTGATCGGAGGCGTGACGCGCAATGCGGCCTTTGTTGAGGCGCTCGGCGAGAAACTTCCGGCGACCGAGCTTGTGGTGCTGCCGGAGAGCGAGTGGTTCGAAGCGTGGGGCAGTGCATTGCTCACTCGCGAAAATCCGCTTTACAAATCCCCGCACCTTTCAGAGCCGCCGGTCTTCGATACGCTTCCGCCGCTCGATCAGTTTGAGGACCAGGTGCAGGTGATGGCCGCCCCACCGCTGCACTTGCCGCCCGACGGTCCCATGGTGCTGGGTGTGGATGCAGGCTCGACGACGACCAAGGCTGTCCTGCTCGATCCCGCGACACGAGCCATCGTGGCTTCGCATTACGCGCGCACGCACGACGATCCCGTGGCCGCGGCTCGTGAGTGCGTCAGGGCCCTCGTTGCTCTGGTCGGTAATCGCCCAGTGAGCCTGGTGGGCGCAACCGGCTCGGCGCGGGAACTGGTTGGCGCGTTCCTGGGAACCGAGCGAGTGTACAACGAGATTTCGGCCCACGCCGCCGGCGCAACGCACTTTGCCGCGGACGTGGACACCATCTTTGAGATCGGCGGCCAGGACGCCAAGTACATTTACCTGCGCAATGGCGTGCCCATTGGCTATGCCATGAACAACGCCTGCTCCGCTGGCACTGGGTCGTTCCTCGAGGAAAGCGCGCAGAGCGACCTGGGGGCCGGCGTCACCGAAATCGCGGACATCGCGATTGCCGCGCCCTCGCCGGTGAAATTCAAGGCCACCTGCGCGGCGTTCATCAACTCCGACATTCGCATCGCGCAGCAACAGGGCCAGAAGCGCGACAACATTCTTGCCGGACTGGTTTATGCCATCGCCGACAACTACCTCACCAAAGTCAAAGGGCAGCGCCCAGTCGGCGAGAAGGTGCTGCTGCAAGGAGGGGTGGCTCTCAACCGGGCAGTCGGGTATGCATTTGCCCAGCGCGTCGGGCGCCCGATCGTGATCCCGGCCAATCCGGAGCTGCTCGGTGCTCTGGGCGTGGCGCTGCTGGCGCTTGACCGCGCAGGCCGCGTACTGGGCACGGCCACCGATCTCGAGACTCTTGCCGCGGCAGAGATGAAACTCATGGGCCGATTCATCTGCCGGGCGTGCAAGATGTATTGCGGCATCGAGCGCTTCGAGGTGGCTGGGCGAAAGTTTCCCTTTGGCGGTCGCTGCAGCCTCTACGAGAACGTGTGGAAGAGAAGGACCCGCATTGCGCCTGCCGCGGATCTGGTGGAGCAGCGCGCCGCAATCGTCTATGGTGTCCAAAAACATGCCGGCGCAGAACCGGTTCAGGAACCGAAATCGCGCGATTACTGGGACGTTGGCCCCGCGCTTGAGGCCGCGCGGTCGTTTCTTGAGGAGTCGTTCGGCCAGTCCAACGCAAAGCCGCGGATCACGGAGACACGCATTGGCATTCCTCGCGCGCTGACCACGCATTCCTTGTTCCCGCTCTATTCTTCGTTCTTCTCCGCCCTGGGGATGGAGGTTGTGTTGTCCGGACTGGACCTGCGGGGCGATCTCAAGTCGAACTCCGGTTTTTGTCTGCCGGCGGAGATTGCACATGGCGCGGTATTCGATCTGGCGCAGAAGGACGTGCGCGTGGTCTTCCTTCCGCAATTGGCGCGCATGCCTCAGAACGGCTCTCCCAAGGATTCGTATCTCTGCCCGATCACGCAAGCCGGCCCTTATTTCCTGGCCAAGGCATTCCCCGATACGCAATTTCTGGCGCCTATTCTGGACTTCTCCCAGGGATACGCGAACAACACGGCGATGACGGAGATGGCCGTGCGCGAGATGGGAATCTCGCGGGAAGCGGCCAATGAAGCCTGGGCCACGGCAGTACGCGATCAGACGGATGCGGAGCGCGCTCTGATGCAAATGGGCCGTCAGGCTCTCAATCAGGCGTTGGCAGAGGGTAGCCCGGCGATTCTATTGGCCGGCCACAGTTATAACGCCTACACGCCGGAGGCCTCGCAATCGGTAGGCAAGAAGCTTTCCAGCATGGGATTTCTGGTGATTCCCGCCGACTGCCTTGAGCCGGTCGGTGCAGGGCCAACCGCCTGGCACTTCGCAAATCAAATATTGAATGCGTCCTTGCTCGCGAAACAGCATCCCAACCTGTTTCTCCTGGTTGTCAGCAACTTCAGTTGCACCATCGATGCATTCACTCACTCGGTGCTCGCGTCCCAATTGGGATCCAAGCCGTATCTGATTTTGGAAATCGACGCTCACACCGCTGACGCCGGTGTGCAAACGCGCCTTGAGGCCTTTCTCGACGTAGTGCAGAATTACCGCGCGTCTCAACGCGGACCTGCCAGGGCGTTTACCCCTTGCACGTTGCTCACGGGCGGGGTCGTTCTCGCTTCCAGCGGCGAGCGAGTGCCGCTCACGGATCCGCGGGTTAAATTGCATCTTCTTAACTTCTCGCAATACCACGAGCAGTCCGCGGCCATGGCCCTCGGCTGGCTTGGTTTGCACGCCGGCCAGGAGGTCCCCATCGATCGCGGGCAGCTCGACCTCGGCCTGCAATTCACCTCCGGCCGCGAGTGTCTTCCGCTGCCTCTCGCCATCGGACAACTGCTCAAAATCCATCGCGATCGCAAGCCCGGCGAGATCGTCGGCTTCTTCATGATGCGGGGCGGCGCTCCCTGCGCATCCGAAGCTTATATGGAGTATTTCGAAAGGTTCATCGTCGAGCATCGGTTGGCCGACGTATTCATGGTCAGCCCCGGATCGGAAGACGGCTATCTCGGCTTCGGGCCCGGCATTCTCATGGACAATGTGTCCCCCGCCATTTTGCTTGCCGACATTCTTGTCGAGATCGACAATGTTCTGCGCGTAGCAGGCGCTCCCGGATGCATCGAGCAGCTTCAGCGCGAGTGGAATCAATTCCGGCTCAAGGCAGGAACGCTGGATGAGTTTTCGTCCCAACTGCCCGCATTTGTTGAGCAGTTGACTGAGCTGCCGCTGACGCGAGATCCCGCCGCCTGCCCCAAGGTGGTCGTCACAGGCGACTTCTTCGCCCGCTTCAGTCCGTTTTTCATGGATGGGGTCCGCGACCTTTATGCCGCGCGTGGAATCATCCTCAAGCCCGTCGATCTCACCGAGCTATTTCTCTATGTGACCTATGACGGGATGCGGGAAATGGCCGATAACTGGGGACTGAAGCCGGGGGGGGTCGCTCTCGCCAAAGCCTGCACAAGGATGCTGGAACCCGATGGACAAGAGTATCTGCAGCGATGGTGGGGCTATCAGTCCGGAAGAAAAGCCGAGCAACGCTACCGCGAGATATTTTCGAAGACCCGACTCCTCATTTCCAGGTCCAACGACGTCGTTACTTTAATTGATAAGAGCTCCGAACACATTTCGCCGCGGATCTTCGGCGAGGTCACGCCCACAGTTGGCAGGAGCTTGAACGCGGAATACGAAGGTTACGACGGCATCATTTTGATCGGGCCGTTCAACTGCCTTCCCTTCAGAATCTCCGAAGCGATTCTCAAGCCTGTCAGCATACAACACAGCATGCCCCTACTCTGCTACGAAACCGACGGTTGCGCTGTGTCGCCTGCCGTGCTCAGGCAAGTGGACGTGCACATCCAGCAGGTCCTCGAACACTCGGCCAGAACCCATTCCGAGCAGCCTGAGCCGCTGATTCGCTGATCCCTGATTCGCCGATTCGAAGAAAGGTCTACAGCCTGCAAGGCTGAACGCTTCGCCTGATTCGCACTTATGCCACGACACACCACATCGCAGAGGCGCACAGCCAACTGCGTTCCTCACGCCCCGTGTGCTCACCCAGTCGCAACGAACTGAGAGCGGACAGTTGAGAGCGGTTGTTCGCCATTACGCGACCGTTGGCCGCAGCTCCACTCGCTTCGTCGCGATTTCGATTTTTGCCGGAGCGACCGTTTTGTCGCGCACGACGGTGCTCGCTTCAAGCGCGATCGTGCCTGCGTTCTTAGTGGATTGCACGATGACCTGCGCGAGCCCGTTGAAAAGCGAGCGGCGCGGCTCCTTGTCGCTCTCGTGGCAGTTGGGATCGCCGTTGCCCACCCCGATGAGCGCGCCTTCGCCCGTGACTTTGAAGTTGATCATGTTCTGCGCCGTGGGCAGCGCGCGGCCCGCGCTGTCGAGCGCGTCGACGGTGAGTACAACCACATCCTGGCCATCGGCATCGATGGCCGTCCGATCCGCCGTAAGCCGCAGGGACGCAATTGGTCCCGTTGTCTCGCGCTTTTCCGTCAGCACGAGTTTGCCGTCCTTCCAGCCCTGCGCCTCGATCGCGCCCGTCTCGTAGCGAACTTTCCATTCAAGATGCCCGAGCCGCGGAACCTTCTGCCGGCCCAGGCTCTTGCCGTTCAGGAACAGTTCAACCTCGTCGAGGTTCGAGTGAACCCACACGGGAATCTCCTCGCCTTCTCTGCCTTCCCACGTCCAGTGCGGAAACAGGTGCAGCACCGGCTCTTTCGTCCACCACGATTTGTAGTAGAAGAAGTTGTCCTTGGGAAATCCGCACGTATCAACGATGCCGAACTGCGAGTTGATCGACGGCCATCCATACGGCGTCGGCTCGCCGCGATAGTCGAAGCCGGTCCACGCAAAGCCGCCGGCTTCCCACTCGCGCGTAGCATAAAACGTCCACCACTCCTCGGCGAGCTGGCTCCAGACGGTGTGGTTCACGTCGTAGGCGCTGAGCGTGTTGCGCAGCGGATCGGTTTCATAGCAGCCGCGCGTCGAGATGGTGCTGGCCGTCTCCGATCCGTAAATAGGCCGCGTCGGATGCTCCTTGTGATAACCATCGGGACGATTCAAGCCGTAGTTGAACCCGATGACGTCGAGCGCATCGGAGTCGCCCTTCTCGTTATCTCCATTCACCGCCGCTCCCACCACGCGCGTGGGGTCGAGCTCGTGGCAGCGCCGCACCATGGTCGCGGCGATCTTCGCGCCCTCCTCGGCGTCTTCGCCCTGAAGGCGCCACTCCTCGTTGCCGATCGACCAGATAATGATCGATGGTGAATTGCGGTAACGCTTGATCATGACTTCGAGCTGCGCCATGCCCTCGGGGCTGGAGCTCATCTGGCGCGTCTCGCACATCATCATCATTCCCATTCGGTCGCAGGCTTCAACCAACTCCGGTGTGGGCATGTTGTGCGAGGTGCGTACGGCGTTGCAACCCATCATCTGCTGCAGCACGCCGATGCGGAAGGCCTGAAGCCGGTCAGGCAGCGCGGCCCCCACTCCCGCATGATCCTGGTGGTTGCAGGTGCCCTGAATCTTGAGCGGCTTGCCGTTGAGGAAGAAGCCGTGATCGGCGTCGAAGCGGGCCGTGCGCAGGCCGAAGGTGATGCGCTCGGCGTCGCGGACCTTATCGCCGGTCCTGACGGTGACAATGGCGGTGTAGAGATTGGGCGTTTCCACCGACCAGAGCGCAGGGTGGTCGATCGTAGCCGTCGCTTCGAAGCTTGCGGACCCGTCCACGGCGATCTGCTGCGCGGGTGCTTCCGCGGTCGCTACATTCTTCCCGGCTGCATCCAGAATCTGCCAGCTCACTGCCGCTGAATCGGCATCCTTGCCTTCATTCGCGACGATGGCTCCGAGCGAAAGCGCCGCAGTGTCGCCTTTCACGTCGGCGCGCGCCCAGCTCTCCCACTGGCCCAGGTGCAGCGGATCGGACTTGGTCAGCCAGACGTGCCGGTAAAGTCCCGCGCCCTCGTAGAACCAGCCGTCGCCAAAGGTCGCGTCGACGCGGGCCACGACGCAGTTCTTTTGGCCGATGGCGAGGAAGTCGGTGATGTCGAAACGGAAGGGCGCGTAGCCGTTGTCGTTGCGGCCGATGAAGCACCCGTTCACGAACACCAGAACATCGCGAAAGGCCCCGTCGAACTCGACCGCAATGCGGCGGCCAGCGTCGCGCGCAGGAATGTCGAACTCGCGGCGGTACCACCCCACGCTGGTGTCGGGATAGCGGCGGCCGAGCGGCTTGTAACCGTGCGGCGCCAGCGTGTCGTCCCACACGAACGGCAGCTCGACCGCCCAGTCGTGGGGCAGATTCAGCGAACGCCACTTCGAATCGTCGTAACCAACGCGGGCAAATCTGAAGTCGCCGGTCTTGGCGAAGGACTCCTGATTGTTTCCGAAACCCAGATCCCTGGCCGGGTCTGCGCCGTTGCCGAACTGGAACTTCCAGCCGAAGTCGAAGAGCAGTTGTTCACGTGGAGCAATGGCTGCGGCGGAGCCGGTCTCGGGGGCACCCCCCAGGAGAGCGGCGGTGCGCGCCCATGCCGAGCGGGCCAAAAGAGACGAGGTTGAAAGCGCCAATCCGGATGAAAGCAGGTCGCGGCGGGAGATAGGAGACATAGAGGGCCTCATTCCGATGAAGTTGCACGGCGGATGCTGTGAACACCGCAAGCGGCGGGCAACAAGGCACTATAAATCAACGTGCACAGGGCTGTATACGGTTACAGGAAATCGGCACAATGGCGCTGACCGCAGGGTGGATTATGCGCGGCCGCACAGAGCAAGCGGGTTTTGAAGATGGTAAACTCGAACCGTCAACCAGCTCGATCGGAGAGATGGCCGAGTGGCTGAAGGCGCACGCTTGGAAAGCGTGTTTAGGGGAAACTCTAACCTGGGTTCGAATCCCAGTCTCTCCGCCATTAGAATCAGCAGTTTTCGTAAATTGCTTCCTCCAGAAAATTATCACAAATCCTCAAGGCGTGAGCCTTTTCAATGCGTGTAATTCCGCGCATTTCTCAGTCAGTGTGCCGCTCTTTCCACTTCCTACACGCGGGGCTGCATGTAGTGGTGCCTGTCTTCATAAGGCCGGGTCCTACGCCCGTGTAAATGTACCCGAGACAACCTTCGCTCGCACCCATGCAAGACTGCTCCACAATCTCTCCCGATAAAAGGCGTGCGAGCGTCAGCCACATGAAGGCTAGGAGATTCACCGGGTACACAAACAGCTCCATGTTCTGATTCAGACACACCCTTGCACAGCTCGGTGTTTTCACGTCTCTGAGTGCTGATTCAATCTCTATCTGCAATTCTTGTCTTGACCTTTGCCGGGCTGCTCTTGCCACGCCCTCACTATTGCATTGGTCCCACAAGCCCACGGCCCACTTCATTTGTCGAATCTGATGCCTCCAAAGGCTTGGTGTTGCATAGGGCCGCACAATGCGCCGCCCGGTAATCGCCGTTTCGTCCTTTTGGTAATACTCCTGTCCTGGGAAGCCAAGAATGTCGCCGTACTCATTGGCAAAGTTGAGGATGTGGTATGCCGCAGCCTTTGGGTCCGTTTTCATGTCCGCGAAGGTCCGAAACAGAGATAGCGGGGGCTGGTATCGCACCGTCCATCCTTTCGTCTTCTCACGAGGCCAGCGAAGCTGATAGCCACCTTTTGTCTTCCGCCACGTAAAGGCCGTCTCCGGTTTGTGCCAAACGAATCGTGTGTCTAAGTTTCCCTTGCTCATAGCCATACCTCGCAATGTCACATTTGAAGTGTATCATGTGTGACACTCGGTTTTCAACTGTGGCATAGTGAAATTAGGTTTTACGAAGCGAGGCAAGGCAATGCAGAGCAACGACGACTTCTTGACATTGGAAGAGGCAGCCAAACTGACGGGCTTTTCTCACTGGAGTATTAGGCGTTGGGTTGGGACAAGATTGACCCGCTATGAATCCATGGGCCGGATTTTGGTGAGCCGCGTGGAGCTGCTTGCACTTGTGGAGCCTAAGAAAGTGGAGACACAGGCATGATTGACGCGGTTGATGAGTTGATTGCATTCCGCAAGCAGCAAGGCAGAATCAGCCGGACACTGAGGCGAGTTTATCGGTTTCACAAAGCGAATCCCCAAGTGCTCGACTTTCTTGTCACAGAGATGCGCGTTGACCGTGAGAACGGATGGACCCGCACTTCGCTTGGGAGTTTGTGGCATTACGCGCGTTGGGTTCTAACAAGAAAACATCATGTGCCGGGTGAAAGTTTCGTGATGAGCAACAATTTCTTCCCGTGGTACGGGCGGATCATTGCAATTTTGCACCCGGACCTTAACGGCTTTTTCGAGATGGCACGAAGTAAGGCAGACGCGGACCTTGGCACGGCTCTTGAATCAGTGAAAGACCGAAAGCCGGGTTATATTCGCCGCTTGATGTGGGCCGATGGCACGCCGCTTGAACGTGGATGGCAGCCAACGATTCTGCATGAGCCGCACCCGGTCAACCGCCGTGACCGCGTGCATAGAGTGGAGGTGCAGCAATGACGTACAGCGAGCAATCCACACAGTTGGCCCTTGATGCCTCTGTTGCGGTGTTGGTCCTAAGCAACCCGGAGTGCAATGACGTTGAGTTTTTGATGTTGAAGCCCAAGCGCATGGGAGAGTGCGAGCTGGCGGAGTTGAAGGACCGTTGGCCGGGCCGTGGCTTGCGGTCAGTTGGCACCATCGGGCTTGTGGGCACGTCACCGCGTTGGGCCTTGAAAGAGCCGTTGACATTCGAGCAAATCTCCGTGCTTGCGGATGCCTTCCTTGCTTACCTTCATGTGCTCTTCTGTGACGCGCTCGCAGGACAACAAGAGTCTGCGGAGGTTGCCGAGTTGGAGCGCCTCCACACGCTTGTGGACGCACGCACGGAGGCGTGACGCCCAAAGTCTCTGCCCGATGAAAAAGCACCGGGCCATGCACGATAGCGGGCACAGTACGTGACCTGGAGGCGTGCGAGCTGTGGCAGTGAACGCGGCAAGGGGAGTTGCCGCCGTCAACCCCGTGGGACATAAGCAATCTTGCGGGCCGCAAGAGCCGCACCAAATCAGAGGGTGCGTGTGACTTCGGATGCAGGACCGGGTACGCCCGGAAAAATTCACATCCGAAAGGTTAACTATGACAAGCATTTTCGAGCTGAAGAAACAACAGGCAGAGGCGCTCCACGCGGCTGAAGCCATCCTCAATGCATCCGGGGATCGCGGCATGAGTGAATCCGAAACGGAGCAGTACAACAATCACATGAATCGGTTCCGGGACTTTGGTGCATCTGTTCGGGCACATGAAGAGCAGAACAGCATCCGTTCCCTAATAGGCGCGAACGGCACTCCCAAGTGGCTGCATGACCCGGATGCTACACCCGCTGCAAACCGCAACCAGAAACCGATGTCTGTTGAATACGCCGAGTCATTCCTTTCTTTCGTTCGTTCTGGCGGCAAGCACGCTACCAGCGCATTGAGCGAAGGCTTTGACTCGCTGTTTGGCGGCTTCGCTTTGCCCGCACTGCCGGGCCTCTCAGCCGCAGCATATGAAGGCAGCAATAGCAGCGGCGGATTTGCCGTGTCGGTTCCCACGGAGCAGAATATCGTTTCGCTTGGAATCCCCGACATCGGGGTGAGAAGCATTGCCAGCGTCATCGCGACTCAGAACGATGTCAAAATTCCACGCGGCACTGCCTTCCCAACTGCGGCAGTCAAGGCGGAAGGCGATGGCACCGGAACGAACGTCTTCACAACCAGCAACTCCACCTTTGACCAATTCTTGCTTTCCGCGTTCATGTTGGGCGTGGCAAACCCCGTGAGTTGGGAGCTGATGCAAGATGTCAAGACCTTCCAGCAGTTCGCGATCACGGACCTCATCCGTTCTGTGAACATCCTGGAGGAAAGCTACTTTGTCACCGGCACCGGCAACGGGCAGCCTCAAGGTTTGGTGGGCAACGTAGGAACGGGCACCGGCACTGCCACTGCTGTTGAAAGCACCGGAGCGTACTTGCTCCAGTCAACTTCCGATGTTATTGGCTCGCTGAAGTCCGTTTATCACCCCACTGCCGGATGGCTGATGAATCGCAAGACCGGAGCGGCCATCAGAAAGGCGCAGACTCAGGCCAATTTGTTTTCTCCCATCTGGACTCGGGAGAATGGCCGGGATTTGCTCCATGGCTACCCGGTGACGTTCTCACAGAACATGCCGGACCTGCCGTCTGCAACCACCACGGGCGTGACACCAATTCACTTCGGGTCATTCTCGGATGGCTACGTCATCGGTGACCGTGGCGGCAGTGGCGTGTTCGTGAAAATCCTTGACCAGCCCAAGGCACTGGAGGGCTTGACCGTCCTGCTTTGCTATAGAAGGGTGGACGGTCGCGTCCGGCGCTCGGAAGCCGTGCAAGCCGTCTCTATCAGCCACAGCTAACCCGCCGTCAGTCGGCATCACTGACGTTTGAGCGAAACGGCCCACGTGCAACATGGGGAGCGTGGGCCGAACATTAGGCGCGGACCTTTTTCCGGGAGTCAGCCCGGTTACCTGCTGACCGCGCCGGGCGTTTGGATTGCGCCTCGCAAGCAGGGCTGACATAGGGACAATCCGGCTCTCAACCAAGAGCCGGAAAGTCCCGACATATTCAAGGTTGCGGAGAAAATCCGCGCACACCTCCGTCAACCGTGTGCGGTCCTCCGTTAGCCCGGCTTTGGTGTGGGGAGTACATCAGGGCCGGGCATATTTTCGAGGTGAGTTATGCAAAAGCAAAAAGCAATTCGGATTCTGTTGCCGCCCACGCTGTGCGCGGAGCTGTGCGAAGTATCGGCGGCAATGAATGAGCCGGGGATGCACCCGAAGACTGAGGCGCTATGACCTTCCTGGAGATTGCTCTCGATTGCCTACGGCGCGGTTGGTACGTCTTCCCATGTGTGCCCAAGTCTAAAGAGCCTCTTGGCGGCCTTGTCCGGCGCGGCTACCTGGACGCGAGCAATGATGAGGGCACCATCCGGCGTTGGTGGACGGCCAAGCCGGACGCCAATGTTGCGATTGCTTGCGGAGCGTCCAATTTGACGGTCCCGGACTGTGACCACGGCTGTGCATCGGAGGCGGAGGTACTTGCTTGGTTGGAGCGAGCGCGGGAAAAGCTGCCGGTGACATACGCAGTGCTGACGGGCCGCCGCGAGATGAAAGACGGCAGCGGCAAACCGGAGTACGGCGTCCAGCTCTACTACTCAACGGCCATCCCCGGCAGCGGGCATTTTGACGTTGAGGGCGGCAGTGGAGACGTGCAAAGCATCGGTGACTACGTGATGGCTGCCGGGAGTATTCACCCGGACAGTGGTGAGGCATACCGCGTGCTGATTGACGCGCCCGTTGCGCCGTTGCCGGAGTGGGTAAGACAGTTAGCGCCACAGAGACGCGCACAGGCTGAGACGATCACCGTCGATGACGCCACAGCGGACGCCTGGAAAACGTGGTTGCTCGAATACGCGGCCCATTACCAAATCGAGTTGCGGGACTTTGAGAAGCGAGCGCCAAACGGTTGGTGGTTGGGAATCAAGTGCCCGTGGGAACACCACAGCGGTGACGGCGCTGAGAGCAGCACGGCGCTTGGCATCCTGGACGGCAAGATTGCGTTTAAGTGCTCGCACGGCACGTGCGAAGCGGCCAAACGTGACACCGCTGTTTTCAAAGCTGAGATGCTTCGCGTGCGCGGAGACTACGTGCCAGAGCCGGGCGAGGACCCGGTTGTGTTGCTCGGGAAGCCAAGAGAAAAACCCGTCATCAGCGATTGGCGGGAATTGTTCCACACCAAAGATGAAGTCCTGAATTGCCCGCCTCCCACGTTTCTGATTGACCAATTCCTCCAGCGTCAAGCCATCTGCGCGATTGCCGCGCCCGTGGGACAACGGAAGAGCATCATTGCTTTGAACGTGGCACGGTCACTCACCACAAAAGAGCCGTTGTTTGGCGTCCTCCCGGTGCTGAATCAACCAAGCCGCGTGCTGTACCTCTGCCCCGAGATGGGTCTTGTGTCGCTCTCAGAGCGTGTGCGCAAGATCGGCGTGGGCGATTGCATCGGAGACACGCTCTTTGTGCGATCGATGAACCTTGGCAACTTGGATCTGATTGACATTCCCGATGCTGCCCTGGACGGCTCCGTTCTGATTGTGGACACGGCCATCCGGTTTATGAGCGGAGATGAGAATAGTGCCAAGGACACAAAGGGATTCAGTGACATTCTCTTCAACCTTCAGCGGAGGCAAGGTCGGGACGGCGCAATCGTTGTGCTGTACCACAGCCCGAAGGCAACCAAGGACGCATCGGAGCTGACGCTTGAAAACTGTATGCGCGGCAGCGGTGAATTGGGCGCGGCCATCACGGATGCACACGGCACCCGGTTGCAAGACGCATCGGACGGTTGGACCTCTGAGAGCTACATTCGGCACATCAAGGTCCGGGATTATCCCGGCCTGGAGGACTTCAACGTGCGCTGTGAGCGGGAGACGGGCGTCTTGGTCAAAACCGGGGATGCGGGCGTCAAGGCAGTGCTCTCCGTCAACAGAGGCGGGTACAAATCGAACCTGGACGGAAGGGATGACGCGGCCAAGGCACTTATCAAAGCCAACGACACGATGACCGTCAAGGCGCTCATAAAGCTGTTGGCCGATAATGGCATTGAGCGCGGGAAAACGTGGGTATCAGACACGCGCTCTGAGATTCGGGGATGCGGAGCCAAGCACACCGAATGACCGCCGCCGTATAGGAAACACACAGCGGCGGTCACTCCGTTCTTATCATCCACACCACCGTCAGTGGAATTTCATTTCATTCCACTCCACTGATGGACGGTGAGGATTTGTGGCGCTCGCACGCCGGTCAGATTCAGGCAGACGGGGTAACGATTGGACGTGACAATGCAGGCCGCGTGGTTTTCGCACTACTACCGGATCGACCTCAAAGAAACGCCAGAACGGTATTACGGCCAATCGCTTGTCAAAGTGTCGGCTTTTTCACCTTTGCAGCTCAGACGCGAAGTAGAAAAATTCGGGTACTACTTTCGACGCGAGTTTGATTACGCGATTCAGTTTGAAGCAAGCGAAATGGGACCGTATTCCGCATACATCTTTTCGAGTCATGAAGGGTTCTTGTGGGTGGGTGCCTGTTGCTTTCGCAAGTGCATTTTCCCCGACCTGGACGGCATGGAGTTGGATTCGTTGCAGTGGGCTTGGCTGCATCCCTACTTTCGGAATCGAGGCATTCTGAGAAGCCACTGGACGGCGCTCAAAGCGGAGCACGGGGACTTCTTTCTTGAGCACCCACTGTCACCGGCAATGCGGTCATTCTTTCTGAAGTACGCCAAGGACTCCGCTTGGTATCAGGCGATAGAAAGCGGCAAGCCCAATTGGGATGAGATAAAGGCACGGCTCCAGAGCGAGAAGACAACTCCAAAAGAATCAATAGGGCAGGGGGTGGGTCAAATCTTGCAGAGGTGACCTCAACAGCCCTCCGCCGCAGACAAATTTACACAAACGAACAATTCCGAAAAATGCGGTAAAAAGTACACATTTGTGTCTATTTTGACACACATCTGCGCATCCAGTTAGCGCGTCCCGAGAAGATGACTCTTCCCCACGAATCTGGAGGCATTGAACGCCTGGAAGGGCCCCGCACTATGTGATCGGAGCGGCCCCGAGGTCCGTCCGCATTTTCCGGTCCGCTGCATCGGCCTTATCTTTGTCCATGACCCGGAGCACCGCGAAAGCTGATTGCGCAGCTTCAAATGCTTTCTGTGCGTCCTGCTTTGTGTATTCCACGTTTCCCCAATGCATAATCCGGTTTCGCCTCTTGAATAGTTCGGCGTTAATGTGGGCCGTCTTCATTTCGATGACAGGCACAGCCAACGCCGTTCCGCTCCGCGCAGCTAAATCGTCCACATAACTGTCGAAGGATTTGCCCGTCAAGTACCCCGACACAAAATTGGCGGACTTTGCAAATCCGCCCGGCCTAACCCCATTGAAGTAGTCTCCCTCCCACGCTTCGCGGTCCGCGTCCGTCGCGGTTCCGTAGCCGTGCTCAATTTCTCTCCACTTCAAGTAAACGCGCGTGAGTGCGGTTTCTACTGCCATCGCACCGCAAATGATGGGCATCGTGAAGTCTCCACTCTGCAATTCCGCTTGGCTCCGGTAGAGAAGTCGTTCCCCGACAACACTAATTGTCAGAGGGTCGAAAACGTGAATTGTTGCTCCGCATGTGCATGTTGCGGGTGGGAAGGTGAGCTGTCCGTAGCCGAGGGCGCTAAAATCGCGTCCGCAAACGGAGCACGAAATTGGAACGGTGAATTTCATAGTTGACCTCGATGCAAGAATGTTACTGGAGCGGCTTTACTGCCGAGATGACCCACACAGATAAACAACGGCCCGCATTTCTCGGCGGCTATGTCTTCGCTCGCAGCGCGGAGAGATCGGCGGACAGATTCCTCATGAAATGGGGTTCCCCAACATCTTTCAAGCCGCTGGAATCGTAATGATGCGCATAGGAACGGAGTGTGACGTAGCTCAGGAGGATAAAGTTCGTTTCGTTCGTAGGTCGGCTGTTCCAATATCGTGGAAACATGGCCGACGTATCAATGACACGCCTAGCGTATCGAGTCTCTCCCTGTTCAATGAGAATCTCAGCGACGCTGAGCATTGCCCAAGGGTTCAAACCGCTTGCCCACGCCTTTAGGTTTGTGGACGCAAGAACCCTCCACGGTTCACCCTCTGGGTTCTCGATTGCTTCCAAGCGTAGCGCGCAATCCGTCATGCTGCGTTCGATGATTGCCCAATAGTCGGGATGGTAGGACAAAGACTCGCCACCCTGTCTCCGAGCATCAGCGAGCGACCCTTCCTGAAAACTCTTCAGTATTTCGTCTAGGTACTGCTCTTCCGTGACGGACATTGACGGATGCCCATTCACCCAACCCGGCAATGAGAACTGCTTAACAAGAAGCTGCGTCAACTCAAATCCCGACTGGACGTATTGCTTTGGATCACCGCCGAACACAGATTCCAGGATTCCAGACATTTTCTCCCCCTTTGGCGAACTGTCGCTTAGACAGGGCGGCTCACTTGCCATCTAGACCAGTTGCGCTTCCAATTGCTCGGCAAGGTCCGGGCGATTTTCGGTAACAAATGCCCGCACTATTGATAACAACCTTTGTTCTTGATCTGCCAACTTAAGAGGTTCCCATTTGCCCCAGGGGACGTTCGTGTTCCCGAAAAGCTCGGCTATGCGGGGGTCAGGTGGTGTCTCGTATGAGCGAATCCACAACTGCTCTACAAGGTCTGAATAAGTGCCTCCATAAGCCACGCCGATGTTCAACGCAATGCCAAGCGCGTGAAAAGCCTCTTCCGGGTCCATCTCCCAACTCTTAAAAAGGCCATCAATTTGAGATTGACTTTGGCCCGCATCTCTCCATACTTTCTCAATCCGAGATTCTTCCTGTTTCATGGCGAGTTGATAGAAGCTGGTCGCCTCTCCAACGGAGGTCAAATGTTCTTTAGCAACTTGATTCATCGCCATAGCAAGCTCTTGCTCCATACCTGGCTCGCTAAAAAACTGGACGAACCACGGGAAATTTCTTCGGAACGCGTGACCGAGAACGGCACCAATTTCAAACACCATCTGGTAGCAACCGAGAAAGCGTTGAATAGGGACCTTTGGCTTCGAAGAAACTTTCTTTTGTATCGCAGGTGCGAGCACCATTTGAACAAGGGCAGCGGGCAGATAGCTCATTGGCTTCGGTTCCAATTTGTGATTTTGAATCGAGAGCAGTTTACACCTTAATTCTTGTGTTCTCGGATTGCGGTGAAACAGATTGCAGCTAACGACTGAGAAGGCTCACTCGCTCATGGACAGCCGATAGGTCCGCCGTCACAAGGTTGGCGTAGCGCCGCGTCATCTCAAGCGAGCTATGGCCCAAGACCTTTTGGAGATGGAACACGCTGCCGCCGCGCCTCAGATAAAACACCGCGAACGAATGCCGGAAACTGTGGAGCGTTCTTGCGGGCGGTGCGAATCCCAGATGCTCACACAGTAGCTTGATGCTGCGCAGAGCCGTCATACGGCGCACAGGCACGCCCTCTTGCGTGGTGAAGAGCAGCGAGTCCGGCTTGAGATGGAAGTCCGCGACGAAACGGTGTACGGCCTTGCGCAGAGCAAACGAGATGGGGATGACGCGCTGTTTCCTTCCCTTCCCGCTGAGGGCAATGAGCAAGTTGTCCAGGTCAACATCGGAGACGTGCGTTGTGAGCGCCTCAGTGATGCGGCAGCCTGTGTCTAACAGCAACAGCGAGAGCAAGTGCAAGCGCCGGTCATGGAAGTCCTTGGGCTTTGGCTTCCAACTCACAATCGCGTGGACTTGATTTTCCGTGAAGGTGGGCAGTATGCTTTCCGGCTCTTTCAGTTGGCGGATTCGTGGATGGGCGCATCCGGCTCCGCATTTGTGCTCGGTGCCGCTGCTCCAATGGAGGTAAGCGTTGATGGCCCGGATTGCAGCATTGCATCCGGTTTCCTTTAAGCCCGCCTCTCTCATTCGGAGCACCACGTCCTTGAGGTCCGGTTGCGTGGGCGTCTCCGAAGGCAGCCATTTGAATGCGTGTGAGTACCAAGAGACGGTGTTGTCCGATACGTTATGCAGGAAGCGTCTCTCGCGGATAAAATCATCGAAACGGTTCATGTGTTCGCCCTCCTAGGCGTGTTCCCTTTGTGGAGAGCAAATTCACGCAAACCGATGATTCTAATGGAGAGATGGCCGAGTGGCTGAAGGCGCACGCTTGGAAAGCGTGTTTAGGGGAAACTCTAACCTGGGTTCGAATCCCAGTCTCTCCGCCAGGCCCCGAAGAAAGGCGACCCCGGATGAAGAGGTATCTGGCATCTGTGTGCGTTGCGATCACGGTTTTCTATGTGTGTAACGGGCTGCAAGCGCAACAGGCACCTCTCATGACAATGGGAATTACGCTCCCGCTCATCAATCAGCCTGCATCTGTTCAAGTCGTCGTGAGTAACCCCGAGTTTTCGCCCGTGCCTACAGGAGCCGTGACAATCGATTTTGGTGATGGCGATTCCACAGGACCGGTAGCACTTACGAATATGCTGGTTAGCGTCACCCATACTTACACCGCTCCGGGCGAGTTCGCGATCACAGCAAATTACAGTGGCGATGAATTTCACACCTGAAAGCAAGACCCTAACAACAATTAGCGTCCTTTCGGCACCGACTTACGCATTGAATACCTTCGGTGATTCGTTGACGGGTGGTTTACCGTCAAACTGGCCAGGACTATTAACAAACGCGCTGGGCTGGTCATTTTCCCTTCGATCTTGTGGAGGATGCACAACCAACGATGAGGCGCCTGTCATCTACGACACCGTCGTGACCGGTGACTCTGCCAGCACATGGCTCTTGGGACAAAACGACGCCCCTTCCACCACAGCCGCATTTGATCAGTTCAGCCACGCAACGCGTGCGCAAAACGCGTGGCTTGCGATTCCCGAGGGTTCCGCGAAGCTACGTGCACAAAGCCAACCGGTGACACAAGGTGGTACATGGACACCTAGCGATATATATTCGACCACGGGATTACGAACTGTGCAAGCCGGCTCTACGCTGACTGCCACCGTCTCTGGCAGCACGATCTATGTCGGGCTGACTTCGCTAACGTCGTCGGACTATACGGTTGACGTGCTGATTGACGGGGTCGATCAAGGAACCGTGGCACCCGTCTCGGCCCATGTGGGCGAAAATCAGGCGGCTGAATCTTATGGTCTTCGTTATGTGGTTGGTGGGGCGAGAACTGCTACGCATACGGTGCAGATTATTTGTATCGAACCGGACTCAAGCGGCTGCTATGTGGATTGGATTGGTAGTAATGGCCTTGCCTCGGTACCGAATCTTCCTCCTTATGTTTGGACTGGCGTCAGCTATCGCACGGAGCAGCCCGATCCTCAGGATAACGTCGATGCGCGATCTGGAATCGTGCGGACTATTGAAAGCCAGCTTGAGTCTGACGGATTAGCAATACGGTTGGCGGACATCGAATCCGTATTCAGTGGTCCTGCGCTGCCGCAATGCGTTTCTGACGGAGTGCATCCAAGCGACTGCGGCAATCAAATCGAGGAAACGGTTTGGCTCTCAGCCATGAGCTTTCTTGCGACCGAGGCGCAACGCATCGACCTCGACGCTTCCACTTCCGCAGTGGTGAGGACGCCACTGACCCTTGATGAGGCGGTTGCCACCTCGGGACTCCCGGTAAACTATTCGGTACTTTCAGGTCCCGGAGTAATCAACAATGGCATGTTGACAGCCCAGCAAGCTGGGACGATAGCCATCGAGGCCGATCAGTCTGGCAATGCAACTGTGCTACCAGCGGAGCCAGTGCAATTCTCAGTTACGGCACAACTGCCGACCGCCGTCACGCTCTCAAGCTCAGAAAGCACCGTCTACGAGGGCGTTACTTTCACACTCACAGCGTCGGTGACTGCGAATGGAACTCCGGTGACCACCGGAAATGTGACGTTTTATGACGGGGCAGTGTGCTTGAAACTGGCACGTTCAACAGCAGCGGTATAGCTACGCTCACTACTGCATTTTCTGCCGTAGGAACTCACTACATTACCGCAAGCTTCACAGGAAATACCACTATGCTCGGCTCGACTTCAGCATCTCTAGTTGAGACGATTATGCCGTTGCCACCGGACTTTGCGATTGTCATCTCCCCCACAGCCTTGACGGTGAAAAGTGGACAGAGCGGGGTTGCATCGCTGACACTGACACCGCTGAACGGATTCAACTCTACGGTTAGCCTGAGTTGCTTCAACCTGCCGGTTGGAACATCCTGCGCGTTCTCATCGCCCTCCGTACAGAGCGATGGTACTTGGGTCTATATGGTAACGGTTAGTACAACCGAAACCAGCGCATCTCAGCACCGTCTCGCCACCTTGGCAAAATGCTTTATGCTTTCGCACCGTTTGGCTTGCTTTGTCTCATCGGTGTTCGCCGTCGATTCCAACGGTTCTCGCATCTGGTACTACTCGTGCTGACTTTCCTGATTGTTTTGGGTGGAATTAACGGATGCGTGGCTAATATAAATAAGCCCCCAGAAACCGATGCCACAATGATCGATGCACAGACAGCAAGCGGTCTTCAACACACCGCCGAGCTAATGGTCACCGTTGACTGAGACCTTATGAGCAAGAGCCGCCGCCCGGGCATCGTCGGGTCATCTTTTAGCTTGCCGTTCTTGTTGAGCGCCACGACGCTATCCCTCGCCTTCGCAGCTCCATACCTTACTGGCGCCAAGGGTACGGTTCATTTTGGATTCCGCTCTGCCGCTCATGCTCGGTTTTTCGAGCTGGATTCGAGCTATCTGTATTTTTCTTAAGGTTTTAGCGGCAAATTCAGAATCCCAGTCTCTGGGCCATGAATCATTGCAGAAGTTCCCAGAGACACCCCCTGCGTCACACGGGTCCCCGTTCAGGACTTAGAATGCGGATTGGCCGCAAAGCCGCGGATCAGGCCAAATTTCAACCTCTCTTGTGCGTTCTGTCGCGCTTACATTATGATTACGTGAGTCGCAATTATTACGACAGTCGAACAAAATCCTAGATGATAAGAAAGATTGCACTTAGGTTCGTAAGGGCTTCGTAATCTGTACGGTTTGAAGGCGGGGCCAGAGTTTCGTCCGACGTGAAGAAATGGATTTGCTTCAGGGCAAGGCGGATGGCGAGGAGGTCGCTCATTCGGGTGTAGAGCTGGTCAGGGGTATGGGTCAGGAAAGGTGATCGGGAGGAAATGTATGCGGCCGGAACAATGGGAAACATTCAAGAGAGCGGCGCGGCGCGAAAAGATGGACAAGATCCCGATGGCGCTGATCATCGATAGTCCGTGGATCCCCGGATACCTTGGAATCAAACACCTGGACTATTTTCTGGATCCCGAGCTCTGGTTTCAGTCGAATCTGAAGATTATGCGCGAATTCCCTGACATCATCTTCATTCCCTCGTGGTGGATGGAGTACGGGATGGCGGCAGAGCCCTCGGTACTGGGGGCAAAGATCAAGTTCTGGCAGGACAACACACCCAGCGAATACCACACGCTTTACCACCTGGAAGATATCGACAGGTTTCCCGAATACGAGGTGGAGGCCGACGCATTTGCGGGCCTGACCCTGCATCGCATCGGCATGGCGCGCCAGCGGATTCTGGATGCCGGATACATTTTGCCCATGGTGACCTCGCGCGGACCGATGTGCACCGCAGGGTTTGTGCGCGGGACGACGGAATTCATGATCGATCTGGTGGAAGACCCCAAGGGCGCGCATAAGCTGCTCGACCTGTGCACGCGGGTGATCATCGACTGGCTGAAGGCACAGCAGAAGGTGATGGGCGATACCGTGGAGAGCATCTTCATCCTCGACGACATTGTGGGGTTTGTAAACGAGGAGCATTACCTGGAGTTCGCACATCCTTATTTGAAGCGCATCTGCGATGCTTTTCCGAAGGATTGGGTGAAGCTGTATCACAACGACGCGGAGGTGGACGCCTGCCTTGACCATCTGCCGGACACTGGATTCAACGTGCTGAACTGGGGCAAGCAGCGGCACATCACTGAGGTGAAACGGCGCGTGGGTGACCGGATGTGCCTGATGGGGAATGTGAATCCACTGGAGATTGGCGTTCGCGGCACGCCTGAGGAAGTGAAGGACGAGACTCTCGAGGTGCTGGAGGGTTCCGGCGGCGAAGGAATCATTCTTTCCGTCGGCGGCGGCACCAGCCCGGGAATGCCGCGCGAAAATATTCTGGCTATGCTTGAAGCACTTGAAGAATTCAACTCCAAACGCGCCGCGGGAGCGGTGGCGAGCGCCCGCTGAGGAAACGACTCGATGCCCGATTATGCCTTGATGAACCAGCACCTGTACGAAGGAAACGCCGGCGAGGTGGAGCGGCTGACCAAAGAAGCCCTGGCGGAAGGACGCTCCGCGCAGGAGGTGCTGAC
This sequence comes from Occallatibacter sp., assembly GCA_049517515.1. GTDB lineage: Bacteria > Acidobacteriota > Terriglobia > Terriglobales > Acidobacteriaceae > Telmatobacter. The sequence continues at coordinate 71,533 of JBEKSA010000009.1, forward strand.
CGATGGACTGATCGCCGGCATGAGCGTGGTGGGCGAGGATTTCAAGCACAACGTGCTGTATGTGCCGGAGGTTCTGATCGCGGCGCGGGCAATGAAAGCGGGAATGGCGGTGCTGAAACCTCTTTTGACTTCGAAGGACAGCGGGACGAAGCCAAAGGGCGTGCTGCTGATGGGCACGGTTCGCGGCGATTTGCACGATATCGGCAAGAACCTTGTGGGCATGATGGCCGAAGGCGCGGGGTTTGAGGTGCACGATATCGGCGTGGATCAAAGCGTGGAGAAATTTATGGCCGCCGCCGAGAAATGCAAACCGAACATCATCGGTATGAGCGCACTGCTGACAACGACCATGATGTATATGAAGACTGTGATCGAAGGCTTCCATGCGGCGGGCCATTCGGAGATCAAAATGGCGGTGGGCGGCGCTCCCATCAGCCAGATGTTTGCCGATGAGATTGGCGCCGACGGATATGGAGCCAATGCTTCCGCCGCGGTGGATTTGTTCCTGCGGCTGTCTAGACACAGTTGACTCAAATGGCTACTTACAAGATCCTCTATTGGCAGGAAGTCCCGACCCAGATCAAAGCTGAGGATGGGACTGACGATGTGACCGTGATGCTGGATGGGCGATTCATGGAGCACATCGATCGCCTGGCCGCGATGCGCGGGTTGCAGGCAGCCGACGACTACCTGGCGCAATGGAAGTGGAGCGATGAGCAGGAGCGCGAGGGAGCCGCGCAGGATGTGGCAGAGGCGCTGAAAGCGGAACTCGAGGCGAAGGGATGGTAGAGCGTGTTTCAAAAACAGCTTGGCCAGATGTTTGCCAAGATCCCTCAGGGGCTGAAGCCCCTTCTTTTTCCGGTCCTTCTTCGGCACGACTAAAGTCGAGCCCTGATACAAAACCGGGTTTCTGAAACACGCTCCAGGCATTTCCATAAAATGGCTGTCACCCTGATCATCAACGGACAATCGACCAAGGCCGAGCCTGGCCTCTCTCTGTTCGATCAAGCCGAAGCCATGGGCATCGACGTTCCCACCTCGTGCCGCAAGCAAGGCAAATGCAAGGAATGCATGGTCGAGGTGGTCGAGGGCATGGAGGCGCTGTCGCCGGCGACCGAGGCGGAGCGTCATCTGAAGGGAAACTTTCGCCTCTCCTGCCAGACATTTGTCACCGGCTCGAGCGGCCAGGTCTCAACCGGTCTTGTTCGCTGCCACACCATGCGGCGTGGACACATGCGGATCGAGCGGCAGGCGTACGGAATGCCTGCAAGTGGTCAGGCGCTTGAGCTCGATCCTGCCGTCACACGCGACGGCGACCGCATCCTGATTGATGGAATCGAAGTGGAGCGATCTACTGGGCCGATTCACGGCATCGCCATGGACCTGGGAACGACGACCGTAGTCGTGCGCCTGATGGATCTCGAAAGCGGGGAGTTGATTGCGGACACATCGTTTGAGAATCCGCAGCGCTTCGGCGGCTCGGAGATCATGTCCCGCATCGCATACGACACGAGCCATCCGGGAAGGCTACTGATGCGGACGCTGGCCGGATACCTGAGCCATGCGATCGAGAAATTCCCCGTCGATCCGAAGACGATCTACGAAATGGTGGTGGTTGGCAACTCCACCATGCGCGATCTTTTCTTCCGGCAGAACGTGTATTCAATTGGACAGACTCCGTACCGGTCGATTACGGAGATCGAAATGGCCGAAGGCAAACGTAAAACGACCAGCCTTGTCGAATCCGGCCTGCGCAGCCTTTTGCCGATTCATCCCAAAGCTCGCGTGTATGGCGCTCCCATCATCAGCGGACACGTGGGAGCGGATGCTGCTGCGTGTATGCTGGCCGCGGATCTGGCGCACGAAGAGCGACTGATCGCGATCATGGACATTGGCACCAACACTGAGCTGGTGGTGGGGAACAAGGATCGGATTCTCGCGGCGTCGTGCCCGGCGGGGCCGGCTTTCGAAGGCGGAGCCATTGCTTGCGGAATGCCCGCTTTGGACGGTGCCATTGAGGAAGTGGCGATTGACGAGGACGGGAAATTCCAGATTCACGTGATCGGCGACGGGTCGCCGGAGGGGATTTGCGGGTCGGGATTGGTGGACTTGCTGAGCGAGCTGCTCCGCACCGGCCGCATGAACGAGCGCGGGCGATTCGACGACGACGTGCATCGCATCGATCTCTGCCATGGGGAAAACGGAGACGTTTACCTGCTGGAGAGCGACGTGAATGAGCTGGCTCAAGCCAAGGGCGCCAATGTGGCGGGGATTCAAGTCGTCTTCAGCACCTACGGCATCGACTTCGACGATGTCGACATGTTTTACCTTGCGGGCGGCTTTGGACGGCACATCAACGTGGAAGCCTCGAAGCGGATCGGACTTGTGCCCAACCTCGCGCCGGAGAAATTCGTCAGAGCGGGCAATCTGGCGATTGAAGGCGCGACGATCGCTTTGCTCTCAAAGGCGAAGCGCCAGGAGTTGGAAGGGCTGGTAAAGAGAGTGCAGCACTGCCGGCTGGAGACGCACCCGAACTTCTTCGATTTCTTCGTGGAGGGCTGCCAGTTCAAAGCCATGGAGCCGATTTCATGCGCCAGGTAGCCGAATGCATCGAGATTGCGGACATGCTAGAGGGCGTGGACGTATCGCCGCAGGAGTATGCGCGGCTGCTCGGTTATCCTCGCGGCTGGGTGCTGGAAAGTCGCGCCCGCGAGCTGGCGGACTGGGCGCGCGACTGGTATGCGAAGAATGGCCGGCCGTGGTTTTATGCCCGTCAAGCGGAGAGCGTGGAATTCGACGGAGATTCGACGCGGGGAGATGCGATCCGAATTGACGGCGTGGTCTTCAATAGTAAGCGCTTGCATAACGCGCTCAAGCAGGCCGGAGCACACAGCGCAATTTTGGTTGCTGTTGGCGCGGGCCCGGAGGCCGAGGAAGAAGCGCGGCGGCGCTGGAGCGAGGAGAAACCCGACGAATACTTCTTCCTTGAGGTGTTTGCTTCGGCGGTGGTTGAGCAGCTGACCACTTTCGCCGGCGCTCGTCTTTGCGACTGGGCGGAACAGCGAGGAATGGCTGTGCTGCCTCACTCCAGCCCCGGCTATCCCGACTGGGACGTAGCGGAGCAGCCGCGTCTTCTGGAATTGATCAAGCAAACGCGAAGCGAGCAGTTTCCTTCCCGACTGGATGTATTTGACTCCGGAATGCTGCGCCCCAAAAAGGCGCAACTGGCGGTTTTCGGCGTGACGCGTCACACGGAGCGCCTGCGGCGGCTGACAAGCCTTATTCCGTGCGAAAGCTGCTCGTTTGGGCCATGCCAGTACAGGCGAGCGCCTTACAAGCGAGCTCCGCGGCCGAGCGGCGAGCCACTCCCGGTGCGAGTCAAGATGCTGGATTCCGACGCGCAGTACACCGTGAATCGGAGGGCCTTGCAACGATGGTCCGAGGAGCGGCTTGCGATGCGGCCCAGCCCGGACGGGTCGATCGACGTTACATTCCGCTATGACGGGACGACTTGCACGAATATGGGCCGTCCGCTGGCTTTCATCTACAACGTGAAGCTGGGTCCGCGCGCCGAAGGTTATCCAATTCTGGAGCAGAGTTGTGAACCGGCCCCGGGCGATACAGGCCACAGGTCCATGTGCAAATACATTGCGGATCCAGAGAGCCTTATGGCCGAAATCGAAAACGAGAAGCCTCTGATTGGAAAGCGCCTGAACTCGGTTCTCGGGTGGCGGCGCGAACCGAACGGCGCCGGCTGCTATTGCGAAGCTTCGAGCCGCAATCACAAATGGGGCCTGGTTCTCGAAACCATCCACTACTCTCTGGTACAAAAGGAATTGAGCGAGGAGACGGAGACCTCATGAAAAAGCTTTTGCACAAGGCGGCCCTGGAGCGGCCTTTGCTCGGCGACGGAGCCATGGGCACGCAGTTGATGATTGCCGGATTGGAACAAGGCAACTGCGGCGAGGCCTGGAATTTGACGCACCCGGAGCGCGTGCTCGCCATCCAGCGCCGCTATGCCGATGCCGGCTCCGACTGCATCATTACCAATACTTTTGGCGGATCGCGGATCATGCTCAACCGGCATGGTGAATCGGAGCACGTGACCGAGGTCAACAAAGCAGCCGTAGAAATCGCGCGGCAAGCGTTTGGCAGCAAAAACGGATACGTGCTCGGCGACATGGGTCCCTTCGGGGGATTGCTCGAGCCGTTTGGCGACTTCACTGAAGCCCAGGTTCGCAGCGCCTTCGAAGAGCAGGCGGCGGCATTGGTCGAGGGCGGCGCGGACGCCATCATCGTGGAGACGCAGACGTCGCTCGAAGAGCTCTTGATCGGCATTGAGTCAGCTCAGAAAGCGGGCGCGAAGTGCATCATCGGATCGATGGCCTACGACGTAACGCTCGACGGCTCGACATTCCGAACCATGATGGGCATCGAGCCGGAACAAGCTGCCGAATTCATGGAGGAGCACGGCGCGCAAATCGTTGCGCTGAATTGCGGCACGGGAATGGATATGCCGCACGCGCTCATGGCGGTGGAACGATACAAGAGCGCAACCAAGCTGCCGGTAATGGTTCAGCCGAATGCGGGAAAGCCGCGGCTGGTGAATATGAAAATTGTGTACGACGAGACGCCGGAGCAGATGGTGAAGGGTGTGCTCCCGCTGCTTGAGGCGGGAGCGAACATCATTGGGGCGTGCTGCGGCAGCACACCCGATCATATTCGTGCATTCAGGAAAGTGATGGACGAATTTCTCGAAGCAAAAGGAATCGAACTTCTCGGAGCGCAACGTGAAAGTCAAACTTTGTGATGTGAATTCGGATGCTGAAAGCAAGCTTCCCCCGAAGACCGAAGATAAGTCGGGCGTCGGCGTTCACTACATCGACGCGTACATCAAGCCGATGAATACCAAACTTGAGGATGGCACTGCGGTGCGATGCAAGCGCCGTGGACTGAAAATTACGCTTTCGGCGGGCACGAAGAAGGGCGAAGGGCTGATGCGGCGGCTTGACGTAAGCCCAGATCCGGTTGTGATGTTGAGTGCCGCGCTCAAGGAAGCAGCCAAGGCTGCCGGCATCGAACTCACTGTAGAGGGTGGCGCGATCTTTCTGTCGCTTTGAGGTTCGCTGATCGACCCGCCGCCTGCATCCACGGCGATTGAAGCAACGCTTGGGAACTATTTCATGAGTCCAACCTGCCCAGAATGGGAGATTCATTCCACACCTTGAACCTTCGTGCAACTTTTTGCCGGCCTGATTCGTCTGTGCAATAACGTGCCTGTGCGCGCGGCACGTTGATTTGCGCCTCGCCGAACTCCGATTACCGTTGCCCGCCCTGAGATGAAGTGGCGACGATGCAAGCGAACGCTGCGTATCATTCCGGCACGCGTGGCGCGAGCGGGATCGTTTGCGCGTCCCGTCCACCAGTTCGAATATGAGAAAATGTCCCTATCAAACCGAATGCACGTAACCGGACATAAGAGAAGAAGGCGATGGACCAACCTTTGTCTGTTTCAAATTCCGATCCTGGGCAACCGCCCGTAGAACCAACAAGAAAACGCCGCCACCTCTGGATTTGGATGGTCATTCTTGTGCTTTTTGCGCTCCTGTTTGTTTGGGTGTGGAAACAGCATAGCGCGAGCGCAACTGGAGCTGCAGGAGGCGGCCGCGGCGGAGCTGCGGGCGCGACAGTGCCGGTGACCGTCGCCACCGCAACGAAGGGCAGCATCGGCGTTTACCTCAACGCTATCGGCACTGTTACCCCGACATACACCGACTCCATCACCGCGCAGGTGACTGGCGTGATTACGGCCGTCCATTACCGCGAGGGGCAGGATGTTCGCAAAGGCGATCCACTGATCGATATCGATTCCCGGCCCTACGAGGCGCAGCTTGCCCAGGCGAAGGGCACACTTGACCGCGACCAAAATCTGCTGGCCGAAGCACAGATGGATCTGACGCGCTATCAGGATGCGTGGGCTAAGAATGCCATTCCCCGCCAGACGCTGGAGGACCAGGAAAAGATAGTGCTTCAAGATCAGGGCACGGTGCAAAATGACCAGGGCACCGTCCAATATGACCAGGTCCAGGTGGGCTTCTGCCACATTACGTCGCCCATCGACGGACGGGTGGGGTTACGGCTCGTCGATCCGGGCAATCTGGTGACGGCCAATTCCAGTACCCCGCTTGTAGTGGTTGCGCAGATTCATCCCATCACCGTGATCTTCACACTGGCCGAGGACAGCCTGCCCCAGGTTCTGCAACAGATGCGGGGCGGCAAAGCGCTCGAGGTGGATGCCTATGACCGCACACAGCAAACGCAGCTGGCGAAAGGGAAATTGATCACAGTCGACAACCAGATCGACACGGTCACCGGTACCGTGAAGCTGCGCGCGCAATTCGACAACTCAAATGGCATGCTTTTCCCCAACCAGTTTGTCAACACACGCCTGCTGGTGAAGACGCTCGATAACCAGACCCTGATTCCTTCATCGGCGGTTCAGCACAATGGCGCTACGGACTTCGTTTATCTCATCCAAAACAAGAAAGCCGTGATGAGGACCGTGAAGTCGGGAATCTCGGATCAGGGAAACACCGCGGTGACAGGCATCAAACCCGGAGACGTGGTGGCCAACAGCAGCTTTCAAAAATTGACCAACGGATCATCCATAACCATCTCGCCGGTCACGATTCCGTCCACAACTTCCGACACCACCGAGGCCGCTCCATGAGCCCATCTCGGCCATTCATCCTGCGGCCGGTCGCTACCTCGCTGCTGATGGCCGCAATTCTGCTGGCAGGTCTGGTTTCTTATACACAGCTGCCTGTGTCGGCGCTGCCGCAGGTCGACTACCCGACGATTCAGGTGGTCACCTTCTATCCCGGAGCCAGCCCGGACGTGGTGGCGATGACGATCACGGCGCCTCTGGAACGCCAGTTTGGCCAGATGCAGGGTTTGAGCCAGATGACTTCGACCAGCGCGGGCGGCGTGTCGGTCGTGGTTCTTCAGTTCAGCCTCTCGCTCTCGCTCGACGTAGCCGAGGAAGAAGTGCAGTCGGCGATCAACGGAGGCCAGACATTCCTGCCTTCGGATTTGCCGATCCCGCCGGTATACACCAAGACTAATCCCGCGGACGCGCCGATCCTCACGCTGGCCATCACCTCCGACAGCATGCCGCTTTCGCAAGTTGAGGACATGGTCGACACGCGCCTGGCGCCGAAGCTTTCGCAGTTGACCGGAGTGGGGCTGGTCTCGATCAGCGGCGGCCAGAAGCCCGCGGTCCGCATCCAGGTGAACCCAGTAGCGTTATCTGCCCACGGATTGAACCTGGAGGATGTGCGCACGGCCTTGACCCAGGCCAGCGTCAACTCCGCCAAGGGCAACTTCGATGGACCGCGCCAGGACTACCAGATCGATGCCAACGACCAGATCACAAGCGCCAACGACTACGGCAACGTTGTGGTCTCGTACAGCAATGGCGCGCCAGTCTTCGTCAAAGATATTGCCAACGTGGTCAATGGCGTGGAGAACACCAAGCAGGCCGCCTGGATGAATCTGACGCCGGCGGTCATTCTCAATATCCAGCGCCAACCCGGCGCTAACACCATCACCGTTGTCAACTCAATCCAGAAGGTTCTGCCTCAACTGGAGGTAAACCTGCCCGCAGGCATCAAGGTCACGACGCTGACCGACATGACCACGAGCATTCAAGCTTCAGTGCACGACGTAGAGTTCGAGCTGTTGCTCACTGTTGTGCTGGTGGTGATGGTCATCTTTCTCTTTCTGCGCAGCCTTCGCGCCACGATTATTCCCAGCATCGCCGTCCCGGTTTCGCTCATCGGCACCTTTGCAGTGATGTACCTGCTCGGCTACTCGCTGGATAATCTTTCGCTGATGGCGCTCACCATTTCCACCGGTTTTGTGGTCGACGACGCCATCGTGATGATCGAGAACATCACCCGCTTTCTGGAAGAAGGCATGCCCCCGATGGAAGCCGCGCTGACCGGCGCGGGCCAGATCGGTTTCACCATCGTGTCGCTGACCGTTTCGCTGATCGCCGTGCTCATCCCCCTGCTGTTCATGGGTGACGTGGTAGGACGTCTGTTTCGCGAGTTCGCGGTCACGTTGGCCGTCACCATCGTCATTTCAGCGGTCGTCTCGCTCACGTTAACGCCCATGATGTGCTCGCGCATTCTGCGCCACAAACCCAAAGACCAGGAGGGGCGCTTCTACCGGGCTTCGGAACGAGCGGTAAACGGGCTGATTGCCTTCTACGGGCGCACCTTGCGCGTGGTTCTGCGTTACCAGACCGTCACCCTTTTGGTGGCGGTGGCCACGCTCATATTAACCGTCGTTCTCTACGTCGTGATTCCCAAGGGATTCTTCCCGGTGCAGGATACCGGCGTGATTCAGGGCATCTCGCAGGCATCGCAATCCATTTCTTTCGACGCCATGAGCGAGAAACAGCAGGAATTGGCCAAGATCATCCTGAAGGACCCCGCCGTCGAGAGCCTTTCTTCGTTCATCGGCGCGGACGGCATCAATACCACCCTGAACAGCGGCCGCATCTCGATCAACCTGAAGCCAATCAATCAGCGCGTCGGCGCCTCCGACGTCATCCGCCGCCTGCAGACCAGCTTGAGCCAGGTGCACGGCATGCATCTTTATATGCAGCCGGTGCAGGACATTACGGTGGACGACCGCGTCAGCCGCACGCAGTACCAGTACACGCTCGAGGATCCGGACACGGACGAGCTGAACGAGTGGAGCAACCAATTCGTGGCGCAGTTGAAGAAACTGCCCGAGTTGGAAGATGTAGCCACGGACCAGCAGACCGGCGCGCGCGCGATCCAGCTGGCGATCGACCGTGTGACAGCGTCCCGGCTCGGCATTGCGCCCACCACCATCGACAATACGCTCTACGACGCTTACGGGCAGCGCGAAATCAGCACTCTCTATACGCAGCTCAATCAATATCACGTGATTCTGGAAACCCAGCCAGAGTGGCAACTGGATCCCAAAAAGCTGAGCGACCTCTACATTCAGTCGAACGCATCGTCGGGTGCAACAGGCGCAGGCGCCGCCACATCGTATTCCTCTTCCGCTTCGGCATCGGCGGGATCGAACGCGCTCACCACTTCGGTGCGCTACACGCCGTCGTCACAGGCCGTCAATGCACCGTCCACCGTTCTGGCCGGAGGCACGGCGCCGGGAGTCGCACTGAATTCCAATTCTTCATCGGCGGGCGCCAACGCCATTCCACTCAGCGCATTCACGCAGGTGACGGACACCACCGAGGCGCTTTCCATCAATCATCAGGGGCAGTTCCCTTCGGTCACGGTTTCATTCAATCTCGCGCCCAACGCTTCATTGGGGACGGCGATCAGCGACATTGAAAAGGTTGCTAAGAATCTCAAGTTTCCCGCCAGCCTGCAGTCCGATTTCCAAGGCACGGCAGCGTCGTTCCACAACTCTCTCTCCAACGAACCGCTGCTGATTCTTGCCGCTCTGGTCGCCGTCTACATCGTGCTTGGCATCCTTTATGAGAGCTTCATCCATCCGATAACCATTATTTCCACGCTGCCCTCGGCCGGCGTGGGTGCGTTGCTCGCGCTCATGCTCTTCCGCCAGGATCTTAACGTCGTGGGAATTATCGGCATCATCCTGCTCATTGGAATCGTGAAGAAGAACGGCATTCTGATTGTGGATTTCGCGCTGGAGGCCGAGCGCAAACACGGCAAGGATTCGACGGAAGCAGTTTACGAAGCCAGCATGATGCGTTTCCGTCCCATCATGATGACCACCATGGCCGCGCTGCTGGCCGGCCTTCCGCTGGCGCTCGGAACCGGCCTGGGCTCGGAGTTGCGCCGGCCGCTGGGCATTGCCATGGTCGGCGGGCTGTTGCTGAGCCAATTGCTCACGTTCTACACCACGCCGGTGATTTACATCTTCTTCGACCGGCTCGCTGAGCGCGTCAAGGGCCGGCGCCTTTCGCAGATGCCCGTGATCGCTGAAGGGCGGCCGGGCGCGGAGAGCGCATGAACCTTTCGGCGCCATTCATCCGCCGGCCCGTGGGCACCACATTGCTCACCATCGCGGTTTGCATCACCGGGGCCATCGCGTTCGTGGTGTTGCCGGTGGCTCCGCTGCCGCAAGTAGATTTTCCGACCATCAGCGTTTCCGCGGGCCTGCCCGGCGCCAGCGCGCAAATTATGGCGGCCTCGGTGGCCACGCCGCTTGAACGCCAGTTCAGCCACATCGCGGGCATCACCGAGATGACCTCGTCGAGTTCGCTGGGGTCGACTAACGTAACCATGCAGTTCGATCTGAGCCGGAATATCGACGGCGCAGCAAGGGACGTGCAGGCGGCCATCAACGCGGCCCGTACCTATCTGCCGGTGAATCTGCCTTCCAATCCTTCCTACCGCAAGATCAATCCGGCCGATTCGCCCATCATGATCATCAGCCTCACGTCCAACAAATACGAGGTGACAAAGCTCTACGATCTTGCCTCCACCATCCTCGAGCAGAAGCTCTCGCAGATTCAGGGCGTCGGGCAGGTCGGTGTGCAAGGCGGCGGTACGCCTTCGGTGCGCGTCGAGGTCAATCCCACCAAGCTGGAGAGTTTCGGTCTCACTCTCGGCAGCATACAATCGGTGCTCAGCCTGCAAAATTCGCATTCGCCGAGGGGCCAGCTCTCCAACTCCGGAATCAGCGAAGACATCATCACCAACGACCAGATCTCCGACGCTGTCGACTATCGGCCCCTGATCGTCGGCTATCACAACGGTGAGGCTGTCCGTCTGTCCGATGTGGCCGACGTCGTGGACTCCACGCAGAATATCCGCACCGCCGGATACATCGACGGCACCAGAGGGGTAGTGCTCACCGTCTTCCGCCAGCCTGGGGCCAACATTATTGACACCGTCGATCGCGTCAAGGCGCAATTGCCGTTTCTTGAGGCGGTGCTGCCGGCGGGCATCAAGACTACTGTGGACGTCGATAGAACCGTCACCATCCGGGCTTCGGTCTTCACTGTAGAGAGAACCTTGGTCGTGTCGGTTTGCCTCGTCATCCTGGTAGTCTTCGTATTCCTGCGCAGCCCGCGCGCCACGCTGATTCCCTTCGTCGCCGTGCCCACCTCGCTCATCGGCACCTTCGCCGTCATGTATCTGCTCGGCTACACGCTCGACAACCTCTCGCTGATGGCGATCGTTATCGCCACGGGATTCGTGGTGGACGACGCAATTGTGGTCATGGAGAACATCACCCGGCATCTCGAAAGCGGCATGGAGCCGCTTGCCGCGGCATTACAGGGCGCCAGGGAGATCGGATTTACTGTCTTTTCCATTAGCATTTCGCTGATTGCCGTCTTCATTCCCATCCTCATGATGGGCGGCATCATCGGGCGCCTCTTCCGCGAGTTCGCGGTCACCCTTTCGACAGCCGTCCTCATCTCCATGGTCATTTCCTTAACCACCACTCCCACCATGTGCGCGCACCTGCTCAAAGCTCACAAGGAGGGCGAGAAGCACAATTGGCTTTACCGGACCAGCGAAAAAAGCTTCAACGGCATGATCTGGGTTTACCGGCGATCGCTGACGTGGATCCTGGACAATCCGGGGCTGACGCTCGTCGTGCTCCTTCTTACCGTCGCGTTGAATGTTCTGGTGCTCTTCAGAATCCCCACTGGCTACTTCCCTATACAGGACACAGGCATCATCATGGGCCAGGTGCAGGGTCCGCAGGACGCTTCCTTTCCCCTCATGAATTTCTCCATGGTATCGCTGGTAAACGTGGTGAAAGCCGATCCTGCCGTGGCCCACGTTCTGGCCTACACCGGCGGCGGCAACGCCGGTTTTATGTTCACCGCTCTCAAGCCGCTGGGTACGAACTGCAAAGAGAGCCCTACGTGCGGCGTGCGCCAAACTTCGGCGATGGATGTGATTAACCGCCTTCGGCCGAAGATGAACAAGCTGCCGGTGGCCACGGCTACCTTGCAGCCGGCGCAGGACCTGCGCATCGGGGGACGAGGCGGCGGCGCGCTCTATCAATACACGATTCAATCCGACAACATCGATGACCTTACAACCTGGGCTCCGGCCCTTTACCAAAACATGCAGAAGCTTCCTGACCTGACGGACGTGAACACCGACTGGCAGAACGGCGGCTTGCAGGAGATGCTCAACTACGACCGCGTGACCGCGGCGCGCCTGGGCCAGACCCCGCAATCGCTGGACAGTTCCCTGTGCAGCGCATTCTGCCAATCTGAAGTTTCGGTGATTTACACGCAGCTCAACCAGTATTACGTGGTGATGGAAGTGGCGCCGCAATACTGGCAGGATCCGTCGGGGCTGAATAACATTTACTTCAAGCCCTCCGGCTCTTCGTCGGGCGCCGGGCTGAATGCCGTTTCGCCGTTGCTCTCCGTGGCCAAGCCAAGCACCAACACAACGCCGCTGCAGGTCGCACACACCGGCCTTTTTCCATCGACCACCGTCTCCTTCAACTTGAAGAACGGCGCCGCGCTCAGCGATGCCACGCGGGAGGTGACGCAGATGGAAGAAAAGCTGGGAATGCCCGGAACGGTGCGCGGATTCTTTGCCGGAACCGCACAGGCTTATCAGCAATCGCTGTCCACGCTGTGGATCCTGGCCCTCACCGCGTTGCTTTCCGTCTTCATCGTGCTGGGCATTCTCTACGAGAGCCTGGTTCACCCGCTGACCATCATTTCCACGCTCCCCTCGGCGAGCGTCGGCGCCATGCTGGCGCTGATGATCTTTCACGTCGATCTCAACATGATTTCGATCATCGGCATCATTCTGCTTATTGGGATTGTGAAGAAGAACGCCATCATGATGATCGATTTCGCGCTGCAGGCTGAGCGAAATGAAGGCAAGACAACACGGGACGCGATTTTTGACGCATGCATGCTGCGCTTCCGCCCCATCATGATGACCACCATGTGCGCCATTTGCGGGGCTTTGCCGCTGGCTTTTGGGACCGGCACCGGCTCGGAACTGCGCAAGCCGCTGGGCATTACCATCGTGGGCGGCTTGCTCTTGAGCCAGGCACTCACCCTTTACACCACTCCGGTGGTTTACCTGATGATGGACCGTCTTCGCCTGCGCGCCCTCGGCAAAACCCACGACACACTTCCGGCAACGGCAGAAGGAACGGCGTCGTAATGAAGGAAATAGACCATGATTGAGCCAGGAAACCGAATTCCGATCTTATTCACTGCCGCCGCGCTGGGCTTCGTGGCGCTCCTTGGTGGTTGCCGCGTCGGCCCGCCGTATCACGCTCCCGCGCCGCCGGCGGTCACCGCGCCGAATTACAAGGAATCCACCGTCAACTTCCAGGACACCGATGGATGGAAGGTGGCGAGCCCGCAGGACGCGATGATCCGCGGCAACTGGTGGGAGGTTTTTGGAGATCCGGAACTGAACGCGCTGGAAGAACAGCTCAATATCAACAACCAGAACCTGAAGGAGTACTTCGAGAATTACATGGCGGCCCGCGCCACGATTGCCGAGGCCCGCTCGCAGTATTGGCCCACGATCACCGCGAACCCGTCGTGGAACCGGTCGAAGAGTTCCGGAAGTCTTGGGAGCACCTCCACCCAAGCCAACCCCGGCAAGCAGTCAACGCTTTGGAATGCGCCGATTGACGTTTCGTGGACGCCGGATTTCTGGGGCAAGATTCGCAACGAGGTGCACGAAGCAGAGTATGCGTCGCAGGTGAGCGCCGCGGATCTTCAAACGGAGAAGCTCACCGAACAGGCCAGCCTGGCGGAGTATTTCTTTGAGATTCGCGGCCAGGATATGCTGCAGCAGATTCTGAATCAGACCGTCGCTGACGAAAAGAAATCGCTCGACTACACGCAAGCGCAATATGACACCGGCGTCGGCGATTACATCTCGGTTGCCGAGGCCAAGACGACAGTAGAGTCCGCGGAGGCGGCGGCGACGAATGTGGGCCTTTTGCGCGCGCAATACGAACACGCCATCGCAGTGCTGCTGGGCAAGGCGCCGAGCGACTTTTCCGTTCCCGTGAAGCCGATGCTCTACAAACCACCTTCCATTCCCACCGGGGTGCCTTCTCAGCTTGCAGAACGACGGCCCGACATCGCAGCCGCCGAGCGCACACTCGCCGAGGAGAACGCCGTCATCGGGATCGGCTACGGCGCGTTTTTCCCGCAAGTGACGATCGGCGTAGATGGTGGATTTCAGAGCTCCACGTTGACCAGCCTGTTTAATTGGCCGAGCCGCATCTGGTCGATTGGCCCATCGGTCTCCGAAACGATCTTCGACGGATGGCTCTATCGCGCGGAGCTGCACCAATACGTTGCCCAGTACAACGCAGATCTGGCCACTTACCGGCAGACCGTGCTCACTGCCTTCCAGCAGGTGGAAGACTCCATGGTGGCCACGCGGACATACTCGCAGCAGATTCTGCGTCAGCAGCAGGCGGTGAAGGACGGGCAGGACTATCTCAATCTGGAGTTGGTGCGCTACAACACCGGGGTCGACCCATACGTCGATGTTGTGATTGCGCAGACCACATTGCTGAATAACGAGGAAACCCTCAACGCGCTCCAGGTGGAGGAAATGACGTCGGCGGTGCAATTGGTGCAAGCGCTGGGCGGAGGATGGGACCGGTCGCAGCTCCCCACGCCGGCGCAAACCGGCGCCAAAACCACCAAGGCCGACTACACGCTGCAGCAGTAAAAAGACAGGGACTAAGGGACGTCGGGACTTAGGGACTTAGAGGCGCACGGACACAGCAACTGCGGGAGCAAATGGCTCAGGGACAATTGCCGTGACCGGGGTGCTGCGTGCCGGGGCCGGGCCAATTCCGATCTACGTTCGTGAACTACTGCGCAGATCGGTAGCAGATGGTTTCGCCATCGAGCCTGTATTCCGCGGAGCATTCGTCGCCTCCGCAGATCATCGGCTCGCCTCCGCAAAGCTGGCGGCGAGTGATCAGCCCCAGCGTCCCGCAGCGCGGGCACGACATCACGGCCACATAGGGATTTTGGGCCTGGCCGAGCTTGGCCTGATTCTCCAGGACAAAAATCGTTCCCGGGTCCATTCGTTCGGGGATCCATTCTTCAAGAAAACTCAAGTCGGCTGACATCGTTCCCTCCAGGTCTGATGTAACCGAGCCGTGACCCCGTTTCCGCCAGGCTCTGTTCTTCTTGGAAAAGCAGGCTGCGAAACACTTACCAGTATTAGATGCATGCATCCGGTTTAGGACAGTTTTGCCAAGCGGGGACGTGGAAGTCAATTCGATTCGAAGCCTGGGAGTAGCAAGTGGGATTCCCCCAGGCTCGGAGGCGCGCGTTCCAAACTAGCGAGACGCTGACGTGGCCGTGGCGCCGTGGGAGCGGGCGAAATCATCGATCGCCCTGTAGGTCTCCTCGTTGCGCAGAATGGCCTCGACGTATTCCCGCGTCTCGGTGAATGGGATGGACTCGACAAATTCGTCGATGCCCGAATAGGGGCCGGCGGCCTGCCAATCGGCCACGCGATTGTCGCCCGCATTGTAGGCGGCCAGCGCATACTCCTGCACGCCGCCGAAGCGGTCGAGCGTCTGGCGGAGATAGCGCGTTCCAAGACGGATGTTCATGGCCGGGTCAAGCAGTTGAAAGGTCTGGAAGGAGGCGATGCCCTCTTCGTGGGCCATCTTTTTCCCCACCGAGGGCAACAACTGCATCAGTCCGTATGCGTTGGCGCGGGAGATTGCGGAGGGATCAAACTCCGACTCCTGGCGGATCAGCGACGCCACCAGGTAGGGATCGAGATTGTTCTTCGCCGACTCGGCCTGGATGGTATCCCACCAGGGCTCGGGAAAGAGGATTCGCCAATAGACGAGAGGGATGGACTCAATGGAGGCAGATGCCGAGCCGGGCAAAGCCCGCTTGAGCGAGCGAATGGCGCGGAAGATCTCTCCATAAGACGAGTAAATCTGCGCTTCGGCCAGCGCGCTCCAGGACGAGGAGTCGGGATCGGCCTTAATCTCCTGCGCGATGTATTCGTTCAAGCCTGCGTTGGCGAGCAGGCGCGCCTTGGCGAGATGGGGGCTATCCTCGGGGAACGTGTCCACGAGATGCGGCAGAGGCAAGGGCTGGAAGCGATCCAGTTGCGGATCGGACGCGGGCTGAGTGCCGCCCAGCGTCGGCAGCCGCTTCCGCGCCATCTGCGCATAGAAGAAGTGCTGGTAGGCGCGGATAATGGTGCGGTAGTTGGCCGCCGCCAAAGCGGAATTGTGGTCGAGCGTCTCGTAGAGGCGCCCGCGCCAGTAGAGCGCGGAGACCGTTTCCACGGCGGCGGGATAGAGGCGGATCTGCTCATCGAACATCCGCTCTGCATTCTGGTAAAGACCCAAGCGGTAGCTCAGCCAGCCTGAGCGCCAGTGCGCGGCCGCTGCGTTCTTATCATTGGGAAAACGCGTGGCCAGTTCGCCGTAGTATTGGATCGCCGTGGGGTAGTCGCGCTTGAGCAGGTACATGTTGCCGCTGGAAAAGAGGGCGTCGGCAAGCCATGGGCTGTGCGGAAATCGGGACTCCATCTCGGAGACGATCTGCTTCTGCCCATCGGCATCGTCGCGGCCGCGGGCCAGCTCCATCAACAGGTCGAGTCGGTGGGCGCCGTTCTCGTCGGGCGTATCGGGCAAGGCGGTGGCCTCCGATACAGTAAGCCGCTTCAACTTCAACTGGCAGGCAGCTTCGGAGACGGCAAAACCGGCGAGGGTAGCGGCATCGAGACCCGGCTCGCGCGCCAGGACGCGGAATTGTTCAGAGGCCTCGTCGTAGCGGCCGGCGTTGTAATAGGCGTCCGCCAGGCTGCGCAGGTCAGCGACGGTCAAAGTGGCCTCAGCTCCTGTCTCGGTAAGCTTGGCGCGCGCGATCTGCGCCTCTGGGCTCAAAGGATGCGACAACAAAACCCGTTTGAAGGTGGCCTCCGCAGCCTGTTGCTGGCCGAGCGCCTGCTCTACTTCGCCTTCCACCAGTTGAAAGCCGGGACGGTCTGCGGCCGGAGAGCCAGCGGCATCGGCCAGAACCTGGCGAGCGGCAGCCAGCTTGTTCATCGTGAGCAGGACGTTGGCCTCAAGCTCGGGCGCCTGATCGTTGAAGTTGCTTTCGGGATAGCGGCCGGTGAATCCATGCAGGATGTTTTCAGCGGCGGTGTCGTCGCCGGCGCCCTGGCTGGCCTGGGCGGCGAGAAAGTCTACGTAGTCGGAAAGCTCTCCGTCAGCGCGGCGAGCCTCAGCGAGGGCCGATTCGGCCTCGGCATAACGCTTGTCGAGGAGGTAGGCGTGGCCAAGCGCCAAGTAAGCCGCTGCGGCGGCTTCGCCGGTGTGGCTGTGCGCGTAGGCGGCGACTCCGGCGTAGGCTGCCGGCGTGCGCATTGTGGCCAGCTGCTGGGCCATGGGCTGCAGTTCTTTGGAGGCGACGAAGGCCCGCTTGATCCGCGCTGTCCGCGCCAGGCGCGCCGCGCGGCTCGACTGATGAACCGGCTTGTGCTTCGTGGGAGTCTTCTTTGCCGTTGGCTTGGAGTTTGCGGTCTGGGACTTGGCGCTGGTTGAACTGGGCGCGGTCGTGGCCGGTGCTGCGGAAGCAGGCGCGGTCGGCACGGGCGGCAGAGTGGATTGCGCAGGCGACGGCGACGTGACCGCGAATTGCATCAGCAGAACCGCCAAGGCCACGAGCGCAGGCCGCAGAACCGGCGGTGTGACACGCGATGGGGAAGGCAAGCAAGTCATAGTTCCACTCTATTCCGAATTGGACGCAAGCGAACGATGCAGGGAATCACCTGCGTAACCACGAGGCCGCGCGGGCTGTCCGGCGCGGTCCCGTTTGGCTCCCTGCCGCCAGGTCCGTTACACTCATGTTTTGCCGGGTCGGCTTTCCAGTCAGAGACCCTCATCCGAGGCCGGTGAAACAGATTCTCAGTGACGAGGCACCACGCGGCGGAACCTGCCCGCGGCTTTGGCAGCAACTTTCTGGAACCAAGTCCAATGTCAACCATCCAACCAATAGCGGGACAAGACGAGCAGCATCCCGACGTGGCGCTGGTAGCACAGGTCCGCGCGGGCGATGTGGCGGCGTATGACACGCTGGTGCGCAAGTACGAGCGGCAGATCTTCAGGATTGCGCAGCACATTACGCAAAACCGTGAAGACGCCGAAGACGTGATGCAGGACGCGTTCCTGAAGGCGTACGAGAAGCTGGATCAGTTTCAAGGAAACTCGAAGTTCTACACATGGCTAGTGCGAATCGCGGTGAACGAGAGCTTGATGCGGCTGCGCAAGCGGCGCACGGGCAAACTGGTCTCGATGGACGAGGACGTGCAGACCGACGAGGGAAGCGTGCCTCGCGACTTCGCCGACTGGGCTCCCAATCCGGAGCAAAACTACACCCAGGCCGAGCTGGCCGAGATTCTCAAGAAAACGATTCAGGGCTTGCCGCAGGGCTTTCGCGTGGTTTTTGTGCTGCGCGACGTGGAAGGACTCTCCACCGAAGAGACCGCCGAGACGCTGGGATTGAGCGTTCCCGCCGTGAAGTCGCGATTGCTGCGGGCGCGGCTGCAACTGCGCGAGCGGCTGACACGCTACTTTGGCAGAAAGGCTCCGGCGATTGCACAGGCAGGCGCCGCGCCGCGTGGAGACGGAGCTGAAGCATGACCTGCACTGAGTTCCTGAAAATCCTCGACGACGTGATCGACGAATCGATCGCCGTGGAGACGCGCACCGAGATTGAAGCTCACCTGCGCAAGTGCGGGCATTGCGAAGTGGTGCTGAATACCACGCGCAAGACCATCGAGATTTTCCGCTGCCACGAGATTTACGAAGTGCCCACCGAAGTGAGCGAGCGGCTGCACAGCGCGATCATGGAACGGTGCAAGAAGGCGAAATAAGAGATCAGAGAACAGAGATCAGAGATCAGCTCTCAGCTTTCAGCTCCGCTCGCAAAGAGCGAAAAGAAGCAATCTGCAAAAACAATCGAACCCTAAATTCAGCTTTTAGCTATTAGCTTTCAGCTCTCAGCCTTCAGCTTTCAGCTTTTCAGGTTTTCGCTCGATTCGCTGCGAGAAAAGCGCAAAAACTCTGGCGAAAGCAAAAACCTCAAAAACAAAACTGTGAAACCGTGAAACTGTGGCCGCAAGTTGTTGATTCTGAAGGCTCCACAGTTTCACAGTTTCACAGTTTCACAAAACGGCATGGGGGGGTGGGGTCTCGAGAAAGGGTGTGGGTGGGTGCCGGAGGCATAGGGGGGTGGGGTAAAGACAGGGACTTCGGGACTGAGGGACTTCGGGACTGAGGGACCGAGTGACGTAGAGATCCTTCGACTCCGCTCAGGACAGGCTCCGGGACATAGGAACCGAGGGAACCAGCGAACAAGGGAACAGAAGCGCAGGGAGTAGGGGGTAGGGAGCAGGGAGTAGAAGAGCAGGGACCGAGGGAACAAGGGAGCAAAGGAGCCGCGAAACGTGGGTCGTGAATCGGGGACCGTGGACCGGAAACGGCGACGCGGCACAATGACGCGGGTGCGAGCGCGGAAGTAGCAGAAGTGCGCGCCCCGAAGAGCAGGGGACTGGCACTTGAGCCCGTTGGCCCTGATAAAGCGACATTCCTTGACCATATCGGTTCTCCTGACAGCAACTTTGAATCTGCTGCTCCCCGCCCACTACCCTCCCCAAGGTTTTGGCACAAAATCCCGATCTGGCGGCGGTTGTCTGAACCAATCGCGCAAGACCCCCTCAATCGTTGGGGGTTAGCGGCAAAATCCTCGTGGCAAAGGGTTTCCGCGCGCTTTCTCCTGCACTCCCGGCACTTCTTTGAGCCCAGAAACGCCAACGCGGCGGTTTGGCCGCCGCGAAGAGAACCCAGTTGACTGTTTTATGGAATGAGTATGCGCTGGAAGCGGGAAATGATCGGCAAAGTTGCGGCAACTTTCTGCGCCATGTTTTCAGCGGTTTACGAGGAAAATGGGCTGGGATGGGCTTGCGCGGGTCGACGAAGTCCCGGTCGCCGGGGGGCTTTTCTGTCGACATGGGCGTTTTCGAGGACTGATCCTGTCCGCCGGACTAAAACGGTCGATTTGGGTGTGGGGAGGCGGAATCTCCAATCGACGCCGTACTGTCGGCTTTAAACTCCTTGGCGGGCTATTGCTTAACTAGTTATTGACGGGTTGCCGACAAACCAGAAGTTGGTCAATTCAGCGACTCTCAGGTGCCCTGGGGACTAACTCCGTCTCAGTGCAGATGCAGCTGCAGCCGCCAGGCGGTGTAGCTGAGGATCTCGTGCGCAATGCGCTCGGCTTCCGCAGTACCGCCTCCGACGGAGACGCGTGTTCGGGGTGAGGTGAGTACATCGAGACCGTCGGCGGCGCAGATTTCGTGAATTCGAAACACGTGGGTACCGTCGCTGACGACGACCAGGCGGCGCAGACCGTTGGCTCGGGCGATGACAGCAATGCGGTGGGCTTGTTCCTCGGTGTCTCGGCTCTCGGTTTCGGGGATAATGGCGGATTCGGGGATGCCCAGGCTCATCAGGTAATCGCGGCCCACCGCACCCTCGGAGTGCTCATCTCCGTTGGTACCGCCCAGCGTGATGATAAGCGGTGCGATGCCGCGATTGTAGAGTTCGCGCGCGTGGTCAAGGCGTGCGCGAAAAACCGGGGAGGGCTGTCCATCGTACTCCGCCGCGCCCAGAACGGCGATGGCGTCCGACGGTGCGGCCTGGTCCAAACCGGCATAGTTCTCAATTTGCACGTAGACCCAGCAGGACCATCCCAGAAACCCGAGAATCAAAGCGAGAAACAGCACAACAACGACGCGAAAAGTCCAGTTGCGACGATGCGACCTGGGTAGGCCGTTCATGTGCACCATCTTACCGCTGCAGGACCATGACGATTTCGTGAGTGGGAATGGCGCCCTTGCGCAGAATTTCCCGGCGTCCCGGGCCGAGGGGTTTTAGGCTAGTGGTTTCTCGATGCGATCGATTGTATGCTCGATGATCGATGCCAAGACGATTAGGCGCTTGGTCAACTGTCGGCAAATCCTTAACATGAGCTGCGCCTGCGCGATGTGGCCGCTCCACCTCAACATCGCGCCGTGTGCTTCACGGCTCGTTACTCCTGTATCACCGGCTATTCGGAAATAACTACTTGGTTATTGACGGGTTGGCGACCACACACTCGGAACACGCAAGGTGGAGCAAATCATGGCCCTTGGCTCCGGCAAAGGCCGTGTGGCGCACGACCGGGTCTCTGGCTTTGGAACCAATCCAAGAAAGATCGCGAGCGGGGCAAATGGCGGCACATTGGTTCGCAGCCTAAAGGCAAAACGGAGATTCCGCCTAATCCAATCTCGTGCCCTGGTCGTGCGTTGCCGGCGGCAGCCCACTCAATATCCCCCAAAAAGGTCAGCGTCTGAATCGTCTGGTTGAGGGTATGAGCCTTCTGGTTGATTGAGCTTGATTACCGTTGTGGTCATTATTTTGGACCATTAGTTGTTACTAATCCGACTTCGTCTGTGTGGAGTAGATGCCAATGAAAGTAGTTGTCTTTGCTGAGCAGTTCACAAATGGTAGCTGGCATGTCTGGGAACACACGTGCAGTTCGAAAGAGGCTCAGGCCGTTGTCGATTCTGCCCTCGAAAGAACCAAAGGCCGTACGTTGAACGGGCAGCCGACGCACAAGGACTTCCTTGACAGTGCGCGCCAGATGTTCGATGTTACGCGCGGCAGGCCAGGCAGCCCGAGCGATGCGGATACTCAGGTCTACTGTGTCTGCGCCGACCAGGTCGTAATCGGCGTCTATGAGAAGATTCGTCAATACGCTCATGAGATCACTGAGGCCCACGAGTTCGTCGAGGTCGCGCTGCAAAGGACCGCTTGACCGTGGGAAAGGCGCCTAAGAACGTAAACTTGATACTCTCATCATCGACTGCCGCCTCGAGCAGCGCCCGGAAGGCAGCAACAGCACTGTCGTGACAGCTCCAACAGCGACGGCATTTGTATCGGTTAACACCTACATCCTTTGTGCTAGTTCAAATCCCAGCCGGATGTGACACACTCAAGCTGTGGTGCCGGGCTAAAAAGACGCATCCTGGGAGGGCTTGGCGATGTCAGGATTGGATAGAGATCAGTTAGAAGCATTGCGGGATCGGGTGGAAGAGGACTACCGCCGGGCGGAAGAGAACTACCGCCTCGATATAGCAGCCATTGAACATCTTCAGCACCGGTTCTTCGGCGCCGTGAGCAGTATTCCCACCAGCAATGATTCTCGGCCCATCAACGGGTCGAACAGTGAGTCGCCCACCACGATACTGCCTCCACAGTCCACCCCGGCAAGGCCGCAGAGTGACGAACTGGAAGACTCGCTCCGGTCGATGTTCCATCCGAGCCACAGGTAGGACGGTTATAGTTTGATAGGGTCGCCAGGTCCACGTGTGGATCAGTTCACCTAAGAAGATCCGTAAACTGACACGGCAGGCAAAGGGGGGAGCCGCAGGACACTCTTCGTAGCCGCCGGACCCGCGCCTCCCTCCGTCGTTGTTCCTCCGAAGTGCGGAAAAAGAGGCAACCGCAGATCCCCATTCGACTCCGATCGCTTCGTGATCTTCGCTCAGGCCAGGCTTTCGACTCCGGTCGCCACGGCGACCTCCGCTCAGGATGACATCTCTTAGGGAGCGCGGCTTCGCCGCGTGCTCTTCTATTTCAAAAATGGGTGAATGGAATTTGCGCGGGTTGAAACCCTCGCCTCCCTCCGTCGTTGCTCCGCCCGATACATTGGAGTGATGGAGCAGGAACAGAGAGGGGGCCGGGCAGAGTGGCGGCGGGAGTTGGGCGCGATGGTCACGCTGGCTCTGCCAGTGGTGTTGAGCGAGCTGGGCTGGATGCTCATGGGAGTGGTGGACACCATCATGGTGGGCCGTCTGGGTCCGGCGGCGATTGGGGCCGTGGCGCTGGGCAACGCCGTCTGCTACACGCCGAGCATGTTTGGCATGGGGCTGATGCTGGGGCTGGACACGCTGGTAGCGCAGGCCTACGGGCGCAAGGATCACGACGAATGCCACAGGTGGCTGGCGCAGGGCGTGTATCTGGCGTCGATTGCCGCCGTGCCGATTATGGCGGGCATCGCGCTGGCGAGCTTCTTCTTTGCGCGCTTCGGGATTGCGGCGGAAGTAGCGGCGCCGGCGAGCGGCTACATGGGATGGTTGCTGTGGGGCACGCTGCCGCTGCTGCTCTATGGCGCGTCGCGGCGGTATTTGCAGGGCGTGGGCCAGGTGCGCGTGATTACCGTGACCTATGTGGCGGCGAACCTGGTGAACTGGCTTCTGAACTGGGTGCTGATCTACGGCAAGCTGGGCATGCCGGCGCTGGGGGTGAACGGGTCGGCGATTTCGACAGTGTTTGCGCGCGTGACCATGGCGCTGGCGCTGCTGGGCTTTGCGTGGAGATACGAGCGCAGGCGCGGACATCCGCTGTTCCGGCACTGGGCGGGACCGCAGGCGGCGCGGCTGAAGCGCCTCGCGAAATTGGGCGCTCCGGCGGCGGGACAGATTTTGCTCGAAGTGGGCGCGTGGAACCTGGCGACGTTTTCCGCGGGCTACCTGACGCCGGTTGCGCTGGCCACGCACCAGATTGTGTTGAACTACGCGAGCGTGACGTACATGGTGCCGCTGGGGATTTCGGCAGCGGCGGCGGTGAGCGTGGGGCACGCGGTGGGCGCGGGCGATGCGGCGCGGGCGCGGCGGGCGGGATGGCTGGCGCTGGGATTGGGCACGAGCTTTATGCTGCTGGCGGCAGTGGCGCTGCTGGTGTGGCCGCGGCCGCTGATCGAGTTGTATACGAGCGATGCGCGAGTGCTGGCAGTGGGGCCGGGACTGCTGGCGATTGTGGCGGCGTTTGAGGTGTTCGACGGAATTCAGACAGTGAGCACCGGCGCGCTGCGCGGGCTGGGCGAGACGCGCGCGCCGATGTGGGCGAACCTGGTGGGGTATTGGGTGCTGGGATTGCCGCTGGGGTTCTTTCTGTGCTTCGGGCTGCGCTGGGGGATTTACGGATTGTGGATCGGGCTGACGCTGGCGCTGGTGGTGATTGCGCTGGCGCTGATTGCGCGGTGGAAGAGGGATGCGGAAAAGCAGCTACCAGCTGCTAGCTTCTAGCTGCCAGCTTTTTTGTGCACGGGTTAGGGGAGTGCAAAGGCGCAAGCTGGTAGCCGGTAGCTGGTAGTTTTTTCGTGCGTAGGGTTGGGGATGTGCAATCCCACCCTTTCGCAAAAGGGCCGCGAAAGGATGCGGTATCTAAAGCTTTGCGAATAACAATGAAAACAAATCAGTTACTGGATTGACTGCCCGAAGCTGGGCTTCCGCTTCGGCGGGTGAGCGAAGGGGTTACCATCGTGGCGCGGAGTGGGACGGTGTTAACAAGAAAGTGACTATAATCACATATCGGGGCGCAAGGAGCAGGAACTGTAGAGGAGTTGGCCGGTGCCCGTAAAGCGGTCAGAATTTATTGGAAGGGAATCCCGCCAAATGGCGACTGGAAACCTGGCCCTGGGTCAAGAACAGGGCGAAAGCATCGCGCGTCCGCGCATCGTTAACGACTTCAGCATCAACGTAGCCACGGTCAACGGATCGGGTTCGCAGTCGGCGAACAACATTCTACTGAAGAGCATTTTTGGAATGGGCATTCCCGTGAGCGGGAAGAACCTGTTCCCATCGAACATTGCCGGTCTGCCGACCTGGTACACGATCCGCGCGAGCAAGGACGGCTACGTGGCGCGCAAGCGCGAGTCGGAAGTGCTGGTGGCGCTGAATCCGGAAACGGCGCAGGAAGACATGATGGCGCTGCCTGCGGGCGGCGTGGCGATCTACGAAGAGTACCTGAATCTGAGCCGGTACCGCGACGATGTTGTGTGCTATCCCGTTCCCTTCGACAAGCTAACCCAGGCGCTATGTCCCGAGGCCAAGCTGCGCAAGCTGGTCAAGAACATGGTGTACGTGGGTGTGGTTGCGCAACTGCTGCACATCGACGTGGGCGTAGTGGAACAGTGCGTGCGAAAGCAGTTTTCGAAGAAGCAGAAGGTCTTCGAACTGAACTTCGGGGCCGTGGAGACGGGTTACGAGTACGCCAAGGTGAATTTCACCAAGCACGACCCGTTCTTCATCGAGCGCATGGATCAAACCAAGGGCAAGATCATCATCGATGGCAACGCGGCGTGCGGCATGGGCGCGGTGTTTGCGGGGGTCACGGTGGTGGCGTGGTATCCCATCACGCCGTCGACGTCGCTGATTGAGGCGACCACGGATTTGCTGAAGAAGTTTCGCGTGACGCCGGAGGGCAAGGCGACCTTTGCCGTGGTGCAGGCCGAGGACGAGCTGGCCGCGATCGGCATGGTTCTGGGTGCAGGCTGGGCAGGCGCGCGGGCGATGACCTCCACTTCAGGACCGGGCATCTCGCTGATGGCGGAGTTCAGCGGGCTGGGCTACTATGCCGAGATTCCGGGAGTGATCTTCGACGTGCAGCGCAGCGGCCCCTCGACGGGAATGCCCACGCGCACGCAACAGTCCGACCTGCTTTCGACGGCGTTTCTTTCGCACGGCGACACCAAGCACGTGATTCTGCTGCCGGGCTCGGTGAAGGAGTGCTTCGAGCTGGCCTATGCGGCGTTCGATCTTGCGGAGCGGCTGCAGACGCCGGTGTTTGTGCTGTCGGATCTTGATTTGGGGATGAACAACTGGATGTCGGAGCCGTTTGCTCATCCCGACAAGCCATTGGATCGCGGCAAGGTGCTGACGGCGGAAGATCTGAAGAAGGCGGGCAGCTTCGCGCGCTATCGCGATGTGGATGGCGACGCGATCGGCTGGCGCACGCTGCCGGGAACAGCGCACCCGAAGGCGGCGTATTTTACGCGCGGCTCGGGGCACAACGACGCGGCGGAATACACCGAGCGGCCGGACGAGTATCAGGAAGTGATGGACCGTTTGGCGCGCAAGTTCGAGAATGCGCGCAAGCTGGTTCCGGCGCCGGTGGTCACGAAGAACGGAACCTCGAAGATCGGGTTCCTGGCGTATGGTTCCACGGACTTCGCATTGCGCGAGAGTATGGACCAGATCGAGAAGGAGCACGGCGTGAGCGTGGACTACATGCGCATCCGGGCTTATCCGTTTGCGCATGAAATTCACGACTTTGTGGCCAGCCATGAGCGCGTGTACGTGGTGGAGCAGGATCGCGATGGACAACTGGCAAGCTTGCTGAAGCTCGATCTTCCTGGCGAGCAGGTGGCGAGGCTGCGCAGCATTCTGCACTACAACGGATTGCCAATCGACGCGCGCAGCATCACGGATGAGTTTGCAACCAAGGAGGGCCTCTAAAATGGCGACCACAACAGCGAGCGGGGCCCCAGGCCCGAAACTGAATCACATTGGCCTGCCGGTGCTGGAGTACCGCGGCGGCAAGTCGACTTTGTGCGCGGGTTGCGGCCACAACGCAATCAGTGAGCGCATTATCGATGCGATGTGGGAGATGGGCGTGGAGCCGGAGCGGGTGATGAAGATGAGCGGCATCGGCTGCTCGTCAAAAAGCCCCGCCTACTTCATGAACCGGTCATTCGCCTTCAACGGCGTGCACGGGCGCATGCCGAGTATCACGACGGGCGCCGTGCTGGCCAACCGCACGATGATGGCGCTGGGAGTCTCCGGCGACGGCGATACGGCCTCGATCGGCATCGGCCAGTTTGTCCACCTGATGCGGCGCAACCTGCCGATGATCTACATCATCGAGGACAACGGCGTGTACGGATTGACCAAGGGCCAGTTTTCGGCTACGGCCGACATCGGATCGAGGCTGAAGACCGGCGTGATCAACGAATTGCCTCCCATCGATACGTGCGCCATGGCGATTCAATTGGGCGCGACGTTTGTGGGGCGTTCATTCTCCGGCGACAAAAAGCAGTTGCTGGCGATGCTGAAAGCGGCGATCGCGCACAACGGAACGGTAATGCTGGACGTGATCAGCCCCTGCGTGACATTCAACGACCACGAGGGATCGACGAAGAGCTACAAGTTTCTGCAGGAGAACGACGAACCGATCAACGAGATCGGATTTGTGGCCAGCTTCGACGACATCGAAGTGGACTACGATTCGGGCGAAGTGTACGACGTGGAGATGCACGACGGATCGCAACTGCGCCTGCGCAAATTGCTTGAGGACTACGACCCGACCGACAAGGCCAATGCCGTGCGCACGCTGATGGAGGCGCAGGAGAAGAACGAAATCCTCACCGGCGTCTTCTACATCGACACGCAGAAGCCGACGTTCATCGATCAGCTGAACGTGGTGGACGAGCCGCTGGGCACGCTGCCCGAGTCGCTTACACGGCCGCCGAAGTCGGCGCTGGAAAGCCTGATGGCGAATTTACAATAGCGCGGATTTACAGCTTTAATTCCAGCAAAAGACGTTTCGCCCGCAAGGTGCGTCGCGTTGCCAACGAAAGAACGAGCTGAGCCGATCAGGACGCCTTGGAGCGAAGTGCCTGTTCGGCGCGGAACCAATCCTCTTCGTGGTGGCCGTGGGTTTGGCCACGCTCGGTCCAGAAGCGGTGCGCGAGCTGCGCAACCTGATCGTGGGAGGTCGAGGTCCCGTTTGCCTTTGCCGACGCGACGGTCTTTTTTGCGGCGGGTTTGCTTGGTTTCGCGGCAGCCTTGTGCGCGGCGCCTGATTTCTTGACGGACTTAGCCATGTGTAAATTCTCCTCTGCAAGTTTGACAAATGAGCAAGCGTTCAAATACAGAATACAGAAAAACCAATGTGCTGCGCGCGAGACGGCTGTGAAAAACCATCGAAATAAACTCACTGCGGCGGTCTTGGGGTTTTTCACACAAGCCGAGCCGGCAAAGTGTATCGTGGTCTCAAGTCGTTAAGGACTCATGACAACCCTCGCCATCGATACCGCTGCGCTCACTCGCCGCTTTGGCGATTTCACTGCGGTTCAGGATGTGAACCTGCGCGTGGACGCGGGCCAGTTTTTCGGCTTTCTTGGTCCCAATGGGGCAGGCAAATCCACCACCATTAAGATGCTGACGGGCCTGCTGGCGCCGACTTCGGGAAGCATTCGTATTCTTGGCGAGGATCTGAGGGCGAACTCGGCTGCGGTGAAGAGGCAGATTGGCGTGGTGCCGGAGGGGATGGCTCTCTTTGGCCGCCTGACCGCGGAGGAATACCTGCGATTCGTAGGGCGGATGTACGGCCTCGATCGCGCCACCACCATGCAACGCACGCAGGAGCTGCTGGAGTTCATGCAGCTGGCCGATGAGCGCAAGAAACTGATTACCGATTTCTCGCACGGCATGCAGAAAAAACTGGCCATGGCCGCAGCGGTGATCCATGGGCCCAGGGTGCTGTTTCTCGACGAGCCGTTTGAAGGCGTGGATGCAGTGGCAGCGGGAACGCTGAAGGCCATGCTGCAGAGAATGATCGCGCGCGGCGCCACCGTGTTCCTCACGTCGCACGTGCTGGAGATTGTGGAGCGGCTGTGCACCCACGTTGCGATTATCCATCGCGGACAGTTGGTGGCACAGGGATCGCTGGAGGAGCTGCGCGCGGGCCAGGCTCACGCGGATGGAACTTCGCCACCGGGCGGAAAGCAGCGCAGCCTGGAAGAAATTTTCCTCGAGATTGTAGGGACCAGCCGCGAAGGAAATCCCGCGGCTACGGCGCCCGAGCAGGAGCTTTCGTGGCTGAGCTAGAAGCCGGAAAGCTGCTTCCGTCATCGGCGCAAGAGATTCCCGCGCGCGTGCAGTTTGCTGCGGTGGCGTGGCTGCGCTGGCGCATCTTCATCAACAGCACGTTTCGCCGCCGGTCAACCGGCACACGCCAGGCGGTCGGGCTTGCACTCGCCATTCTGGTGCGCCTCATTGTCTGGCCGTTTCTTGCCTTGATGGTGATTGGTCCGATTGGCGGCAGCGGATTCTTCGCCTGGATGGCGATCGCCGGCAATCATCCGCAGCGCCTGGCTCCGCTTCTGGCTGCCATCACGCTGCTGTGGCTGTTCGTCAGCGTCAACGGCCAGAACGTGGCTGCGGTTGTCTCCAATTTCGATCCTTCTTCGTTGACACGTTTTCCTCTGCGCTTTGGACGGTACCTGGTATTGCGAACCTTCATCGGCGTGCTGACGGCAAGTACCATCGTGGGCTGCCTCGCGCTGCTGGCCGCGGCGGTGGGGATTGGCGTGGCGAAACCGGAGCTGGCGCTGCCCGCACTGGTGGTTCTCGCGGTGTATGCGCTGATGAGCGTCTTTTTAGTACGCATGATCGGGGCATGGATGGAGCGCTGGCTTGCGAATCGGCGCTTTCGCGAGATCTTCAGCGCGCTGATGGCGCTGACCGTCGTCGGATTTCAGTTCCTGAATTTTCAGCGCGCACCGTCGCACGGCCTCGGCGGAAGAAGCAGCTTGGTGCTGAATCTTTTGCACAGCTCCGGAGCACGACTGCAATGGCTGCCGCCGGGTTTCGCCGCGAATGCGATTCTGCAGGCGTCGCATCCATTTACGGCGTTCGCGCAGTTCGCGGGTTTGTTAGCAAGCGCGGCGCTGTTCGCGGCGGTGTTCGCGATCAGGCTGCATAAGCAGTTTCTTGGCGAATACCTGAGTGAAGGCGCGAGCCGGCGCGCGAACGAGCGCGCACCTCAACGTAATTCGGCGCGCCCACAACAGGCCGGCGCTGTTGCGAACGCCGCGTCGACGGAAAATGCACGCCCGGCTTTTCCCCCGATTGTGGCGGCTTGCTTGCGCAAGGAATGGCTCACCCTGCGCGGCAACGGAGTGCAGCTGATTGGAATGCTGACTCCGCTGTTTTTTGTCGTGATTCTGAATCGCTCGGTTTTCGCCGGTCATTCCACTTATTTTCTTCCCGGGGCGATTGCGTATGTTCTCTTCGGAGTTCTCGCCGGGCTCTACAACATCTTTGGCGCGGACGGCCTCGGCGTGCAGGTGTATCTGCTTGCGCCCGTCCATTTGCGCGACGTGATCGTCGCCAAGAATCTGATGAGTCTTGCGGTGATCGCCACGGAAGCTGGGCTAGCCTGGGTGCTGGTTTCGGTCCTCGCGCGCACGCCGATTTCGCTTGCGACGCAAATCTCCACTGGGCTGTGGACGATTTTTGTGATCGGAGTCAATTTGGCTTTGGGAACAGTGCGCTCCATTCAGGCGCCGCGGCGATTTGTCCCGGGACAGGCGCAGCGGAGAAGAGCGACGCCGACGAATCGCACCAGCGGCCTTCTGATCATGCTGGTGCTATTCGGAAGCATGGCGCTGCAGTTTCCTGTGACGCTCCTCTGCCGCTATTTCGATGATCCGTGGCTCGGCGCATGGATCTTCGGCCCTCTTGCTTTCGCAGCGGTGGCAGTGTACGCGCTGCTTTTGCACAACGCCGATCGGTTCATCCTCGCGCACCGCGACGTGTTTGCTGAAGAGTTGTGCAAGACTTAGGCCGCTCTCCTGGAGAGCTCGCCGCACGTCGGCCCAATTCCTTCCAGTTGCAACTAGAGCTGCCACCAATCGAAGAGCGCCATGCGTGGGTAGTAGAGACCGCCGCAGAGATGGATATCAGCGCCGCGCAGGTTGCGGAGGATGGCTGCGTAGGCTTCGATCTGCGGCGCAAATTGGCGGCGCAGCTCGGGCAGCGCGGAAGCAGGATCGAGGCCGTCTTCGTGGGCGGTTTTGTAATCGATGATCCACCAGGTGTCTTCGCTTGGTGATGCGCTGGCGGTTTGCGGTGCGGGTCCGGCACGAAAGACGCGATCCACCTGTACAGTGCGTAAGCTGCCCGCCACGACTCCGGTCCAGCGAACTTCGCTGGCCGCGTCGCTGTGCGGCGCGAGAATCCATTGCGCGAGCGGATCGCCTGCTGCCTGAAGAACAATTTGCAGCGCCTGCACGGCGATGCGGCTGGCTGTGGCGGGCTCGACGCCGGCGGCGCGGATGATGGCGGCGATGCTGAGCTGCTGCTCGGTGAGCGCCGCGAGAGCGGCTTCAAGAGTCTGCGAAACGAGAAGCTGCGCGAATTGCTGAAGAAGCGAGTGGACGGCGTTGCCGAGCGCGCGTGAAAGCAGCCCGCCCTCGTGGCGCTCGTAGAGGCGGCCGGCGCCGGCGAGCGGCGCATCGGCCGCGAGCCCAGAAGACGCTGGGGTTGGGATAGAGAAGTCGAGTGGGAGGCGAAGGAGCCGTGTTGGTCTGTCTGGAGGGAGCTCGGGGGGGCGTGACATCTCAAGCGGCGTCTCTTCGCTCGAAGCAGCAATCGAATCAATTGTCCGTTCGCTTTCTTCCGGTTGATCCCTGGTGGCAAGCTCTTCGAGTTCCTTGGCTACACGCCATTCGCCAAAGCATTCTTTTATCTTCTCCTCGAAAGCGGGCCACGCTTTCTTCAGTAAACTTTCAGTGGGGTCAGCCAGAATGTGTTTGCCGTCTTTCCCCATCTTGTATTTCGGGCGCGCGAAGAGATGAAGCTCCTCGCGGGCGCGCGTGGCGGCGACGTAAAGAAGACGGCGCGCCTCCTGGGATTCGCGGTCGCGGCGAACGCGGTCGACCCACTGTTTGGCTTTGCCGCTGTCGGCGCCTTTCCGCTGCAACGGCGCGACGAGAAACTCCGTGATCTCGCTGGCCGTTTCCAAATCGGCGGGCTCGGCATCGGGCGGCAATCCGCGTTCCAGCCAGGAAAGCAATTCGCGTTTACTTCCTCCGGTTCCTTTCTGCAAATCGGGCACAATCACGACCTCGAACTCCAAACCCTTGGCTTTGTGGATGGTCATCAACTGGACGCCACAGTCGCTGTCCGCCGAAGGATCGGGAAGGGCGGTCAGCTTGTCGAGCGCCGCATCGAGCGCGGAGCCGAGCAGATCGGGCTCGCCCTCGGGCAGGCCATCGAGACTGCGCCAGAGCAGATCGAGATTCACGCGCGCCGCGGCATCGACGCATTGCGCGCCGCCCAGCCGCAGCCAGGCTTGCTCGAGCAGCGTGCCCAACGCGGCAGTGGGTTGCTGCGACCGCAGGCGGTTGGAGAAGTCAACCGCCTGCAAAACGCGGTCGACACCTTCGCGGCCTTCGATGCTGAGAAGTTGCGAGCGGTCTGAAAGAAGCTGGGGAACTGGCCGCGCCAGGAGCTCGGGCGAGTCGGCGCTGACGAGCGTATGCAAATCGGCGAGGGACAGGCCGCACCACGGCGCGCGCAACACGCCGAGCCACGAAACGCGATCATGAGGATTGAGGAGCGCGCGTGCCAGGGCGAGCGCATCGATAATTTCAGGGCGATCCTGCAGCTTCTCAAGCTCGACAGCGCGAAATGGGATGGAGGCCTGGCGGAGCGCGGCTGCAATGGGCTCGAGCGATTGTCGAGCACGGCCGAGCACGGCGATGCGATATTTCTCTTTTGCAGCGCGGGCCTGGTCGACGTGGGCCATGTGGCCGCGAATCAGCGTGACGATTTCCTCAATCTGTTTTTGCTGAGCCGCCTCCCGTTCCGCAGCGGTCTGCTTTTTTCGATCGGGACCGGGACTGCGTGAATTGCCGCGCGGCGTCTCCGGGATGAACTCGAGATAGAGATGCAAGAGCGGAGACGAATCGGCGACGAGGTGCGGGCCAGGCTGCATTGCGCCGCCGCGAGCCGGCGCGGCCTGCGCATAGGTCACACCGCTACCGTCGTCAATGGCGAAAATCTGGGTGAATGCATTGTTGATTTTGTCGACGAGCGGCGGCGCGGTGCGGAAGTTGGCGCTGAGTTGGACGGGATCGAAGCGCAGCGGAAGGTCGCCGGGGATTTCGAGGCCGAGTTGCTCGACGCGTGGGAACAGCTCGGCGTCGGCGTCGCGAAAGAAGTAGATGGACTGCATGGGGTCGCCAACAACAAAGCAGGTGCGTCCCTCGCGCTCAGGCCACGCGGCGATGAGATGCGCAAGCAACTGGTGCTGGCGGCGGCTGGTGTCCTGGAATTCATCGACCAGCAAATGGCGAATGCCATCGGCGACGGCCTGCGCGCCATCGGTGGGAAGCCCGTCCTCACCTGTGAGCACGCTGAGCGCGATCTGAGCGACTTCGATGAAGTCCGCGGTTGCGGCCTCCGCGAAGACTACCTTCAACTCAGCGGCGGCATGGCGCAAGAGCGTGAAGCAGGAGCGCACGATTTGCCATTCCTCTTCGCTGTAACGAGATGAAGAGGGATCGGATTTGGCGGCGCGCGCAAAGGGGCGTTCAAGGCGTGCGCGTAACTCGTCCCAATCTGGAGCGCGGTCGAGCACGAAGTCGAGCATCCATTGGTCGCGCTTCTCGAGCATTCCGACGAGCTGATCCTCCAGATCACGCCAACTGTTGTCGCGCCACAGGAGCAGAGCTTCGATTGCTTCGCGCAGCGACGGATCGCCTGCGGCGATTTGGTCAAGTGTTCGGCGAGCGGCACGGCGGTAGAGTTCACTTGGCTGCTCGCTAATGTCGAGACCGCCGCCGAGGCCGGAAAGGAGCGGCTGCTGCAACGCGAGGTCGCGGCAAAAAGAGTCGATGGTCTGGATGCGCAACTGCGCGGGGAGATCGAGAAGGTTCCAGCCGCGATCCTGCGAGCGCCGGAGGGCACGGCTTGCGATGGGGTTTGGATCGCCGCGGCGAAGCTCGTCTAGAATGCGATTGCGCATCTCAGCCGCCGCAGCGTTGGTGAAAGTGATGGCGACGACCTGGCCGGGTTCGTCCACTTCTGCGAGCAGCGACAGAAATCGCTGCGAGAGAAGCGTGGTTTTGCCCGAGCCGGCCGGAGCGCGCACGAGAACGGAGCGCCGGGGATCGAGGGCTGCGTCGCGCTGCGCCTGATCGGGAGGCGGATTCATGCGAGGCGCATTAGGCATCGCCTGCCTCCTCGCTATTGTCGTCACCCGATTGCGGAGGAAACTCCTTGATGCGGCAGAGTGCCTGGAGGCCGCAGTTCTCACAGGTGTCAGGGTAATCGCGTGGGGCGACGACGGCGCTGCCCGAAAGGAAATCGAGGGCGAGCTGTTCGATGCAGTCCCGCCACGCGGAAAGCTGCTCCGAAGTGAGAGGCTTCTTCACAAGATCGGAATTTCCGCTGATCTTGCTGCGCAGAGTTGCTTTGGCATCGCGAACCCGACCAGCGAATGCCGCCTCGCCGGGGCGCACTTTGGCGAATACGAGGCCGCCGATGGCGCTCGGATCGCATTTGAGAGCGAAGTTGGCGTAGAGAGGAAGCTGCACGTCGTCAGGGCGGGGAAGATCCCAGACGCTGGGCTTGATGTCGCTGGATTTGTAGTCGATGACGAGCAACGAGCCGTCATTGAAGCGGTCGATTCGGTCGAGGCGCAGGTGAAGATTGAGGCCGGAGATTGACGCGCTCGTATCCGCTTCGGTTTTGGCGACGGTAAAGGGAACGCGCAGGGATTCGTAATGGAGCCACTCGGTGACGAGTGCGATGAGGCGAATCTGTTCGAGGTCCAGATATCGTGGCGGCATGCATTCGCGCGCACGCGAGGGAAGTTTTGTTGCGAAGACGCGGCGCACATGGTCGGAAACGAAAGAGTCAAGATCCTGAACATCGAGAAGTTCTTTGTGCGAACGGATGCCGAGCGGCGGGCCCGACCAAATGGAGTGCAACACCTCGTGAAGAAGCAGGCCGCGTTCGAGCGCAGTGAGGCCGGCTTCGGCGCGGTCCCACTTCTGCGCCGCCAGGCGAGCTGTGGCGAAAGCCTTGAAAGGACACTGCGATTGCGAGGTGAGAACGCCGGAGCCTCCCGTGATCGCGCCGGCAGGGAAGGGAATCCGGCTTACGTCATCAAAGAAAACTGTTGCCGGCTCCGAAGGCGGAGGGGCAATCCAGTCGTTGGAAAGCAGCTCGGGCGGACCGGCGAGCTGCGCAACAAGCCGCGAGGGGCGCGCGGCAACACCTGTGCTGTCGGGACCGTCGGTCTGACGGGCATAGCTGAAATGAACTTCAGGTGCGGAGGCGAGCAGGCGGCGCGTAATGGAATCGGCCAATTCCCAATCGAGACGCGGCGAGGCGTGAGGCATCCCGGTCTCGCGCTGCACTGCAAGCGGCAAAAGCGGATGGGTCGCGCCACGAGCCGGCCACGCTTCTTCGCTGGCGCCGAGAAACCACACGGCATCTGCCGTGAGGCCCGCGGACTCGGCAGGACCGGCAATCAGAATCGGCGCATCCTGCGATTCAGGCGCGAAGAGCGTTTCATTGAGGGCGCGATCGAGAGCCGCAAGGAATTGCTTCCACTCAACGCGCCGGCCATCGAAACCGAGCGATGCGCATCCGTCGACGGTTTGTCGCCAGCGGCGGTGAGCCTGGAATTCGCTGCTTGTAAGTGGCCGATCGCCTGGCCAGCCGGTGAGCTCGAGCAACTGTGGCGCCAGCTCAGCCCAGGCGATTGGAGATTGCGGGCGGCGCGCGAATTCCTGAAGTCTACGCTGGGCCTGCGCGATGCGCGCGACCCACGCGGCAGGCAACTCCGCACCGGGCTTCTGGCGCAGAAAATCCGCAAGTCCCCACTTTATGCGCTGCAAGTTTTTGCGGCGCACTGCGCGCATGAAGGCCGTGAGAGCAAGCGACTCATTGCGCGACGCAGCAGTTTGGCCAGTCGAAAACAGCCAGTCGAGTTCATGCTCTTCGATCGGCTCGGTGAGCCAGCGCAGAAGCAGTCCGGCCCCGCGCGCAAGCGCGGCCTGGCCGAGCGGAACGCCCAGAGAAAATTCAAAAACGCTTGAGGCAGTGGATGCGCTTCCGGAGTCCGAAACAAAGCGGAGAAAAGTGCGCTCGATTTCGCCGCGGCGTTTGGGCGCGTCTTGCGTGACAACGAGCAGGCGCGCATGCGGGGCGATCGCGAGCCGCTGTTTGCACCAAAGAGCGCAAGCGGCGAGTTCAGTGGAGGGATCGGCGGCCTGATGAGATTCGATCCGTTCGGCAGTTTCGCCGGGCAGAACCTGCGTGCAATTGCCCCAGGCGGCGAAGAATTCCTGTTGCGTAGGCAAAATGCGATCGAAGCCCACGAGCAAAAGAGCCTCGCGCTCGGGGGAATCCTGCTTCAGCGATTCAATCATCTCGAGTGGCAGGCGCGCGGGACTGATGGTGCTGCCGGCGTGGCAGACCTCGTCGAAGTCCGCGAGCCAGTCGCTGAAGGCTGCGGCGTCCCTGTCCCAACCGATGCGCGTCTTCCTCTTCAGGAACCGTGGAGCGTAGGCGCAAACCTGACCGTGCGCCTCCATGGCCAGCGCCGCGAGGCGGTCGCGCGCGCCAGCCAGGCGCACGGCCTCCGGCGCAGCAGCGGAAACAATTCCCGTCCAGAGCGATTGCTCCTGGAGCGGGTTCAGAACGGTACGGTTGCCGGAATTGCGTTCATCCCATGCGTTGCGGACGAAGGATTGCCAGTCCTGGATGTTGGGAGCCTGCCAAGCCGTAAGACCCTCGGCGCGACGGGAGCGATTGAAGGCTGCTGCGATCGATCGAGCGGCGCGCTCGCTTGCCGTGACCACGAGTCCGTCGCCGCGCAGCCAAGCATCGATCTTGGATGAAAATTCAGAGTTCACGGTTTGTAGTTCGCCGCCTTACGCCTAAGAATACCGCTGAGGGCCTTACCGCCTGCCGACCGCTGCGAACGTGGAACGAACCGGTGAAAAATCGAAAGCGATGATCGGGAATCTGCCTTTTCATGTGGTCAGTCCACTGGTTGTACACTGGTTTGTGATGCGCATCGCTTTTGCAGGCTGTCTTCTTGCCGTTGCCGCTTTGGCGGGATGCCACTCCAACTCAACGTCAGGGTCGCATGGCACAGTGGATTCGTCGCCCACGGTGTATCACCTGCGCGGGAAAGTAGTTTCGACCGACGCTGCGCATGGAATCGTGGTTGTCGATCATGAGGCCATTCCGGGCTTCATGGATGCGATGACCATGCCGTACCAGCTCAAGGACCCGACGATTGCAAGCGAGTTGCACCCTGGCGACACGATTACCGCGGACGTGCTGGTGTCGAAGAGTTCCGAAGAGACTGTGGTGCTGGATCACATCGTCGTGATCGCGCAGGCCAAGCCGGATTACAAGCCGACGGTGATCTATCATGTGCCCGCGCCCGGCGATGTAGTACCGGATTTCAAGCTGCGCAACCAGGATGGACGCGCGATTCACCTCGGCCAGTTTCGCGGAAAGACGCTGCTGCTGACATTTATTTACACGCGCTGTCCTTTGCCAAACTTTTGCCCGCTGATTACGCACAACTTTGCGGTGATCGATCAGCAGTTGGCCGCGAACCCAGCGCTCTACGGAAAAACACATCTCCTGTGCGTCAGCTTCGATCCGGAGCACGATACTCCGGCGCGGCTGCGCGCCTATGGCGCCGAGTACATTGGCAGCGGCACGAAGGGTGCGTTTGCGCATTGGGATTTTGCAGTGCCCACCAAGCCGGAACTGCTCGAAATGGCGAAGTACTTCGACGTAGGCATTACACCCGGCCCCGACGAGACGATTACGCACACGCTTTCGACAACGTTGATTGGTCCGCACGGCAAAGTGGCTCAGTTTTATCCCGGCAACGAGTGGACGCCGGAGCAGGTAGTCGCGGATGTGAAGAAGCTGCAGGCGAACGCGGGATGAGGCGCGGTGAATGTGCGATCGTGCAGCGTTTGAGCTTGGGGTTTTTCGAATTTGCATCAAGGCAAGGAGAGAACGATGAGTTACGGCCTGAATATTCGCAAGGATGGTGAGTTGGATTTTCTGGCGCTGGGCGCGTTGGTGCACAGGCTCGATCCGGGAATTATTCCCTTCCGCAAGGCAACGGAGTGCAGGATTCATGTGAGCGGCGGCGAGTTCAACGTAGCCGCCAACCTGGCCGATTGCTTCGGGATGAAGACCGCGGTGGCGTCGGCGATGGTGGACTATCCCATCGGCGATTTGATCGCGGAGCGTGTGCGCGCCATGGGCGTGAGGCCGATCTACAAGCATTTTGAGCACAACGGCGCGACAGGCCCGAACATGGCGACTGTTTACAGCGACCGCGGCGCGGGAGTGCGGCCGCCGGTGGTCTTCTACAACCGCGCCAATGAAGCGGGCGCGATGCTGAAGCCGGGCGACTTCGATTGGAAGACGATCTGCGCGAAAGGCGTGCGCTGGGCGCACTCGGGCGGAATCTTTGCGGCGCTATCAGCCACCACCGCTCCACTGGTGGCGGAGATGATGAAGGCAGCCAAGGAAGCGGGCGCCGTCACTTCGTTCGATCTCAACTTCCGCGAGAAACTGTGGAAGATTTCCGGCGGCGCGGACAAAGCCGTGGAGACGATCGCCACGATCGTGAAGAACGTCGACGTGCTGATCGGCAACGAAGAAGATTTGCAGAAGGGACTTGGGATTCCCGGCCCGGACGTTCATGCGAAGTCGAAGCTCGATCCCAGCGTCTTTTTCGGAATGATCGACAATGTGGTCAAAAAGCATCCGCACGTGAAGATCGTGGCGACCACGCTGCGCGAGGTGCACTCCACCAACCGGCATAGCTGGAGCGCGGTGGCGTGGATCGACGGCAAGACCTACGTGGCGCCGACGGCCGAGCTCGACGTGGTGGATCGCGTAGGCGGCGGCGACGGGTTTGCCGCGGGATTCATCTACGGGCTGCTGACCGGCGAAAAGCCCGAAGGCGCGCTGCGGCTGGGCTGGGCTCACGGAGCGCTGCTCACCACGTTTATCGGCGACACGACCATGGCGACCGTCGACCAGGTGCGCGCGTTTGCCAAGGGCGGATCGGCGCGCATCCAGCGGTAAGGCAGAGATCAGAGAGCAGAGAGCAGAGACAAGAGATCAGAGAACCCCACTCGCAACTGTTATTCTTGCCATGCACATGGCTGGAGGTTGGGCATGGCAAAAGTCACTTATGTATTTGGGGTCCTCCTGGTTGCTCTGGGGCTGATTGGTTATTGGGGCACGGGGAGCATTCACCCGACAGCGTTGATTCCCACGTGGTTTGGCTTGGCGCTCGTCGCCGGCGGCATTCTCGCCATCAGTCCCAGCGAAGGCCGGCGCAAGCTCTTCATGCACATCAATGTGACGGTTGGGCTCGTAGGCCTGATTGGCGCGATCGCCGCGGCCCTGCAAGGCTATGGGCACGCGCGGTCGCTCGGGGAGGAGCCGGACTACATCGCGCTCGCGGCCAAGCTCACCATGGCCGCGCTGCTGCTGATTTACGTGAATCTTTGTGTCCGCTCGTTCATCCAAGCACGAAGGTCACGTCAGGAATAATCCATGGGAACAATGCGCGGCGGGATGGGGATGGGAATGCGCGCTGAGCGCTCGCCGCATGGTAGAAGTGCGCGCCCGGGCGCCGATCTG
Source organism: Occallatibacter sp. (assembly GCA_049517515.1). Taxonomy (GTDB): domain Bacteria; phylum Acidobacteriota; class Terriglobia; order Terriglobales; family Acidobacteriaceae; genus Telmatobacter. The sequence continues at coordinate 110,904 of JBEKSA010000009.1, forward strand.
CCCCCAAAGAAGACAGATTTCCGGAAGGCGATGCCGGAGATCTGGAGGCTGGTGCGGCCGCGAAAATGGCTGCTGCTGCTGGGCCTGGTGCTCGTGGCGATCAATCGCATCGCGGGACTGACGCTGCCATTTGTGTCCAGACCCTTTGTCAATCTGGTGCTCAGGAAGCATGAGAGCGACAAACTAATTCCGCTCGTAGTGGCCGTGTTTGTCGCGACGATTATCCAGGCGATCACATCGTTTTCAAACACACAATTGTTGTCAAAGGCGGCCCAGCGCATGATCGCTGAATTGCGCCAGGAGGTGCAGCGGCATATCGGCCGACTGTCGGTCAGCTTCTATGACGCCAACCGCAGCGGCCTGCTGGTATCGCGGATCATGAACGACGTGGAAGGCGTGCGCAACCTGATCGGAACCGGCCTGGTGGAGTTTGTGGGCGGCCTGTTGACCGCAGTGATGGCGTTCATCTTTCTGTTGCACCGCAGCCCGAAGATGACGCTGATCGTCTTCTCTGTGATTGGAATTTTTGTCTTCGTTCTTCAATACGCCTTCAAAACGATTCGTCCCATCTTCCGCGAACGGGGCAAGATCACCGGCGAAGTGACGGGGCGGTTGACTGAGTCGCTGGGCGGCGTGCGCGTGGTGAAGGGCTACCACGCCGAGGAACGCGAGGCGGCCGTGTTCAAGGTAGGCGTGCTGCGCCTGCTTGACAACGTGATGAAGACGCTGACGATGACAAGCCTGATGTCGATGACGGCCACCACGGTGCTGGGTCTGGTGGGCGCGCTGGTGATGCTGCTGGGCGGACATCTGGCGTTGCAAAATCGGATGGACGACGGCACCTACATCCAGTACACGATGTTCCTGGCGTTCATGATTGCGCCGGTGATTCAAGTGGTGAATATCGGCACGCAACTCACCGAGGCGGTAGCGGGGATCGATCGCACCATGGAGATCCTCTCAGAGAAAGATGAGTTCGCGGATGCGGGGCGCGTCGTCAAGCTTGGCCAGATCAGAGGCGCTGTGCGCTTTGAGCATGTGGACTTCGCGTACACGCCGGAGAAACCGGTGCTGCACGACGTAACCTTCCGCGCCGATCCCGGATCGGTGACCGCACTGGTGGGCTCGTCGGGTTCGGGCAAATCGACGATCATCAGCCTGCTCTGCGCCTTTCACACGCCGGTAAAAGGCCAGGTGCTGATTGACGATATCGATCTCGCGACCGTGGACCTGAACACCTACCGCTCGCAACTGGGCGTCGTGCTACAGGAATCGTTTCTTTTCGACGGCACCATCCGCGAGAACATCATGTTTTCGCGGCCCGACGCGACCGAGGAGCAGTTTCAGTTCGCCTGCCGCACGGCGTGCGTCGACGAGTTCGCCGAGCGCTTCCCTGAAGGCTACGACACCATCGTGGGCGAGCGCGGCGTCAAGCTCTCCGGCGGGCAGCGCCAGCGACTCTCCATCGCGCGCGCGTTGCTGGCTGAGCCGCGCATCCTCATCCTCGACGAGGCCACCAGTTCGCTCGATTCCGAATCGGAGGCGATGATCCAGGGCGGGCTTGCCGAGCTGATGCGCGGACGCACGACGTTCGTTATCGCCCATCGCCTGTCGACCATTCGCCGCGCCGACCAGATTCTCGTCGTCGAACAAGGCCGCATCGTCGAGCGCGGCAACCACAGCGAGCTTTTCGCGCTGCGCGGACGCTACTTCGATCTCTATACCCGCCAGCACGGCCTTGAAGCGAATCTGTTTCTCGCGCCGGGTGAGGGCGGCGAAGTGGAAGAGCCGGAAGACAAAATCTGACTCCGAGCGCCGCGACTGCAACTCCGCTGCTGAGGTTCGAATTCCATCGTCCGCTCTGATTTCCATTAAAGCCCGCGTTTCACCTATTGACCCGCGTCCCATCATATGAGAAGCTAGAGATGGACCCAAAGCTTGGAACAAAGGATCAATATGCGAGACGCGATTCCCCAAGGCACTTACAAAGTTCAGGCTCTCGACCGCGCTTTTGCGGTTCTTGACTTGCTCGGCGAGAGCGAGACGCCGCTCGGTTTGGCGCAGGTAGCGGCCTCGCTGCAGTTGCACAAGAGCACGGCGCACCGCTTCCTGATGGTTCTGGAGCGGCACCGCATGGTGGAGCGCACCGCGAACGGCAAATTCCGCCTGGGCCTGCGGCTGTTCGATTTCGGCAACCGGGCGATTGAACAATATGATTTGCGCGACCGCGCGCAGCCGCACCTGCGGCGGCTGGTGGCCGAGACCGAAGAGACGGCGCACCTGGCGCTGCTCGAAGCGGCGCGCGTCATCTACATCGACAAAATTGAGCCCACGCGTTCGGTACGCATGATTACGCGCATCGGAGCCAGCAATCCCGTGCACTGCACTTCCGTGGGCAAAGCGATTCTCGCGTTCCTGCCGCCGGAGCGCGCTGCCGACATTATTCGCCGCATCCGTTTCGAGCGGATGACGAACCGCACCATTTCAACAGCCGAAGCACTGCGCGCCGAGCTCGACAAGACACGCCGGCGCGGCTACGCGGTCGACGACGAGGAGCTGGAAGAAGGCCTGCGCTGCATCGCTGTTCCGGTGCTGGACGCGCAGCGGCTGCCGGTAGCGGCGGTCAGCGTCTCAGGGCCATCGTTCCGCGTTACCGCGCAGAAGTTGCCGGCCATCGCCAACCATCTGTTGCAGTGCGTGCGCGGCATTTCGGTCGATATGGGCTATGTGCCTTCAGGGCGCGCCGCACGGGCCGCCGTCAATGCTTGAAGTGGGCCTAAGGCGGGCCTGACGCGGGCCGGATGCTGCGGGCCGTGTTCGCTGCAAATTCGCGGACCGAAGATCGGGCCGTAATCGGCGCGCAATTCGGGCCATTGATCGGACCGACAACTGGCTTGAGGCAGTGGTTTTTCGGGGCCGCTCGCGCGCTGCGAGTTACGGGGTTGGGCCACACGGCTTTCTGATACACTCATGAATGTTGCCGCTGCGTGGGCGCGCCATTGTAGTGGCACTGAAAAAGCACGGCAGACGCGATCCAAAAGCCCTCCCAGGGCACGGAAATGCGAGACTCCCAGGGCCGCATTTCCGGTAGTACAGATTTTCCTTGGGGACGTAGCTCAGTTGGTTAGAGCGCTGCCCTGTCACTACTTTTTCAAATCCCAAGTCATACAGATTAGGTTTTTGGTGCTGTCCTAAGGGCGGGATCAATCCCACGATTGGCACTTGAAGTAATTGCAGTTGATATGGTTGCCTCACACGCCTCGCAAGATGCTGCAGCCCCCGGCGTCTCATCGGCTAGCATGAACTCGCCGCGCGATCGGTTTTGTCTGGCTTTTGAACGGAAGAGTCCCGCCCTGGGTCATCAGCGCCCTACACATTAGCTTCAGGCGGGTCAGCGTCGGCTCCGACCGGCAAGCGATCTGGTAAGTCGAGACGCGCTGAACCAATCCGATTGTCGGCCATGCCGTAGTACACGTCGAATCGATCCGGTGTACCAAGATCGTCGCGCCGGTCGATGCCGGTAGGAAACACGACGTTGGCGATGATCCCGTTGCGCTCTTGTGGAACCTCCGGAGTCAACACGGGCTCCACTGATCGATAGCGGATCACGCGGGGATGCTTTTTTGAGAGCACCATCACCCCTGCCGAATAACACAGATGATGTCCATCGCCGCTGGCAGCCAACGCTTCGCTCACTCCGTGGTAAATGATGAGCCAGCCGTGCCTGGTCAGGATGGGCGGAGTGCCGCAACCGATCTTGAGCCGCTCCCAGGGCGAGACCGGCGTTGCCAACCGGTGATGAGAGGTGAACTGGCGCAGGCGAAAAGTTTCGAAATCTTTCAACGCTCCGCTGCAGTACGAGATCCAGATGCTCTCCTTTTCAAGATCCATAAGACGCTTCGCTGACCAGCGGACGGTTTCCTCCGGACGAGTGCCGGGAAATAGCGGCCGATGGAGCATCCCCAGCTCCAGTTTCCCGGAGGAATCAGGAATTGCGACAGGGAAGAGGCTGGCGTCTTTGTCGTCCACGTGGGCCAACTCGAAGCCACGCCAATGAGCGTAGTTTGCAAGCCCGAGACGATTCCAATGGAAAAGGTCTTCCGATTGGGCGAAGGCGATCCGTGGTCCTTCCGGCGAAAACGCAGTATAGGACATGATGTAGCGATGGAGCGGTTCCACATAGGTTACGCGGGGATCTTCACAGCCACCGCTTCCGTCGGGCCGGCGCTCATAGTCGGCCTCCGGCTCCAGTGCGATGCCAAGTCTTTCGACGCCGGTTGGATCACCAGCTTCACTGAAGACTACTCGCGCAATGCCTATGCGCGAGTAATTCCCTTTCGCGACCAACCGGGGGAACAGGTATAACTCCCCATCCGGTCCACGAGCGGCGGCCGGATTCAGGACGCCTTCCACTTCATTGGGATTGCCTGGCTCCGGCTCCATCAACATCCCCAGGCGTTGCAACTTGAATCCACTCATCGAATCTCCTCGCGAGCGCACACTTACTTATCGCCTAAGCAAGCGATGATCGTCTCGATGACCAGATTGGTATCGTCTGGTCCTTTAACAGGGATCGACACAACACCCGCCTGTTCCGCCGGATAATCGTTCCCGCCTGGGAACAAGGCATCCCCGATGTAGACCATCTCATTCAATGGAACGTGGAGAGTATCCTTCAGCTTTCCTATCCCGTAGGCCTTGTCGATGCCGGGCTTGGTCACGTCGATCGAGGTTGCACCTCCCATGCGGACTGAGAACTCCGGGATAAGCGTCTTCAGGATCGCTGTGATTTTCTTTCGTTTGGCGAAATCGGGATCCCATTTTTCCTTTTTCGCCAAGGGAGCTTGCTGACCCAATGCGGAGAATGTGACCTGGCTTCCCCGGTCCTCAATCACCTTTCCCCAAACCTTCTCTGCGTGGAAGCCCGATTCACCGGCAGCTTTGTTCAGAGAGTCGATGATCTTCTTTCTTTGGTCCGCTGTCAGATCCTCTGAATAAAGTTCCGTCCACCTCCCTTTGTATTGGAAAAATTTTGTCCCGCAAGTTGGAAGCAGGGACAAATTCGCGAGGAGACTGCCTTTGGGAAGATCGGTAAGAAGCTGCTTTTCAAACTGCGTCCAGGCGCCACCAGAAATTACTGCCACTTTGATGATGCCTAAAAGGTCATGAAGTAACGTCGCCGTTTGGGGAGCCAGGGACGACTTACTCGGCGCCAGGGTCCCGTCCAGATCGAACACAATGAGCTTTTTCATTCAACCCCACCTACGGGCTTTGCGAAATCAACTCGAGCTTCCGCGCTTGCACCATCGCACTGTCTTTAATTCCGCACTTTCCCCAATTCCTACGATCCATGGATTGCAATTTCCAGCAGGGTTACTTCCTGGCTGGGCTGAAATGCACACACCCCGGCCTCCGCAGGCAAGAGCCATACGTCTCCTTTGCCTACGGCATAAGGGATGTTGCCGTGCTCAACCTGCCCTGAGCCCCCGATGCAAACCAGCACACGTGGCTCTGCCGTGGCGCCAACTGGAAACGGCGCTTGACCGAGCAATCGCCATACCCGGAATGGTTCGCAATCAAAGAGTCTCTCGCGCTCAACGGGCATGTTTGTCTCTACGCGGGGCGCGACCAGGCCACTGACGCTCCCTTCAAAATCTATGCAGGCAAATGCCTGATCGACCTGAAGCGGCCGTGGCTTTCCGGTCTTCGGGTCGACATGTCCCCAATCGTAAAGGCGGAATGTCACGTCGCTGTTTTGCTGAATCTCGAAGACAACAACATCACCGCCCAAAGTGTGAATCGTTCCCGCAGGGATGAATACAGCATCGCCTGGTTTGGGGACAATGCCCACCAGGCGATCCGCGATGGTTCCGTTGGCGAGGGAGCGCCGTAGATCGTCGGCATTCGTGCCAGGTTTCAAGCCCGCGTAGATGTGGCTTTCCTTCTCCGCCTCGATCACGATCCACGCTTCAGTCTTTCCGCTTTCGCCCGCTGGAATCAAGTCTGGGTAGGCGTCGCTGGGATGCACCTGCACTGAAAGCATTTCGCGTGCGTCGAGAAACTTGAGGAGCAGCGGAAAGCGGCGGAAGCGCGGAGCCAGCTTTCCCATCAGTTGTGACCGACATTGTTCCATCAATCGACCGATAGTCTGGCCCTTGAGCGGACCATTGGCAACCAGGCTTTGATGATCGTCTCGATCGCTGAGCACCCAGGCCTCGCCAATTGGACCGTCACCGGGTAGTGGTGCGGAGAGCAGGCCAGACAAGCGCCTGCCACCCCACAACCGATACTGATAGATCGGCTCGAAACGCAGGGGATACAAAGAAACAGTGCTCATCTCGTTCCACTCGATTCATAGGATCGGTAGTTGGCACCTGATCGGTGTCAAAAGCGGCCCCTGCGATAGCTCGTGCCAGCGAGCCGCTGATTCACCGGGTTGATTTGGCGCTACGATCACGGACCGGTCGCGGGCAGCGCTTGTTGTGGGTGTCCGTGTGGGACCCATGCTAGGTCGCCGCCAAGCACGTAGACGGACAAGGCCGCTGCCATGAGAACCGCTCCTATCCAGAAGCGCCAGTCACGATGCATACGCTTCCAGTAAGGGCCGGGTTCGGGTTCGGCGCTGTCGCCACTGTTGCCTTCATGGTTGTGTCTGTTTCCCGTCATCTCTTCTCCATTGCTGGGATGTATTCTCCGCGGCGCGCCGCCTGATTGCAGCCTGCCCGGTGATACAACGCTTGCTGTGCCGCCGGTACGTTGGCCTCCTGGCCCTTCCAGATTTCCAATGCCGGCTGCTGGATGGCGCGGGCAAACGAGAATGCCAATGCCCATGGAACTCGTGACTTGAATCTCAGGTTCATTGCATTCAAGCGCGCCGAAGCCAGCTCTGCGGATTGGCCGCCCGACAAGAACGCGATCGCAGGAACAGCAGCGGGGACAGCGCGCAGGAAGCAGCTCACAGTAGAATCGGCCACTTCATCCACAGTCTTCTGCGTAGTGCAGGCCAATCCGGGGAGCACCATGTTCGGCTTCAGAATCATTCCTTCAAGCATGACTCGTTGCGCAAACAGCTGGCTGAACACCGTTCGCAGCACTTCGTCCGTAACCTCGAAGCACCGCTCCAATGTGTGATCGCCGTCCATCAGAACCTCTGGCTCAGCGATTGGAACCAATCCAGCTTCCTGGCACAGGGCCGCATAGCGAGCCAGGGCATGCGCGTTGGCGTCGATCGATCCCCAGCTTGGAATTCCTTCGCCAATCGCAATCACCGCTCGCCACTTGGCAAAGCGGGCTCCCATTTTTGAGTATTCGGCAAGACGGCCGCGCAATCCATCCAGACCTTCAGTCACTTTTTCACCGGGATGTCCGGCCAGATCCTTGGCACTTTCGTCAACCTTGATGCCAGGAATAATTCCCGCCTCAATTAGGACTTTGATGAAGGGAGTGCCATCTCTCTTTTGCTGACGGATCGTCTCGTCGAAGAGGATCGCGCCACCGATACACTCACCGAGCCGGGGTGTGGTCACGATCAATTCGCGATAAGCTTGCCGAGCTTCGACAGTCTGCGGAATTCCCAACTGAGCAAAACGCTTGTTACACGTTGGGTTGCTTTCATCCATTGCAAGCAGGCCCTTGTCATCGGCGAAGAGAGCTTTTGCGGTGTCCCTGAGCATTTGCGAATTCATTCAGATCTGCTTCCTTTTCCGTTGCTACTGACTCAAGCTATCGGAATCTTTTCTTTTAGCCGCAGGAATTCCTTCTTCGTTTGCCGCTTAACTGTCGGTGAACATTGCCTTGCTCGGGTGTCCCTTGGCCATAGGAGCCGGTGCATTCGCATCGCTGAAATCCGCCCTCCATTGCCAGTTCCTGATCTCGGGCATGTCCTCCAGGTGCCGGCGAATATAGTCGTGATGTTCATTCAGCTTCTTGCCGAAGAGCGCGACTGTATCCGCGGCCTGCGAACGGAGCCGGGGGATGTGTTTAAGCGCGTCAAGCGCAAGGTGAAAACGGCTCATCTCGTTCAGCACGACCATGTCGAACGGAGTTGTGGTCGTGCCATGATCCATATAGCCGTGTACATGGAAGCGGCCTTCATTGGAGCGTCCATGAACCAGGGTATGAATCAGCCAGCGATTGTTGTGGAAAGCGAAGATCACAGGCGCACTCTGGGTGAAGAGCGCATTGAAGGACATCTCATCCATTCCGTGCGGATGTTTGTCTGGAAACATCAGAGTCATCAAGTCAACTACATTGACAACGCGCACCTTTATGCTGGGCACATGCTTCTGCAGGAGCCATGACGTTGCACAGATTTCAATGGTTGGCACGTCGCCGGCGCAGGCCAGCACAACATCCGGCTCTCCACCTTCGTCGTTGGTAGCGAACTTCCATGTTGAAGCGCCCCGGGAGCAATGCTCCAGAGCCTCATCCATGTTCAGCCACTGGAGCTGCGGCTGCTTTCCGCACGTAACGATGTTGACGTAATTACGGCTGCGCAGGCAATGGTCGAAGACACTGAGTAGACAATTCCCGTCCGGCGGATAGTACACGCGGATGGTCTCACTTCTGCGTGCTAATGCATTGTCTACATAGCCGGTTGCCTGGTGGCTGAATCCATTGTGATCGTTGCGCCAAACATGGCTTGTGAGCAGGACATTGAGGGATGCAAGCGATTTACGCCATGGAAACGCCTCGCATTGCTCAAGCCATTTGGCATGTTGAGTCGTCATGGAATCAACGACCTGTGCGAACGCTTCGTAAGAGGACCATATGCCATGGCGGCCTGTAAGCAGGTAGCCTTCGAGCCATCCCTGGCAGAGGTGTTCGCTCAATACCTCCATCACGCGGCCATCCGGGCCCAGTTCATCGTCGATCGAGACAATTTCGGCCATCGAGCACCGCTTTGTGGCCTCGAAAATGGAGTTCAGGCGATTTGAGTTCGATTCATCGGGGCAGAACATGCGAAAATTCTTCGGATTCATTTTGAAGATGTCGCGGAAGAAATCTCCAAGCTTGCGCGGAGCCTCGGCGAGAACTTGACCGGGTCCCGGGATCTCGAGTGCATAATCGGTGAAATCCGGTAGAGCGAGACTGATGAGCGTTCGCCCGCCATTCACATGGGGATTTCCGCCCATGCGTCGATTACCCACAGGGCCAAGAGTCGCCAGTTCTTCAAGGAACTTGCCGTTCTTGTCAAAGAGTTCTTCTGGCTTGTAACTTTTCATCCAGACTTCAAGAATCTTGAGATGTTCGGGGTTATCGCGGACCGATGCGAGCGGAACTTGGTGGGCGCGAAAGGTGCCTTCGACCGGAATTCCATCCACTTCTTTGGGGCAAGTCCACCCTTTGGGTGTGCGCAGGATGATCATGGGCCATTGGGGCTGCTTCTTGAACCCAGTGCCGCGCGCCTCCTTTTGAATCGTGCGAATCTCGGCGTAGCAATCATCAAGCGTGCCCGCCAGAAGTTGGTGTACGGCTTCAGGACGGTCGCCTTCGACAAAGTGGGGCTTGTAACCGCGCCCGACATACAGGGCCCGCAGGTCTTCGTCGCTGGTGCGTCCCTGAGCGGTTGGCCCGGAGATTTTGTAGCCGTTGAGGTGCAGAATCGGAAGGACTGCGCCGTCTCGCACAGGGTTGAGAAAATTGACTGACTTCCAGCTTCCTTCAAGTGGACAAGTCTCGGACTCGCCGTCACCGATCACACAGGCGACGATCAGATCTGGATTGTCAAAAGCTGCGCCGAATGCATGCACAAGCGAGTAGCCGAGTTCCCCGCCCTCGTGCATGGAGTTCGGCACGTGCGGACCGCAATGGCTGGGCACGCCGCCGGGCGTAGAGAACTTGCGGAACATGAGCCGCAAGCCGTCTTCATCGTGTGTGATCTCTGGGTGAACTTCGGTGTATGTGCCTTCCAGATAAGAGCAAGCATTGAGTGACGGACCTCCGTGCCCAGGGCCGGAGATATAGATAATGTCGGCATCATGTTCTTTGATGAGGCGGTTCAGATGAATGTAAATGAGGTTCTGTCCCGGCGAGGTCCCCCAGTGTCCAAGCAGCCTCGGTTTGATCTGCTCCGCCTTGAGTGGTTCCCGCAACAAGGGGTTTTCAAAGAGGTAGATCTGTCCTATGCACAGATAGTTTGCCGCCCGCCAGTAGCGATTCATCTTGTCGAGCATCTCCGGCGAAGGTGGCCCTTTGGGTACCGGAGCTTGTGCTTCAACTTTGCCGTTCGCCGCAATCGCGGTTGATAGAGACACATCGAAGATGAACCCGGAGGAGTTGCCAGTCTGATCGAAGTTCTTGCTGAATGATTCAGGGATGCCGTCCTGATCGGCGTAGATGGAGAGTTCCTTGGTAGCCATTTTGAACGTTCCTTTCAATTTCTGCGCGACTGGTAACGCTTGATCGAATAAAGTTGGTGTTTGCCCTATGTCGCTGCCTTCGTGTGATGCAAATGGATACGGCATTCGGCCCAGGAAACAGACTGTACCCATCGAGTGGGGATGAGTACCGATCGATTGTGAAGCTAGTCTCCGCCTCTGACATCGAGGTAGCCGAGGTGCCAGCTGGCCTCATCCATGACAAAGCCCTTGAGGACTCCAAAGTCGCCATCCGTTGCCCACACGTGATAACCCAACATATGTGAGGTGCTGCGCAGATGGAGGATCTCGGCGGTATGTACCGGGTATTTCTTTCCAGTCGGCATTGACGACATGCCGAACTCGCTGTCAACCCAGCATGCGAGCGGACCAAAGTAATCCCGCATGGCAATTTCCTGCTGACGTGAGACCGGCTTTTCCGTATCAACGTCGGGACTGTTGCGGACTTGCTCCTTAGTCAAATGAGCGCAACAGGTTCTGTTTGTCCAGTCGGGCTTTTCGAGCGCGGTAATCGGAAGAACCACATCGCGCCGTTTCAGCCAGTTCCCTACGTCCACCACCATGTAGCGAACCTTCCAGGACTGGTCGTCGAATAGAAAATTGCGAACGCTTCCCGTTTCGCCGTCGGTCGCTATGACGGGAGATCCGATTAAGGCTTTCAGTTCGCACAGCATATTCTTTCCTCTCAGGTCGCCTGGATGACTCGGCCTCAGCCCCAAGGTTTTCTTGCAAGCCAAGGCCTTGATCTTTCAACCGCGAACCGCAGCCGGTCACTTTGGACGTTCACACAGCCTTCGAATGTCCCGCCTGCTCCTTTTTGTCTGGCGGCACGCGGAAGTCCTTTGAGTTGATTCTTGAGTTCGGTTTTTCGGTTATGCCAGCCTCGTTATTCGTGTCTGCTTATTTGTGGGCTTCATGTTCCTCAAGTTCCGGATCCGCCTTCTCCCAATCCTGAACTGATTGAACCTCCTCTCGCCCTAGCTGCTCGTAGAGTTCATGGACCCGCTTGACGAGCTGTGGCGACACATCAGGATGAGTCTTGTCTGTCGCCTCAGGCTTCGGTGCGTGTGCTTTGGCTTCTGGCGTCGGCGCAGCTTTTGCTTCAGGCTTCGGCTCGTCAGCCTTCGCCTTAGGCTCTGGCTCCGCTTTGGCTTGGGGCGCAAGTGCGTCAGCTTTGGCCTCAGGCGTGGGCACGTCAGCTTTGGCTTCAGGCGTAGGTGCGTCAGCCTTGGCCAAGGGCCCAGGCTCAGCCTTGGTTTCAGGTTTCGGTTCATCAGTTTTGGCCTCAGGCTTCGGCTCATCTTTGGCTTCATCATTCCGAATCTCCTGCTCCGCCTTCTTCCAGTCCTGACCTGCTGTACCGTCGTTGCCGGCTCGCTCCCCATAGAGTTCGTAGGCCCGCTTAGCGATCTGTGGCGTCAAATCGGACGCTGTTTTGGCTTCGGGCTTCGGCTCACCTTTGGCTTCAGGCGTAGGTGCGTCAGCCTTGGCTTCAGGCTTCGGCTCTGCTTTGGCTTCAGATTTCGGCTCGCCCTTGGCATCGGGCTTCGGCTCTGCCTTGACCGGATCAAAAATCTTGTATGCAAGCAGTTTCACGCGATCATTGACAAGGGCCCAGACCAGAGCGTAGCCCCAAACGAACCCTGCCCACTTCCAGCCGAGGGGCGTCATAAACACCCCATAGACCGCGAGCAATGTTGCTATAGTTTGCGTGCCCAGCACTGCAATCCATAGAATCCGAGCGGGACGTATCGACCAGAATGGACCGCGCGTGCGCGTGAGGAAGATCGTTAAATGCCCGGCCACGGAAAGCTTCAGGTACATCAGTGTCTGGATGTGCAAGCGGTCCATGTGGAAGACGCGTTCGCCGAGATAGAACAGAAGAAACGCAGCCGCAACCCCGATGACGCCCAACACCGTGGAGATCGACAGTACAAGCCGCATATTCCAGGACTCGGGTTTGTTCTTGTAGAGGACGTTGTCGTAAGCGATGGACAGGATAGCTCCATCGTTGAGCAACGCCAGCATCACGATCATCACCGCGGTGAGGGGATAGAAGTTGAAGACCAGGATCGCCAGCGTCATGAAGAACAACACCCGCAGTGTCTCCGCGATGCGGTAAATGGCGTAGCTGTTCATCCGCTGAAAGATGCGACGGCTTTCCTTGATTGCATCGATGATGACCGAAAGGCCCGATGCCAGCAGCACGATAGATGCCGCCGCGCGGGCCGCGTCTGTGGCGCCGGAAACGGCGATGCCGCAGTCGGCTTTCTTGAGCGCGGGTGCATCATTCACACCGTCGCCAGTCATCCCGACGATATGGCCGCGCTGTTGAAGAACATCGACAATGTGGAATTTGTGCTCGGGGAATACCTGGGCGAATCCGTCCGCCTTTTCG
>JBEKSA010000010.1:0-123615 GCA_049517515.1 Occallatibacter sp.
CTCGCCGGGTGTCCTGCTAAATGTTTCGACCAACATATGCGCCTCCCTACAGCCTCGGGCGTGGCACTACCAAGCAGCCAGCCAGAGAAATGCAATGGGAAACAGCAGATAATATGTTCGTGACAGGTGAGAAGTCAAGGGCGAACCATGGTCTTCGGATGCTTCTGCGCCGGGTCAGTCCAGGCTTTGAGTACTTCCAAGATGAAGAGGTTGAACTCGTTGACGAGCCGGGTATCCGATGTATCCGCCTGCTCAAAGGGAGAATAGGGGAGACTGCGCATGAGGGAAACGATAAACCGGAGAGTCGTCCTGGCTTCACGGCCAGTGGGAGCTCCTGTAGCTTCAGACTTTCGCTTGGAGACCCAGACATCCCGATCCGCGGATGAGGGGCAGATGCTTTTACGGACGGTGTACCTGTCTCTTGACCCGTATATGCGGGGGCGGATGAGTGACGCGCCTTCCTACGCGCCGCCTGTGGGTATTGGGGAATTGATGGTGGGCTCCACTGTGAGCCGGGTGGAGATTTCATTCGTATCGGGATTTGCTGTTGGTGACTGGGTCCTGAGTCAGAACGGCTGGCAGGAGTTCGCAATTTCGGACGGAAGAGGCGTATTGAATCTTGGAGCGCATCCGGCCAAGCCTTCCTACATGCTGGGCGTGCTGGGAATGCCGGGATTCACGGCTTATATGGGACTGTTGGACATTGGACAGCCGAAGCCGGGCGAGACGGTGGTGGTTTGCCCACGGTGACGGTCAACATCGGCGGGACGGGTGGAACGTGCTCGATCTCGGGGTCAATGGGGTCTTATACGTTTAGCTCGACTTCTACTGTCACCGTGACGGCGCAGAGCACAGACGATACGACCAAGGCCGGCACCTTCAACTTCAATGTCTGCGCGAATCTCTCGGGGACGCTTGCCAACAGCACTTCGGGAATCGTTGTTATGCCCGCGTACCAGCAGGCATATCAATCGCAAGTGGTGACGTTGCAATCCTACGTGACCGGCTGCGTGGACGAAACGGGAGTATGGTCAATCACCACCAAACCGAGCGGCGGTAACGCAACACTGACCGATACGACTTACCGTGATGCACAGTTCAATGCTGGCACGGTCACAGGACGCTATGTGCTGACCGACACATCAAACTGCAACGGCGGGACAGGAACGGCTATTGTCTACGTCAGCCCCAATTCGATGCCGTCCTACCTCGTCACGCCGAACGGCACGCGGCCACATGAATGTTATCCAAACCCCGCGCTCACCGGAACCGATTACGAAATTGGATCAGGCAAAGCTTACTCAACCATTGGATCAACGACCGCAATTGGCAGCGTGACGGCAGGAAGTATTTACCGGCTCTGGAACACGGATACCACAGGCCTGAGTCCATCGACTTATGCCGAGTATTTCCAGATTCAGAAAAGCGGCACAGCAACACAGCCCATCATCTTCTGTGGGGTACCCGATTCGCTTGGGAACCTGCCGGTGATGACAGGCACAAACGCCACAGGGCAGAGCAGCATCAACAACAACAATGGAACGGCGGGGTATGGCCTGATTTCTATCTGGCCCTCGTCCCATTACGGCTACTGGAAGTCAGGAGCGGCGGGACCATCCTATGTCAGCGTGACTGGCATCTCGTTTCAGAACGCGAATCCAAGCAATACCTATACACAGCCCGGAGGAGTGAGCGGCACGTGTCCGAGCGGAGGAACGTCAACGACCTGTGCGTGGCTCTCTTTCACCGCAGGAATCAACGCGCGTTCCGGCACCTACGTTGACATCAGCGGCAACGAGACGAACGGAACCACGCTTGGCGTCTTCTCCGATGACAACACCAGCAACGCATGGGCGACCTACACGCAGGCGTTTTCGCTGATAGGAAACAATTTCCACAACTGCGGCTGGACCAACACCGGAGCGCATTGCCTTTACCTTCAGACGCTCTATACGCTGGTTGAAGGAAACAAGATCGGGCCAGGGGGATCGAACTATTATCTCTCTGGCGATGGCCCTTCAGGACTAAAGTTTCGTGGAGCAGAATTGATTGCCCGTTACAACCTGATCGGGGCGAATCTCGACCGGGATTTCGATTTTGTGGACAATTCGGACGGATCGCCTTACGTCACGATGGACGTCTATCTGGGGGCACCGGGGAATGTGACTTGCGCGCAATCGCTCTACTGCTTGGGGGACACGGCGGGCGGCGGAATCATCGCGGCCTATTTCGAGTCCGAGCAGAAGGATTTTGTTTATGGCAACATCGCGGGATGGTCCGACGGTGGGCAGGTTCACTACGGAGCGGATGTCACCACTGGAATACAGGACCGCAACGGAGTTTTTTACTTTTACGACAATACAATGTGGCAGGCGCAGGACTTGTTCGACAATCAGAACTCTGCGGGAAAGTCCTCGATCCTCGGCCAGCGCATCGATGCGCGGAACAATATCTTCTGGCCCTATACTGGCGGCACAATTCCAGACTTCACGCGATTTGTGGACCTCACTTTCAGTGGGACTACGAACCTACTCGAAACCAGCAGCATTTCGATCACGACTCCCATCACGGGGGGCATCGGCGGAACGGCCGGCTGGGCGAACGGGGGAAGCACACCGTATTGCAGCGACGGCTCTCCGTGCGACTGGCCGCTGACCAATCCCATGAACACGCATCTTCCCGGTCTGGGGTCAGGGAATTACCTGTTTACGGGTACGCAACCGTTTGCAAGCGGAACATTCATCCCGCCAACCGGAAGCGCGGCGATCAGTGCAGGAACCGCCTTGACAGGACTCCCGGCGCAGCTTCCGGTCAGATGGCAATGGAATGTTTCAGGCGGATACTTGATTCCGCGGGCCAACTCACTGACCATCGGCGCAGAGGATCAGGCAGGTACATCGGGACCGGGCGCACCACAAGGCTTGCAGGGCAAAGCGATTCCGGGCGGAAGCGTGAATTAAGGAGACGATAGTAGCGCAGGTGCGCAGCGGGCCTGACCGTTTCATCGCGAACCAGGGATCTGCGCGCGCGAAAAACCGCTTGCGGCACAATTGGCCGAGGTTTTGGCGAAAACTGAGCATGAGGAGCCGGACCAGGAACAGACGGTGCCCGCGATTGCAGGGACTCTCGCGCATAGCAACCGGGCCGCATGTCCTTGCCAGCCGCTCCTGGGCCATTCTCAAGCAATTGGTCTGCCCGATCTTTTGTGCCAGCGTGAGCGTTAGTGTAGCGCAGGGTTGAGGGGCCCAGTCTTTTTGTACCAGCCGGAATGTTAGTCTTCGACGGGTTTAGGTTGCAGTGAATACGCGGCTAGCCGCGTACTCACTAGTGAATTCGCTTGGCGTCCTGTCATTGAGAGCCCTGTGAAGACGACTCTCATTGTATTCCTGCCGCCAGGATTCGATGAGCTGCTTGGCTTCGTCGAGGTCGGCGAACCAGTGAGCATCCAGACAAACGGCCCGGAAGGTTCCATTGAATGACGCCCGAGCGTGACACGACATCGAAGAGATCTCTTCCTTGATCCTGCCGTCACGCTTCGACGTATACCGGACAAATGGCGGATTTCGGTTGACCATGGCCAGGATTCTGCACTTGTGGGCATTCACTTACCACTTTTGGAGGCGAGATTGATGCCACTTTCCGGAAACAGCCGGTCGCGGGTGCAACGGAATGTGGTTCCGGCGGTGCGCCGCGAAGAAAAGAGGCTGCCGTTCAGCCGTCCCCGGGCGAGTGGACACTCTGGCTGTTAGAGAAGAAGCTAGTGCTGATTGGGAATTCGACCCGTGGCCCAAGAGTTGGCGGCACAGGAGAATAGGTTTCGCTGGAGAAACCCGTGCCGGTTGATATGAGACAAACTGGCGCAGGGAGGGCCAATTACCGAGGAAGCAATTCGACGGCTATCGGAGTCGATCGACGATTGATGTCGCGATTCTGGGTCGACCCTGCCTGGGTTTTCACTAGTGAGAATGATTTCACTCTCGCGGCAGGTTTTGCAGATTGATGCCGAGTTGCTGGCAATTTTTGAAGAGATGACTTCTTTCGAGCCCCAGCGCCAAGCGCACATCTTCCGCGCTGACCTCAGTGCCAGCCAGAAGCAGGAGACGTTCGACCACATTGCGCAGCTCGCGTATCTTGCCGGGCCACGCATACTCCTGCAGGGACTCGATGGCGGCTAAGGTAAAGATTGCGGGCTTCCATCCATTCTGCGCGCTTCCCTGGCGCACAAAGTGTTCCACAAGCGCGGGCAGATCCTCGCGCCGATGACGCAGCGGAGGGAGTTGAACAGGGAAGAGGACGAGGCGATGATAGAGGTCGCGCCGGAATCCGCCGGAATCAACAAGTTGCTCGAGGTTGCGATGCGTGGCGACTACCACGCGGACATCCACGGCAGTGGATTTGGCAAAGCCGATGCGTTCGACCTCACCCTTCTCGAGCACGCAGAGCAGTTAGGTCTGCATGGAGGTGGGCATGTCGCCGATTTCGTCCAGGAAAAGTGTGCCGCAGCGTGCGCGCCACGAGCTCCTTGCCGGTGCCGGTTTCACCGTAGATGCAGGCGCGCGATTCGCTTGCCGCGACACGCTCAATTTGCACCATTACGCGGCTCATGGTTTCGCCGGAGAAGACTGGGGTGTGCTTGCCCAAATGCGCACGGAGATCGCGATTCTCGGTTTCGAGGCGCGAAAACCGCCTTCCGAAGCTCCGTAAAATCAGCGTTCCAACCGAGAGAACCCGGCCGTGTCAAGCGATGTGGGTTGAGTTACAAAGGGAATTGTCAGGAAGATGAGTCTGCTAGAGACAAGCTGGCCCGCGGGTGGCTCACGGGTGCTGAGCTGCTTATCGTAGGCGTTCACTCAGTGCGAAAGCCTGTTTCCGTAGCGGCAGGTCTGGGTCGGCGTCCTTCCACAGAGCGAGCAATGGATCGAGAGCCGCTCTCGCTTTTGCGGGATTTCCCATGGCCATATCGTCGGCAGCTAAGGTATAGTGCGCGGCGATCCATCGCTGTTGCGGCTCCCACAGAAGACCATGATCCGTGCTGGTGAGGAATCTCTCATACTGGCTCACCGCCAGCTTCATATTCCCCGACTGCTGGTATGCGCGCGCAAGCCCCTCCATGCTGAAGGGAGTACTCTTCTCCTGATCCGAAAGACTGAAAAGCTGAATTGCCTTATCGTTTTCGCCGTGCAGCAGCGCAACCTCCCCTTGCAAATAGTGCTCGTATGCAACTTGTTCCGGGTTCTTCACGTCGACCAGTGGCTCAATAGTCTTTTCAATTTGCTCCGCTTGTCGGGCCAGCCCGGCACGCGCCGCCTCCCGCACCACCAGGCTGAGCACGGATCGCTCCACGCCCTCCTGGTCGAACAGAGTTTGCATGGGCAGGTTGCGCTGGTTTCTACCCCCCGCCGTAATCACGGCCTTTCTAATTTGCATGTCGATCATTCTAGCGCGCATTTCTCACGGGGTGTAGCCAAGTTGTAAGGGTGGGGCGAAGGAATAAGTGGCAAAAGGCCGTCTTTTCATGGCATAACTGCGTTGTCTAAGCGTAGTTGAATGCTGCGAGCAGTCTTCATCCTTTTTTGACACGGAAATCCTATCGCTGTGGCTCTGGGATGTCCATCGAAAGGTCTGATCTCACAACGCCTCCGAGAAGCGAAGGTGCTCGTTGGCCTTGCTGCCGCTACATTCGCATCGGCCAGATGTTCACGCGTAACGCGGCCGCCGGCCTCGGCATCTAGCTCCACTCTGACTTCTGAGAAAAAGGGCCTATCGGATGTCAGGTCTTCTGAAGGGAAGGGCGTGCTCATTCTGTCTCTCATTACGTCACAGACAGTTCGGCATGCATGGTCTATTATTCTCGACACGGTCATGCGGCAGTGCAACATATCCAATTACGGAGCCTTGCCCTCTCCGCGATCGCTGAGTCTAGCCGTACTTTTAGCAAAAACTAGAGCAATCGATGACCGCTACGGCAATTCTGCACCACAAGGAATTGCAATTGAAACATAACTTAGACGAGGGGCCCAGGCTCCTCCCAAACCCGGAGGTGCATCGGCTCCTCCATCCAAGGAAAGAAGCGGCTTGGCTCTTAGGAATAAGCGTCCGGTCGCTAGACTACCTGATCGCAAATAAACAATTGGCAACGAGAAGAAATGGGGGACGGGTCTTGATCCCCCATAGCGAGCTGGTCAGATTCTCGAGAGCTGATCACTTCGAACCAATCTCGAAGGCCGCTTAACCACATGAGGCCGGGAGCAATCCCGGCCTCAGTGCTTTGCGAGCCGATCCACAGCCGCTCTTAGCGCGGCGTCATCCAGGTGCGCGTACCTTGCCGTTATTGCGATCGTCTTGTGGCCGGCCAGCGTCTGAATGATCTTCAGGTTCACTCCATTCATCGCCAGATTTGAACAAAACGTATGGCGGCAGTCATGCCATCGAAATCTTTTGATCTTCGCTAGCCGCAAAGCTTCCTCAAACCACACACGCGGGTTGATGATCGAGAAAACTCGCACACTGTCCTTGGCCACTGTCTCGCGAAGCTTCTCGAATGCACGCAGCACTTCTGCATTCATCGGAATCGAACGGCCAGTGTAGTTCTTGGTTGTAGCTAAACGAACTTCTCTTCGCTTGAAGTCCACCGAGTCCCACGTCAAGCCAAACTGTTCCGACAACCGCATGCCCGTACCCAAGGCAATCTCCAGCTCGGGTAGATGCTCGGGAAACTGCTCCGCAATCGCGACACGTAGCCGCTTTTCCTCTTCCGTATCAAGCCATCGAATTCTTGCGTTGTCTTCGTGCCGTTGCCGGACGAGTCTGGCCGGGTTGCCGCTGACCTTCCCGTTGCGGAGCGCCTCGCGGTATACCAGGCTGAAAAGTGCACGGTAACGATTCGCTGTCGCCGCCGTCGCAGTATGCCCAGATAGCCAAGCATCAATCTCCTCCGGCTTGATGCTCTCAGCGACGCGGTCACCGAAATCCGGCAAGACTTTCTTAATTCTGCTCCTGATGTTTCTCGTGTCACGATGATGCGAAACACTGTAGGCGAGAATTGCGTCGGCCAGCTCTCTGAACCTGACACCTGCGGTTCGCAGATTTGCAGGCAGCTTTTTGCCAGCTCGAGTTTGCGATTTGCGCAGCTGATAAAGAGCGATGGCGTCGCTCTTGCGACCGACCTTCTCCCGCTTGAGTTTTCCGTCGACGCGATACCGAATCCACCAGACACCGCTATCGCGGGCCTTTTCCCAAACTCCCGTGACCCTTGGCTGCTCTTTTCTGGGCATCTTCCATTCACGCAGAAAAAGTTAGGTACAAAGTATCACCAAAAGTATCACCAGCGCCAAATTCCGCAACCTTCTATTTTCGCAAATATCCTGTAAGTTATTGATTATATGGTGCCCGGAGGGGGACTTGAACCCCCACGGCCGGTAAAGGCCTGCGGATTTTAAGTGCGTTGCGTATGCTCTCAAATAACGGCAAACAAAGCAGGTTATTTTGCGCAACTGTGAAAATGTGCAAGCGAATGTGTAAGTCCGAGGCATCTGCGCCTCACCGTTCGAGGCCGCGCTGGCGCTGCTGTTGCAGGGTCTGGGTCTGCTCTTTTTCGCGGGCGAGTTCGGCCTGTTTCGCGCGCTCGGCGTAGTTCTGCTGGGAGATCAGCTCCGCATAGCGGTTCGGCGCGCGGGACCTGTCCGCAGGGCCGCGCTCAGGCTCCGCTACCGCTTGATTCTCGCGCTGCGCATCGAGCCGCTTGTCGATCTGGTCGTTATGATCTTTGGCGACCTGTTTCAGGTAGTTGATGTCGTGCGTTTGGATTTGAGCCTTGGCTTCGTTCTCTGCCCTGAGATGGCCGATGTCGCCAAGGTAGGGCGTACGCATTCCTGAGGGCGTGAGTTGCGGGGCATTGGCGGATTGAATCTTCTGGTCCCGCAGTTCCGCTACGCGCGTGTCGAACTTTTCCTTCTGCCTTTCGTGGACCCGCTCAAGCTCTGTGTCGCGGGCTTTCGCGATCCCTTCAAGCTCCTGGCGCAGCTTCGGATCGCCAACGGCAGCGATCCGCTCTGCTCGTATCTCTTCGGGTGTCTTTTGCGCCCTGGATTGACCGGATTTGGAGGCGTCGTCCATACTGTCCGCTCTTCATTGTAGCGGAGGGGTGTCGCCATGGACCGGAAAGAAACAGATTGGCAGGACACCGAAACGCTCAGGAAGATCGTGCAAAGCGATATTTACGATCTTGGCCAGCGCCTTGTCTTTGTTACCGAGTGGCTAAAGGACTCCGGTCTGAGCCAAGAAGCGATCATGCTCGGCTACTTCAACGCGTGTATGCGCGTGACCACGGAAAGCCGGGGCATCATGGGGTCGTACATCATGGCGAACCAGCTCCACTGGCACATCGTTCAACTCATCCAGAAGCTCTACACGGTTTCTCACGCCGTGCATCTTGATGAGTTACCCGCCGATCCAACCGTCAAAAAAACAGACTCCTGAGTCAGCGCGGCTGGCTAAAACGGGCGGAGAATAACGGTCTTACGCGGCGGCTTGGAATGGCGGAACTTGTGAACCGTCATCTCGCGTGCGTTCAAGCGCCAAAGCGCTTTCAGCTTTGATGGCAGGTTGCAGGCCGTATAGAGCCAGGCAACCTGCCTGAAGACAGAGCGCAGTGTCTTCCCTGGCCTGAAGATGTCCAACAGGTTTCCCGTGAAGAAGGGGAGGGGGCGGAGGAATTGGTTTGTCCGCTCCGGCTGGTCCGCGACGCCGGAGCGCATTATCGTTCCCGGTCCGGCTTTCGTTCTCGCTCTTTGGCTTCTTCCCGCTCGCGCTCGGCCGTTTGCTTCTCCTCTTCTTCCTTGGCGCGCTCTGTGTACTTCATCCGGGCGATGAGGTCGTAGGCGGATGGGCGGCGGCCGCGCGGGGCCGGTCCGCTTGGTATCGGGGGTGTTGGGAGTTTCGGCGGCTCTGGTTCTGGCTTCGGCTCCGGCTGTTTGGCGGGAGGCTCCGGGGCAGGGGCCGGGCGCGGTCTGGGTTCCTTCCAGAAGTCATCTGCGGCGTGGATGGTTTTCTGGACCTGCTCGATCCGTTCGGCGGCTGTTAGGCGGCTTCGGCGTGGCGTTGGGGTGGGCGGTGCGGGCGGCTCTGGTTCCGGGGGCAGGGGCAAGCTCCCTTCGTCCTTCCGGACGGTATCCGCCTCGCGGACGGCCCGGACGATCTTTTGGATATCTTCCATTCGCTCGGCCGCGTACCGCCGCTTGAGTGCGGCCAGGCGCTTTTCGGAATTGGCTAGGTCTTCTTTGGCGAGAGCCAGATTGTGGTTTGCTGATTTGATGCGGCGATTCTGATCGCCCCGGTCGGTGGGGACTCCTTGGTCCTCCAGCGCTTGGGCGGTGGGACCGAGATGCGTGGTGGGCTCCCGGTCGATGCCCTGATCTTCGAGGCTGCGATGATCGACGCGCGTTTCAAAACCGTATTTTTCGAGGGCGCGATTCTGATAGTCAGCCCAGCGCTCCCGCCAATGTTCGAGCAGCTCCTCCTTGTTCCACGCCCGGTTCTTGTTGCCGAATCCGCCATCCTCGATGTCGCGCATGGTCAGGAGGACATGGGCATGGTGATTGGTGCCGTCGCCACGGTAGGGTGGAGCGTGAATGGCAACGTCGGCGACCATGCCGCGACCGACGAATTCGGCCTGGACGAAATCGCAGAGCAGTTCGACATGCTGCTCGTGGGTCAGCTCAAAGGGCAGGGACAGCTCGATGTTGCGGGCGAGCTGGGCCGTGTCGGGCTTGGTGCTCCGGTCCTCGCGGTGCTCGACTCCATTCCAAAGGCGCTGACGGTCGAGCATCCATGACGGAGCGTTCTCGGGGGTGAGTATCCGGGTATAGAGGACGGACCAGGAGCGCCGCTGGTAATCCTTGATCTCGCCGGTACGCTCATCGTGCAATTTCTCTCCAGCCCGGTAGGCTGCGGCGGCGATGGCGGAACGGCCCTTGGATCGGGAGACGATGGCGGCGGAGAAGCGGTAATCGGCCATGGGTCATTCACCGTGGCCGCCTGGCCGTGGGTGTCGGGGCGCGGAAGCCCTGACGCGGGAGGTCTGGGAGGGGTAAGGCCCTTCCGAGTCCAGGTCCAGGGCGGGAAGGCCCTGGCGCGCATCGAACCCGCGCAGGGTTCGGCTGGGTCGAGGGGCAGGCACGCCCATCGTCGTGGGTGCAGGGGCGCGAAAGCCAATGCCAGAGTGCAGAGGCGGAGCTTCTGCCGCACACATTACGCAGTAATGTATAAGTGCGCACTTCGCCTTGCTCGTGACCCGGCCTTCGCAGCATCGTGGTGGCTCCAGCCTCATTCTGCAACAGGCACTTTCGACTATCATACCCCCGCATAGTTGCCATTAGGGAAACGGCAAACATAGCCTGGTAGTATTTCCAGGGAGGGTTAACGGATCGGGGAGGGGACGATGGGCGGGACGCGCAACTCAAGTCATCGCAACGCCGGGAGCAAAGGTAAACGGTGGGCGCGGATTAGGAACATTGCCAGACTCAGAATTGGCATGGGCGGGGGGCGCAAGCGAAGGTGGGTCTTGTCGCTCTTGCACAAAGGGGAGTTGGCTGAGGCCTATGCCAAAGCGAATAGCGAGTTTTCCGCGCAAGTACGGTGGGCAGTTCTGACGACACTGACGGACCCGGACGATCTGGCCCTGTTTCCGGACTTTCTTACGCCATACTGGGGTAGGCACTGATCTAGAGCGCCTCAGAGCCGGGAGCGTAGCCAGACACGGCTCCGAAGAGGATAATGGCCAAACAAGGGGGAAGAGACCTATGGCGCAAGGCCGGAAGACAATCGATGAGCTGATCGCCGAAGAGGAGAGAAAAGCCGAACAGGCCAAGGTCAGGGTGGCGGAACTAAGGACCCGGCAGCGAGTCGAAGAGCGCAAGCGGGACAGCCACCGCAAGATTGTCGTTGGAGCCGGGGCAATTGCCCATATCAGGATCGATCCTCAGTTCCGCCAGGCTCTGCGCGACGCCTTGAACAAAGCGGTAACCGATCCCAAGCAGAGAGCCGTGATCCCCGACCTGCTCGACGAACAGGCGTTTCAGGAGTCGCTGCGGGCGGCGGCCAAAAAGGCCGAGTCCGAAGCGAAGGAGGCGGGGCAGGGATCGCCCGAGCCAGCGGCGGCGGTTCGTCCGCAGGGGAGGGGTGGGCCGCCGAGCGGGAAACCGCGTCCGGCCTAATGGTTTCTCCCTCTCGGTCCTGGCCGCGCCCTCGTGACCGGCAAAAGATGATGGTTCCAACCGTTCCGTCCGGAGGAATATAATTTAAGCTCCACGGGCGGCGCGCAAGAGGGGCCTGCTGGAAAACATCATTTCTGTTTCCTCCGAGGGCTTATGTCTGGATCAGCCATCGCGCCGACGGGCGGAGGTCTGGTAGGGCCGCTACGGACTATCCCGCCGCTTCCTGCGGGCATTCCGATCCTTCCGGGGCAGGTCAAAGCTGCGGCTGGCTCGCGCCGGTCGCGCAAACCAATCGTGCTTCTCGCGATTGCCGCTATCGCCATCCTGATTTGGTTCTTCCGGTGGTACTCCGCCATTGACGGCAAACGCATGGACGCGGTCGTCACACCCGCGATGTACGCACATGTGAAGTTCGGAACGCGTCTGCCGGTGACGCTGATGAGCGGGCCGCGCATTCTCTCCATCGGATCGTCATTTATAGAACCAGGCGTATCCCCCCCGACCACCTGCGTTTCGGTTTACGTCTGGGACCCGAAGACGGGCGCCCAGGACCCCCGCTACTTTGGAGGTCAACATTTCGATTGCATCGCCGGATTCTCTTACGTGATCCCCTATCCGATAGCGCATTGAATTTCCGTTCAGGAGGTTATCGTCATGTCCGATGTGCTCGGCTCCGCCGAATGGAACACGGAACCCGGATTTTCCCGCCGCGCCGAAATCGGGAGGAACGGGACTCCCCTCGGGGGGAGCTTTCTGCTGCTCGGAGAATCCCAGGTCCGGGGCAATCTGCATATTTGCCCCCCAATCCAGCACCTGATTTCGATTGCGCCCACCCGGTCCGGCAAAGGCGTCTCGCTCATCATTCCTAACCTCCTAACCTACCGGGGGTCCGTTCTCGTCGTCGATCCCAAGGGCGAGAACGCCTGGATTACGGCTCCCCACCGGCGCGATGTGTTCAACCAGAAAACCTACATCCTTGATCCCTGGGGCGAGGTCAATCGCCGCTATGGATCATTCGCAGGCGGGGGCGCGGGGGAGTCCGAGACCGCCGCGCGATTCAACCCGCTCTCGATCCTCAATCCCGAATCCGACGAGTATGTGGACGATCTCGCCTATCTTGCGGACGCAATCGTCATCAGCCAGAGCAGCCGAGATCCACATTGGGACGACAGCGCCCGCGAGCTGGTGGCCGGACTCATCGCCTTCGTGGTCGAGAGTCCGCACTACCGTGCCGATGCTTCGCTCGCGCTCGTGCGCGGGCTGCTTTCGCTTCCCGGACCGGAATTGCGCGTTGTTTTCAAAGACGCGCAGGCCCTAGGACCTAGGAGCATCGCCAGAGCGAAGCTCTCCCGCTTCGATGCCGACACCCCGGAGATCAATTCGGTCATGTCCACGGCGCGCACCCAGACGGCATTCCTCGACAGCGATGTTCTGGCGCGGAACATGGAGGCATCGGATTTCAGTTTCGAGGATTTATGCCGGGGACACATCTCGGTATATCTGGTGTTGCCGCCCGACAAACTGGAGACCTATGCGCGGTGGCTCAGGCTCATGGTCTCAATCGCGATCCGCGCGGTCTCGCGCGCGGGATTGGGAGGCGGACTCCCGGCGCTTTTCATGCTGGATGAGTTCGGGACCATCGGGAAGCTGAACGCGGTGGCTCAGGCTTACGGCCTTATGGCGGGCCTCGGCATGATCCTCTGGGCCTTCGCGCAGGATCTCAATCAACTGAAGCGCGACTATCCCGACCATTGGGAGACGTTCATCGGCAATTCGCAGGCGGTGACGTGCTTTGGGGTCATGGACAATTTCACGGCGGATTACATCAGCAAATTCCTGGGCACCCGGACAGTCGAGCATGAAAACGTCCAAACTTCCGTCGGCACGTCGGTTGCGCCGCGCGCGCCCGGCGCACCGTTCTGGGCCGCTCAGAGAACGTCGATCCAAAGATCGACCAGCACTTCGACACAGGTGATGAGCCGTCCCCTCATGCATCCCGAGGAGATTCGCGGCCTGAGCCGCGAGCTTTGCATCATCATGGGGCGCTTCCACCCGATCATCAGCCGGAGGATCGTCTATCACGAGGATTGGAACCTCTTGCACTGCGCGCGACCAGATCCGCGCTTTCCCCGCACCGAGACTGTGCGTTGGCTGGCGCTCCAGTACAGACTCTTCGAAGTGGGATCGGTCGCTGGACTGCTCGCGCAGCAGGGATACGAGGTCAAGTCTTTGCGGCGCGGGCAATGGGAAGTCCAGGGCTTCTCCGGTACGGGGAAAAGCGCGCACACCTTCGCCAGCGATGACGATCTCTGGCGATGGGCCTACGTGCTCACGATGGACGGCGTCGATGGGGCGCAAGCGCTGCTGAGCGCCTCGTCGTAGCCCTTTTGCGTAAGTGCTGATTAATGAAACACGCTATTTGTCGGGCGTCGCACTTCCTAAATCGTGCTTCTTAAACCAGGCACCAGAGTTTCCAGTGAATACGAGGTACAGTGCAATGCCCTGGAAAAAGAATTGAATGATGCTCAAGATCCCTGACAGGAGATTAGTCTGTAGCATCCCGCTTAGTAACGGGATGTAAGCCACAACGCCAGGCAAAAATATAATCAAAAGGACCCAACGTGCCCAGTTCGTATGACGCCTTGCTATTAACCAAATAAAGAGAATCGAGATCCCAAGAACGAAAGCTTGCACGAAGAGCGTGAATCCCGCCCCCGCTTGGGCTGACAAATCTTGATATTGCAACGCAGCGTTTATGATCCCAATCCCTAGGGACAGGTACATAAGCTGTTCGAAGCGTGTAACGTTCGGTGGCATGCCGCTCTCCTAATCCTCTATTAGCCGCCAGTGGCGATTAGCTAACTCATCCATGTGAAGGACTTCGACAATCCGAGTAATTGGGCGGCCATGCCGAGTAACTGTCAACCCACCATTTTCCGCAATTCACTCTTATCTGGATCTTGCTTACGGAACGGGTGGGATGGGCTTTTCCGGTTGCGCTTCTTATCTCATTGCGGCCCGCAGGGCCGCTTTTTCTCGGCTCTGGCCGTACTTCTCCACACTGAGCCGTGTCCGGCTCCGGGATGGGCCTTCAAGCTCTGTATTCGAGTCAAGAGGGCGGTCGTCGCCCGCCTTCTTCTTCGCCAAGCCACTTTCTTGTGCGCCCAGCTTTGGGCGCACGCGCGCGCCGCTATGCAGCGCGCGAAGCTTGCCGCGCCTTTGGCGCGGCTCAATAATCTACTTTCTCAGGCTGGTAAGGCTCCGAGAGTTCTTCCGAGACTAATCAGGGTGGCGTCCAGGGAGTTCTTGGGGTCCAGGACGATGATTTTGGGCGGTGCTTTAAGAATCTTTTCTTGGTGGTGGAGAGTTCCAGCGGGATTTTCCGACTTATGGTTTCTGGATGATGTTGCACATGGGAGAGGATCGCGGAACAGGTAGGCGTTGCTCGTGCGGATGACCTGCCAGCTTCCCTCGATGAAAAGTTTGTCGAAGCGGTTCACCCAATCGAGGATGCCGCTGGCCTCCAAGATTCTGATGGCTTCATAGACCGTATCCCGGCAGCACTGCGCCTTCTCGGCAATGGTCTCGTAACTTGGAAAGCAGCAACCGGTCTTGGGATTGTGAAATTCCCATAGCAGAGCTTTCAGCACTCGGAAAAAGGCCCAGGTGATAGGGCCTTGGTGCTGTCCTTCGCGGCGGTGCTTCGCGTTATAGCCGCGCGCATAGGCCATGATGCGCACCTTGGCCTCTCGATCGAGGGGAATGCCCGGCTTCTCGCGGAAGACTTTCTCGCGGCGCGGGCGGGGTGATTCGCAGGTCGTGGGTGGAAGATGGTCGAATGGCATGGGCTCTCCATTACGGTTGAGGGATAAACCGCCCGGAGAGGCTGAATTTTGGCGCGAGTCCACCCGTTGCAAGAATCCTCTTGCAAACTTCGGTGATTTGGGGGATTCTCGTGATTGTCAACACCACGAGATCCCCGGCCTCTGGCCGATATGCAGCCCGCCCCCAAGGCGGGTTTGCTATTTCTGGGTCAGTGATTTTCTCCAGAAGAGTTGTGGGACGCGCGGGCAGGATTTGCCTGCACGAGCACATAGCCTGCCCGAGATTCTTCATCCAGTCGAGACGAAAGATGTGCGAGTCTGCGTGCGAAATACCTGGGTATGTCGCGGGCCGGGAGCGTGGGGTTGGCGAGGTTTCGAAGAGGATAGGCTGGACGCTGCGGCAACAATGGCGATGATGGTTCGCGATTTTTATAATCTCACAAAATCAAAGCATGTCGTTTCCACGCAACACTGATGCCACCCTGTCATTCCGTTCTTCCTTTAGGCTTGCCGGATCATCGGGCGACCAATATAAATTTTTGCAGGATGACGTAATCGTCAACTCGGGGCTGAGAACGTCCCCGCCACCTTATGAACGCGGAGTCGATAAATGAAGAAGTCTTGTCTGTTTGGCCTCACGGCATGTCTGGCCCTTTGTGCGCTTCCGGCCCTGGCCGATACGTTCGACTTCTCCGGCCCGTATGCCGGAGCGCAGTTGGGCTTTTCGTCTCTGGATAATACCATAAGCGTTGGGGCGCTTTCCTTCGATCAAGGGGCTATTGGCGTAGCTGGCGGTGCGGTTGCCGGGTATGGCCTTGAGCTTGACGGCGGCTGGTACGTTGGCGGCGAATTTGGTTTTGGCGACAGCAGCGCCAGCCCGGCGATAACAGATGGTGCCGATTCTTTTACTGAGTCGGAAAATTATAATATCTCTCTTGATGCAAAGGCAGGACATACCATCGGCAGTTCTACTCTGCTTTATGCCAAGGTCGGGTATAGCTATGCCGACTTTACTGCAGGTGACTCGGCTACTGGATTCTCGAAAGACGAGGGGTTTAGCGGTGTCCGTCTTGGCGGCGGCATTGAAACGCAAATCTTCGACAACTTCACGGGCCGCATCGAGGGTATCTATACGGACTATAGCGATAGAACCATCGACGGCGCGAAATTCTCTCCATCAAGCGCCGATGTCCTTCTTGGCCTTACCTATCACTTTCACATATAGCCCCTTCGCGTGAGGCTGTGAAAATCCCCGAGGCCAAAAGCCTCGGGGCAATTTTTGAGTAGTCTATTGCGACCCTGAAGGACTGACCCGCGTAATGCAGGCGGACCGGGAGCGGGTGCATGGCGAGGTTCTGGAAGAGCACGGCAATGGGTTGGGCGCTGCGGCAACAATGGCGCTGGCTACGGCTTTTCTGGCGCGCGTGAGCGGAAGTAAAAGAAGCGGCTCCGGCGTGAAGCCGGAGCCGCGAGGCTTTCTCATCATGCTGCTGCGAACGATTCTTTCTCGGCTTCGCTCTTCACGGCCTTCGGTTGCAAGCCATGCAGGAAGGCGGCGGCGCGCTCGGCATAACTGGCGGCGGTGAAGATCGCCCGCTTGTCGTTTTTGAGCATACGCAGCCAGTTCTCGATATAGCTGGCGTGATCCTCGCGCGGCTCCGGGGTCAAACCAAGGTCGGCGGACAAAAAAGCGCTTCCGAGTTCGGCCACGAGTTCCTCGGCCGCCGTTACTTCATCACCCCAACGCTTGCGCCCGAATTGACGATTGAGGCGGGAAGAATGGCCGGTGTGATGCGTCATTTCATGGGCTAAAGTCGCATAATAGCTTTCCGCATCGCGGAAGGTTTCGAACGGCGGCATCTGGATGAAATCGCGGGACGGGACGTAATAAGCTTGGTTGCCGCCGTGGCGTATGTCGGCCTTGGTATTGGCAAAGAAGCTCTCGGCGTGGGCGATCCGCTGCACGGGGTCGAGCGTGGGTGCTGCCGGTGCTGTGAAGTGAGACGGCAAGCCGTCGATCTGCTCGACGTTAAAAACCGTGTAGCCTTTCAAAAATGGAATCTTCCGCTCGGTTTCTTCGCCTTGCGGTGTCGCTTCGGTGCGCGTGATCTTGCTGGCAAAGACGACAAGCTCGCCCTTTTCGCCTTTGCGCACCTGTGCGCCAAGCTCCTTAGACTGTTTGTAGGTAAACCAAATTGGGCAGGTGTAACCGCTCGTCGTTGCCGCGATCCAAAGATTGAGAATGTTGATTCCACGATAGGGCGTTCCGTTGTGACGTAAGGGGCGGGTGATTCTCCCGGCGGCGTGTTCGGCGTTCCACGGTTTGAGCCACGGGCTGCAGCCCTTCTCAAGCTCGGCGACAATGCGGTTCGTGATTCGTGTGTAGAGGTCCTGCTTTTCCATGATCTGCTTTCCTTTCGGTTTGAGGTTCAGCGCAGCGCTGCGCTGCAACCTCTGCCCGTTGGCCGAAACCGGGGGGTGCAAGCGGAAAGCAGAATCGATGCGGTCTTGGTGCGGGCGCAGGGAGCGGAGCGACTGAGCCACGGCCCGTGTCTATTGTGCTTGAAGTGCGCCGGTGGGGCTGGCCCCCAAGGAAACGGGCCGCGTCTGCGGCCAGAGAGAGGGACTTGCGCGAAGGATCGTTACCTCTGGGCCAAGACGCCGGAGCGGCTTGGTAAGCGCGCCGTCATCGCCGGCGCGCGCGTAGAGCGTGGCCGCACTGAAGCGCGGTGCGCCAAAATCATGCTTTAGGAAACCGAGCCTCGAGGGCGTATACTTTAAGGGAAATTTGGTAGGAGGTACGCATGGCGCGCTGCACAAAAACGCGAGACCTTGAAGTTCACCACAAGCGCAGAGACGGCGGCGGCGAGAGCATAGACAACGCTGAGATTCTTTGCCCTCCTTGCCATCAGGCAACCGGCACTTACGGGGTGCCAGGCACAACGCCGCCACGATTTTCGCAGGACGTGAAGGATCGAGCGATGCGGAGGGCTGGCAACCAGTGCGAATGCACTAAGGCCGGTCGTTGCCACTGATCGGGGAAGACGGTCTCATCAAGCTGGCACGTCAAGTGGCCGCCTCGACCTTGAAAAAGGACAAAGCGATGTCCACATTTGCCCTGGGCCGATAGCTCAGCAGGTAGAGCGGTAGCCTACGAAGCGGCGGGTCTGGGGTTCGAATCCCCCTGGGTATTCGAAGGGCGCTCCTCGTATGTTGAGCGCCTTTCATTTTCTCGTTTTTTTGCATATCCCCGTGAAAAGGTTCAATCCAGACTCAAGCGGCCAAAGCGACCTCGCGATCTGGAGGTAGGGGATAACCGGACATAAAGGACGTTATGTTGTACTAAACGACAGAGAAGCTGCTAAGGTCCGGGGTAGGGGAGCAGGGATGATACGGCCAAGGATGAAGTTTAGAGCGATTTGCAATTGGGGAGGTGGCTATGGCTTCTAAAAAAACGCGCGCCAACGCAACGGCGACAAAGGCCGCTGATCTAAAACACGGCCGCAAACAGCGGACGGAGCGAAAGTTTCCCGCGCTTACCTTTGAAGAGGCATTGGAAATCGCGGAAGGAATTCAGAAGTATGCTTCTGGTCAAAAGGTGCGCAGACTCACTCTGTTCGAGAAACTCAACAAGGAACCCGACAGCCTTCCGGCTAGACGGCTTGTTACGGCATCTGGCCAATACGGTCTGACGAAGGGCGGATATCAAGCCGATTTCCTGGAGTTGACGCCTGAAGGCAATGAGGCCACGAGCGACGTGGTTGCTCCAGCGAAGAAGTTACAGGCCCGCTTCGATCTGGCCATCCAGAAGCATGCGCCATTCGCTTTTTTATACGACAAGCTGAAGAGCAACAGGATGCCAGCGAAGGAAGTGCTGGCAGATTACCTGTCCGAGGCAAATGTTGAAGAGGACGAGAAGGCAGAGTGCATCGACAAGTTCACGTTGAATGCAAAGTTTCTCGGCCTGCTCAAAACGATCGCCGGGTCGGAACGGATTATCCCGATTGAACAGGCTCTCGAAGAGGTGTCAGGCGCGACCGCAACTCGGAGCGAGCCAACAACGCTCGGAGCACACGTTGGGGGCACAGGCGATAGCGCGGGAGCAACGGTAGATTTCGCCAAGATCTGTTTCTACATCACCCCAATTGGAGAAGAGAATTCCGAGTACCGTCGCCATGCGGATTTTATGATGGAGTATATTATCAAGCCCGCCGTGGCGGAATTCGGTCTGACTGTTGTGCGGGCCGACCAGATGGGCAAGCCTGGTATGATCGGCAAACAGGTGATCGAGCACATTTTGAATGGGCGACTGGTGATCGCCGATCTATCGTTCCACAATCCGAATGTGTTCTATGAGTTGTGCCTGCGGCATGCCACGCGGCTTCCTACAGTTCAGATCAAACGCACAGTAGATACAATCCCATTCGACCTAAACCAATACCTCACCATTTCAATCGAAACACGGGACCCCTATACCCTTATGCCCAAGATCCAAACGTACACGGCTGAAGTTGCGAATCAAGTAAGGCGAGCACTCCAGGATTCCGAATCTGGCGACAACCCGATCTCTCTGTACTACCCAAGTGCCAAGCTGACGTGGGATGGGAAGTAGAGAGCATCTTACGCCAACTTTGTTTTCCTCGCAGTTCCCGCTTAGAGACTGATTTCCCCCGGCCCTCATTGCTGGACGATAAAGTATGTTATCGTCCAGCAAATCGTAGACGCTCCTTGCGCTTGCTTAGCTCACGCGCCGAGCCTCGAAATAGTGCTGTGGCTGACGTTGTAGGTGCGGGCAATCTCCCGCACCGGCTCTCCTCGGTCCCGGCGCTTGATAGCCTCGCGCTGCTGGTGTGCAGTCAGCTTCGGTTTCCGTCCCATCTTCACGCCGCGCGCGACAGCGCGTGCCCTGCCCTCACTCGTCCGCGCGCGGATCAGCTCGCGCTCGAATTCTCCCAGTCCGCCTAAGACAGTCAGCATCAACCGTCCGTGCGCCGTCGTGGTGTCGGCCCATGCGTCGCCGAGGGAGCGAAAGCCAGCCCTTTTCGCGGTAATCGTTGCAAGGATGTTGAGAAGGTCGCGAGTTGACCTGGCTAACCGATCAAGGCGCGTCACCGTCACTACGTCACCTGCGGCAATCTGTGCGAGCAATTGCCTGAGTTGCGCGCGTTCGGTCTTCGCTCCGCTCGCAACTTCCCGGAACACCTTCTTACATCCGGCCTTGGTCAGTTGGCGCACTTGGGCGTCAACGCTCTGGCCGTCTGTCGATACCCGCGCATAGCCGTAAATCATGCCGGGATTCTGCACCGGATTTCTGCAACGGAAAAGCCCCGCTCTTTCAACGGGCTAATTTTGGTGCATAATTCTTGATTTATGACGCAGTATCAGCCGGGCCAGCGTGACGCGTAATATTGTGAAGCGAATTTCGATTTGAAACCGCAGAGAACACAATACGGGAGATTTCACCGAGCGTGGGTGTGTCCGTCGACGACTGAGATAAGCCTATATATTCGTCGCCGGAGCTACACTTATCGGCACTGCGGGTGCTGGCGGCTGAAGTATCTCCGGAAGACCAATCCGAGCCAGATAGGCCGCGAAACGTTGCGACAAATCTTCCCGAAAAAGCTCGGAGATAGTGCACACAAAATTCCTCAGTCTGATTCTCTGTAGGTAGGCCACGTTGACCGAAAAGTAGTGTTTGAAATCAGCGATAGACGGGACGATAGGAATGTCGGCGGGAAAATCCAGATAGTGATAACGTGGTCGTTCATTTTGCATCAGAGTCTTCCCCTCCGTCGCTTTCCTGTTTATTGACGTCATCTTCATATTCAGCTCGGAGAGATGCTGGCCCAGAAAAACGTGCTCGGCGTTGTACAGTGGCGCAACAAGAACGGAAAACAGCTTCTTGTCATGGTTAGATGGTGCCTCCGCCTGCCGCTTCCGATAGCGCGCGTCTTGTTCTAGGTCGCAATCCTGCGTTAGAACGACCACGAGCGGAAACACGATCTTACTTACCTCCAGTACCCCTCGCTTCTCAGCAACAGACTCAATACATTCGACGTCACGAAATAC
This sequence comes from Occallatibacter sp., assembly GCA_049517515.1. Taxonomy (GTDB): domain Bacteria; phylum Acidobacteriota; class Terriglobia; order Terriglobales; family Acidobacteriaceae; genus Telmatobacter. The sequence continues at coordinate 21,107 of JBEKSA010000010.1, forward strand.
ATCCCCTTGTGAGATTCGCCCCTGGCGTTTCGTCCTCACTTTGACATTATTCACGGGTAATCCTCCCCCGAATTACAACCCGCGTTGGTTTTCCAGTTCCATACCGCTGAATTTCTATTAGCTGATCCACGGGAGGCAGAATGACCGTATCCACGGAATCCGTCTGCGATGCAGCATGCGCCCTCCCGGCCAGCGGTAAACTGTGCCCAGTATCACCTGGTCGGGAGGTTGTCTGCGAACCGTTGCTGTAGTCACTCTTGAACGGAGACTGCGGATTTGGCATCCATACGCTCCCGAAGCTTGGCGGTAATGCTTCCTTCAAACAACTCCTGTATACGCTCGTGCGCCTGTTCCATATATTGCATTGAATCGCCTAGATCATGCGCCGTTTGTACGTATGCATCGAGGTCTAACACAAATTGAGCGCGTTTTATCATCGCTGGGTAGTCGGGATTGGGCATCCCGAATTGAAACCTCACATCCAGGTCTCCGTACTTCAGTTCGGCTATCTGGATGAAGCGAGTCAGGTGCTCTGGCTGAGTAAAGAATCCCATGGTTCCCAGCAACGCATCTGTAATGTATTCGCCCCATGACGTAGGGGTGGGTAGGTCCAGAATTTCAATGCTGTTGATATATCGTAAGCCAAAGCGGCCCGCTCTCGTATCAGGAAACGCTTTTGCTACGGCATCAACAACTGCGCTAACCTGCGTCTTCATATCTTCAAAAGTGGTATATCGCTTGTATGTGACAAACATATACGCAGGCGCTAGCGAAAGCTGTTTTTCTCGCTCTTTGCCAAAGAAATTCCACTGCTTAAATCGTGTTTCCCGCTGCTGAACTTGGTCACCAGTTAACTGAAGTTCCCTCGCAATCGCGTCAATAGGCTCGTTAATTGGGAAGTATTGAGATAGTGCCTTGGCTAGCTTGGGTGGCAGCGTTTTTTCTAGCCCCTCAACCGGCGCAACAAAGTCGATGCGCGCGATCGCTTCTTTCAGGAAAGGCTTCTGGTAACAGATTTGCTCGTACATCGGTGCTCCTGTTTGGCAGTAAAAGTGCCCTACTCCGTTATAACGCGCCGACGCTGTTCGGGTGATCCGACCGTCGCGTCATTGGCCGCGCCCTTAAAAGCCCCCGGCCAGCCACCGTGTTTCTCGATGAGAGCATCGATCTCCTTCATCAGGCGCACGGTTTCGCCTAACGCGACGACGATCTTGTCGTAGTGGGTGACGTCATCTTTCGACAGAGTGCGGCCTTTGCGATCTTTGAGCCATTTCTCGCAGACCTGATAGCCGCCGATCTGGAAGTTCCACACCGCCTCGGACACGCCGTGGAAACCGCGCGTCTGCTCCTTGTCGAGCCAAACGGTATCGCCGACGTGCGAGATTTTCTCGATCTCCGGATCAGCGTTACAAGTGTAGGTCGCCGGGAGATTGCTGAGCGCGGGAGACTCCAGCAAATGCAGGGCAACCAATTCGGCCCCCACTCGGGCGAGCGCCCGTAACAGCTCCAGGTTTCGGGTCAACGGCAGCCGCGGGAAATCGATCTTCAGGAGCTCCGCGTACCGGCTTCGGTAGGTAGGACTGTAAAACGTGGCATACGCATACTGGAAGACCTCTTCCGGAGAGATCGCCTTCGCTTCAGCGCCCAATGCCTGTGATAACGCAGCAGAAAATGTTGGAGTAAAGTTGGCCTCAAGACCAGAACTGAAACCCGAAAGCAGGTCGTCTTCTCCAAACGATAAGAAAAGCGGAGCGAAGTAGTCCTGCCCTTTGTTGCCCAAATAGAAAGTTCCATGGCAAATTGGGAAACGGGAAACGCCAAAGTGAGAAATGCTGTCGCCCACAATTTGTCGATTGAAGATCATCCCGAAGTTTTTCCGACCTATTACGTGCTGCATCACATCTCTTCTCGGGTATGCCAAGAAGCCCTTTGTCTTGCCGGTCCAATAGGTGTATCGGAGATCAAAAGGACGATATAGCAGTTGGGTGACATACCGCTTATTCGGCCCCGATTCAGCCAAGTCTGCTTTTGCGCCAGCGACGGTCCAGTCTCGGCCATCATCGCCGAGATCAAATTCCTTCCGGGCGGCGGCGGCAGCGAGCGCGTGAAGGCGCCGCACCCTTGTCCACAATACTTGCTCATCGAAATCGACGCAGAGGCCATCACGCTTGGTCTGAATGCCGGAAGAATACACGCGGAACACCTCGTTAAGAGGTAGCCAACGGAGATACTCTGCCTCGATACCGGCATGACCGCTGCCCTGAAAAGGCACCCAGCGAAAATATGGGGCTGAGGGCTCAAACGACACCAGTTGCTGATCGAGCTGTTCCTTGGCAGACAAGAGGGAGTATTTGTGTTTGCGAGTGCCGACGAGCGAGAAGAAGCGATGCTCTACTCCATCACCCCGGCAAAGCACAGCAACGCAGACCCCCTGCGTGATCTCGAACACGTTCTCATCCGCAATGTTCCCCTTCACGTCGCCGTTCAGGTCAACAATAGTCCGAAATGGAAACGTCTCCTGAAGGCTTTCCCTCATTCTTCGCTTAGCAACTCCGTCGAGGAAGTCCCGGTTCACGACGTATCCAAGAATTGCAATGGGGTTCTTTGCGCACGTTATTTGACCATACCGGACGAATTTCCATTCCTCTCTATTGAGATCGATCTTTGTCTCGTTAAGACCTTCCTTCCACGATTCGAGTTCCTTCATGAGCCATTCTGGTTCGGAAATCGAGGCAGAATATGGCGGATTCCCGATAACGACCGTGAAATGCTGATAACGTTTGACGGCGTTGACGGCCTTAGCTTCGTGGGCGAGTGCGGGAACCCATTCCTCGAACTCGCGCTGTTTCTTGTTATCGCTGGCGGGTTCAAGGGCATTGGTGAGGTAGATGCGGGCGCGCTCCTCGCTTCCGAAGCGATAGCCGGTCTCGTATAGCTTGAGGCCAATCTTCATGTGCGCTATGGCGTAAGGTGCCATCATCAATTCGAATCCGTGCAGGCGTGGTAGCAAATTCTTCGGCACATACTCATTCCAAGCCACGCTCTGCTGCGTGTCGGTGAGGCGCTGCTGCTTCCACTTAGCCGTGAGAGTGCGATGGATGACTTCTATGGCTTCGACAAGGAAAGTTGCAGTACCAGTGGCGGGGTCAAGAATAACAACGAACGGATCCGTGGGTTTCACCCCGTCTGGGATTTTCAGCCCCTCCCGCTTGTCAGCTATGTCGCCCCAAGTGGCGACAGAGGCGAGGCCGTCTTCAAGGCCAAACTCGGTTTGCAAAAGTTCATGGACGCTGCGCACGATGTAAGAGACGACCGGTTGCGGAGTGTAGAAGACGCCGCGCTGCATCCGTTTCTTGGCGTCGTACTCCTTGAGGAACAACTCATAGAAGTGGATGACCGGATCTTCGTCGCGGTTACGGTCGCCGAAGTCACGGACCACAGCCTCCATATTCGCGGCATCGAGCAACTCCACAACCTCGCTGACGCCCAGCTCGTCGAAATCAATGCCATTGCCTCCCCTTTCCTTCCGCTTGCGCCCCCCAAGGTGCAGGAAAGTCTCCATTAGTTCCTTCAGGAAGGGGTTCGTAACCGGGATGTGTGTAGCAACGGCGTCGGCGGTGTCGTGTGCAGGATTCGCGACGCGCGCGGAAAGCAGGCCGTAGGCGATCGTCTGCGCATACATATCTGCGAAGTCGTCTGCGCTCAGATCATGGATCAGCGCCTGCTGGAAAGCCTTCATCAGCTTTGTGACCGGACCCTTGTCGGTCTCAATTGCCAGGACCGTTCGGATGCGGTCGTGGATTGCGCGGGCTAGGCCCGCAAGCCGCACAGCGAGATCCTTCGAGGTGGTGATGACTTCGCCGTGACGGAGCGTAAAGGCGGACTGCCATTTTCCGCGCCAACCTTTGGAGTCATGCTCATCCTCGGGCCAGGCGAGCTGTTGATGGAGAGTGTCCGCGACATCGTCCAGGTGAAGCGCAGTGTCGCGGTTGTCCCAGCCGAGTACCTTGAGCGTCGGCAGGTCGGCTTTCTCTCCGTGTTGGGAGAAGTGGGCGAAACTGATCTGCCGCTCGTCGCCTTCGCCGTAATTGGAGATGAAGAGGAGGTCGTCTGCCTGCCAGGCTGCGCGCTCGTCGCTGTTGGCTGAAGCTCGTTTTTTGAGGACTACCCGGCTCAGCACCCGCCGCAGTGCCACAACGGGCAACCGTTTGGGCTCGAACTTCACGAAGAAGATACCCCAGGGCTGGCCCGGACATAAGGGACGCAGCCGTTTAATTTCCTGAATCTTTGCGGCACTCGCGGTATCGATGCCCAGTTCCTCGGGCGTGTAGTCGAAGGTGAGTTCCTCGAAATTCTCGGACTCAATCGGCCAGTCCATCTCGTCACGCAGAAACTTGATGAGCTGGGGGAAGGTGCGAATGTTTCTCAGTGCGTCGCGTTGGCTCGGCATCGGATTTAACCCTCGTTAATTTCCATCCAGCATTTGAGCGCTGGCTTGACGCCTACCGGCGCGTCCACACGCTTTAGGTACGTGTCTTTGATGTGCTTAAGCACGCTGCCCCGGATATCCGAGAGCGTTCTTTCTTCCATAACGCATCGCCGAAGAGTGTTCGGCTTGCAGCGGAGGCTCTCGATGATTTCGCCTGGCTCTTCGAGGATCGTGTTCTTCTCCATATCGTAGAGATACCAGCGCGTGGTACCCGCTGCCTCTGTGAATTCGTTGGATTCCTTGTCCAGCGCTGGCAGAGCGTAACAGAAGAAAACGCCACGGGTTCCCTTGGCGGGCCGCTTGCGGCCGCTGAAGAACGCACCGGGCAATCCTTTCAGGCGGTCGGCCAGTTCCGGGTGATCCTGTATAAGGGCTTGGTACTCAAGGTGCATCTCTTCGACGACACTCTTCGTACCCTCGTAGGCATGATTGAATTCCTTGAGCGCGGCGTAGTCGTCCTCGGGGGTGAGCAGTTTCTTGCCTTCGATGCCGAGAGTTTTTGAGATCATCAGCGTCTTCTGCGTGACCTTGGTGTAGAGGGTCAGCAGGGCGTTCAGCTCATCAGGCGGGAGGAAGTTCCAGAAGGATACTTTACCTCGGGACGCCGCGACGTCAGGGTGATCGCGGACCAGGGCTTCCTCTATCGCTGGATTCATCCGTCGATCCACACGGCCTATTCGCTGCATCAGGCGGACCGGGTTCCAGTGGATGTCGTAGTTTATCATCCGGCTTGCGTCCTGGAGGTTCAGACCTTCTGACAAGACATCGGTGGAGAGCAGCACGCGGATCTCCTCCCTGCCCTCCTCATGGAGCTTGGGTGAGTTGGTTCCGTTGTAATACGGTGAGAAGCGCTGAAGGATCTCCGCCCGATTTACCTTGGTCGCGCTGTCAACCTGCGCAATCCCTTCGATCCCTGCTTCCTTAAGCTGCTGGAACAGGTATCTGGCGGTGTCCGCAAATTCTGTAAAGATGAGGACCTTCTGAGCCTCAAGTTCTTTTGACTTAAGCAGCCGGATGAGCTTTTTGAGTTTGTCATCGTGGCGGGGCTCAAATTTCTTGGCCTCTTCGAGGAAGTTCACAATCTGGTCAAGGTCGAGAAAAGTTTCCTGCATCATCTCGACGACTTCATATTCGTCGCGGCTCAATCTTTCGACCGACTGTAGAAACTCTTGCGGAATAATGTCCTCATCCTGGTCTGCATCTTCGGCATCTCGCCAAAGCTCGAACTGCCGGTGCACCACGTAGTTGAGCACCTCCGCATTTTGGTGTTTCCAGCGCTCAAGACGGCTTTTTTCCCCCGGTGTATCGCTATGCACTTCCAAGAACGCAAGCAACTTTCGCATGAGCCGATCACATGACAGCTCGAACGCGGCCACGGAACTCTCAAAACGCTTGAGGAACATCGTGCGAATTAGGCCGACTACCTGCTTCTGCCGATTTTCTTCGAAAGGATCGATACTCTTATCATCCCCCTTGTAGTACGCGAGGGGGTAGTAGATTGGGAGGCTGAACAAAGGGCTTTTGCGCTCGAACGCCTTTTCCAACAAATCGAGGAGACGGCCATATGTCTGCCGAATTGAATATTCGGCCACGATAGGAGGCTTTCGGTCGGGGAACGCTGCGGCAGTTCGGTTTTCCCGGATCTGACTCTCGCGCGCATAGGCGCGGCTGCGTTGTACTACGAGGTGCCGGAATATCTCGTCCCCGGTCAGGGTTCCTTGGATCTCGGCGATGTTCTCTCCAAGATCGACGCCGTCCCCGCCCAGGCGCTTCCGTAGCGCCTTTTCCATGTTGTTGAAATGGGCGCGCAGGTTGTTAACACCTAACGTCCGCGCGAAGTAGGCTTCGTCTTTTCGGCTAAACAGCTCAGTCATATGCCGAAAATCGCTTAGTCGGTTGTTGATCGGCGTGGCCGTGAGCATGAAGAGCGCCTTCGGGCGCACGGAGCCATCGAGCACGTCATAGAGCCTGTAGTAGCGCGACTTATCATCATCCGGGCCGTCGTCCCCTTGCCTTCCAGGATTGCGGAAATGGTGCGCTTCGTCGATCAAGACAACATCCGCAAGCTCTGTAATGCGGCGAAACCGTTCGGGAAAATCTCCCTTCCGGTTAAGGTCCGTATGGCTGAACACGGCGAGGTTGCTGAAATCGGCCCCACCGCTCACGCCGCCGATGTGTGGCAGCCAGTCGCGCAGATGCGGCTCCCAGACCGCCTCTTTTGCAGCTTTCGGCGCAAACAGTACGACCCGCTTCCCTTCGTGTAGGATCAGCCGTTCGATGAGCATCAACCCCACAAATGTTTTGCCGAGGCCGACACCATCGCACAGGAACGCGCCGCCATGCTGGCGCGCAATCTTCATGAGCGCCCAATACGCCTCTTTCTGATAGCGATCGAGCTTGGAAAACATCTTCGAGCGGGTTTCTTCCCACTCGCTGGCGGTCATCTCATGGCCGCGAAAAAACTCGTGTAGCGCCTTAGTGTAAACGTCGAAGGGCAGGTATTCATGTGTGTGGCGCTCAATGGTTTTCAGAATCTCTGCCGAAACATCCTCTGCGTCATTCCAGTGCTCTTCGTACCACTCCTGCAGCACCGAAACCGGCTGGCCGGTGACCTGTACGTTGAGCTCAATGTTTTCGGTCAGGCCTGGGTAGGTGAAATTGGCCGACCCAACGAGAGCTGATGAGCCAACGACTTCCAGACGAGCATGAGTGATATACGCTTTGGCGTGAAACTTGTCTTTGCGGTAAACCCGGCAAACAATCTTTCCCGAATGGATCGCTTCAACAATCCCAGGGACACCGGCTAGAAAGCTGTTTTTCTCTTTCTCGGTCTCTAGGCTGAGATCGAGACGCTGCTTCGCCTTCTCCAGCCCAGCATTGAACGCGTTCTTGGTGCGGAGCGACACCTCGTCGCCCATGAGAATGCGAATGTGATCGACTTTCTGCCACTCGTCCTTCAGCGCCAAAAGGGAACCTATCTCGAAGTACCCAGTTGCAATGTCTATCGACTTAGAGAGCTGGCACCAATCGTGAAGGTATCGCAGGACTTTCCAGTCTTCGTTGCTGTTATCTACGATAAAGAGTTCGCTACCAGTTGAGCTGCTGCGTCGCGGCATTAGAAATCATCCTTTACATCGAGGAGCTACCTGGACGCGGCTTTGAGCTGGAGGCGTCCTTGGGCATCAAATACTCTGTCACGAATCGCGAAACAGCGCCCGAACATCCGTTAGCCTGGCGCTGTGGCGAAGAACTGCTTAACGTGCAGCTTTTTGGTGCGGCGCTTCGCTTGCCACAAATCATAGGCAAGCTGCATCTGCAACCAATGCTCCGGCGTACTTCCGAACGCCTTGGATAGCCGCAGAGCCATTTCCGCCGTGACGCCGGAGTGGCCATTGAGAATCGACGAAAGGGTCTTGCGCGTGACGCCCAAGCCTTTCGCCGCCTCGGTCACTGTTAGATCGAGCGCCTTTAGGCAGTCCTCCCTGACTATCTCGCCGGGGTGCGGGGGGTTATACATATCCATCTGTCTTTTCTCCTGTCGCTAGTGGTAATCGACCAAATCAACATCGGTTGCGTTTTCACCATCGAAGCGGAACACCAGCCGCCAATTACCCGACACCGAAACTGCCCACTCGCCCTTGCGCTTGCCCACAAGCGGATGCAGCTGATAACCGGCAATGTTCATATTCAGAGGGCTCGTGGCGGTCGAAAGCGATGCCAAAAGGCGACGCAAGCGCGGCACATGTTGAGCGCTCACCCCTCGCGTTTCCCCAGAGGCAAAAAGCCGTTCCAGCCCCTTATGGCGAAACCGTATTATCATGTTCGTGTAGTGTAACTACTCAGGTGACAGAAGTCAAGTCCCTTGTAATGTTCCCCGTCCATGGCGCTGCTGGCCTGGGTGGTGCCGGTCGAAGGCCGGATTGGGGCAGTTGCCGTTTGTTGGGGGATTTAAAGGGGGGTTTCAGCGAAGCGTTTTGAAACCCCTCTTATCGGGGGGAGCCGCCTGTTCTTTGGTGGCTTGGGGGTTCCCCTCCCCCACCCCGGCTTTCCCCTGGGGGAAACGGGAAAGGGGGTGCTGCGGTATCTAGCAGCTAGATAGCCGCTAGTTGCGAATTCGGCTGGCCTCGTAGAGATCGAGCGCCTTCTCCATGATTTCGACGAGCAGAAGGTCATCTCGCTCGGCTATGCGTCGGAGCTTTGCGTCGAACTCCGGGCTAACGCGCGTAGCGAATTGCAGCGTTCGGCCGCTACGGCGCAGGCTACGTCCGTCGGGGGTGCGGTGTACATTTGTCGTAATCCCCTCCCCTCTTCTGATCGGCATTGGTAGCGGGGGACTGATCGGGGCCACTTCCGGCGCAGCTAAATTCATGCTGGCTTCCTCTAGCGGCGGCGGTGCGCCAAGTGTCCGTTGCCGCCTGATGCTCTTGAAATCAGCCATTATTGCCAACCTCGTCGATCATGGCTTGGATGAGGGCGTCGGCTTTGGCATTGAGACCGGCGTAGCCGGTTTCGGTAACTGCGTATCCGGTGTTTTGAGCCTTGCGGTACGCGGGCCGTTCCAGGAGACAGCCGTCTAAGGCGGTATATCCGGCCTCAGCGATGTAATTCCGCGCTTCCGCCTCCTCGGCTGGCGTACCGATGCGGTTAAGCGCAAATGTGAGTTTGGATTTTGGAATCCCGGCTTTGACCAGAGCGTGGAATTCGCGAATGGCCGGGCGTAGGTCGTCCACAGAAGCGCCAGTGGGCTGAACTATGAGGTCTGCCACTTTAGCGATGTCGAGAGTTCCCTGGCTCGTCCTAGCTGGCGCGTCAATAATCAGCAGGTCAAATTGGCTAGCGAGCTTAAGAGCATGGGCGGCTGTGGCGAAAGCTTCGGCGGCGACGGGAGGTTCGATTCCCTGATTAAGGCGCGTACGGTGCCAGTCGATGGACGTGCCCTGTTGAGTGTCGAGGTCCGCGATCTTAGCCTTGAGGCCGTTGTTGGCAGCCTCGCGGGCGAGTGCCCGCGACATGGTGGATTTCCCTACCCCGCCCTTTTGGGAGACGAAAGCGATGATGGTGGCTGGCATTGGTGTCGCCGGGTCAGTGATGGGTACGAGATAAGTTCAGGGTAGAGTGATTCCGCGAAATGCGGCTAGATAGTTTATAGGTAGGCGCAAGGTAGCAGCTATCTAGCTGCGAGCTAGCGGCTAGTTTTGTAATGACAATCTAATTCCAGTAACAACTCCTTCCCGCACAAGGCTGCCGGTGGGCAGCAAGTTGGAACAGCTACCTACGCCACGAGAACCCTGGTTATGCTGAAACAGATATCGTCAGGAAATGCAAGATTCAAACTTGAAACGTTGGTAAGGTAACTTCTGAGGATGTTGTTCAGTCTCTTCGTGAATCTCAGTGCGGAGCAGATGTAGAGTGTTACGTTGTCGACCAATCAATGTATCAACAATAGGAGGCTATGATGAGAAAAAGTTACATCATCGTCGGAGTATTAATTGCCCTGAGCGCTAGTCAAGCTTTAGCTGACTGGAATCCAGCACAAAATCACACACAAGCTGACTACGTTGCACGATGCAAAGAACTCGGATGGGATGCGACAAACCCAGGTGCTTGCGATACACGAATTTCTGCAGCAATGATTAAATTTTGTGGGTCTGACTCAAAGGACTGCCCTCAGATGGATTCTGACATGGCGGACAAACCTAAAACTCGACACAGCGATGCTGAGTACGTTAAAACTTGTGAGGAGAGAGGAATGGGAAATAACGGAATTCCATGCTCTCAACTTGTCTCTATTATGAAAATGCAATTCTGCTCAAGTGACGGAAGCGTTTGTCCAGGACTCGAGAATGCGTTATACGGAAAGTAACTAAAGACCTAAACGTTCGAATTCGTCGGAACTTATACTGAACGAAGCAAGTATATGCACCTTGATGTCATGTGCAGAAGTATTAAACAAAGGTGTAGCATCAATTAAAAGCTTAGCCAGCGGCTAGCAGCTATCTAGCTGCTATGCACTGTGGCTTAAAGCAATAGAAGAATCCCAGCAGGATTGACCGGGAAGGGGTGGTGCGAGCGGTGGGACTTGAACCCACACGGCCTTGCGGCCTGCGGATTTTCATACCGTCTACGGCTTTCGCCGCCTCGCCGTAGCGCCATCGGCGCAGAGGCGGGTTTGCGGTCTGGACTATCCCTTCACCTTTTCCCGGTGCTCTGAGGTTTAGGTGCTGCCCGTCTAGTCTCTACACCTTCCCGGCGGAGTTTTCCGCCGGGCTTGGCTCGGGATCGCCATTGCAGGGTTCCCCGAATTTGGGCAGTTCTGCATCGCCGGTTTCCCGGCGAGCACTCAAGTTGCCTTAAGTCCGCTGCGTATGCCATTCCGCCACGCTCGCGTGGAATTGGCTGACAAGTTTCTATGATAAAGCAGTCGCGACGAATTTACGCGTCGGTGTCCTGATTCTCGGCTGCGACGCGCTTGCGGTTCTTCGCCGGAAGCTGCTTCTTCTTTGGTCTCGCGCGCATGATGTTGATCGCGGCGGCGTCAAGGTTCGTCTTGATGTGCGCCGCATAGTATTTCTCGATCATCTCGACGCTGGTGCGGCAATTCTTGGCGATCTGGTAGATGTCAGCACCTTCCATCAGGCGCAAACAAATGTAGGTGTGCCGCAAGCTGTAAGCCGTGCGCGGCCTTCCATCGCGGTCAACGCGGAGATTTTCCTCCTCCAGAATTGTCTTGAAAAGCTCGCGCTGCCATTTTGGAAAAATGATGTCCGTCGGTTTCGGCAGGCACAATTCCTCTGGTTTGGTTGCTGCGGCGTTGGGTCCGTTGTTGTCGTTCGCTTCGTAAGCGCGGGAAGGGCGGAGCCTGGCTTTCAGCCGCTCAAACGGACGCACGGCTCCATTCATGCTCTTGCAGTAGCCGACGCCTCGCTTTCCCCGTACTTCGATTTCAAGGATTGTTTGCCCGGTGGCTTCGTCCTCGACGATTGTCACATCCCGAAACTGGAGGCGGCGCGCCTCATCGGGCCGCAGGCCAGTATTGGCAGAGAACAGTACATAATCGTGAAGCTGTTCGCATTCCCATTTGAAGCGCGCCTGTTTCGGCTCGTGCGCGCGCGCTCTAGTCGCCTCGTAAAGCTGCTTGTATTCCTCCGGGGAGAACCACGCGCGGTGCGAGATTTTTGGGGAGGATCTGTAGGGTTCGGAGAGGTCGGGAAGACGGTCGAGCCATCCCTGGCGGAGGGCGGTTTTCAATGTCTGGCGGAGCGCCACGATTTCCTGATGCATGGTGTTATAGGCCGGTGGCTTGCCATGCTTGGCGACGGATTCTTCATGCCGGTGAATCCGATACTCCTGAATCTTGCCGGAGGTGATTTCGGAGAGACCGAGATGGCCGAAGAACGGGACCAGGTGGTTAGCCGACCGCTCGTGCAGGCCCCTGACGTAATGCTTGCTGCGCTGACCCTGCGTGATGATGTCGTATTCGCGGAGATATTGGTCGGACGCTTCGCGGAAGGTTCTCTCGTTTTTGATTTCTCCGGAGCGAAGCTTGCCACGGAGTTGAAGATACCAATCCTCTGCGACTTCTTTTGCTTTGGAGAGAGAGTCTTCTTTCGTGCTCCGGCGGCGATTGCGACCGGCGAGATATGTGGAGCACTGCCAACAACTGCTGTTGGGCCGTCGATAAACGTGAACCTTGCCGCCGAGAATTGTGTATTGTTCCGCCACGGACGGATGTCCTCCCATCCCGGCCAAAAAGGCCGAAATGTGTAAGCTATGTGTAAGATATTCTCGAAGCGGAAAAATGTCAATAACTACTTGTTTTCATTGTGTTTATTGCGATTATTGGATTGTTGTATTCCGATTTTAAGTCCGCTGCGTCTGCCAATTTCGCCATCCGGGCACGCCTTTATATTATGGGACCGTTTAGGCCCCGCAGACCCTCCATAACTTGATGCTCTCTCAGCGGAATGTGAGCTGGTTTACCAGCGGGCGATCTTTCCACAACTTGCTCTGGAGCGCCGCGCCCTCGTATCATCCGGCAGAAGCATTTCCACGATTGACGACCTGCGCAGCCGATCTTCCTGAGCCGATGCAGCCATTGAGGAGCAGCGGCCTTGAGCGGAGCCGGAGACGTGCAGCTATCCTGAGAGTGCTGAAGAGCAAACCCAAATGAGCGACTTGGAAAGCAAGACCGGAATGCGTGTGAAGGGGCGGCTCATGTCCGCTTCGGAGATTGAGCGCACCCTGGTACGGCTGGCTCACGAAATCGTCGAAAAGAGCAACGGCAGCGAAGATCTGGCCCTGGTGGGTATCAAGCGCCGTGGCGTTCCCCTGGCCGAACGGCTGGGCAAGCTGATTTCGACCATCGAAAAGCGGCCCGTCGATACGGGTGTGCTCGACATTCAGTTTTATCGCGACGATCTGTCCACGGCGGACGTTCGGCCGGTAGTCACGCCGGGAGCCGTCGGCTTCGACGTGGAGGGCCGCGACATTGTGATCTGCGACGATGTGCTTTACACCGGCCGCACCATCCGCGCCGCACTCGACGCGCTCTTTGACCACGGCCGGCCGCGTCGCGTTCAACTGGCCGTGCTCATCGACCGCGGTCACCGCGAGTTGCCCATCGAAGCCACCTACGTGGGCAAACATGTTCCCACCAGCAGCCGCGAGATTATCGAAGTAAAGTTCCAGGAAATCGACTCCACCGAACAGGTGCTGCTGGTGGAGAAGACGAGCTAAAGTACGTCTTACCAGCCGCGACCCTCCGGCCTTCGAAGAACGATGCAGAGTGAGCGGCAGGCGGCTGGAGGATTGCAATGGTAAGGCGCCTCTTCAATCCGATCGGGGCCCGGCGCTCCGACATAGGCCAACGATGAATCCAGCCGCACCCGCGATCCGCCGCGCACTCACAACTCCGCCAGCGCCCGCATCTTCGTTTCCCTACAACCCGGGGTCGCTGCTCTCGGTTCTCGATCTAACCGTGGACGGTGTGAGCCGCCTGCTTGTGCGCGCCACCGAGCTGGAGCACGAGGACCCCATCGTGCGGGATCACATTCTGGCCAAGCGCAGAATTGCGCTGCTCTTCTACGAGTCGTCGACGCGCACGCGAACCAGCTTCGAGCTGGCCGCGAAGGCATTGGGCGCAGACACCACGCTGGTCTCAAACCTGAGCTCAAGCATCGAGAAGGGCGAATCTCTAAAGGATACGGGCCTGACGCTGCGGGCGCTGGGCGCGGAGGCTATCATCCTCCGCCACAATTCTTCCGGCGCGGCATGGCTGCTGGAGGAGGCAACGCGTCTTCCGGTCGTGAATGCGGGCGACGGCATGCACGAGCATCCTACGCAGGCGTTACTCGACCTGCGCACCATTCTGGCGCATCTTCGGCCGGGGGTGGCCGGGGTTGGACCGGAGACGCTGGCGGGGGTGACGGTGATGATCGTCGGCGACATTCTCCACAGCCGGGTGGCGCGGTCGAACATGCTATTGCTGCCGCGCGTTGGCGCGAGGGTGTTGCTTTGCGGGCCGAAGGAGCTGCTTCCGGAGCAGGCGGCGCGGTCAGGGCCGGGCATCGAGATCGAGCGGGACTTTGAGGCGGCGCTCAAGCAGTCGCAGGCGGTGATGATGCTGCGCATCCAGGCGGAGCGGCTGGCGGGTCTGCAACTGGACCTGGAGGAGTACAAGGCCAGCTACCAACTCACCGGGCAGCGGCTGGCCGCGCTCGCGCCGGAAGCGGTGGTGCTGCATCCGGGGCCGATCATCCGCGGCATGGAGATTACGGCCGGTGTGGCCGATGGCGTGCAGTCGGCGATCCTGGAGCAGGTGACGAACGGACTCGCGATTCGCATGGCGGTGATGGAGCGGGCGCTGACAGCGGAGAATGCGGCCCCCGCGGACAGGTCGTCGTCCGTGGGGCGGAAGAACGGAGGCCGCGAATGACGGCCGTGGCGATTTGCGGCGGGCGGCTGGTTGATCCAGCAGCGGGAGTGGACGGGCTGAAGGACGTGCTACTGATCGATGGGCGCGTGACGGAGGTCGCCGGCACGGGGAAACTGAAGGGCAAGAACGGCGCGGAGGTGCTGGACGCGACGGGAATGGTTGTGGCGCCGGGACTGATCGACATCCATGTGCACCTGCGCGAGCCGGGACAGGCGTACAAGGAGACCATCGCAACGGGAACAGCAGCGGCCGCAGCGGGCGGATTCTCGAGCGTGGCGGCGATGCCCAACACAACGCCGGTGAACGACTCGCCGGAGGTCACGCGGTGGATGCAGGCGCCGGAGCGCGGAGCGCAAGTACGCGTATTCCCCATCGCGGCGGCAACGCGCGGGTCTAAAGGTGAAGCGATATGCGATTACGCGGCGCTGAAGTCAGCTGGAGCCGTGGCCGTGACTGACGATGGAAGACCGATCCTGAAGGACGGCATGATGCGCGAGACCCTTGCGGCTGCGGCGCGCGTGGGACTGACCGTGATCCAGCACGCGGAGGACACGCGCATGACGCAAGGCGCGAGCATGAACCTCGGTCCTGTGTCGTTCAAGCTGGGACTGCGCGGAATGCCGGCCGAAGCGGAGACGAGCATCGTGGAGCGCGACATTCGGCTGGTTGCGGAGCTGCGCGAGGCGCATCCGCACCTGCACGTTGCGCACATATCGACCGCTGGAGCTCTGGCTGCCGTTCGCCAGGCTCGGCGCAACGGGCTGCGCGTCACCTGCGAGGTTACGCCGCATCACTTTCTGCTGACGGACGAACACGTAGGACTCTACAACACACATGCCAAGATGAATCCGCCGCTGCGCTCGGCGGCCGATCGCCAGGCTATGATCGAAGGCATTCTTGACGGCGTTGTGGACGCGATTGCTACCGATCACGCGCCGCACGCGATGCACGAGAAGGAAGTTGAGTTCGAGCTGGCGCCGAACGGGATCATAGGCCTCGAAACCGCCTTGGGCCTGAGCCTGCGCTGGCTGCATCGCGAGTGGCGAATGCCGCTCGGGCGCGTGCTGAGCCTGCTGAGCGCGCAGCCTGCAGCGCTGCTCGGGTTGAAAGGCCGCGGAACACTGACCGTCGGAAGTTTTGCCGACGTTGTCGTCTTCGATCCCAAAATCGAGTGGACGTATCGCGCGACGGAATCGCAATCGAAGGCCAAGAACACTCCTTTCGATGGCTGGCCGATGCAGGGCAAAGTGCGCTGGACGTTGAGCGAAGGGCGCATTGCCTACGCGGGCGCGTAGCGCCAGTGATCAGTGATCAGTGTTCAGTGGTCAGCGGTCAGCTCTCAACTTTCAGCTCTGAGCAATCAGTTTTCAGCGATTTTTGGCAATCGGTTCTCAGCGATCAGTTTTCCGCTATCCGCTTCCTTTTGAGTGATTTGAGCATCCATTCCCCGTCTTTTCTTCTCCATTCCACAGTTTCACAGTTTCTGTGAAACTGTGGACTGAGTGGCTGTAAGGTTCTCATTCCAAAGACTTCACAGTTTCACAGTTTCACAGTTTCACAAAACGGCATGGGGGGGTGGGGTAAAAACAGGGACGTAGGGAACAGGGAACAGAAAGACGGGGAACAAGGGAACAAGGGAACGGAGGGAACGAGGGAACAGAAATACGGTGACGGGGGGAGCGAGGGAGCCCAGGGAGCGAGAAGGCGGTCGGCGTGTTAACGATTTGGTACATCCCCCCATACCCCATCCCCTCTAGGTCTTTTAGGCTAAAATCCTCTATTT
This sequence comes from Occallatibacter sp., assembly GCA_049517515.1. GTDB lineage: Bacteria > Acidobacteriota > Terriglobia > Terriglobales > Acidobacteriaceae > Telmatobacter. The sequence continues at coordinate 37,313 of JBEKSA010000010.1, forward strand.
TCATGGCTTAAGGTTGATCTCTTGCTCCAGGTCCCAGACTAAAAAGGACTTAGAGTGCAAAGTCCTCATGAATAAAGGGTTAGGGGGCCGGTTTTCGAGCCCTGTTAACCGCATTCGACAGTATTTTGGCTTGCGCTGGTCCTGTCCGGGGAGGGCTGCCGATTCCCTGCCCGCGCCGGGCCTCTCGATTTGTATGTAGTATGCGCCGAAGGGGCGAAATGATCGGCAAAGTTGGCGCAGAAAATAATTGGAGTGGAATCAAGGCGATGGCGGGCGGTGAGCGGCGAGGGCACTTGACAGCCGAAAATACGGCTGCTAGCCGTTAGCAGTTGTTGCCGGTGCGGGGGTTGGGGCAGGCGAGGGTTCTTCTGGTGACATGGGCGTTTCTCAGTACCTATTTTGATCGTTTTCCTTACTGCTCCACTACGCGCATCTGTTGCTCGTTCATACGACCGCCATGCACTTTGAACCCAGCTAGTGCTTCGTCGATTTTCTTCAGGTCGTCCGCAGTCAGGACTAGCTTGGTGGATTCGATATTTTCCTGAAGATGCTTGACCTTTCCTGTGCCTGGGATCGGAACGATGAAGGGCTTCTGGGCTAACAGCCAAGCGAGCGAGAGTTGCGCGGTCGTCGCGCCCTTCGTTCTGGCAAGCTCGGTGATGCGATCCACGAAAGGCTTATTCGCCGCAATGGCTTCCGGTTGGAAACGGTCAAAGGTCGACCGAAGATCTGACTTCGGATTGAACGCGATTTGTGCGTCCGGGTTCTGCGTAAGATAGCCCATGCCCATCGGCCCCCACGGGACAAAGCCAATCCCCAACTCCTCGCATGTCGCAAGCAATCCATTGCTTTCAGGGTCGCGATTCATCAAGGAATACTCCGTCTGAAGCGCAGCGACGGGCTGAACCGCGTGGGCTTTCCGGATCGTGCTGGGATTCGCTTCCGAGAGGCCGAAATGCAGTACCTTGCCTGCCCCGATGAGCTCTTTCACCGCGCCTGCAACATCTTCGATCGGGACGTTCGGATCGACCCGATGTTGATAGAAAAGATCGATATGGTCTGTCCGAAGACGCTTGAGGCATCCATCCACCATCCACTTGATGTGTGCGGGCCGGCTGTCCAGGCCGCTCTTCTCCGTGAGATTGAACCCGAACTTCGTCGCAATCTTCACTTCGTTGCGGAACGGTTCAAGCGCACCGCCAACGATAGTCTCGCTCGTGTACGGCCCGTAGACTTCGGCTGTGTCGAAGAACGTTACGCCGTTCCTGTGCGCCTCGCGGATGACCTTGATGGCCTCGTCGATAAGTGCTGCCGGGCCATAATTGGTGGCCAGGTTCATGCACCCAAATCCAAGTTCCGATACTTCCAGTGCTCCCAGCTTTCTCGTTTCCATGTCTTCTCCCTGATTCGCGACGCGTCCTTCGCTTCCAGTTCCGACACTACGCCGAAGATGAGGCATGACGGTAGCCTGATCCGCTGAAATGATTGCCTATTTATCCGGGCAAGATGAGAAATGAGTGCAGTGCACCGTACGTATGGCATATCGTAGAGTTGTTGAGGAAAAACGATGCAATCAAAGAGGACAGGCACAAAGAACGATCCGCAGCTCCTATCGATGCTCGCCGACCTGGCTATGCGGATTGGCAAAGCGATGGGCAAGGCCTCGCAAGTGGCAACGGCAGTTCCCGGGCTTACGCTCTACCGAAACACTGTTCCGACGGCGCCGAATCCTTGTAGCTATGAGCCGAGTCTGCTTGTCATTCCGCAAGGGCAGAAGCGCGTTGAGCTGGGCAGGGAGAGTTATGTTTTTGGGGAAACCACGTTTCTGCTGACATCGATCGAACTTCCGATCGTCAGCCGTGTCTGCTCAGCCAGTGTGGAGAGGCCTTACCTCGCGTTCTTCCTCAAGCTCGATATGGGCATGGTCCGCGACGTCCTTCATTCCGACGAGGTATCGATTCCCGCACCGCCGGCTGGGACACGCGGCATGGTGCTTGGTAAGGCGACAGTAGAGCTCCTTGCGCCGTGCTGCCGCATGGTGCAGCTTCTCGATACTCCTCAGGATGTTCCGTTCTTTGGCAAGCTGCTCCAGCGAGAGATCATCTACCGGCTTCTTCAGGGGCCGCAGGGAGATCGCCTGCGTTCCATCGCTACATTGGCTGACCAGAACTATCGAACGGCAAAGGCGGTCAATTGGCTGCGTGAGCACTACGAGGAGACATTGAACGTGGATGACCTTGCATCGATGACCGGAATGAGTAGATCAACCCTCCACCATCACTTCCGCAGCCTCACAGCCATGAGCCCGCTGCAGTTTCAAAAACAGCTTCGGCTTCGCGCAGCGCGTCAAAAGATGCTCACGGGCGAACTGGATGCCGCGAGTGCGGCCTTTGAGGTCGGATATGAGAGTCCGAGTCAGTTCAATCGGGAGTACAAACGGTTCTTCGGCCAACCGCCGATGCGCGATATCCACGCACTTCGGGCGTCTGTATAAGTAACGGGAAGTCGGCTTGTGGGAAGTGATCCCTTAGCATGCTTGCGGACAAATTGCCTGGTTAGTCGGTCAGACTGAGGTGGGGTTTGATCGCGGCTTCGCCGCGGACTTTATTTCTCAAAAAATGGGTGGTGTTCGCGTTCCCAACGCTGAAGCGCTGGGCTAAAATCCGCTGCGCCTACGGCGCGAGAGGCGGGCGGGGTTCGGCGCGCGATGCGCAAGGAGAAAAAGGCAGGGATCAGAGTTCAGGTGTCAGGGATCAGAAAGACCGCTCCTGGCTGCCATCTGCAGGTTATAACACGGGCGACGGTGGTGCACGCTGATCTGCTCTGGGGCCGCGTTGCCGCGTCGCCCGGAGGGAGCATCCAAAGAGTGAGCCAGATTGATTGCGCTGGTAGGCTGAGAGCGAAGGAGACCGGTCATGTTCACGATTTTGGGAGCAATGGCGTATGCGGACTGGAGTCTGCTTTTTCTGCGGCTGGTGGTGGCGCTGGTGTTCGGGACGAGCGGGTACAGCCACCTGCGGCACCCGAAGGAGCGGGCGGCGAGCATCGAGATGAGCGTGCCGTTCACCATTTTCCTGGGCGCGGCGGAGCTGGCCGGAGCGATTGCGCTGGTGGCAGGTTTCATGGCGCAGTGGGCGGCGCTGGGGTTGATTGCCGTGATGCTGGGCGCGATTTATATGAAGGCAGTGAAGTGGAAGACCGGGTTCTGGGGCGAGAAATCAATGGGTTGGCACTACGAGGTGCTGCTGATTGCGATGAATCTGGTGATTGTGACGATGGGAGCGGGGAGATACAGCTTGTGAAGAGCAGGTTTCAGGTGTCAGGGGTCAGGTGTCAGAGAAATCAGCGTGTGTCCCGCCCAAGCGGAGCTTGGATGGGGCAACCACACGCAGCCTCTAGCTCCTAGCTTATAGCCTCTAGCTTTTCTTGCTAAGCCCGAGGCGGGTTGATTTGGATTGCCGGAAGTGATTTGCGTGGCGTGAAATATTCTTCCTGATTTCAAGGTTGATTTGACACGATGAACAGTCTTTCAGCGGGGATCGATTGTGATGCCTCGGGCTGACTGCGTGTGGAAGTGCACTGGTTCGAGTGCTCCACAGACGTTGGGCGTTGTGATGCCAGTTGCAGGGCGCGTTGGGTGCACCGGAAACGGCACGGGATGGCGGGAAGATTCGATTGTAGGTTGCCGGAGACGGAGCTAACATTCATGCCACATTTCGAAGGAAAAACCGGTGGGGGGTGGCAAATGAACAATCTGCTTCGGCTGCTGGTCATCGCGGGATTGGCCGCGGGCGTCATCGTGATTGTGGCGCTGGGACTGGAGCGGCACAACGCCGATCTGCTGGCACCGCTGAACCTGGTGCTATTTGTGGCGCTGGTGCTGGTGTATTTGCTGCCGGCGGGGCTGGCCATGTACCGGGACTGCAAATCGACTGCCTGGATCACGGTGGTGAATATTCTGCTGGGATGGACGATCTTCGGCTGGTTTGTGGCGATGGGATGGGCAGCCAGCGGCAAGATCCGGGAGCCGTCACACCCGATTGCCGCGCCGCCGATTGGTCCGGTTCCTGGGCATTGAAAGACAGGGAACAAGGGAGCGAGGGCAAGCTCCGTGATGGAAGGTCAGGGCTTCCCTGGCTTTATCGACAACTGTTGAGCAGGGAGCGAATGTCGGCGGTTTCGAGAATCGGTTTGGGCGCACCGTGGCGGGCGACGAGGAGCATGGCCTGGCCGATTTCATCCGTGGCGAGCACGTGATTGGGAAAGGCGCGGCGCAAGAGCGGAAGAAGCGGGCGGGCAAGCGCGTAGGGGATACGATAGAGCGCGGTGCGCGACTTGGCGCCGAAGCGGGGCACGATGACTCCGGGGCGAAACATGAAGGCGGCTTTGAAGGGCAGGCGCAGAAGCGCGTTCTCCGTGCGGCCCTTTACGCGCGCCCACATGATGCGGCCGCGCTCGGAGCTGTCGGTGCCCTGCCCTGAGACGTAGACGAAGGTCATGGCGGGATTGAGGCGGGCGAGGGTTTCAGCGGCGCGGAGAGTGATGTCGTATGTGATGCGCGAGTACTGCTCCTCATTCAGGCCGGCGGAGGAGATGCCGAGACAGAAGAAGCAGGCGTCGAAACCGGAAAGCTGCGATTCGATGGGCGCGTAGTTGGTGAGATCGGCGTGGACGATTTCGCGCAGCTTGGGATGAGAGACGCCTGTTGCCGAGCGGCCGATGGAGACGACAGACGCGACGCCGGAATCGAGCAGACATTCGCGGAGAACTCCCTGACCAATCATGCCGGTGGCGCCGAAGAGAAGGACGTTCATGCGGATCGACCTTTGTGGATGGACGGTTGATGGTTCATGGATGGCGGGTCACGATTTTGGTTGGCGGGTCACGGATCGCGGACATCTAGCCTTTGCGGCGGTAGTGGATCTGGAATTCATAACCGGAGTTGGCGGGGAAAAGGGCGGCGACGTGACGGAGGCGTTCGGCGAGGGCGGGAGCGGCGAGGAGCGGGTACTCGCGCTCGCGAAGGTCGTGGTAGTCGAAGTCGACGGCGAGGGAGAGCATGTAGATGGCGAGCGCGTCGGAGAACGACGACTCGAAGAAGGCGTTGCGGGCACGCTCGTCGATACTGTTGGCGCCGGGAGTCTTGACGCCGGGGTGGGGCTCGAGGGCGCGGCGGCGGGTCTCCCAGGCGTCCTGGCTGGTTTCGCCGCGGACCTGGGCCTCGGCCTGCGACCAGACGAGGGTGGAGAAGCTGTCTGGAACGCCGGCCGCTTCAACGAAGTTGTGGGCAACGTTGATGAAGAACTCGAAGGCGAGGCCGAAGCGGTCTTCGACGAGGCGGGTGGAAAGAAAAACGGCCTCGGTCGAGCCGAAGGTGGCGTTGCGATGACAGACGGCGCGGTCGCCTAGCTCGACGGTGTAGGCGGGGGCGACGAGGTTCTCGCCGGTGTCGGCGATGGCAAGGGGAACGAAGTAGTAGGCGCGCTGACGGAGCGCGGGAGCGAGCGGGGCGGGGACGGCGGCGACGAGACGCTCAAGGTCGGAGTCGGGGACGCGGGTTTCGCCCCAACTGGCGTAGTGGATGCCGTTGGGGGCGTCGAGCATGGCGACCTGGGTGGCGACTTTGTCAGCCTGCCACAGCTCGATTTGTGCAGTACCCGCCATGAATTTGTATTCTAGACGAGAGAGGTCAAGAGGTGATGGAGCAAACGGCGCAGAGTGGACGCGGGAAAACGGTGTTCGGTTTTCCGCTGGAGGGGTTCAGCCTGTTCCAGAGCCTGCTGCTGGCAGTGGCTTCGGCGTTTCTGACGTTTTTCGCGACGACGTGCGTGGCCATTTTCGCGCTGCTGGGGTGGAATGTGCTGGGCGGCCATGCGGTGAGCTACGTGGACACGTATCGCTACGTCGGGTTTCCCGCGGGCGTGCTGGTGCTGGTGGTGGCGCTGCCGTTCTTCGGCGTGCTGTGGGTGCGGGCGAAGGTGCGGAAATAGGCGGCGAGCCGTTCGAAGCGGGCTGCCCAAAGTCAATGAAGAGCCGAACGGCGAATCATGTCTTCCCAAGCCGATTGGAACGCGTCTATCCTTAATAGATATTCCCGGTAGAGCATTTTCGGAGAGTAGCAGCACGATTCCCCTGGGTTCCCCACCCCTCACAAATCAAGGCGGAGGTCGATTGACGATCGCGAGGCAACGGACGCTTTTGCTGGTCGCGGCGGGAATCTTGCTCGTTGCGGCGGCGGGGTTCGTGCTGGAGGGATGCGGCGGGGGCGGCGCGACGACGACCACCACGATGACCAGCAATCTGATTCCCAGCCTGCAGCCGTATCCGACGCCGAGCGGGACGGAATCAACGTTCAGCGCGACGGGGAGCATCGATCCGAGCGGAATCTTTTTTCAGGGGCTGGGGACGAATACGCGGAGCTGCGCGAGCTGCCACCAACTGAGCCAGGGGATGGGATTGAGCGCGGCGAGTGCGCAGGCGCTGTTTGCGAGCAGCAACGGGAGCGATCCGCTGTTTGCGGCGGTGGATGGCGCGAACTGCCCGACGGTAGCTACGGCCGACAGCACAGGACACAGCCTGGTGGTGAACAACGGATTGATCCGCATCGCCGAGGCGCTGCCCGCAGGCGCACAGTTCGCGATGGCGGTGGCGCAGGATCCGTATGGGTGCGCGGCGGTGACCAATGCGTCGACGGGGCAGACGACGTATTCGGTGTACCGGCGGCCGCTGCCGGCCGCGAGCCTGACAATGCTGAGCCAGGTGATGTGGGATGCGCGGTTCACCGGCGCTCCGCTGAACGCGGCGGCGACCTTGAGCGCGAATCTGGAAACGGACCTGAGCGCACAGGCGGCGAATGCGATCGCGACCCACGAGCAGGGGAGCGCGGCTCCGACGGCAGCGCAGTTGAGCGAGCTGGTGGCGTTTGAGAAGGGGCTGTTCACGGCGGAGGCGACAGATACGCAGGCCGGGCCGCTGACTGGCAGCGGGGCAGCAGGCGGAGCGGCGGCGCTGGCGGCGCAGAATTATTATCCGGGGATCAATGACGCATTCGGGCAGGACCCGACGGGCGCAAAGTTCAACAAAGTTGTGTTTACGCTATTCCAGGCGTGGGAGGGAAGCGCAAATCCGGTGCAGGCAAGCATCGCGCGCGGCGAAGACCTGTTCAACAGCGCGCCGATGCAGATTACGGACGTGCACGGACTGAATGACAACCCCGCGCTGGGAAGCCCGGCGGTGATTGTGGGAACGTGCGGAACATGCCATGACGCGCCGAACATCGGAACGCATTCGCTGCCGCTGACGATGGACATCGGCACAAGCCATGTGATCGCGAGCGAGACGGATGCGAACATCGTCGGCGGGTTGCAGGCGCTGACCGCGCCGAATTTGCCGGTGTACCAGATCAGCGGGTGCACGAACGCGAACGGAAATGCGGTGGTGTACGTGACGACCGATCCGGGCGTGGCGCTCACGACTGGGCAATGCGCGGACGTGAATGGCATCAAGGCGCCGGGACTGCGCGGGCTGGCGGCGCGGGCGCCCTACTTTCACAACGGGTCGGCAGCGAACCTGGGGCAGGTGGTGCAGTTTTACAGCACGCGCTTCCAAATGAACTTGAATCCGCAGCAACTGGTGGACTTGCAGAACTTTCTGGCCGCGCTGTGAGCGGTCGCGGAGAAGCGGCGCGAGGGCGCGGCGGCAGGCGCGACTGGGGCGCTTGCACGTTGAATCCAGCCGCACGCATAATTACCGATGCGCCTTTTCCCCTTCATTCCGGCGTGATTGGCTCACGATGAATCAAACGATTTTCTGCACGGACAGTTTCTGGCGATGGCCGATGGCGGCGGGCGCGGCGTGGCTGACGCTTGCCGCGGCGATGGCCGGAGCGCAGACGAACTTCGGCGCGGTCAATGTGGGCACGAGCACGACGGCGAATGTGACGGTGACGATTCCGGCGCAGGCGACGGTGAGCAGCGTTGCGGTGGTGACGCAGGGCGCGGCGGGACTGGACTTTACCAACGGAGGCGGGGGAAGCTGCGCGGCGGGAACGAATTATGGGGCCGGGCAAAGCTGCACGGTGCAGGTCGAGTTCAAGCCGGTGTATGCGGGAGAACGGTACGGAGCGGCTCTGCTGTTGGATGGATCGGGGAATGTGATTGCGGGCGCGCCGCTCGAAGGGAACGGCGTGGGTCCGCAGGTTGCGTTCGGCGGCGACGCAGCGATTGCGTTTGCGCCGAGGGCGAACGGCATCGCGTTCAACGATCCCTTCGACGCCACGGTGGACGGCAAGGGAAATCTGTACATCACCGACCAAAATAACTCCCGCGTGGTGGAACTCCCGGTGGGCGGTGGCGCTCCGATTGCGATTGATCCGATCGTGGGCGGCGAGGGATTGGTGCATCCGGGCGGCGTGGCCGTGGATGGCGCAGGGAATCTCTATATTTCCGACCTCGACCGCAACATTGTGGTGGAAGTGCCTGGGAATGGCGGCGCTGCGACGGTGATCAATCCGATGGTGAACGGGATCGGGCTGCATTATCCGTGCGGAATGGTGATCGATGGAGCGGGCGACCTGTACATTGCGGACGTGGACAACGGGCGCGTGGTGGAGGTACCTTCCGGAGGCGGAGCGGCGGTGGCAATCGATCCGCTGGTGAGCGGCGAGAAGCTGTCATATCCGGTGACGCTGGCGTTGGACAGCGCGGGGGACTTGTTCATCGCGGATTTGTTTGCCAATCGCGTGGTGGAAGTGGCGGCGAACGGCGGAGCAGCGACAGCGATCGACCCAAGCGTGAACGGGCAGAGCCTGCACTTTCCCTACGGCGTTGCCGTGGACGCGGCGGGCGATTTGTTCATTGCCGACGCCTACAACCGGGTGGTAGAAGTGCCGGCAGACGAAGGCGCGGCGACGGCGATTACGCCAACAGTGAACGGCGAGGGGCTGGAAGATCCGATTGGAATTGGTTTGGACGCGGCGGGCGATTTGTTCATCGCGGACTCGCTGAATAATCGCGTGGTGGAGGTGGAGCGAGGGCAGCCGCCGGCGATCAACTTTGCGGCGACGGCGGCAGGGACGGTGAGCAGCGATAGCCCGCAGACGGTTGAAGTTGAGAACGTGGGCAATGCTGCGCTGACGTTTCCTGTGCCTGGCAGCGGTGCGAATCCGGTGATCTCGTCGAACTTTACGCTGAACAGCGGCGCGGCCCCGGAATGCCCGTTGCTGACGGCCGGCGCCGCGCAGCCGGAGACGCTGGCGGCCGGAGCGGCGTGCGTTTTGCCGATCAGCTTTCAGCCTGCGGCGACCGGAACGGAATACGGCACGCTGACGCTGACGGACAACAATCTGAATGCGGCGGGTCCGGCATACGCGACGCAGACGATCGCGCTGAGCGGGGCCGCTCCGGTGGCGACAGTTTCGGCGACGATGCTCGCGTTCGGGCCGCAGCAGGCGCTGACGACGAGCGCGCCGCAACAGGTGACGTTGACCAACACAGGAAGCGCGACGCTGACGATTACGAATATCAACATTCAGGGGATCGTTTTTCAAGAGTCTCTCTCTCCGAATCCCTGCGGATTGAGCCTGGCGGCGGGAGCAAGCTGCATCATCGCGGTGCAATTTGCGCCCGAGTCCGCTGGGCCGATGACGAAACCGCTGACGATTTCAGACAATGCTGCGGGGTCACCTCAGGTCGTCTTCCTCAACGGCGTGGGCGTGTATCCCGTGACGGTTGCGGTAACGCCCTCGGCAACGAACGTGACCACGGCACAGGCTTTCACAGTTACGGTCGCGGTGGGCGGGGCGAACGGAGATCCGACACCGACCGGGTCAATTTCGTTGACCAGCGGCAGCTACAACCTGGGGACGGCGGCCCTGGCGAGCGGCAGCGCGACGATCAACATTGCGCCGGGGGCGCTGGCCGTGGGGACGGACAACATCGACGCCGTGTACTCGCCGGACAACACGAGTGCTCTTTTATATGCGAGCGGAACGGGCGAGAACCAAGTGACGGTGACCGCGTCGTCGACGGCAACGGCGCCGGCGACAGCGACGGCAGCAGCGACGACGGTGACTGCGAACACGGCGACGCTCGAGGGCACGGTGAATCCGAACGGAGCGGACACGCACACGTGGTTCCTGTGGGGCACGAGCAGTTCGCTGAGCGGCGCGACGCAGACGGCGATGCAGGACCTGGGGGCGACGGCGGGCAGCAACGCGGTGAGTGCGGCGATCCAAGGACTGAGCGCGAGCACAACGTACTACTACCAGGCCGTGGCGCAGAACAGCCTAGGCACGACGAGCGGGGCGATCTTCTCGTTCACGACGACGCCTGCGCCGTACTTCTCCGTATTGACGGGAGCGCCCTTGAGCGTTGCGCCGGGAGCGACAACAGGGAACACGTCGACGATCTCCGTGACGCCATGGTACGGATTCACGGGAGCAGTGAACCTGAGTTGCGCCATCACTCCGGCGGCGGCAAACGATCCGCCGACGTGCAACGTGCCGGCGACCGTAACGATCAGCGGCACAACAGCGCAGACGGCGACATTGACGGTGAACACGACGGCGGCGACGGCGATGAATCGGCCGATGCGGCTGCCGTGGCGTGGCGCCGGTGGCGCGGTGCTGGCCTGCGTGCTGCTGCTGTTTGTACCGTTTCGGCGGCGGAACTGGCTGGCGTTGATGGCATGGTTAGTGCTGTTTACCGCGATGGCTGGAATGGGTTGCGGAGGCGGAGGCGCTGCTGGGGGCGGCGGTGGCGGCGGCGGTGGTGGTGGGCAAACGAATCCCGGGACGACCGCCGGGACCTACACCGTGACGATCACCGGCGTGTCGGGCGGGATGACGGAAACGGGAACGGTGGCGCTGACGGTGCAGTGAAAAACAGTTGTCAGTGATCAGTGGTCAGTGGTCAGATGCGGCGTTCGCGTTCATCGCTGATCGAAGGTTCCATCACGGCCGCTACATCCCGGCGGGCTTGGGATTTTTGCGAGTCAGTGATCAGATGGCGCGTTCCGATATGTGGTCGCTCGAAGAAACTCTTCCGAGAGCAATCACATCCCGGCGGGCTTGGGGTCTTTGCGGTCGAACTTGGCGACCTGGACTTTGCGGGCGAGGCCGATTTTGGACAGGATCCAGATGCCCCAGAAGTTGGGATCGATCTCGTACCAGGTGAGGCCATGGCGCGCCGAGACGGGATGGGCGTGGTGGTTGTTGTGCCAGCCCTCGCCGCCGGTGAGCAGGGCGACCCACCAACTGTTGCGGGAATCGTCGCGGGTTTCAAAGCGGCGGCGTCCCCACATGTGGGTTGCGGAATTGACCAGCCAGGTGGCGTGAAGGCCCAAGGTTACGCGGAGCAGCGCGCCCCAGAGGAACATCGCGACGCCGTTGACGAAGCCGCCCCAGTACCATCCGAGGGAGAACAGGAGCACACCGCTGATAGTGATGGGCAGCCAGTGGTACTTGCTCATCCAGACATGGAAGCGGTCGCGGCTGAGGTCGGGCGAGTAGCGCGAGAGCGCCTCAATCTGCAGGTGCAGTGACTGGCCGAAAAGGATCCATCCGGCGTGCGCCCACCAGCCGCCTTCGCGCGGGGTGTGGGGATCGCCTTCTTTATCGCTGAGCTGGTGATGGACGCGATGCGTGGAAACCCAGAAGATCGGTCCGCCCTCAAGGGAGAGCGTAGCGAAGACCGTCATGGTGTATTCAAGCCACTTGGGCACACGGTAGCCGCGATGCGTAAGCAGGCGGTGATAGCACATGCCGATGCCGACGTTGATGGCCAAAACATAGAGGATGGCCATGACCAGGAGGCGCTGCCAACTGAAAAGGAACAGCGCGGCCACCGCGCCCAGGTGAAAGACGGCGATTACAAAGACCATCGGCCAACTCAAGCCGTCGCTGACAGCATTGGCGCGGCCCATGCGAATATGATGCCACTTGGCAACGGCTTTGGCGGCGACGGAGGCTGAAGCGGACGCGGAGGCGTTCGGATCGAGAACCAGGGAAGTGGGCTGGGTTGACTCAGTGACGACGGGATCGGTTGAAGGAACGGTGGTTACAGATGCCATGCGGAGGGGAATCCTTGAAAAGTGGCGGTGTGCCCACTTGTATCTTCTTATTGTATAGGACGCCCTGCGAAATGCGCCTGCGCCGCAGAAAAGAGCGGGCGAAAGTACCGCGAGGGAGTGCACAAAGAGCAAACACCTGAGCCGGTAGAGCGGGAACGCGGCGAGTTGGTTGAGCTCGATTCGTTTACGCCCTCGACGATCGTCATTGATCGAAGTTGGTTGATTCTAAAGGTGCGGGGGTGCGGCGTGGGCGATTGGCACGCGTTAGTTGGCAATGGGAGCCGCGAAGGATTCAGGGCCGCTGAGGAAGATGCGCGTGGCATCACCGCGAAGGACGCGATAAAGGGCGAACTGGCGCTCGGTGGCGCCGCGCAGCTCAAAGAGGAGCTCGCCGCGGTTGTCGGCTTCGGCGTCGACGGCATCGACGAGGCGCATGCGCGGCGTCAGGTCGAGGTGCGCTGCATCGGTGACATTCTTGACGAGGACGACGACACCGCCATAGAGATCGGGCTGCGCAATCAAAGTGACAAATTTCTCCTGTGCGCCCGAGCCGAGTGTGTGCGCGGAGAGAACCATGGTGGCGCCGGAGCCGTAGGCCAGCTCGAAGACGCGGAACTGCTCGACGAGAAGCGGGGCCGGCGGTGGCGGCGCGGCGGGCTTCAGGGTTTTGTGCGTGGCAGCGGATTTGGGCTTTGGCTTGGGCGCGGGCGGCGGGTTAAGGCCAAGAGCCGTGCGTGCGAGATCTTCCATTGCTGCCTTCATTTTGTCTTCGTCGTCAGGGTTGGCCCAGGCGTAGTTCCACAGATGCTCGGGGCGGTCGATCGCGTCGGAGACGGCAACGGTTTGCCGCATATCGACGGGGAGGCCGGAGAGGTTGGGAAGGACAGGCGCGCCATAGCCTGAAGGCTTGCCATAAAAAAGATGCGGACGGTCAGGATCGGTGGCGCTGGCGACGTCTTCAACGTAGCCGACATCTTCGTCCTTTTTCTTCTTTTTGAGCTTGGGATTGCCGGAGTCGCTGGTGGATGCGCTGCCGGACGATGAGCTGTCGCCGGTGTGATGGAGAACGGGGCGATCGGAATCGGGCGGTGGAGCGTTGGAGTCGCCACCTGAGCCGCTGCTTGAGCCGGAGGCGGTCTGACTCGAGCCGCCGGCGCTTGTGCCGGAGTTCGTGCCGGAGCCCGAGGTTGAAGCGTCGCCGCCCTTGTGCAGCGTGGGACGGTCGGGATCGGGAGCTGGCGCGCTGGAGCTTGAACTCGACCCGGAACTTGACCCGGAACCTGAGCCGGAGCCAGCGCCGCCGGCGGAATCGTCGGCGTGATGCTTGCGGTGCAGAATGGGCACGTCGCTCTGCGCATCGTCCTCTTCGTCTACTTTTGCGACTTGCGTTGGGGCAGGATTGGGTTTGGACAACGGCCTCCACTTGCCGAAGCCGACCCATCCGCCCTGCTCGCGGGCAGAGGTGTCAATGTCGAAGAGGCCTGACGGTTGGCCATCGTGCTGGAGCTGGTACTCTACGTCGCTTTGCAGTGCGAGCGGCTCGGGCTGGGTGAGATAGACACCGGCGTCATTGAGGTCCTGGCCGTCATAGATACAGACGGGAACGAGACGGCCGGCCTTGGGATGCGCTTCATCGCCGGTCCACTCGAACACCGCGACAGCGCGCAGGTCGGGCGCGTTCGTGTCGGGTTTCGCGATCTGCCCGGGATATTGCGCGGGGGCGGGCAAAGCGAAGATGAGCAGGAGCGCGGCTCCCCACCCTAGCCGCAAAAACCAAGACGCGGCGAGGGTGGGGCACCCGTTCACTGCCTTTATCCACAATCGACTTGCACCCCGCGATGACACGTTCGACTTCCCTCGACAATAATCAAATTTGGCGGCCGCAGTGCGGACCGATCGATCTATAGAGAGGATATTCCCCATGAAGCTCAATGAGAAAGTCGCCGACTTTACCCTGCAAACGGACGAAGACAAAACCGTGAGTCTCTCGGACTTTGCCGGCAAGCCGGTGATCCTGTTCTTTTATCCGAAGGCCGACACCCCCGGCTGCACCATTGAGGCCTGCGGCTTTCGCGATACGTTCAAAAAGCTGCTGGCGGCGGGCGCCGTGGTTCTGGGCATCAGCCGCGACACACCCCGCGAGCAGGCCAAGTTCCGGGCGAAATACCACCTCCCGTACACTCTCCTTGCTGATGTAGACGAGAAAGTGTGCAAACAGTTTGATGTGTTGAAGGAAAAGAACATGTATGGGAAGAAAGTGATGGGCATCGAGCGGACGACGTTCGTGATCGGGCCGGACCGGACGCTGCTGCACATCTACCCCAAAGTGACGCCGCAGGGACACGCCGAAGAAGTTCTCAAGCTGATTGAGGGGTTGAAGCGGAGTTAGCGGAGTTAGTGGCGTTAGCGGAGTTAGCGGGGCTAGGGAGTTGGCTGTTCGTAGGTCGGCAGGTCAGAATGCGGCGCGGAGTGGGAGTTGTGGGACGCGACAGGAAAGAGCCGATGCCGGGGCGGCTACTGAAACGCGCGTTCTTTGAGGCGGCGCCGGAGCGGGTGGCTCTGCGGCTGCTGGGCAAGCTGCTGGTTTCAAGAACGAGTGCGGGCCTGGTGGCGGGGAGGATCGTCGAGGTGGAGGCGTACCTGGGACCGCACGCCCAGCCGGCTGACCGGGCGGCGCATTCGCATCGCGGGCCGACGCCGAGGAACCGGGTGCTGTTCGGTCCGGCGGGACATGCGTATGTGTACTCAATCTATGGACGCTACTTCTGCATGAATTTTTCTTGCGAGAAAGAAGGTTGGGCGGGGTCCGTGCTGCTGCGCGCGCTGGAGCCGGTGGCCGGGCTGGAACAGATGGCGCGGAATCGAGGGCTCCCACCCTTTTCGTTCGCTGCGGCGAACGAAAAAGGATGGGGCAACCCGAAGATCGAGCCCGAGACAGCGCGCGAGTTAACGGGTGGGCCGGGCCGGTTGTGCCAGGCGATGGGCCTCACACGAGAGACGCACAACGGACTCGATCTGGTCGATCCGAAATCGCCATTGCAGGTGCGGGACGACGGAATGCGAGTTACTCGGGTGCTGGTGACGCGGCGCATCGGAATCCGGCACGCGGCGGAGTTGCCGTTGCGCTTTGCGCTACAGGGAAACGAATGCGTGTCCGGGCCCCGAAAAATGGAAGGCACGCATATCTTTCTGCGCCGGGGCGGCGCGGGTAGACTGTAACCGAGAACAAACCGGGGTTTCAAGAACAGATCCCGAGAGGAAACATGCACGTGAAGCTCACTTCCCTGCTCTCACCCGCCGCCGCGGTTGCTTTGTTGACCGCGGCCGTGCTTGCCGCTACCACTGGTGTGCAAGCGACGCAAGATCAGCCGCAGGCGAGCGCGCCGGCCGCGCAAACCGCGCCCGCTCCGCCTGCTGGAGGCGCGCCGACACGAAACACGACGTCGGGGATGGCGTCAGGCGGCCGCCCGATGCGCAACTTACCTGCGCCGACCAACCTGCAGGTACTGCCGAAGGATCTCACCGGCCAACAGGTGCACGAAATCATGGAGGGTGTCGCCGGTTCGCTGGGCGTGCATTGCGACTTTTGCCACGCGGCCGACCCGAACAACATGGGACCCAATGGAAAGCCGCGGCTGAACTTCGCGGACGATTCCAAGAATGACAAGAAGATCGCGCGAATCATGTTCACCATGACACAGCAGATCAACGCGGACTATATCAGCAAGGCGTCGGCGCTCGATCCGGACGCGATGGGAATGAAGGTGACGTGCGGGACATGCCATCGCGGCCATGAGATGCCCGAGGAGTACGTGATTCCGAAGGAACAGGGACCGGGCGGGCCGCCACCGGCTGGAGGCGCACCCGCGGGTGGCGCGTCACCGGCAGCCGGGACGCCGCCACCGGCAAACTAGGTTCCTCAGCGCGCGAAGTTGAGTCTGAGGCGTCGTGCTATCCCATGTCTCTCCGCCGCGGCGGACGATACATGGGGCACCCCGTTTTCCTTCCTTCCCGGAAATGGGTCGCCGGCCATACCCGCGTCTGCGGCGAGCGGAATTACACTGGCTCGGTATGCGGCTGTTCGTAGGAATTCCGTTGGCGGATGCGGCGGCGCGCGAGCTTGCGGCGGTGGTCGCGCGGCTGCAGAGCGGCGAGAGCGCGGGGCGGGACGGCGGATTGCGCTGGACTGCGCCGGAGTCGTGGCACATCACGCTGCAGTTTCTTGGCAATGCAACGGAAGAGCAATTGGAATGCCTGAAGGCGCGGCTGAGCGAGGTTCGTGTGGCGGCCGTTCCCGTCGAACTGAGCGAACTCGGCTGCTTTGAGCGCGCGGGCGTGTTCTTTGCGGAGGTGACGGTGACTCCGCAGCTCGCTGCTCTCGAAACGATTGTGGTGGCGGCGACGAGCCAGTGCGGGTTCGTGGCGGAGACGCGGCCGTATCATCCGCATATTACGCTGGCGCGAAAGGCAGGGAACAATGCACCAAGCCACCAAGGGAACAAGAAAGCCGGGCCGCATGCGCGGGCAGAGAACATGGGCCGGAGCGGGACGTTGAGAGACTTGCTGATTCGAGCGGGCCGAGGGCCGAAGTTTTCGCGCTTCACGGCGAGAGAGTTTGTGCTTTATGAGAGCCATCCGGGCGCTGGCGGGACACGGTATGAGGCCAGGATGCGCGTGGCGCTTGGCGCCGAGTGAGGCCCGATGGCAGGCGCCAATGACTGATATACTGTAGATTCGGCAACGTGATAGCGCGTGACGCTGTGCGCGCCCCGGCGGCTCAGGCCGCGCCCGAAAACAATAGAAGATCTGGAGTTGGACGATGGCACAAATTTGCGATATCTGCGGCAAAGGGCCGCGCTTTGGCAATAACATCTCGCACGCGCACAACATCACGCGGCGGCGCTGGAACGTGAACTTGCAGGCAGTGAAGGCGATCGTGAACGGCGCGCCCAAGAAGCTGCGCGTGTGCGCGAGCTGCATCAAGAGCGGGAAAGTCGCGAAGGCGTGATTACCGCCCTATCCCGCTGAAGCGCGCGGGTAGGATCGAGCACCCATTTCTGAGGCTCAATGAACCCCGTCCCGAAAGGACGGGGTTTTGTTGTGCGCGAAATCGGTTGAGCGCAGATTGAAGCGATCCCCTCCTTGCGACTGGCCGCTGGCACTATTCGCCTTCTCGGGTAAAGGTGAGCGAGGCGGAGTTGATGCAGTAGCGGAGGCCGGTGGGACGGGGGCCATCGGGAAAGACGTGGCCGAGATGGCCGCCGCAGCGGGCGCAGGTAACTTCGACGCGCCGCATACCGTGGCTCAGGTCCTCATGCTCATCGACGGCTTTGGAGCCGGCGGGGATCATGAAGCTGGGCCAGCCGCAGCCGGAGTCGAACTTGGTGCCGCTCATGAACAGCAGCGCGCCACATGCGGCGCAGTGGTAGTTGCCGGTTTCGTGATTCTCAGTGAGAAGGCCGGTGAAGGGGCGCTCAGTGCCCTTCTCACGCAAGACATGATACTGCTGCGGCGTGAGAAGGGCTCGCCACTCGGCGTCGCCGCGGACGACTTTCTGCTCAGAATCGGTCTCGGAATGATTCAAGCTGACCTCCTGCGCTTGTGGGGTGGGCGACGGGATGCGGGGAGCCGAACGCCGATGCAGCGGAAGCCACACGGAACAGGCTCACTCTTCCATTGAAACAGATTAGCGGCAGCGCCATTCAGGCTTCGGCGACAACTTCGATTTCGACGAGCAGGTTGCGCGGCAAGCGGGAGACTTCAACCGTGGTGCGGGCGGGCAGAGTGTCGCTATCGGTTCCAAAGTACGACGCGTAAACCGCGTTCATCGCCGCGAAATCGTTCATGTCTTTGAGAAAGACGGTGGCCTTGACCACCTGGCCGAGACTGCTGCCGGCAGCCTCAAGAACGGCCTTGAGATTATCGAGGGTTCGCGCCGTCTGTTCCTTGATTCCGCTGGAGACGACCTGGCCGGTGACGGGATCCAGACCACCCTGGCCGGCGGTGAAGACGAGGTTTCCTACACGCACGCCTTGCGCATAAGGGCCGATCGCGGAAGGCGCGCCGTCGGTGGTGATATTCGAGCGAGTCATGGGTCGATTCTATGACGATAGGCGAGGGTGACTCGAAGAAAATCGTGTGCAAAGCGTAAAGAAGGTTGGAGCGCCAGACGGCGTGCCCCATGAAATGCGAAGGGGCAATTTCACAAGGAAATTGCCCCTATGCCGGCGGGATGCCCGAAGGCTCGAGCGCGAGATGCCTGTTATCCGTGAAAGGCTGCCACGAGACCACCGCCGATGGCCATGACCAGCAGCCAATAGGAGGCGTTTATGGCAAAGAGATTGACGCGGCGGTTCTCGAAAATGTGCTGCGTAAAGAGCGGTGGCGCCATGAATCCAAGCCAGCAAATGATGCCAAGCTTGGCGCCCCCCGTGAAGGTGACGGCCCCGGCCCAACCCACGACGTGCGCGATCACAAAGGTGAGAAGCAGGCAGGCGATAAACGACGCGACCATGCCGAGGGCGCCGTTCTTCGGCTTGTTGCTCTCAGAGAAGCCAACCAGAGTCAACCAGGACTTGCGGAAAATGAGACCGTACCAGAGGGCTCCCAGCAACCATTCGACCACGGCTGCAATCACGATAATCGTAATGAGGTGCTTGGTAAGGATCATCGAGAACAGAATCGCGGAGTATGTGACAGCGTGCATTCTTGAATCCTCCACTACGGGATTAGGGTTCGGCTCCCACGTACAAAAGCCCCAAGGACGTGGTTCCCCGCCGGCCAATTTGACAGGAGTCGCCGCAAACACGATGCGGCATCGAAGGAAGCGAT
This sequence comes from Occallatibacter sp., assembly GCA_049517515.1. Taxonomy (GTDB): domain Bacteria; phylum Acidobacteriota; class Terriglobia; order Terriglobales; family Acidobacteriaceae; genus Telmatobacter. The sequence goes on from JBEKSA010000010.1 coordinate 56,213, forward strand.
GTCAAGGCAATTCAGGTCTCGCGCGCAGAAGTGGTAACTAACACAATTGAGTCATAGATGGGATCCAAAAGGCTTTAGCGGCGCTTGAGCGATTCAAGCTCTTCGAGGGTGCGGGGCCAATCGGAGCCGAGCAGGCGCGACAGGCTGCGGTCGGCGAGGACTTTGCCGCCCGTCTGGCAGGTGGCGCAATAGTTGGTTTCGTTGTCGGCGTAACGGATGCGCTGGATGGGGCTGCCGCAACGAGGGCAGGGCTTGCCATAGCGGCCGTGAACAGCCATTTCGGGGCGGAATGCGGTGACACCCTCAGGAAACTTCTTCCTCGCCTCGGCGACGAGGCGATCGGTCCATAAAGAAAGCGTGAAGCGAGTGGCGTCGAAGAGACGCTGCCACTCGCCGGGCGTGAGCTTGTGCGTGAGCGCGACGGGAGAGAGACGAGCTGCGTGGAGAATCTCGTCGGAGTAGGCGTTACCCACGCCGCTGACGAGGCGCGGATCGGTGAGCGCGCGCTTGAGGGTGCGGTTTTCCTGGGCGAGCGCGGCGCGGAAACCGTCGAGGTCGGTGGAAAAGATTTCGACGCCGCCGGGATCGATGTCGTGGAGGGCCTGCTCGCCGCGCAGGAGATGGAGCGAGGCGCGGCGCTTGGAGCCGGCCTCAGTGAGGGTGAGCGAGCCCGAGGGAAAGTCGAGGGCGAGGAGAGCTTGACGGCCGGAGAGTTTGGCTTGCGGCGGACGCCAGTGGAGACGGCCGGCAATCATGAGGTGAAGGACGAGCCAGAGGTCGTTCCCCGGGCTGGCGCCGGGATCGGCGCCGAGACCGATGGCGATGCGTTTGCCGATGCGGCGGAGTTCGCGGACGGTGCGGCCTTCGGCGGATTCGATTGGAGGGTTGGCGGTGCGCAGGACGAAGACGCTGTGCAGGCGAACACGTTCGAGCGGTTGGCCGAGAATGCGCGGCTCAAGCGCGGCGATGTAGGCGGCGATGTCGGGAAGCTCCGGCATTGCTATCAGGTTGCAGCGAATGAGTTGGCCAGCGCAACGAATTTCTTTCGCTGGCTTACGGCAGGATCGTGTTGTCGATGAGGCGCGTCGAGCCGATCCAGGCGGCGACGGCGAAGAGCGTGCCGGGGGCTGCGGTTTCGACGGGCTCGAGCGTGGACCAATCGACGAGGGCGATGTAGTCGATGCGGACTTCGGGCTCGGAGCCGAAGACGCCGTGTGCAGCCGCGAGGAGCATATTTGCGCGGCGCTCACCCTGGGCGACGAGCGACTCCACTTCACGGACGGCGCGGCTGAGCGTGAGAGCCTGCGCGCGCTCGGACGGGCTGAGGTACACGTTGCGCGAGCTGATTGCGAGGCCGTCGGCATCGCGGACGATGGGGCAGACTACGATTTCGGCAGCGAGCCTGAGATCGGCGACCATGCGGCGCAGAACGGCGACCTGGGCCGCGTCTTTCTGGCCAAAGAAGGCGCGATCGGGCTCGGCGGCGATGAGCAATTTGGCGACGACTGTGGCGACGCCGCGAAAGTGGCCGGGGCGGGATGGGCCGTCGAGGCGATCGCCGAGGCCGGAGACTTCGACGAAAGTGGACGCAGGGCCGTTGGGGTAAAGCTCTTCGACCGCCGGCGCGAAAAGGACATCGGCGCCTTCTCGCTCGGCAAGGGCGCAGTCGGCGTCGAAGGAGCGCGGATAGCGGGCGTAGTCCTCGTTGGGGCCGAACTGCGTGGGGTTGACGAAGAGGCTGACGGCGACGTGGGTGCAGGCGGCGCGGGCGGCGCGGATGAGCGAGGCATGGCCCGCATGGAGCGCGCCCATGGTGGGCACCAGACCGATGGTGCTGCCGGGCGCAAAGCCGGGCATGGAGCGGAGCGCACGGGACCAGCGGCGGAGGTCGGCAACCGTTCGGAAAACCTGCATCAGCTCGGCCAATCCTCGAACGCGTCGCGATTCACGACAGCCTCATCGGAATTGAAATCGGCGCCAAGGGCGGACACGCCCATTGCCTGTCGACCAGCAGCGCCCATCGCCTTATGCGCAGTCAAGTGATAGCTTTCGGCGTCGGACGGGAAGGCGCGATGTTCCACGTCTTCGCGGTAGCGCTCGATGGCGGAGCGGAAGAGCGCGGAAGCGTCGGCGTAGCGGCGGACGAATTTGGCAGGCGGCGCGAAGGTGAGATTCACGAGATCGTGGAAGACGAGAATCTGGCCATCGCAATCGGGACCGGCGCCAATTCCGATCGTCGGGACGGACAGGGCGGCAGTGATCTGCCCGGCAGCCTCGCGCGGAACACCTTCAAGCACGATGGCGCCTGCGCCGGCGCGAACGAGCGCGAAGGCATCGGCCTGAAGCTCGAGCACGGCGTCGGCGGTACGGGCCTGCACGCGATAGCCGCCGAGGCGATTGACACTTTGCGGCGTGAGGCCGAGATGGCCGATGACAGGAATCTCAGCCTCGGTAATCGCGCGGACAAGTTCGACGCGTGGGCCCTCGATCTTGACGGCTTCGGCGCCGGCCTCCTTGACAAAGCGAACGGCGTTGGCGACCGCGTCGGCGATGGCGCCGTGATAGCTGCCGAAGGGCATGTCGGCGACGACGAGTGCGCGACGGACGGCGCGGCGCACGGCGCGGGTATGGTGGAGCATCTCGTCGACAGTGACGGCGAGCGTGTTTCCGTGGCCGAGGACGACCATGGCGAGCGAATCGCCGACAAGGATGAGGTCGACACCGGCCTCGTCGACGAGACGCGCTGTGGGGTAGTCGTATGCGGTGAGCGCGGAGATGGGCTTGCCCTGGCGCTTCATTTCGCCGAGGGCAGGCATGGTGACTTTGGGAAGAGGAGCGCCGGACGGCGGGAAAGGCGCGCCCGCGGGAGATTGGTTGATGCTCATGATGGACTCCAGTGCCGCTCCGAAGACTCAGGATGCGACCCGAACAAGTCCAGTATACGCCGGAGATTCCCGATGGATAGGGCTGCAAACATGTTCTTCCAAAGTGCTATAAGGATGAGAGCGGGCAGCGAGCGCGAATCCGAGCCGCCTCGAAATTGCCCGGCGCCGCGGAGGAAAGAATGGCCTACGATCTGGCGATCGTGCTGCCCACGTTCAACGAGAGCGGGAATGTGGGTCCGATTGTCGATCGCCTGGAGAAGGCGCTCAAGGGCATCCGCTACGAAGTGATTTTTGTGGACGATGACTCGCCCGACGGCACTGCCGATGTGGTGCGGCGGCTGGCGGAGAGGCATGACAACGTGCGCGTGCTGCAACGGATCGGCAGACGGGGGCTGGCGTCAGCGTGCATTGAGGGGATTCTGGGCGCCGCAGCACTTTATGTAGCGGTGATGGATGCGGACATGCAGCACGATGAGGCCGTGCTGCCGGAGATGCTGCGCCGGATTCGCGAAGAAAATCTCGATCTGGTTGTGGGCTCGCGCAACATGGCCGGCGGCAGCATGGGCGAGTTTACCAGGTGGCGCGTGAAATTGAGTCAACTGGGCAAGCGGCTGAGCCTGATGGGCGCCGAACACGAGCTCAGCGATCCCATGAGCGGGTTCTTCTTGGTGCGCGTGTCGACCTTCGAGAGGTTTGCTCACCGGCTTTCGGGGATTGGCTTCAAGATTCTGCTGGACATCGTGCTTTCGGCGGGGCCAGGGCTGCGCATCGGCGAGGTGCCCTATCGCTTCAGGCAGCGTGAGCATGGCGAGAGCAAGCTCGACATGCTGGTGGGGCTGGAGTACTTCGAGCTGCTGGTGGACAAGCACCTCGGCAACGTGGTGAATGTCCGCTTTGTGCTGTTCGGGATGGTGGGCGCGCTGGGCGTTGGAGTGCACCTGCTGATTTTGAGCGCGCTGCTCAAGCTTGCGGGGCTGAGCTTCGCCACGGGTCAGGCGATTACTACATTTATCGTGATGATTCTGAATTTTGTTTTGAATAACTCCGTGACCTACCGCGATCGGCGGCTGCGCGGATGGAGGTTTTGGAGCGGCCTGATCACGTTCTGCCTGGCCTGCGGATTGGGCGTGGCGGCGAACGTGGCCATCGCGAATGAGGCGTTCCGCCGTGGGGTTCCATGGGTGCTGGCGGCAGTGACGGGCCTGCTGTTCACCGCGGTCTGGAACTACGGCGTGACGTCGATGACGACGTGGAGGCAAGAGCGGCGCTCGAGCGAAAAGCGCGCCCGGCAGCGGATGGAAGCGGGCGCATTGCAGGCTGGCCGGCGGGGCGACAAGGAGATTCCGGCAAAGACGATGTGAACTAGGACGGCGCTGCGAGTGGCTTTGCGGGTTGCTCGGCTGCGCCGCGACGCGCCATACTGACAGAATGATTTCTCCCATTGCGACTGGAGTTTATGCAGGGCTGGGCGCGGCCGCGTGCGCCGGCGTGGCGTGGGGAGCGTACACCTACGCTTCCATGTGGCCGGGTTCGCGGCTTTTCGGCGAGGGGCTCACTGCGCCGGAGCGGCCGGGCGAGCTGGCGCTGACCTTCGACGACGGGCCCAATGCCACGTGGACGCCGAAGCTGCTGGACGTTCTGGCGAGCCATAAATTGCACGCGACGTTCTTTCTGGTGGGCGTGCGCGCGAAAGCGCTGCCGAAACTTGTGCAGCGCGCAGTGGCGGCCGGACATGTGATCGGAAATCACTCCTGGGACCACCCCAACCTGGCGCGGAGTTCTTCGGACGTTATTCGAGAAGAATTGAGGCGCACGCAGGACACGCTGGAGCAGATCACCGGTAAGGCGGTGAAGTTTTTCCGGCCGCCTTACGGAGGGCGGCGGCGGGCAGTGTTTCACATCGCGCGCGAGATGGGCCTGAAACTGGTGCTGTGGAACGCGATGACCTCGGATTGGAGCGATCCTTCAGCGGACCGGATCGCGTACAAGTTGGCGGTAAGGATCGACGGGCTGCGGCAGAGGGGCCGCGCAGCGAACATCGTGCTGCACGATGGCGGTCACGGCGACCCGGCGGCGAATCGCGCGGCGTCAGTGGCCGCGGCGGAGCAGCTCATTGAACGGTATAAAGGGACGCACCATTTTGTGACGCTGGATGCGTGGGGCTGAGCGCCTTATGGTGAGGGCGGCTTATCGAAGGCCGCGATGGCTGCCTCCAGTTCTTTCCGCAGACCCGGGATATCGCGTTCGATCACCTTCCAGACGACATCCAGGTCGATGACGAAATACCCATGGGAAAGCTGATTTCGCATCGCGTAAATCGCGGTAAAGGGGATGCCAGGAAACTTTGCGGTTGCATCGGGAAACGCACCGAGAAGGTTTCTGGAAGCCTCGCCAAGAATCTCGACATTGCGGACTACGCCGTCCTGCTAAAGCCGGTCGGAAAGGAAATCGCTGGCGCTCTTGCCGCGTGTGTAGGTCTCGATCTGGTTCACCGCATCAAGCATGTGACCCAGATAATCGCTCGCTCTGAGTGGGTGGAGGGTCATACCGGCACGGCTTCGGCCAAGACCTTGTCACGGAAGGATGTTGGAAGGAACTTGGGTGTCCGCACGTCTACTTTGATCCCTACCGCGGCTTCCAGATCAACTTGAAGTTTGGCAAGCTCAAGGAGGCTGGTTTCCGGCGAGGGATCGACAAGGAGATCGAGGTCGCTGCCGTCGGCATCGTCGCCGTGTACGACGGAGCCGAAAAGGCGCGGGTTTGCCATGCCGGAGTCCAATACCATTCGGCGGATCGCATCACGGTGCTCAGGCAAAACCTCTGAGGGCCTCATGGAAATGATTTTAGCGCAGAATTTAACTCTTCCGATGTCCCAAAACAGAGTCACGGGAGAGCGTAGTTCTCGCGGAGTGTCGCGAAGGCCGCGCGGGCGGCGGCGATGGTGGCCTGGACTTCAGCGTCACCGTGTGCGGCAGAGATAAATGCGGCTTCGAATTGCGAAGGCGGGAGCCAGATGCCTTGATCTAACATGGCGCGGTGGAAGCGGCCGAAGGCGGCGGTGTTGCTGCGGGCGGCGCAGGCGTAGTTGGTGACGGGGCCTTTTGTGAAGAACCATGTCCACATGGAGCCGACGCGGTTGGTGGTGAGCGGTATGCCGGCGCGAGCGGCTTCGGCGGCGACGCCGTCGGCGACAGCTTTGGAGGTAGCTTCAAGGCGCGGGTAAACTTCACCGGCATGATCTTGTAAATAGCTGATGGTGGCGAGGCCGGCGGCCATGGCGAGCGGATTGCCGCTGAGCGTTCCGGCTTGATAGACAGGCCCCAGAGGCGAGACCAAATCCATAAAAACGCGCTTGCCGCCGAAGACGCCGACGGGAAGGCCTCCGCCGACGATTTTTCCGAGAGTGATGAGATCGGGATCGAGCGAGTAGAGCTGGCAGGCGCCGCCGAGGGCGACACGAAAGCCAGTCATGACTTCATCCACGATGAACAGCGCGCCGTGGCTTGCGGTGAGCTTGCGCAGAGCAGATAAAAAGCCGGGCGCGGGTGGAATGCAGCCCGCGTTGCCGACGATGGGCTCAACGATGACCGCGGCGATGGCTTTGGGGTGAGCGGCGAAAGCGGCTTTGACAGCTTTGAGGTCGTTGTAGGGCAAGGCGAGGGTGAGACGGGCAATTTCTTTCGGCACGCCTGCCGAGCCGGGGATGCCGAATGTGGCCACGCCGGAGCCGGCTTTGACGAGAAGGCCGTCGGCGTGGCCGTGATAGCAGCCCTCGAATTTAACGATGAGCTTGCGGCCGGTGACGGCGCGGGCCAGGCGGATGGCCGACATGGTGGCTTCAGTGCCGGAGCTGACGAAGCGCATCTTTTCGATCGCGGGATAGCAGGCCACGATGCGCTCGGCGAGATCGGCCTCGGCGGCGGTGGATGCGCCGAAGCTGGCGGAGTTGCGCGCGGCGCGCTCGATGGCCTCGACGACAGGCGGAAAGGCGTGGCCGAGAATCATCGGACCCCATGAGCCGAAGTAGTCGATATAGCGATTGCCGTCGGCGTCATAGAGGTATGCGCCCTCGGCGCGATCGATGAAGGGCGGCGAGCCGCCGACGGCGCGGAAGGCCCGGACGGGCGAGTTAACCCCGCCTGGAAACAGGCGCTCGGCGCGCGCCTGGAGTTGGCGAGAGCGGGTACGTGCGAAGGGAGCCACGGTCTCAGTATATTGGAGGCTATCTCTTCATCTCTTTGTCGAGAATCGCCGCGAAGTCATCCCAACTCTTTGTAAACCTGTTTACGCGGTGGCCCTCTGGGCGCCATTCCACGCTGCCCCTGCCCAGGGCCAGCGTCCCAAGCAGTCTCTCGCCTCTTCTCACGTGGATTTCGAGAGAGTTCTTGCTTCCCCGCTTTGTCAACTCCACGCTCGGTGCCTGAGAAACGTAAACTCTCGTTCTCGTCTGAAGCTGGGTTTTGGCTGCCATGGATTTCCTGGCTACCTCCCCGCTGGGATAATACTCGTCGCCCTCATCGGAGGCCAGTCCCAGATCAGTTCGAGCCTCCGATGCTCCAGAAACCGCTCATCGGCGATCTGATCGAGCGTAAGGATGCGGTTGAGGATGGGATGGGTCATCGTTGGTTCTCCAACTGAAAGATGTGGTCGGTGGGACACGAAAAGATGCGGGCGAAAATGAGGGCCAGCTCGAGCGAGGGCACATAGCGGTTGCGTTCGATGGAGTTGATGCTCTGGCGGGAGACGCCTGCGGCCTGGGCCAGTTGCTCCTGGGTCCAGCCGAGGGCGATGCGAAGCTCCTTAACGCGGTTTGTGATGGTCTGGGCCATGTAAAGCTGACTTTCCAGTCCAAGGTAGCCCGATTTGGTTTGGATGTCAAGCCGACTCGACATTGTGCCTTTGGCAAACCCAAATTTGCCTAAGTTGCACCCATTCTGCGCCTTGTAAAGTCAGATTTCTTGCGCCATCTATTGCATTAGCGCACTGTTAGAGGGAGAATCCATATAGCAGCAGCCGCAGATGCAAAAGCGGCGCTCCTAAGAGTAGGAGCGCCGTTAGAGGTACTAGATATTGTGGTCCTTAGACGGGTACCACCTCCATCATAGCCTCCTTTGCCAATCTGTCAAGCGCAACGAATCGCCCCGGTACGCCGGGGACGGTACTCCATCCTCGCTATTCAGGGTTTGGGGTCATTTTGAAAGGAAAGGAGGCAAAGCCATATGCCATTCAAAGAGGGACCATTCACCTTCGACAAGGCGACCGCCGCTACTCGGCGTAACGACGGTTTCTGCGTCTACGGTCTATGGGGTCGTCGCGGGATCGAGTATGTGGGTAAGTCCACGACTCTGAAGGATCGTTTGACCTATTGGGTAAACAATCCGCCAGGGCCAGGACTCACCCACTTCTACGCGGAAGCGCTCGGGAATGAAGCTCAAATGACTGCTCGCGAAGAAGAGCTAATCAAAGAGTTCAAACCCGCTCTCAACACGCTCCTCAAGTGACCGGCAGGTTCCGTCCAAACCGCCAGTCGCCCGGTCGAAGAATAGTTTAAGGCTGCCGATGTGGAGCACGGAATAGCGAGCGCCAGTTGACAGATAGACTGTTTGATCTGAGATCGAGTCAACGTACTCAAACTCCCTGATTTTGGCTGGGCGGTGAGCAGCATTCATTGCCCAGCCAATTAGGTTTTGAGCTGCTCGTTTCGCGCGCCCCCAATTTGGGACGGTCCGAAGATGAGCTGTTGAATCCATGGCCAGAATCCTAACACATCGCCGAAGTCCGTCAGGTACGACTTACGTGAGAGGAAGCTAATCCAGACTTAGCCGTCTTGGTTCTTCGACGCTGTTTCTGAGGTCTGCGTTGCTTCTCCGGTGGTTTCACCTTGAGCACGTCCCTCATTACTTCCTCGAATGGGAGGGGAATCGCTGGAAGCGGTTTGGAGTTTGGGGTTTGACGCGGCCCCCTTCGTCTGTCCGTCATCTTGTTTGACTCCTTGTTTGATCGAGACAACATTTGCTCCTTCCTCGGCGTCCGCAAATGGCAGGAGTTGGCTTTCTCCTCGGACCTCCACCATCGGAGTGAGCTCAAAGTCCGCATCGGGGGACGGGAACTGGTTAAGGTTCAGCTCATATTGCTCTGCGGACGGTCTAACAATCCTTAGCGGATGTCCTCCAGCGTTCCCATCTAGTTTCAACAGTCCGCATCTCTTGTAGCGTTTATTACGCGGTTTATTCGCCTCGTCAGCTCCGTCAAATGTGTGGAATTCAGCGGCACTGTAATGGATAGCTGTCGCGAGATGAATCGCATCCGGCGTCAGAAGTTCAAAATCAGCATTAAGGTAAAAATCCATCAGTTCGCTTGTGAGCTTCGCTATTTGCAGGTCAAGGTTCTGCGGGACCACATTGCTCCTGCGAAGTAAACTGTCATATTTCTTCATCGCCTCAGCAGAAGTTTTGCTATAAAGAATCTCGGCCCGCGTAAGAGCCGAAGTAATCAGGATCACCTCTGCGCGTTCGACAAGGGATGCAATCTTGCCTAATCCTTCCATATCTCCGGCGGGACGTTTCTCGTCATTCATCCACGCAAGAAAAACGCACGTATCCCAGTAGACGATGTGATCCTTACCAGTTGGCATGTCGCAGCGAGCGCACAAAATCTTCCGCGCTCATACCCTCCGTAGAATTTGGGGATACGCCCCTTAGGTCGTGAAGAGACGGCAGGTCCTTGTCCTGTTCGTGTATGTCGATCGCTTTGGCGTCGATCGCGTATGGGAATTTATCCATCTGCTTGTATCTCAAACGTCCTTCGATTGTGACGTAGTTATCGAGAGCGCGCTTCACTTGCTCCTTAAGATTGGGCCCGAACTGACACGAGATTCTTTTCGCTCCGACCGTGGGAAAGATGAAGAATTTTAGAGTTTTGTGGAAGTTCAATGCCTCAAGCTTGCCAGAGATGGAACCGAACGAATAAGTGTCAGGCCCAATAATCTGTTCGACGCGCTCCGAAAAAACTCCGTCGATTGGTATCACCTTTTTCGGAGTTTCTACCAATTCAACCCGTTCAATTCGGTTCGTCGAGGATAGATATTTGTACGATTCCATCAGGGCTAAATTCGCTCCAACGGGCGCTTCGCGCTTATTCCGAACCCTGCGCACGCCATCGATAAAGTTCTTCCGCACAGCCTTCGCGCTCACCGGTGCAGACGGAGGGGCAACCGGCTCAAGTACGACCGTGGCAGGACTCTTGTGCGTCAGATCCACTATTCGGTAATAAATGTATGCAGAATTTCTTCCCGATAAGATGCGTTCGGTCTGTCGAAGCGCTTCGCTGAAAGCTTCGAGTTGATCGATAAACTCCGAAAGGCGAACGTGACCCCCATCTTTTTCCGAACCCATCAATCTGATGGTGATTAAGTCTCTAGCCATCGGACCGACCTCCTGATACACTGAGATCGGGACGTTTGCCGAGAACGCCCTTAGCGCCGCTCACAAGATTACGATTTGCGAAGAGGCTTGCTGCCAGGCAAGCCTCTCGCGGTCTTAGACCCCTTGAAATACCGCTCCTTTCGACTCAATTCGGCTGGCGTGAGTCCCGCAGCATCAACCGCTTTCCCGTTGTGCTCTTCAGCGCATGCACGGTCCTCATGGAGTCCGTCTCTTTCCGGGAATTGTACCGGAAATCGAATTCCGTAAGGTATCTGTGCAAGTGCTGCTGGCCGACATGATGGTATACCCCATTGATGCCGCGCTTCAATAACCCAAAGAATCCCTCGACACTGTTTGTCGTGATGCACACTCCGTCCTCATAGCGGGCATATTCTCCAGCGTAGTGATTCACCCGATCATGCTTGCGAGGTTTTAGCGCCCCGACCAGCGCGTTAGCGCTATCCGTCATCACGTGCGCATCTTCAGCGACCATCTGCTCCACGATAGGCTTTAGATTCTCTGCGGTCACGCGCTGTACGTGCAAAGACTGCACACGTCCGCCACGCTGCAAGACGGAAACCACGGAAGCCTTGTTTGCCACTCGATTGCGCCGATTCTCTTGCGCTTCTTCCCTTGTGCGGCCCTTGCGGAGCTTTCCTCCAATCCAAGTGTCGTCAATTTCGATGATCCCTTCGAGCTTCGATGACAACGGTTCCTGGGTCATCGTGTAGCGAATCCGATGAGCCATGAACCATGCACTCCTGTACGTCACTTTGAGCATTCGGTGAAGCTGGTGGGCGCTCATGCCTTTCTTGCTAGAGCACAGAAGGTTATAAGCCAAGAGCCACTTGCTCAAGGGAATATGGGAATCTGCGAAGATCGTTCCAACGGTCACGGTAAACTGCTCACGGCATCCGCCACACTTCCAGACTCCATTACGGACGTGCTGATCCTTTTGGGAAGGTCTGGGCGTCAAGCGGTAGGCGTTATCGACCACGCCGCAATGCGGACAAACCGGCCCATCCGGCCAGCGGAGCTTTTCCAAGTATTCCCGCGCCGCATCCTCATTGCTAAAGTGTTGAGCCAGTTCAATTAGGTTGATTTCACCGTTTTCCATAACAAAACAATACTCTTTAAGCTATGGGTTTGTCAAGTATATAATGTCGAGCCGACTTTCTATTTTTTCTGGACGAGAATCTGGCGGAGCCGAGGGCGGGACGGCGAGAGCAGAGGCCGCATGGTGTGTTGATTTGTGGGAAATGGGTTCGATGAATGCTGCTAGAATTCTGCTTTCCGGCTCATCCGCGCGGAAGCAATCCGCCGAAGCAATTCATTGACAAGAAAGCCTGCGCCGTGGCTCAAGAGATCGCACCGAAAACCGTTACTTACGCCGACGCCGGGGTAGACCTGCGCAGTGGCGACCACGCCAAGGAGCGCATCAAGTACCTGGCGCAAAAGACCTTTAATCGCAATGTATTGGGCGGGATTGGGAGCTTCGGCGCGCTCTACCGGCTCGACATGCAGCGGTGGAAGAACCCCATCCTGGTGAGCTCGGCAGACGGTGTGGGGACCAAGCTGAAGGTGGCCTTTCAACTGGGTCTGCACCAGACCGTGGGCGCGGATCTTGTGAATCATTGCGTGAACGACATTGCGGTGCAGGGGGCGACACCGCTGTTCTTCCTGGATTACCTGGCGACGGGCAAGCTGGACGAAGACGTGGTGGAGAGCGTGGTGAGCGGGCTGGCCGATGCCTGCAAGGCCAATGGGTGCGTGCTGATCGGCGGCGAGACGGCGCAGATGCCGGGGTTCTACGCCGACGGCGAGTACGACCTGGCGGGATTTATTGTGGGCGCGGTGGACCGCGACAAGATGGTGACGGGCGCGGGCATCAAGCCTGGCGACGTGCTGATCGGGCTGCCCTCGACGGGCCTGCACACAAACGGCTACTCGCTGGCGCGCAAGCTGCTGTTCGAGGTGGCCGGCTACAAGGCAACGCAATACGTGACGGCGATCAAGGAGAAGGCCGGCGCGGCCCTGCTGCGGACGCACCGCAGTTATCTGCACGTGATCCAGAAGCTGGTGACCGCAGGGCTGACCACGGGCATGGCGCACATTACCGGCGGCGGCATCACGGAGAACCTGCCGCGCATCCTGCCCAAAGGCGTGACGGCGCAGGTGGAGATTGGATCGTGGCCGGTGCTGCCCATCTTCGAGCACCTGCGGGAGCTGGGGAACATTCCGCAGGAGGAGATGATGCGGACGTTCAACATGGGCATCGGGCTGATTGCGGCGATTCCGGCGGCGAAGTTTACGCGCGCCAAGAACCTGCTGGACCGATCAGAAGAGAAGTTCTACGTGATTGGCCGCGTGGTAAAGGGCGAGCGCCGGGTACAGTACACGTGAGCGAGGCTGAGGCGGGTGGGAGGATGACGGTCCGCCTGGGTATTTTGCTCTCAGGCCGGGGATCGAATTTCCTGGCGATTGCCGAGTCGATTCGCGCAGGACGGCTGAAGGGCGCGGAGATCGCGGTGGTGATCTCGAATGTCGCCGCCGCCCCTGGATTGGCCAAAGCGCGCGAGATGGGTCTTCACACGACGGTCCTCGTTTCCCGGGGCCGCAAGCGCGAACAGCACGACGCCGATGTGATTGCGTGCCTGCGCGCGCACGGTGTTGAGCTGGTTTGCCTGGCCGGCTACATGCGGCTGCTGTCGCCCGAGTTCGTGGCCGCGTTTCCGAATCGCATCCTCAATATTCATCCGTCGCTGCTGCCGGCATTCCCGGGACTCGAGGCGCAGGAGCAAGCGTTCGCCTACGGCGCCAAGGTGACAGGCTGCACAGTTCACTTTGTCGATGAGGAACTCGATCACGGCGCAATCGTGGTGCAGCGTGCGGTTCCGGTACTCGAGACGGACGATGAACACTCGCTCGCGGAACGAATTCTGAAAGAAGAGCACCTGGCTTATACACAAGCCATCGCGCGCGTGGTGAGCGGAGAGTACGAGGTGCGCGGGCGCAGATACGTGAAGAAGCAGGGGACAGGACGAGCTTCTAGCTACTAGCTTCTAGCTCCTAGCTTGAATGCGGCGGCTGGGAGGGATTCTCGCTCCAGGAAAATGCTTGTCAAGGGGGTCGGCGCGCAACTTTGTTGTAAGTCCGTTATTCTTCAGCGACTCGCAGCTATGCGAAGTTTGCCGGTAATTTGCCCTAAAAAGCATAACCTTAAAAATAATCAGACAAAGGACGGAAATACCGAGCCGGGCGAATGAGTACGCTCTCCCGACGCGGCTCTCCAGCGCCCGTGCGCCTGCTCCGAGTTGAGCGGGAACACTGACGGGGCTGCTGGTGAACTGCGTGTGCGGATGGCGCCGGGGCGCGGAACCGCTTTCGTCTGCAAGGAGCAGCTCTCGACCCGACGCCGGGCCGGAACCACGGAGACGTTCGGGGCGAAGGGAGCTGCTTTTATGCCATGCGCACGGCCGGATTGCGACTGCTTGAGCGGATCGCACCGGCCAGGCGCAGGAAAAACAGAGACGCAAATTTACCGATTCAAATGAAACCCGCACGCCGCGCTAGAGCGGCACGGAGGAGTGTTGACCAATGAACTTCAAAAACATCTGGAATCATCCGAAGACGTCGGCGGCGGGGCTGCTCATTGCAGTCGCGAGCGTTGCCGGAGTGTTGTCGCAGCAGGGCGTTTCGCTGGGCAAAGTGGGAACCGGAACCGTGGTGTCGCTGGCAAGCGCGCTGGCCACGGCGCTGCTGGGACTGATGGCGAAGGATCCTGAAACAGGGAGCGAGGGAGTAAGCGGGCAAGGGAGCACGGCGAGGCTCGGAGCGTGGATGCTGATTGCACTTCTGATCCCACTGCCGTGGATGCAGGGCTGCACGGCCACAGGCGTGGCCGAGAACATCGTGAACTGGACGCCGGCCTTGCAAAGTGCTGTGGTTACGGTGGACTCGACGGCGGCGCTGCTGGCGCCTGCCGACGCGCCGATCTTCACTGCGGCAACGGTGGGATTCGACGCGGCCAGCAATTTGCTCGTGGCGCAGGCGAAGGCGTACCTGGCCAATCCCTCGGGTAGCGCGCTGGCGCAACTGCAGAACCAGATCGTGACGTTGCAGCAGCAGGTGAACACGGCACTGTTGCAGGCGGCGAAGATTGTGGATCAAAAGAGCCAGCAACATGCGCTGGCGGCCATTCAGGGAGTGGGCACAATTGTGGTCGCAATTCTTGCGCTGGTGCAATCGATCTCAAGCAAGGCGCAGGTGGCGCAGATGGCGGCCGACTGCGGCGTGAAGTTGGCCGCGGTTGAGCCGTATTTGAATGAGAACCGCGCGGCGGAGATCGTGGCCGTGCACTACGGCGAGCCGGTTGAAACGGCTCGTGTGCAGGTAGCGCAGGTGCAGCAAGCGGAGATGAATGCCGGTTTCTGAAGTGCAGTTGTCAGCGGGCAGAAAATAGCCGGTCGGGCAAACCCAGGTTCCGGGGCCGGGACTTGGGGCACCCGGCTGGCTCAGAAAGCTTTAATCCTGCCCATTCTCCAGCCGGCCCCTCGCGTGCTTCCGGAGTCTCAGAGGCTTGACACTGATGTACTGGCTTGATACAAGGGCTTATTCTTCTTTTGAAGGGAAAGCGCCCATGACGCTGTTGGTTGGTCTCCGCGGCCACGATGGATTGGTCGTCGCAGCAGATAGTCGTGGAACGTTCGGGGACCCGCGTGGGCTCACCGCGCAGAATGACTCACAAAAGAAGCTCTACATCACCTCGAAATATTCAGCCGTGCTCTTGGCCGGATCGGGAGAGTTGGGCGCGTCCCTGATGGAAGCGGTACTCAAGGAAATCCAGGGGTCTGAAGGCGTAACACCGATCATGGAAAAAACGAGGCTGGTTCTTCGGCAGAAATACGCCGAAATGTTCTCCGGCTTTGCGATACAGCAGCTGCCGGGGCTTACGATTCCTGTGCGGCCGGATGTGCAGTTACTTTTGGCAGGGTATGACCTAGACCCGTCCGGAAAGCCAACAGAACAAAGGATTTTTCAGCTTCTAAGCCAACTCGACTTTGCTCCAATGCTTCATAACTACGGGTTCGGGCTGGTTGGCGTGGCGCAATATGCCCTATACTTGTTGAACAGGCTTTATGAGAACGGCTCAAGTATTGAGCATCTTAAGGCCTTGGCGGCCTACGTAATCTCCGAGACGGCGAGCCAGGACGGCAAGGTAGGCGGAAAAATTCGACTGGCAACCATCACCCCGAAGGATGGTGCTGTCGAGCTCAGTGAGCTAGACATCGAGCGCATCATTGTTGAGAATTCGATCCGCAATTCTTCCCTGAAAGATTCATTCTTCAAAATCGGTGAGAAAAAGAAATGAACCAGCCAGAAGACATCGTCGTCGTGAATGGGCCAACCGTGGATGTTTACCGGCCCGAGTCGGAGTCTCCGCGAGAGTATTCGCCTAGCATCGTGTATTCGGTGCAGTTGTCGGACGGATCGATTGTGACCTCGCCTGATAGATTCCCCACGGAATGCCGATAGCCCACTTTGATGACCCAGCGTCACGTTTATGTGCGTAAGTGCGTGCCGATTCGCCCGGAGCGATTTCGCAGGTTCTCAAGACCTCGGTAAGTTTACGTGTTCGCGTCCCGCGCTTCTCCCAGAATCAATTTGAGAGTCATCTGTTTCTTGCCGCGCACGATGGTCACGCTGACGGTATCGCCAGCCTGGTGCTTGTCCATGATGGCGCTGATGTCCTGCGGATCGGTGATCTGCTGGCCGTCGATGGCGACGATGAGGTCGCCGCCGAGCAAAATGGGCGTGTTGCCCACATAGGCCTGCTCATTGCCGCCGCGCAGGCCGGCCCGCTCGGCTGCTCCGCCGGGAACGACGCGCTGGATAAGGACGCCGGAGTCAGCGGCGAGGCCCATCTGCGAGGCGAGGTCGGGGCCGATGGCGTAGGAAACAATGCCCAGCGAGGGCCGCTTGACGCGTCCGTAGCGGATGAGGTCGGCGAGCACGGCCTTGGCGGTGTTGATGGGGATGGCGAAGCCGATGCCGGAGCTCTGGTCGGCGCCGTTGGAGGCGATCATGGTGTTGATGCCGATGACCTCGCCCGAGGAGTTAAGCAGCGGGCCGCCGGAGTTGCCCGGATTGATGGCCGCATCGGTCTGGATGGCGTCTTCAATGGGCGCGCCATCCGCATTGCGAATCGAGCGGATGGAGCTGATGATGCCCCTCGTCATGGTGCCGCTGAGGCCGAAGGGATTGCCAATGGCGTAGACCTTCTGGCCGACGTTGAGCTGCGAGGAGTCAGCGAGCGTAACGGGCTGCAGGTCGGGCGCGTCGATCTGGAGCAGCGCAAGGTCGTGAACTTTATCGACGCCCACGACACGCGCCGGGTAGCGGCGCTTGTTCGAGAGCATGACCTCGATGCCTCGATTGGCGCCATCGACGACGTGAAAGTTGGTGAGGATGTGGCCGGCTTTATCGAGGATGAAGCCCGAGCCCTGGCCCTGCTGCGGCACCGTTCCATAAAAGAAGTCGAAGACCAGCGTGGTGGACGTGATGTTGACCACCGAGGGCAGGACTTTTTTATAGATGGCGATATTGTTCTGCTCTTCGGCGTCGTAGGCAGGCGCGGCGTGAGCCTCAGTGAGCTCGAGCGGCGAGTTGGAGCCATCGGACCCGATGAGCGTGGGACGGCTCCAGGGAAAACCGGGCTGGAAATGGGTGGTAACGAACCAGAATCCGCCCAACAAAAGCAAAGTTATGATGAGAATCCGGGTCAGTTTCATAGTTGGTCGACCTGAAAGACCCTCCTGATTTTGGGTCTGTTAACACTACTGGGGTGGATGGCGTTGCCGGCGAAAATCCGGTCAGACGAGGCCGAGCCCGAAGGCTTTGGCGGCTCCAAGGCCGATGGCGAGAACGAAGTATGACCGCATTTTCGCCTCAACCCGAAGGGACGGGGCCAGTTTTTCCGATTTCGTTGTCGTTCGTCGCTAGCAGACACCCGGTATGCGTCGCTCCTCTCTTCTAGAACTCAAAAAAACTGGCTCCCGTCGCCACCATCCCAGTAGTGTTAGCAGACCCTAATTACGGATGCGGCGAGGCAGAGTTCCATTCAGTGGGCCGCAGTCGCTCTTCTTATTGTAGTGACAACTTCTGCCCAGGTTTGTTGCTCTCGGCCTGAAGACGCGGCCACAGGGCCTGGACCTGAGCGCGGAGGGCGGCAATATCGCCCGAATTATCAAGGACATAATCGGCCTGGGCAGCTTTTTCGGCGTCGGGAACCTGATGCAAAAGGCGGTTGCGGGCATCGGCTTTGATGGCGTCAAGGTTGGACCCCGCTGCGCTGCCAGACGATAAGACGCGGGCGGCGTAGCGAGCGATTTTGAGATCGTCGGGCGCAATCACCACGATGATGCGATCGATGCGGCGGCGCCAGTCGGCCAGAACACTTTCCTTTTCGCCGCGAGCACGGGCGTCGCGAGCGACTTCAAAGATCAGCGCCGATTCGAGGACGGCGATGGCGGCGGGGTCGCGAGCGAAGACGTCTTCCATCCAGCGGCGTTGCGCCTCAATCACAGGCGGATGCACGAAGGCGTTCAGCTCCTGCAGGCGGCCATGGCGAAAGGCGAGATCGGCGAGGCGGGCGCGGTTGAGATGGCCGTCGGGGTTCACGACCTCGCGGCCGAAGTGAGCGACGATTTTGTCGTAGGCTTCGTGGCCGGGCTCCATGAGCGCGCGGCCGAGGGCGTCGGCCTCGATAACCTGAGCACCGAGCTCGCGCAGCGTGGCTGCGACGGTGCTTTTGCCGCTGCCGAGGCCGCCGGTGAGGCCAACGCGGAGCACGGACTACAGCCCCCGCCGCGGCAATTCACGTCTCATGAGGGCGGCGCGCACGGTGTTGGACATCAGCATTGCAATGGTAAGCAGGCCCACGCCGCCGGGCACGGGCGTGTAGGCGCCGGCAAGCTCGAAGGCCCTGGGATCGATGTCGCCGACGATGGTTGAGCCGCGCTTGGCGAAGGCAGCTTCGCGTTTGGCGTCGCCCTTGAAGAAGCGGTCGAACTCCTCGCGCGTGGTGAGGCGGTTGATGCCAACGTCGATGAGCGTTGCGCCGGGGGTGACCATCTCCGGCGTGATGAAGCCGGGACGGCCGATGGCGGCAACGAGAATGTCGGCCTGACGGGTGATCGCAGGCAGGTTGCGGGTCTTCGAGTGGCAAATCGTCACGGTTGCATTCTGGTGGAGCAGGAGCATGGCGACGGGCTTGCCGACAATGTCGCTGCGGCCGACGACGACGGCGTGCTGGCCGGCGATGGGAATGCTGCTGCGCTTAAGAATCTCGATGACGCCGGCGGGCGTGCAGGGCGCGAGCGCCGGGCGGCCGGCGAGCAGGCGGCCCGCATTGACAGGATTAAAGCCGTCCACGTCTTTCGCGGGGTCAACTGCATCGAGGAGGGCCTTCGAGTCGACTTGCGGTGGAAGGGGCAACTGAATCAGGATGCCGTCGATGTCGTCGCGCGCATTGAGGGCGGCGACGAGGGAGAGCATCTCTTCGGTCGTGACGGTGGCGGGCGGGGTGATGAGATCGCTGTATATTCCAAGCTCGGCGCAGGCCTGGACCTTGCTGCGAACGTAGATTTGCGAGGCAGCCACGTCGCCGACGAGCACGGCGGCGAGTCCCGGCTTGATGCCGCGGGCGGCGAGCGCGCGGACCTCTTCGGCCACTTCCTGCTTGATGGCTGCGGCAATGGCCGCGCCGTCGAGAATCTTTGCCATTCTTTGCTCCAAAGTTCATGGTATCGCTTCGGTTTGGGCCCGCGGCGCTTGCCGGCCGGGAGCGTGTGCAGCAACTGTTGAGGGGTGAAGCGAACCTCTGCGATCCATCCCTGAGCATGCACGGCGTCACATCGACTTGTGAGCTATCTCACATACAGCGAGGCGCTCGTTCCCTAAGGTCAGATGTGTCGGAAGTGTGCCAGATCACACGACGGATCACATCCCGCTTCCGGCAGCGGCTGTACGGAGAGAGCGCTCGATGAGCGGTTTGAAGGATGCAGGACATCTTTTCCGGTTTGCGGGGCTTTTCGTTCTCGCATTTCTGGTGTTTCTGGTGGTGCGCTCCTACGTGGTGCCCAAAAGCTTTGGGGAGTATGGGCACTATCGCGGAGCAGCGATCGGCGAGATTGCGGCGCGCCCGGTAAAGTTTGCGGGGCACCAGACTTGCGAGACCTGCCACACGGATATTGCCGACACCAAGACGAAGGGCACGCACGCGCACGTGAACTGCGAGGCTTGCCACGGGGCGCTTGCGGCGCATGCCGACGATCCCACGACCGTGACGCCGGTGAAGCCAGACACAGCGGTGCTGTGCGCGCGCTGCCATACGGCGAGCGCAGCCAAGCCGGTAGGCTTTCCGCAAGTGGACCCGGCGGATCATTCGGGCGGCGTTCCATGCGAGACCTGCCACAACCCCCACAGCCCGGTCATTGGCTCCGACTCCAGCACAAGCACGGGCTCCGGCGCAAGCGCGGCGAAGGGAGGCGCGAAATGAACATCAGCCGGCGTCATTTGCTGATCCTTCTGCCGGCGGCGGCCGTGGCGTGGAAACACGTGCTTGCCGGGACCCCTGAAGACTCGCCGAACTACCAGATGAGCGAGCACTGGTGGGGCATGCTGATCGATATTCCCAAGTGCATCGGCTGCGGCAACTGCGTGCGCGCCTGCCAGACAGAGAATGACGTGCCCGATGGGTTCTTCCGCACCTGGGTGGAGCGTTACCACCGGTCGGACTATCATCTCGAGGCCCCAGAGGTGATCTCGCCCGATGGCGGCAAAGAAGGATTTCCGGTGGTGCAGGCAGGCGAAGAAGGAAAATTCTTTTTTGTTCCCAAGATGTGCAACCACTGCTCGGATTCACCCTGCACGCAGGTGTGTCCTGTGGGCGCGACGTTTATCACTCCGGACGGAGTGGTGCTGATCGACCAGAAGTACTGCCTGGGCTGCGCGTATTGCGTGCAGGCTTGCCCATACGGGTGCCGCTACATTCATCCCACGAAAAAAGTCGCGGACAAGTGCACTCTGTGCTATCACCGGATCACCAAAGGGCTGACGACGGCTTGCTGCGAGGCGTGCCCGACGGGAGCGCGGCAATTGGCGGACCTGAAGAACCCCGATGACCCGATTCACGAGTTTCTGAAGACCCACACGGTGCAAGTGCTAAAGCCGCAGATGGCCACCGGAGCGAAGGCATTTTACAACGGGCTGGATGGGTCGGTGAGATAAGGCAGGGACCAAGGGAACAAGGGAACGAGGGAACAGGGACCAGAGACTGGGTGAGGATGGGCGAGGCATTATGAGCGGTGTTGAAGGCTATATGTATCCCAACGAGGTGACGCTGTACTGGAGCGTGCTGATTGTCCTGTACCCCTTCATCACGGGGCTGGTGGCGGGCGCGTTCATTCTGGCGTCGCTGGAGCGCGTGTTTAGCGTGGATGCGGTGAAGCCGACGTACAGGCTGGCGCTGCTGACGGCCCTGGCCTTTCTGCTGGTTGCGCCGCTGCCTCTAGTTTTGCACCTGGGCCATCCGTTTCGCTCCCCGGAGATGTACTTTACCCCCCACGACACCTCGGCGATGGCGATGTTCGGGTATGTATACATGTGGTACCTGATGGCTGTGCTGGTCTTTGAGATTTGGCTCGACTACCGGCGCGAGATCGTGCTCCTCTCGCAGACAAGCAAAGGTCTGCTGCGTTTGATCTATAAGGTGATGACGCTGGGGTCGAGCAATATCAGCGCGCGCGCGCTGCATATCGACGATAAGGTCGGCTGGATCGTCACGCTGGTCGGCATTCCCTCGGCCTTCCTGCTGCACGGGTATGTCGGCTTCATCTTCGGCTCGCTCAAGGCCAATCCCTGGTGGTCATCGCCGCTCATGCCGGTAATCTTCATCTTCTCGGCCATGGTGTCGGGGATTGCCGCCGTGATGCTGCTCTACATGGCGACGACCAAGCTGCGCGGGCAGAAGATCGACATGCGCTGCGTGGACACGGTGGCGATGTACATGTTCTATATCTTCATCATCGACTTCAGCCTGGAGATGCTGGACCTGGTGCACCGCGTCTACGAGGCCGACGAATCGTTCCGCAGCCTGAATTTTCTGGTCCACACAAAGCTTTACTTTTCGCAGATCGTAGTCCAGATCTGCCTGGGCACGATCGTGCCGCTGGTTCTTCTGTTCCTTACGCAGGTAGTGAAGCTCAAGGAGATGGCGCGAAAGCGCATTTATATCCTCTCCGGCTCCCTGGCTTTGATCGGAGTCCTCGCCATGCGCTGGAACGTGGTGATCGGCGGCCAGCTTTTCTCAAAGAGCTTTCTTGGGTACACGAGCTACAAGATGGCGCTCGTGACACGCGAGGGATTGCTGGCGGCTATTGGCTTGACCATCCTGCCGCTGCTCTTCCTGTGGGCGTTGGTCAAGCTGCTGCCTCCGTGGCTGGATAAGAGCTTGCACGAAGCCGCGACGGGTGATTGAAAACAGCATCGTCAGAGAAAGATCGGGGGAGCCATGAACGATCTTCCCGACGAAATCGCGCGGCTTGAGAAACGCCTGCAAACGCTAGAGCAGCGCGTGCACGCGCTGGAGCATCCGCTCGAAGCACGCTGGCCGCATCCCTCGCCTGAACCGGAAGCTGAGCCGGCTGCGCTCACTGCTGCGACCGCGCCACTTGCGCCAGCTGGAAGCATCTTCTCTGTGCTGGGCAGGGCGATGCTGGGCATCGCCGGCGCGTATGTGCTGCGCGCGGCTGAGGAGTCCAGCTCGCTTCCCCGGCTGGCCGTCGCTGCCGCCGGCATCGCTTACGCCTTCGCGTGGCTGGTGTGGGCGGCACGGATGCGCAGGGGACCGCGCTTCACCGGCGCCATCTACGCCGGAACTTCGGCACTCATCCTGGCTCCGATGGTTTGGGAGCTTACCTTGCGCTTCCATGTGATTTCACCGGCGATGGCTGCCGGCGTGGTTTGCGGCTTCGCAGTTGTCGCAGTTGGCCTGACGTGGGGACGAGAGCTGAAACCGGTTCTGCGAGCCGGCTGCGTGGCGGCGGCCGGGCTGGCGCTGGCACTGGCCGTTGCCTCACATACGCTGATGCCCTTCGTCGCTGTGCTGATCATTATGGCGGCAATCTGCGAGTTTGTTCCGCGGATGGAGAGCGTGCCGGAGGTTCGCGCGCTGGTGGCGCTGGCTGCCGATGCGGCGATCTGGATCCTGATCTATATCTACTTTGCGCCGCAATCCGCGGGCGAAGAATATCCGCCGCTGGAAAGAGCGACATTGCTCGCACCCGGCGTGGCGATCTTCCTGCTGTTTGCTTCGAGCGTGAGTTGGCAGACGCTGGCACGCGGGCGACGAATCTCTCTCTTTGCGACGCTCCAGACGACGATTGCATTTCTGCTGGCTGCGGTGAGCGTGGCGGACTTCGGGCTACAAGGCAGCGTCGTGATTCTCGGGGCGGTTTGCCTGGGCCTGTCTGGCGCGGTCTATGCGGCGGTCTTTACGGTCTTTGATCGCGCCAAGGAACCGCGCAACGCTGCGGTCTTTGCTGCGTGGGGTGCGGCGCTGCTTCTGGCCGGGAGCTTTTTGTGCCTGCCGCCGCTAGCCACAATTGCGCTGCTGGGCGGGGCCGCAATCGCGGCGACGCTTGTGGGAAGCCGAAGGAACCGGCTGGCCTTCGAATTCTACGGGATGGTATTCCTGCTGGCTGGAGCCGCGGAATCAGGATTGCCGAGCTTTCTTGTCAGCGCATTCGTGGGGACTCCGCAAGGCGCGCCGGCGGCAGGCGTTTGGTTGATCGCGTGTTCCGCGATCCTCTGCTATGCGGCCGCGCAGCCGCGCGAAGGCGAGTCCTGGCTACCGCAAACACTTCATCTTGGCTTTGCCGCGCTGGCGGCCGCCGCCGTGGCTGCGCTGCTGGTGGATGGGCTCACGGGTCTGGCCGCGCTCCGCATTCAGCCCGGCGCGCATCACCTGGCATTCATACGAACGTTGACGCTGTGCGCTGCAGCGCTCGTTCTGGTGTTTAGCGGAGCGCATTGGCGGCGAATGGAGTTGACGCGGCTGGGTTACGCGGCAATGGCTCTGGTCGCAATCAAGCTCGTAACTGAAGACCTGCGTCACGGCCACCTGGCCTACATTGCCGCGTCAATCTTTCTCGTGGCTCTCACGCTGATTGCGGCGCCGCGCATGGCGCGAGCCAGGCCGACGGCGCTCGGCAAATAGCAAACGCGACTTGAATGCTTTCTCTGCGTCCACCGCGGTGCGCTGCGGCGGACGCGGAAAGGATCGGCTCGGCGCGAGTCAGCGGACAATCTCCGGGCTGTAGATGTCGGGGCGGTAACGCGGCGGCTGGTTGGTCGGATACGGCTTTACGGTGCGGCTCTCCTCGCCACGGAGCTTCATCTTGCTCAGGTGCACGTCGTAGCCGGTGCCGGGGAGCAGCGATTCGAGCACGAAGGTCTCCGTGCCACTGCTCTTGAGCTCGCGATAGCGATAGATGCCGACTTCGCCTTCGCTGTTCTCAGTGCCGCCTGAGGGCGCATCGAGAAAATGCTGCGCGTCGGCCACGGTGGGCGCGGGATGATCTTCACCTTCCGTCAAGCTCTCGGCCGCATAGGAGCGGACCAGCTTGGTCCAATAACGGGAGAGCAAATCGGTGTTGGCGAAGAGGTCGGCCCAAATGATCTCGCCACGGACGACCACAACTACGCCGACGGCATGCTCTTCGCGCAGTTGGGCGAGGACCTGCTCGCGGGCGTTCATCACGGGAGCGGCGGCCTCATCGACTTTCGCGCTGACACCCGAGTCCTGCATGGCCTTGGCGTAGCTGCTTGTGCCGAGAGAGCGGCGAAACATGCCTCCGGGGGCCGATCCACCGGAACCCACCGGCGGCGCTGCCGCCACCTCCATTTGCGAGATGGCGCCGTTCACCGAGTTCCATACCTGCTGCTGGTCCTGCTCGACCATGGCGCGCTCGCGTACTTCGGGCTGGACCATGAACCTCTTCGCAGCCGACTTGCCGGCGGCGCCAAAAGTAGCCGAGCTCTCGGTCCAGCGGCCCGGCTCGATGCAGAAGACTCCAAGGTCGATGGGATCGGCGTCAGCGGGAACAATGCGGTCTTTGGCGACGATGCGGTCCTGTTTGCCGCCGGTGACGATTTCTCCCGCAAGCAGCAATAGCGGGCGCTTGGAGTGGTTGACGAGAACCAGGGTGTTCACTTCGTCGCCGCGATAGGTCTCGTCGCGAGCCGGTGGATTCGCGGATCCGCGGGGCCGCACAAGCCCTCGGGCACGGCCGGCTTCAGTGACTTCGACTTCGCCGCTCTTCAAACCTTCGTCGAGGGTGATGAACGGGGTCTCTCCCGTTGATTTCTCGTCGGCGCGGACAACCGGGAACAGCAGAAGATTGCCGCTCTCGATGGGTGCGAGCACGCGGTAGGGACCGCCTTCGCCCTGCGCCGGGCCGCCGGCTGCCTTAACGCCGTTCCATTGCAAAATCGCCGCGAGCGCGATGAGCAGCGCCGCTGCCAACCCAAATCTGCCCCAATGCTTCATGAGTCTCCTCCGCCGGTCTATGGTTCGCCGCACCGGCCTTCAAAGGTAGAACGCCGGGCTGGCGGAACCTTGCAGGAATTTTTTGCGGGCACAGGCGGGGTGCGGGCATACTGCTCGGAGGCCAAAGAGCGGATCAAAACGTCCAAGACCTTAGGCGAATCGCGAGGCAGCAAGAATGGCGTCAGCGGAATCCGTGGCGGGCGCGGCAGAGACGGAACTCCCTGCAATGCAGGGAGCGATGGACGGGCACCTGCTCGACGAGCTTTGGCGCGCGAGCGATGCGGCCGGATGGGGCCTGGAGCGCGACGAATTCGACCGGATTCTGCTTGAGGCAGGATCGGCGTGGAACTTTGGCCTGGCGGAAGGCGCTGCACCGACACAGCGACAGCAGGCGGCCTTCTTTCGCGGGCTGTGCCTCGGCGATCTGGCGCTCGCGCGGGCATGTGCCGCCGGGAACGAGCGGGCGTGGGAGCACTTCATCACCAAGTATCGGCAGCCGCTGATCCGGGCGGCCATTGCGATTACTGGCAGCGAGACGCTGGGGCGCGATTTGGCCGATCAGCTTTACGCTGAGCTCTATGGACTCAGCACCCACGAAGGCGAGCGGCGCTGTCCGCTGCTCTCGTATCGTGGGAAAGGATCGTTGATGGGCTGGCTGAGGACCACGCTGGCCCAGCGGCACGTGGATCACTATCGCCGTAGCCGGCGCGAGGAGCCGCTGGAAGAGATGGATGCGCCGGCGGCAGATCTTGCGCGAGAGACGCCCGCGGTCGAGCTTTCGCAGTTGGAACGGGCCATCGAAGAGGCGCTGCGCCGGCGGGATGCGGAGGAGCGATATCTGCTGGCGGCTTATTATCTTGACGGGCAGACGCTGCTCCAGATTGCGCGCGTGCTTGGGGTTCACGATGCCACGGTAAGCCGCAAGCTCAAGCGCGCGACCGAGGACACGCGGAAGCAGGTGCTCAGGAATCTCGAGCGCGGCGGGCTGAGCAGGCGCGCGGCGGAAGAGGCGCTAGGCGCCGATCCACGCGATCTGAATGTGAACCTGAAAAAACTTCTGCAAAATTCGCAGACGGAAGCGTTCAAAGAACAGGCTGCGCCATGAGCGTGAAGAACCAACACGAGATTCATCCCAACACGGAGATGCTGAGCGCGTTTGCCGGGCGGGCACTGGGCGAGCGGGAGCGCGGCGAGGTACTCGAACATCTGGCGGTGTGCGGCCGCTGCCGGCAGGTGGTAGCGCTGGCGAGCGAGGCGGCGGTTGCGGAGGCCGCGGGTGCGGAGGCTGCGGCACGGCGGCGCGCGCCTGTCCGGCCGCGCGTTTGGTTCAGAAGCTGGGGGCTTGCATTGGCTCCCGCGGCGGCGATCGCGGCTTCGGCTGTGATTGCGATTTATGTGCACGAGCGGGATGTGGAGCGGAACGCGAATGTGGCCAGAGTTGAGCGGCAGCAAGCGACCGAGAAAGCGCCGTCGCCTCCGCAGGCCACTCCGCAGCCGCAAGTGCAGGCTGCGCCTCCGGCTAGCCCTGCCGAAAAACCGGTGCCAACGGAGCGGCCGGGCGCAGCGCGGCGCACGGCTGTTGCTGAGCCGGATGAGACGGCTGCTGCGCCGCCACCAGATGCAGGAAATGGCCTGTTCTCCTCGCGCGAGGAGCCGGCGTCTCCCGCCGCTGAAGCACAGGGGCCGGATGTCCGAACCCAAGGAATGACGGGCGCGGCGTTCGCACCGTCGGGAACATCGCCGGACGAAAAAAAGGAATCCAAAGTTGCGTTGTATGACGCGAAGCGGAAGAAAGAGGCCGAGGCGGAGATGGAGGCGAGGGACAAGCATTTGTTCGCCGCCAAGGCAACAACGCCGGCCGGCCTGCACGGCTCGGAAAGTGGCGCTTTGGGGAGCGGCGCCGCGGGAAGCAGCGAGCAGGTCATGGTTACTGACCAACAGCTTGAGACGCAGCCTGCTCCTCCGGTAAGTGCCGGATCGCTCATGAAGTTCAGGTCCGGCGCATTCTCGGGCATGCGGGCTCCGAATCCGGTTCACCTTCCCAGCGGGCTTCCTGCGGTTTCGATCGCGCATGAGGGCCCGCGAATGCTGGCTATCGACAACGCAGCCACGCTGTTTGCAAGCGAGGATTCGGGCTCGACATGGGAGCCGGTGATGAAGCAGTGGACCGGGCGCGCCGTGTTGGTGCGCAAAAACGCAGCGCCGAAACTCGAAGAAGCCGCGCCGCTGGCCGGCAAATCCGAAGATGCGGGAGAAACGTCCGGCTCGGGCGCAGTGTCCCAGCCCGAAACAGTCTTTGAACTCGTTAATGACCAAGGTCAGGTGTGGTGGAGCGGGGACGGAAAAATCTGGGCTGCAAGATGAGTTCGAGCCACGCGCTTCGACCCGAAGCGATCGAATTCCCCTGTTGAAAACATGTCATTCTGCCGAAAAGCACTTACAGGAACGTAGATGACCGCCGGGGCGCGCCGGACAGCGCTTGAGCGGTTCCACAACCCACGTGCCCTCTCAGGCGACGTTGCAGGGTGGCTTTTTCTTCATGAAAAAGCCACTTGGCAGTTGCGGCTCCGGGTGTAGCAGTTGTGGAACCGCTGTTCGCGTCAGCGCAGGCGCGGCTTTTGGGTCTTGCGAGAGGGTTTGCGGAATTGGGGAGGGCTGGTGGGGACAAACGGGTTGGACCAGCGAAGCGCGGGCACCACAACAGTGCCCTGGGCGTATCTGCGCCTTCCACCGTTTCCGCAGGTAGCCGTCAGGGTGCTGCAACTGGCTAGCAACGAGAACGTGCAACTGCACCAATTGTGCGATCTGATCTCCACTGACCCTGCGTTCGCCAGCGAAGTTCTCACGGTATCCAATTCGCTGCTGTACGCTCCGCGCTATCCCTCGACGACGATTCTGCAGGCTGTGGCAGTGCTGGGAGCAAACACGCTGCAGGGAATGTGCGTGACGGTGGGCGTGAGGGCGTATCTGGGCAAGGCGATGAGCTACCCGGCCATGCGCAACCTGTGGCGGCATAACCTGGCATGCGCCATTATCGCGGGACGAATCGCGGAGTCAGGTTCGCTCGACAAGGAAATCGCATACACCGCGGGCATCCTGCACGACATCGGGCGCATAGCGCTGGCGGTGATTCAGCCCAAGGCGTACGCGGCGCTGCTGGAGAAGCATCGCGGCGCTCCGGTCTCGATGCTGGAGGCAGAGCGTGAGTTGTTCGGCTGGGATCACTGCGAGATTGGACGGCAGCTTATCGGCGATTGGAAGCTGCCGGAAAACTTCGAAGCCGTGGTGGCCGATCATCATTTAGAGCGGCGCACGGACGGCGCGTGGGATCTGGGCGAATTGGTGAAGGTAAGCTGCGCCATGGCTTCGGCAATCGGCTTCACTGCATTCCCAGGATGCGTAACGGCGAACTACACCGGACTGCTCGATGAGCTTCCGGAGCGGGAACGAACACTGTTTCATCCCGACGCGGAGACGCTGAAAAACGACGTAGCCAGGAGCATTCACTCGATCGAGTCGGTTTGAGCTTGACGTTTCACCTTGCAACGATTGCGCCGGGACGCATCAGGCCCGCGTCCCGGCGCGCTTTTTGCTGAAATCAGCTCACGTTCTATGCCCGCATCAGCTTGCGCTGCAACTGCTCCAGGGTTTGGCCCTTGGTTTCGGGGTAGAACAGCGCGACCACGATGAACTGAACGACAGTAGCCGCCGCGAAGAACACGAACGGCGTGGCCGTGCTCATCCTGTTCACCACCACCGGGAACATTTGCGCAATCAGCGCGTTCATAAACCAGTGGCTGGCGCTGCCAACGCCCTGCCCCTTGGCACGCACCGCAGTTGGAAAAATCTCGCCAATGTAGACCCAGATCACGGCGCCCTGCGAAACGCTGAAGAAGGCGATGAAGGCGACCAGAAGCCAAAGCAAGTCGCCGCGATGGGATTCGGTGGCGAACACCCAGGCAACGCCTGCCAGGCAACTTGCGCAGCCTGCTGCCCCGATCAACAGCAATGTTTTGCGACCCAGCTTGTCAATTAGGGCCATTCCGACGATGGTGAACAGAAAGTTGGTTGTACCGATGGCGATCGCCTGCTGGTCGCTCGATATCTGACTGAAGCCGGCCGCCGCGAAAATGCTGTTCAGGTAATACAGAATTGCATTGATGCCGGCAAGCTGGTTGAATGCGCCGATTGTAATGGCGAGGAACAACGGATAGCGGTATTTCCATTGGAAGACCCGCTCGTGAGCCGTCGCGTGTTCCTGCTCCAGCGCCGCCTGGATGTCCGCCAGTTCCGCCTCCGGGTCTGGATCGCCCATCATCTTCAGAACGGCTAGAGCTTCATCGATCCGATTGCGCGAGACGGACCAGCGGGGGCTGCGAGGAATTCCAAAGAGCAGCGCGAGGAAAATCAATGCCGGCGCCGTTGCAACGCCCACCTGCCAGCGCCATTCCGCGGCGCCCAGGTGCATGGTGCGAATGACGTAATTGGAAATGTAGGCCGCCATGATGCCAAATACGACGTTGAACTGGAAGGCCGCCACGAGCCGGCCGCGCCATCTGGCCGGAGCAAGCTCTGCAATGTACACGGGACCCAGCACCGAGGACGCGCCGATGCCCAGCCCGCCGACGAAGCGAAACGTCATAAAGGATGCCCAGTTCCATGACAGCCCGCAACCCAGCGCCGAGGCGA
This sequence comes from Occallatibacter sp., assembly GCA_049517515.1. GTDB lineage: Bacteria > Acidobacteriota > Terriglobia > Terriglobales > Acidobacteriaceae > Telmatobacter. Next base: position 85,822 of record JBEKSA010000010.1, read on the forward strand.
CGTAGAGCAACGCGGTAATGCGCAGCGTCTCGCGACTGCCGAGCCTTTGCCCTACCTGCCCAGCGCCCAGCGCGCCGATCACCGTGCCCACCAGCCCGATGGCTACCGTGTGCCCCACGTCTCGCGGGTCTAATCCGTACAGGCGGCCAAGCGCGCCGATCACGCCGGAGATCACGACCGTATCGAAACCGAAGAGGAGGCCGGCCAAAGCCCCCGAGAGCGTGGCCCGAAACAAATTGGAGTTGAGTTGCATTATCCCTCGTGTATCGAGTTCCAAACCATGCTACAGATGGACGGCGAGGAGCGGCAAACAGAAATGCAGCGAAGGAAACAACGCTGACAGATGATTGTCTCTCTCGAAACGACGCAGAGAGCGGTGAATCTCAATCAGCCCTTCGCGGGCGCTTCCCGGGGCAAGACGGCGAGAACGCGGCAACGGTGCTTATCGGCTGCGCTCCATGCCATCGGCATTTCGCTTTCCATGCATGCGCAGTCGCCGGTCTCGAGAACATTGTGCATGCCGCCCGCATCCAACCGCAGCCGCCCTTCAAGCACGTAGACGACTGCGCCGGTCTCTTGAAAGGCGTTGATGGCGGCGCCAGTGCCGCCGGGCGGAAACTCAACCACTTGCGCGATAAGGCGAAATCCTTTGCCTTCGGCGTTCAATGGCGTCACTCTCATGGAGTCCATGCCGCGCCCGTCGCCCTGCAGGTGCGCCTTGCGCGTGATGGAGAGCGTGTGACGCGCGGGCTCCGAGAAAAAGTAACTCATGCTTACGCCGTATACGCGAACGATGGTGGCGAGCGTGGGCAGCGTAGGAACCATGCGGTCGGTTTCGAGCTTGGACAGCAGCGCGGTGGAAAGCCCCGTCTCGGCGGCGAGGCGGGAAAGCGTAAGCCGCTTGCCGGTGCGCAGGGAGCGCAGTTTGAGGCCGATGCAATAGGGTTCCAGAGACCATTGGGCGTACGAAACAGTCTTGGACATGGAAGACTCCAAAATAATGTAATGGAAGCTGAGAAACAGTCTACGTCAAACGGAAAAGAAGCGTGCCACGTGGGATTGATCTTTAATGATTCCTTTGGCGCAACCGGCTGCAACCATGTGCCGCTACCGGCCGAGCCCCACACGTCAAAGCGGAGTCATTTCGTGCCTTGCGGAAGCTCACGCGCACAATTTATACCTTCACGAAGATCCGCTTGCGATAAAGCGCCCAGACCGGGAGAAAGCAGACGGCTGCGTAGGAAACGGAGTAGGCGAAGGCTCTCCAGCCCGAATTGCCGATGGGCGCGAAGACGCACGCATAGACAAAGCTGAGCACGTCTGTTCGCCGTCCGCCCACAGAGAAGCGAAGCAGCTCGAGGGCCGTGCCCAGCAGCTCGCTGATCATGTAGGCCACAATGGCATTTGAGCCGAAGACGAGCCAAGGCCAGGCCAGCGCCTTGCTCCATCCGGACTTGCACCAGCCTCGCTGCTCCACGATCCCGTAGACTAGCGCAAAAAGGAGCAGCGACCACCCAGCAGCGACCAAAACATAGGAACTGGTCCACATCTTCTTATTGAGCGGCAACCAAATCGACCAGAAATAACCCGTGGCAAGGCAGACCGCGGCGCCCGCTGCCAGGCCAAGTGTCTTCGTCCTTGCCGCACGGTTGCCGTTGAGCCAAAGCGCAGCCAGCAGACCAAGAAGCGCGGTTCCGACCGCCGGAATGTCGCTGAGTAGGCCCTCAGGATCGCGCGAATTGTAGAGCGGCGCATCCTCATAAAGGTGGCCGGGCATCAGGTGCCGGTCGACCCACGCGACGATGTTCTGGTCTTTATCGAGTAGAGGAATGTCACGTCCCGGCACGCCTGCACCCGGCACGCGAATCCAGACCACCATGACACAGTAGCCGATGAGCACGCAGGCGAGGAGCGCAACTTTGGTCCATACGCGCCGATCCCACAAATAATAAAGGCTCACGATCAGGTAGCAGATAGCGATGCGCTGCAATACGCCGTAGATGCGGAGGTGGCCGAGATGGAACCACGGAAAGCCGTTGACGACAATGCCGAGCAAAAACAAGACGGCCGCGCGCCGCAGCGAGCGCCACGCCAGATTGGCGCGCGAGTCTCCGCGCCTGAGCCGCGCTTGGGTAGAGAAGACGATGGACACGCCCACCACAAAGAGAAAGGTGGGAAAAACCAGGTCCGTGGCAGTGAATCCATTCCAATCGGCATGGCGCATCTCAGTCCATGCGCCGCCCCCGCCGGTGTTGTTCACCATGATCATGAAGGCGATGGTGAGGCCGCGCAGGATATCGAGCGAAAAGAGACGCCGAGGCGCCGAATCAAGCGCGGGACCGGTCATGGCGCTAGGGCTCTCCTTCAATCGTGAATGCACCTAGGCTACGCGACCGAGCCCATTTGCGCCAAGCAGGAAGTGAGTGCTGCGTGGATCGAATGGACCCGGCAGCCCCGACGCGGCTCACTGATCGAGCCTGCGCGTGCGGACGAGTTAGGATTGATGCGCGCGAGTGCCCACGGTTCTTGGCGCAGCACCTCAAATATGAGCGTGGTGGTATGCGTAATGCCTCCGCCAGTGCCGGTGATCGTGATCGGATAAGTGTCAGTCTTGGCGGACTGGGATACGGTCAGCGTGAACTTCGACGTGCCCGAGCCGGGCGCGGCGATGGGATTCGGACTGAAGCTGCCGGTCACACCCGAAGGGAGGCCCGTCGCGCTCAGCGAGATTGCCAAGCTAAATCCGCCAGAGACAGCGGTCGTCACAGTGGCGTACCCGCTCTGCCCACGGCTGAGAGACCCTGAAGTGGGCGAAACAGAGATGGTGAAGTTTGGCGTCACCGAGCCGACACTCAGTACGGTGCCCGCGGCGGGGGTGTAGACAGACCTACCCGGGATCTTGGCGCTGGCATGCAACTGCGCCGAGCTCAGCGCCGGTTACTGGAGATGGTCGCCGCGCTACTGGAACTCGGCGTAGGTGTAGTCGTTCGAGAGGAAGGTCGTGCCGTTGACGACTGTCCACAGCCGCACGTAGATCGTGGCTCCGGTGGTGGGCAGAGTCACAGTGGCGCTGGTGCCGGACAGAGGCCCGATGTTCACCAGATCGGCGGCGCCGAGCGATGTGCCCACCCAGAGATAGTAGCCCGTCGTTCCAGCAGGGCCGGCATTCCAGGTGAAGGTGGTCGAAGCGCTAGTCAAAGTGCTGCCGTTTGCTGGGCTGGCCATCGCGGCTGCCGATTGCGTGACCTCGGCGTAGGTGTAGTCGTTCGAGAGGAAGGTCGTGCCGTTGACGACTGTCCACAGCCGCACGTAGATCGTGGCTCCGGTGGTGGGCAGAGTCACAGTGGCGCTGGTGCCGGACAGAGGCCCGATGTTGACCAGATTGGCGGTGCCGAGCGAGGTGCCAATCCAGAGATAGTAGCCCGTCGTTCCGGCAGAGCCTGCATTCCAGGTGAAGGTGGTCGAAGCTGAGGTCAACGTGCTGCCCGGCGTCGGACCGGTCATCGTAGCCGCAGATTGCGTGAACTCGGTGTAGGTGTAGTCGTTCGAGAGGAGGGTCGTGCCGTTGATGACCGTCCAGAGCCGCACGTAGACAGTGGCTCCGTTCGTGGGTAAATTCACGGTGGCGCTGGTGCCGGACAGCGGACCGATGTTCACCAGATTGGCGGTGCCGAGCGAGGTTCCAATCCAGAGATAGTAGCCCGTCGTTCCAGCAGGGCCTGCATTCCATGTGAAGGTGGTCGAAGCTGAGGTCAGCGTGCTGCCCGGCGTCGGACCGGTCATCGTAGCCGCAGATTGCGTGAACTCGGTGTAGGTGTAGTCGTTCGAGAGGAGGGTCGTGCCGTTGATGACCGTCCAGAGCCGCACGTAGACGGTGGCTCCGGTGGTCGGCAGTTTGACGGTGGCGCTGGTGCCGGACAGCGGACCGATGTTCACCAGATTGGCGCTGCCGAGGGTTGTGCCGGCCCACAGGTAGTAGCCCGTTACGCCACCGGAGCCTGCATTCCAGGTGAAGGTGGTCGAAGCCGAGGCCAACGTGCCGCCGGGAGCGGGGCTGGTGATCGTCGCGGCCGCGGACGAAGACCCTGCCAGCGCGTTGATCAGGCCGCTTCCGTTGGGGCTACCCCATCCGGTGGCCAGATCGTAGCCGGTTTTGGCCGAGTAGCCATTACTTCCGCTGGTGATGTCGTGAAAGTCCGTGGCGTAGCTCGAGCCCGCACCGATTGAATAGAGGCTCGGGTTGATGAAACCCAGCGTCTTGTTGCCGTTAGCCACCGACTGCTGATTGATGAGAGCCAGGTAGCCCGCCCACATGGGCGCGGCAAAGCTGGTGCCGCCGTAACTGTTTGAAGTGCATGCCGTCTGGTCGGCGCACACGTAAAAGGTGTAGTTGGCGTTCGCCGAAACGTCGGGGCCGTTGCGATAGCTCTGCGAACAGCTTGCGCAACCGGCAGCCGCGGCCGTCTGCCAGGATGGGATGGCGAACTTATCCGGCGAAATGCCGCCGCCGCTGTTGGCCCATGCGGTCTCAGAGGCCCAGGGTCCGGCAGCGGAACTCGTCGCCAAGTCGGTCCCGCCAACTGAAGTCACATAAACATCGTCCGCCGGGTAGATTTCAGAAGCCTTGCCCGTCATCGTCCACTTCTTGTTGTCGCCCGCAGCCTGGAATAGATTTTGTCCCTGCGCGGCGAACTCCTTGAAGTAGGGATCGTCGGCGCTCGGGTCGGCCGGGAACCATGTCCACGATGAGCCCAACTGCGCGTTGAGCGGGTTGGCCGTGGCCATGGCATTGAAGATGGCGGCATCGGTCGAGCCCACATACATCACCAGGCTCGACAATCCCGGCGCCATGCCCAGCGCCTGCGTCATATCCAGAGTCTGCTCGGTGTCATCGCAGTTGCCGCCTGCGCTGGTGTCAACACAGCTGGTGCTGGTTCCGTCTGTAGAGAGCAACGTGATAGGAACGCTGTTGGTTTGGTTGGCGTTCGTGAAATACGTATTCAGGTCGGCGAGATCGGTGCCGTAAAACTCAAGCAGCCCGACCGACTGCCCGCTGCCGGTGAGGGCCGTACCGCCGTAATAGGCCGCGCGCATGTCGCTGCCCAAGAACGAGGCCGAGGGACCGGAGCCAGTGGTGGCGTTTGAGCTTGAGCCAGCATTGTCCTGCCTCTTATCCAGGCCCGCGGGATGCGGAATCGAATAGTTGTCGAGCCCTGAGATGTGCCACAGGGAAAACGTGAGGCTTGTGGTGGGCTCGCGGTCCGGCGCAAAGAATGTGCGATTTTCAGTGGGGTGCTGATAGACGCCGAGGTTTACATGAAAAGCGGCCTCAATGCTGGCCACACTACCGGAGACTTGCACCGTGAGGCGATTTGGACTGGTGCCCGTGACGGTGAGCCCGTTCTCTCTGGCGAAGTTGAGGGCGGCGTCATATTCCTGCTGGGTGGGCCCAAACATTTCAGTGAACTGGTCTACCGTGAGGAACTGCCTGTAGCTCGGGCTGGCGGGATCGTAGAGATCTTTCAGAAGCTGGTCCAACTGGTCTTCGTTGCGAAGCGGCAACGTGATCACCAGATTCATGGTCTGGCTTGCGGGAAGGCGGCCCATGGACCGCGCGCTTCCGTCCTGCGTGGCTTGGCGGATGTGGTGCGTCAACAACGACTGCGCCTGGCCAACGGTGATAGCAACCGGCATGCACGCGGCGATTGGGAATACGAATCTCCCCATAATTCGCATCATGCATCTCTCCTTTATATCGATTAAGAATGCGAGCGTCCTGGCGGACGCGAGACCCCCGTCTATCCTCTGAATTCTCTGGCAACGCGATGACGCCTGTCCACCGAAATCATCAGCAAATCGAACCGTTTCGCCATTACTTTTGTGCTAGCACGGCGAATCCAGGCTCCGCTGTCCCGACGGCGGGAAGTCCCGGAGTTCCTGACCGATCCCACTGTCTTTCCCGCCCCCCGCGCTGCTACACTCGCCCTTCAGGGTTTTCTCAGGAACTTCGCTTGCCAGCATCCGGAGGCTACCATTGCCCGACTTTCAGCCCTTCGTTCCCGCCAGCCAGAAACCACCCGAGTTCACGATCCGCGCCGTGCTGCTGGGCGCGATCTTCGGCATCATCTTTGGAGCCGTCACCGTCTATGTGGGCCTGCGCGCCGGACTCACCGTCGCCGCCTCCATTCCCATTGCGGTGATCTCCATCAGTTTCCTGCGCAAAGAGGGCAAAGTCTCGATTCTGGAATGCATCATTGTCCAGACGGCCGGCAACGCCGGCCAATCGATCGCCGCGGGCGTCATCTTCACGCTGCCCGCGCTCATCTTTCTCGGCTTCGATCTTGAATACTCGCGAATCTTCATGCTGGCGCTCATCGGCGGCTATCTCGGCGTGCTGTTTATGGTGCCGTTGCGAAGGCCGCTGATTGTCGAGGAGCACGGCAATCTGAAGTTTCCCGAGGGCACGGCGTGCGCAGACGTTCTCATGGCCGGCGCCAAAGGTGGTGCGTTCGCCAGCCGCGTCTTCTTCGGCCTCGGCCTGGGAGCGCTCTACACCTTCTTTCAGAACAGATACCTCTTCGGCGCCTGGCCCAGCACGCCCGAGTATCAGCCCGATCTCGGCCCGCAGCACGCGCTCAAAGGCGCATCCATTAAAGCCGACGCCACGCCGGAGTATCTCGGCGTGGGCTACATCATTGGCGCGCGCACCGCGGGCACCATGTTTGCCGGGGGCGTCTTCTCCTGGCTGGTGCTCATGCCGCTGATCTACTTCTTCGGCAAGGATCTGCCGCATCCCATCTATCCCGGCACCGTGCCCATCTCGCAGATGGGACCGAGCGACCTGTGGATCACCTACATTCGCCCCATGGGCGCGGGCGCCGTGGCCGCAGCCGGACTCATCACGCTCTTCAAGACCGTGCCCACGATCGTCGGCGCGCTCCGCTCCGGCTTTGCGCAGTTACGGCGCGGCTCCGCAGCAGTGGCAGAGCCCATCCGCACCGAGCGCGACCTCTCCATGAGTACCGCCATCATCGGCTCCTTCGCGCTCGTTGTGCTCATGTTCTTCTTCCTTGAGTTCAAGCCGGTGCCGGGCGCGCAGGTGGGTTTGTTCGCGAACCTTGCCGCCTCAGTCCTCGTGGTCGCCTTCGGATTCCTCTTTGTCACTGTCAGCTCGCGCATCGTGGGACTGATCGGCAGCTCGGCTAATCCCATCTCCGGCATGACCATCGCCACGCTGATGGCCACATCGGCCATCTTTCTCGTCAGCGGGTGGACAGCGCCGGCCTTTGGCGCGCTCGCAATTACCATCGGCGGCGTGGTGTGCATCGCCAGCGCCGAGGCAGGCGACACCTCGCAGGACCTGAAAACGGGATTCCTTGTCGGCGCCACGCCGAAATTGCAGCGCTTCGCTTTCCTCATCGGCATCGCGGTCTCCACGATTGCCATCGGTTTCACGCTCCAGCTTATGAACCAGAGCCTGCAAACATTCCGCGCGGCGTCGCAGGCGTGGGACATCAATGCCCCGCATCCCGGCGTGGAGATTCAGCGCGACACGCACGGCCTCATCGATCAGTTTCCCGTCACCGCCGCCGACAATTCCACCGCCATCCACCAAAAGAGCGAATACATCGTGCTGAATGCCATCGGCTCTTCGGAGCTGGCCAACGGCAAGTACCTCTACTCGCCCGCGACGGGCCGCATTGAAGTGCGCTGGATTCCCGGCATTGGCAGCGAAAACGCTGCCGCGCCGCAAGCGCAACTGATGGCCACGGTCATCAACGGAATCCTGACCCGCAAGCTGCCCTGGGGACTGGTCATGCTCGGCGTCTTCCTGGTCATCGCCGTCGAGCTGCTCGGCATTCGCTCGCTCTCGCTGGCGGTGGGCGCGTATCTTTCGATCGGAACCACTCTGGCGATTTTTGCCGGCGGCGTGGTGCGCGCGCTGGTGGATGCGGCGGCCAAGCGGTCGGACGGCGCGGCGGACTCCGATTCCGACGTCTCGCCGGGCTCGCTCTATGCATCCGGGCTGATCGCTGCCGGCGGCATCGTGGGTCTGATCGGAGTGGGCCTCCAGGGGTACGAAACAACTTTTAATAAATCAAACCCCATCGGCTGGCCACACACTTTCCTCTACAACCCGTGGGTGTCGGTCGTGGCCTTCGCGCTGCTGGCGTATTCGCTATTCTACTTTGCGAGGAAGCCGCTGAAGAAGTAGGCGCAGGGCGCAACGGTGTGTCCGTGCCCGCTCCGCTACAATAATGTGAAGCTCCTGCCAGCCGGGAACCTGAGTCCCTGGTCCGCCAGGAGCATTGACACATTATGCTGACCGAAAATCTCTCCGAAGCTCTCACTTTCGACGATGTCCTGCTGGTGCCCGCCTTTAGTGACGTTGTGCCGATGCAGGTGAGCACGCAGACGCATCTGACGCGGGCGATCACGCTGAACACTCCGCTGCTCTCCTCGGCTATGGACACGGTGACGGAGTCGCGCATGGCAATCGCTATGGCGCAGCAGGGCGGCATTGGCATCGTGCACCGCAATCTCTCCATCGCCGACCAAGCCGGCGAGATCGACAAGGTGAAGCGTTCGGAGAGCGGGATGATCGTCGATCCGGTGACCATTGGCCCGGAGAAACTGATCGAAGACGCGCTCGAAGTAATGCGCCGCTACCGCATCAGCGGCGTGCCGGTGACGCAGGGCAAGCGGCTGGTGGGCATCCTGACCAATCGCGATTTGCGCTTCGAGACGCGCACCGATATTCCCGTGGGCGACGTGATGACCAAGGAAAACCTGATCACCGTGCCCGTTGGCACCACGCTCGAAGAGGCCGAGCTGATCCTGCACAAGCATCGCGTGGAAAAGCTGCTGGTGGTGAACGACCGCTACGAGCTGATGGGGCTGATCACTGTCAAAGACATCCAGAAAAAGCTGAAGTATCCCAACGCCAGCAAGGATGACCAGGGGCGGCTGCGCGTGGGCGGGGCGATCGGCGCCACAGGCGATTTTCTTGAGCGCGCGGTAGAGCTGGTGCGCAACCGCGCCGACGCGCTGGCCATTGACTCAGCGCATGGGCATTCGTCGCGCGTGCTCGAGGCGGTGCGCGAGGTGAAGAAGCGCTTCCCCGGCGTGGCATTGCTGGCCGGCAACGTGGCCACATATGAGGGCGCGATGGCGCTGATCGACGCCGGCGCCGACGCCATCAAGGTGGGCATCGGGCCCGGCTCCATCTGTACCACGCGCATGGTCACCGGCGCCGGCATGCCGCAGATCACCGCCATCGCCGAGGCTTACCGCGCCGCGCAGAAGCATGGGATTCCAGTCATTGCCGACGGCGGCATCAAGTACTCCGGCGAGATCACCAAGGCCATTGCCGCGGGCGCCAGCTCAGTGATGATCGGCTCGCTCTTTGCCGGCGTGGACGAGAGCCCGGGCGAGACCATCCTCTACCAGGGGCGTAGCTTCAAGAGCTATCGCGGTATGGGCTCACTGACGGCCATGAGCCAGGGCTCGGGCGAGCGCTACTTTCAGGGGTCGGCCGATCTGGCTGTTGCGGAGAGCGGACCCGCGGATGTGGTGCAACGCGAGCGCGCCAATGAAAACCGGCTGGCCAAGTTTGTTCCCGAGGGGATCGAGGGACGCGTGCCCTATCGCGGGCCGCTGGAGGCAATGGTCTTCCAACTCGTGGGTGGTTTGCGCTCCGGCATGGGCTATCTGGGGTGCGCCAATATCGCGGAGCTGCAGGAAAAGGCGAAGTTCGTGCGCATCTCCGGCGCCGGCCTGCGCGAGAGTCACGTGCACGACGTGATCATCACCCGCGAGGCGCCCAACTATCATGTCGAATAGCCGGCGCGGCCTCAAGTTCTCCACCTCACGGACGAAGACCTGTCCGCGGGGACCCCGGTTCTGGATCGGCGCATGGTGGCCTGTGGCCGCGGGAATTGCAATCATCGCGGTGGAGTCGACAAAGTATTTCGGCGCCGACCAGACGTCGCATCCGCTGCGCGTTTTGTTTGAGGCACTCTTCGGACCGGTCGGAGATGCCCGCTGGGCGACGATCCACCACACCATTCGCAAGTCCGGCCACTTTCTCGGCTACGGCGGGCTGGGACTGGCATGGCTGCGCGCCTTGTGGATGAGTTTGCCCCGCCACCGGTTTCTCTTCGAAGCCGAGTTGGCGCTGGCGGGCACGGCGCTCGTGGCCAGTTGGGATGAGTGGCACCAGACCTTTCTGCCCAACCGCACCGGTTCCCCATGGGATGTCCTGCTGGATTGCTGTGGCGCCGTGTCTATGCTATTGGCCACATTCATATATTTGCGGCTGCGTCGGCCCCGTCTGTTGCATGATCGGGATTGACAAGTTTCGCCGCCTTGAGAGGGTGCCTTTGGTCACCGCCAAAGACGGCGAAATCGATCGTACTTGGCAATGTAGTCAATCACTTAGATATGTATTCATGTGTCATACGTTTTCCTTGCTTCCCCCGAAGACGCGTGTTAAGGTAGTCTCGCTCACGAATCCACGCTTGGCACAGATGGGCCGCATCGGGCTGCGAGGCACACATCCATCGATGTCGTCAGCCTGACCGTGTGGTGTTTTCTATTGAAGCGAAAATGAGCGGCTCATCGAGCGGCTTGGGACCGAGAGGGCGAAGCCTGCATCGGAGCCTGTTGTGGTCGCAACCCAATTCCTCCGGGAGCGAATCCAAGCGTCCAAATTTGAGTTCAACCCCCGCGAATCATCTGACCTCCGCCCCACCCGTGCAAGCGGATCTGCAGCTCTAAAATCCTGATTCCCTGCCTGAGTTCAATATGAGAGTCCTGAGACCAAGGTCGCGGATCGTCGGCATCCGGATGTCTGAAGAGGAGTTCTCCACTCTGCGGCAGATTTGTGTCGCCACGGGCGCGCGCAGCGTGTCCGACCTGGCGCGCGAAGCTATGCGCGGTCTTTTGAACGGCGAAAATCAGGAGAGTTCCGGCGATGGTTCGCACAACGAATACTCCGCTCAAATGCGCAACCTGGAACAAAAGGTCGACAAACTCAGCGCCGAAATCGCCCTGTTCAAAGCGGATCGCAACCTTTAGATCGTCCGTTCCACGGAACGCGAACATATCCAAGCGAAAGTGGGCATGCATTAAGAACGTCATTCCAATGAGAAATAGAATCCTGCTCACCCTTCTCTTTCCAGGCGCCCTTTGCGGCGGGCAGACAACCCCCACGGCGCCCGGAGCGCAGACGATTGTCTGTCCAACCGGACCGGGACCTGTTTCCGAAGGCACGGCGATTCGAATGCGGCTGGCACTTTGACTGCGGCGATGAAGCTGGAGTATCGGCTTTCCTCTTGCGGCTCGTTGAAAACCCGGAGGAGTTGCGTCGAAAAGGACGGAACGGCCGTGAGGCGTTTATTGCGAGTTACGACAAGCCCATTGGAGTTGCCCGAGTGATGCGTGCCTTGGGTTTGGAAGCGCAGCGCGATTGCTGAGCCAGATTCCTCACTTTTCAACCGTTTGACCCGCTGCATTGAACAAGATGTTCCTTGATGAGCCCCCATGAACGAACGAGTATTGGTCACAGGCGCAGACGGATTTGTGGGGAAATACGTTTGTCGAAAGCTGATTGCATCGGGATTCATTCCGCATGCCGGAGTGCGGACTCTTCAACTGTGGCCGGAGTTGCAACGTGTGGTCCCGGGATTGACTGAGTATTCACTGCTGGGAGATCTGAACGCAAATCCGGAATTGCGGGGTCCGCTCGCCGGCGTATCTGTTGTTGTGCACTTAGCGGCTCGCGTCCACGTTATGAGGGAATCCGCCGGCGATCCGTTGCAAGAGTACAGGCGAGTGAATGTAGACGGCACGAAGTCTATTGCTCTCGCCGCTGTTGCGGCCGGTGTTCGACGGTTCATCTTTGTGAGCACGGTAAAGGTTCACGGTGAGTCAACTTTCGAGAAGCCGTTCCGCGAGGATATGACCCCCAATCCTGAGGACGCGTACGCGGTTTCGAAATGGGAGGCCGAAGAGGCGCTTCGCTCCCTCGCGTCAGAGAGCGGACTCGAAGTGGTGATTGTCCGTCCCCCACTGGTTTACGGCCCGGGAGTGCGAGGGAATTTCCTGCGGCTCATGAGGCTTGTCGATCGCGCTCTCCCGTTGCCTTGGCCCAAAAGAGGGAACTGCCGCAGTATGATTGGGGCCGACAACCTTGCCGATTTCCTGGTGCATTGCGTCCACCATTCCAGGGTTGCGGGCCAAAGTTTTCTGGTGAAAGACCCCGAAGATATATCGACACGCGAACTGATTACGCGGTTGGGGCAACTCCTGGCTCGGCCCGTGCGGCTTGTTCCCGTTCCTGAGGCTTTGATCCGGTTGGCAGCAAGACTGACTTTCAAAGAGGAGGCGGCCAACAGAGTTTTGGATTCGCTCGTAATTGATTCCTGCCGCGCTCAACAGGATCTGCAGTGGGCTCCGCCCGTTCCGCTTGACGATGGGTTGGCGGCAACATGTCGGTGGTATCGGGAGTTAACTCTTGCAGAACGGGCGAAGGCGTCTTAATGCGACTTTTCATTCTGCTCTTCGTCGCTTCGGCCCTCATTACTGCCGGCGTTCGCATGGTTCTGGTCCGGCATGGCGTCATGGATCTCCCCAATTCCCGCAGTTCCCATGCGGTTCCTGTTCCCCGAGGTGGCGGCGTGGCAATCGTAGTGGTCTTCTTGTCAGCTGTCGTCTGGATGCTTTTGAGGCATGGCATTCCGGGCCAGCTGGCTTGGTCGCTTGTCGGAGGCGGACTCGCGATCTCCATTGCCGGCTTTCTCGATGATCGTTTCAGGTTGCCTCCCTGGCCGCGGCTCGCCGTTCACTCCCTCGCGGCAGCATGGGCACTCTGGTGTCTCGGTTCGATGCAGCCTTCGCAGTTTGCCAACAGCGACTCCCTCGGGCGTTGGGTGATCCGGACCGCCGAATTTGCCGGATTGGTCTGGCTTACCAACCTTTTCAACTTCATGGACGGAATCGACGGGCTGGCCGGAATGGAAGCAGTCTGCGTGAGCATCTTCGGCGGAATCGTGTTGTTCCGTGGCGGCCTGCCTTCCTACTCGCAGCTTTCCTGGTTGCTGGCCGCCGCAAGCCTTGGCTTTCTGCTTTGGAACTGGCCGCCCGCCAGGATCTTCATGGGTGACGTGGGAAGCGGATTCCTCGGATTCACGCTGGGCACGCTGGCGCTCTTCTCTTCGAATTCAAATCCAGGACTCATTTGGCCCTGGGTGATCTTGCTTGCCGCTTTCTTTGTGGATGCCACCGTGACTCTCCTGCGCCGCATGTTTTCGCGCGCGCGTTGGTACGAGGCTCACCGCAGCCATGCCTATCAAAATGCTGCCCGAGCCTGGGCCAGTCATACGAAGGTTACGCTGGCGGTCGCCGCAATCAATATCGGATGGCTGTTTCCGCTGGCATGGGCCGCGTCCCGGTTTCCGCAAGCTGCACCCACGCTTGCCGCCGTTGCTGTCGTGCCACTCGTGCACATAACACTCCAATTTGAAGCAGGCCGGGAGCGGCCATCGTCAGATGTTGTCCTTCAGGATTGAATCGATGGCCAAGTCATCCATGGCCCTCATGAATTTCTTTTTCCGTCTGTGTCATTCTGGAATGTGAGTCTTCGATCATGAACAAGCAACCGGGTTTTCTGATTCGGAACATTGCTGTGCGCCGGATTCTTATCTGGGCGACGCAGACCGGAATCTTCGCCGCCTCGGCAGTGGCGGCATTTCTGCTTCGCTTCGATTTCAGCGTGCCGCAGTATTATCTCCGCTATATTCCTTATGCTCTCGTGATCTGGCTGCCTGTTAAGTTCGTCGTTTTCTACGCGGCAAAGCTAGATCGAGGCTTTTGGCGTTACATCTCCGCGATCGACCTGATCCGCATTTCAGTTGCAAACGTCATTGCTTCACTCATCGGCTATTTCGTCATCCTTTGGCTGGTGCCGCCGGGATTCCCGCGATCGCTCTATGTACTCGATCTGATGGTCTGCTTCTTCGGCGCGTGCGGCCTGCGACTTTTGGCTCGCGCATCGTCGAGGTTCAGCTCACAATCACGCAACAGTAAAACGCCCATGAAGAGGGCGCTGATTTACGGGGCAGGCGACGCAGGCGTTTCTCTGCAAAGGGAAATTCGCAACAATGCGAGACTGGCTTATCAGGTTTGCGGCTTCATTGACGACGATCCCGCCAAACAGGGTGTGCGCATTGCCGGCGAGCCGGTGCTCGGGGGAGGCGAAGCAATCGGCGTGCTTGTTGCGCGCCACAGAGTAGCAATCGTTCTCATCGCCATTCCGTCCGCAACAGGCGGAGAGATGACACGAATTCTGGAGTTGTGCCAGGCTGCGGAAGTCGAATTCAAAACTGTGCCCGGATTAGGCGAAGTGATCGAGGAGCGCGGATTAGCCGGCCAGATCAGAGAAGTGGCGGTTGAGGATCTTTTGGGGCGCACTCCGGTGCACCTCGAAGAAGACTCTATCAGGAGCACGCTGGAAGGGAAAGTCGTTCTCGTCACCGGCGCGGCTGGATCGATCGGTTTCGAACTTTGCCGGCAAATCGCACGCTTCCACCCTGCAGGGATTGTCGGATTCGAGATTGCGGAATCCTCTCTCTTCGAAATCGATCAGGAGATGCGTCATGCATTTCCCCTCGTTCCGTTCTATCCGGAAATTGGGAGCGTTCAGAACCGCGATCGCCTGAGCGAAATCTTTCGGAATTACAAGCCGTCGGTGGTTTATCATGCCGCGGCCTACAAGCACGTTCCTTTAATGGAAACGCACGCGTTTGAGGCCATCGAAAACAACGTGTTTGGAAGTTACAACGTCGCCGTCGCGGCCGCGGAGCACGGCGTTGAAGACTTCTTGCTGATTTCGTCCGACAAGGCCGTCCGGCCGACAAACGTGATGGGGGCGACGAAGCGCATCGCCGAGCTGATCCTGTTGGCGTTGCAGAACGGCCGCACCAAATACGTTGCCGTCCGATTCGGCAACGTGCTCGGCTCAAACGGCAGCGTCATTCCGATTTTCAAGAAGCAGATCGCGGCCGGAGGGCCCGTCACTGTGACGCATCCTGAAATGCGCCGCTTCTTCATGACCATTCCCGAGGCCTGCCAGCTTGTTTTGCAAGCTTTGGCCATCGGTAAGGGCGGCCAGATTTGTGTTCTCGACATGGGCCAACCCGTGAAGATTGTCGATCTCGCCAGACACCTGATTCTCTTGTCGGGGCTCAGGCCTGAAGAAGACATCAAGATCGAATTCACGGGGATGCGCCCTGGCGAAAAACTTTCAGAGGAACTCAGCACCATGCTTGAGGACACTGTGCCGTCCAAGCACGACAAGATTCGAATCTTTGTCGGCGATGGGTTCCCGGAAGAAGACATGCGGATTTGGCTCGACGCGCTGCGCGAAATCTGCGCCGCGCGGGACATGGGCCGTTTGGTCGTCGCGCTTAAGGAGCTCGTGCCGGATTACAGTCCAAGCGTCCACCTGCTCAAGCGGATCATGGTGCGGCAAGAGCTCAGCCGCGCCGCGTTGAAAGCCAATTGACTCTCGTGAGCGCTCGAATCCGCGCTCGGTGGCGAGGCGTTGCTGATTCGATGGCTCGGCAGATCAGTCAGATAAATTAGACGTTTCCCACTTCCGTTCTTGCGCCATTCAGCGCTTGCGTCCTGCAAGCTGCGGTGCCTCATCTCTCCCATTCAAGAAAGCTCAGCTCGCCGCGTTTCCTGCGGCGTCGAGAAGAGTCGACCCGCGTTTTTGAGGCGCATTCAATGACATTGCGAATGATCCGGTTGATACGATGATTGATTTTCGCGCTTGTATAGCGTGAAGTGGGAAAGACGATTTACAGAAAGTCCTGGGATATACTTGTACTGTCGCATAGATAACGTTGACCCGGGCATGGTGAAGATTCAGCGACTCCGGTGGCGCGCATTGCGACCGGAATGATTGAGGCTTTTCTTGATTCGGACAGTTTTCATCGGAGCGTGCGATGTTCGATAGCCCCTGGCGCGTTCTGCATGTTGTCGCAAATCATGAAAAGCGAGTTACACGGCATTTAACAGCGCGCTCCCTGGAGCACTACCTTCCCCTTTATTCGATCCGCTCAAAATGGACTGATCGAGTAGTCGACCTGGAGCGCCCGCTCTTTGCCGGATACGTTTTTGTGCGCTTTCCCAGCGAGGCGCGTATTTCTGTGGTCAGCGCTCCGGGTGTCCTACGCCTGCTCGGAAGCGGTGTGGGCGAAACAGTAAGCGCCGCCGAGATTGAGAGAATTCGCGAGGGCCTGGCCAGCGGATGCATCTTGCGCCCTCATCCCACGGTCTCTGTTGGAGAATTGGTGCGCGTGCATCGAGGCGTCTTCGCAGGGGTCGAGGGAATTGTCACGGAGCTTCGTCATCAGTGCAAAGTCATCATCGCCCTCGCGGCGACCAGGCAATGCTTTTCCCTCGAAATGGATTTGGACGACATCGAGGTCCTGCGCAAGCCCGTCGCCGGGGACCTGCTTTCCGAGAAGAAGAAATCGGCAGTGTTCCGCGCATAGCAGGGCGTCATAACGCGGCACTTCACGGCAGGTAATATCTCGCCATGATCACCCGTGGAAGGCAGACGAGCGTGAGGATCTGGCTCAGTACCACGATTGCCGTTGCCCGCTCGCGGATCTTTGCCGATCCGGCCAGAGGCGGCAATCCCACGCCGGCGGCAATTGCCAGAGGAATCCCGTATCGGCCCTGGACTCCATAGATCGCCGGCGCGCCGACCCAGGTCCAAGTCAGATATTCAATCAGGAATACTGCCGCAAGCGCCGCGAGCGGCGAAACCAGCAGCAGCGCTGTCGCGCTCCTCTTTACTTTGCCGCCGAGGGCGAGCTCGGCGAGGCATGCCGTCAGCAGGACCAACACCATGGCCAGATAGTAACTTGGGGGCATCGGCGTATCCAGCCAGCCCATTACCCCGACCATGCCGGCAAAGTACACCGCCGCATGACGGAAAACATACCCAGCTAAAACTGCAACCGTCCCCGGGTGATGGAACAGATTCAAAAGCTGCAGCTTCGCATCCACCGCGCCATAGGCTGCAGAGGGAGGCACAAGTCCTCGCGTGGAAGCGGACGCAACTCGCCACCAGACGACGGTCGCTGCCACTAATGAAGCGGCGAGGAATGGGCCCGGCAGCCAAGAGGGCTTGCTCCGCCATGGAGGCAATAGGTGTGGAATGAGCAAGACCAGCAGCAACGGCACGTACGGCGGTCGGCCCAGACAGACGATGAGCAGAGATAAGGCCAGTACCGTAGCCTGCGTCAACGACAACGGCGCGCCGGCTGCAATCTGCCTTGAAACGATGGCAAATGCCAGGCAGGTGAGCGCGATCAACGTTGTGTCCTGGTTGCAGGAGGCGAACAGAGACAGCGTCATCGGCATCAGCAACACGACAAACATCACCACTTTGCCGCGCCTGCACCAGCAGAGCGCCAACGCGCACACGAGGATGGCAAATGTGCCGTTGAGGAGCCGCGCCAGCTCGAGAGTTCGCATCACGCCCATCCCCGTGACTTTGCCGAACGCGACTCCCAGCGCCTGTGGCAAATAGCCCGTGGGCGCGTACACGGTCGTATTCGGGAACTGGTAATCGATCAAGTGCCCGGTCCACTGCACTTCTTCGGCTTTGGCTCGATCCGCGGCCGTGAACCGTGCCTTGTTCTTGAATGGGAGTGCAGCGACGCAGGCATAGAGCTGTTCGATTGCTGAGTCAGCATACCCGCCGCCGCCGCCGCGAAGGAATTCGCCCTGCGCCACCTGGTAAGCACGATAGAAATGTGCCGTTTCATCTGCGCTTTGAAACGGAGGCGTCCACACCGCGAGAAAGATGATGAGGAGAGACGCGAACAGCAGGAAAATCCAATGAAGATTCGACGGCAGGCTGGCGAAAGACGCGCGCAGAAATCCTATGACAGCAAATCTCGCCTGGGACGCGGGCATGCGGCCATTCTATACGGGCCGGTATCGATCGGGCATCGATTGATCGAAGAGCGGCACGTACCAATAAGAAAAAGGGCGTCCAACGTAGCGGACGCCCTGATTGACCTTGGGACCGAAGCTCAAATCTGGTGAGGGGAGCAGGATGCACTTATGCTGCCTGCTCGCCGCCCTCCGGCTCTTCTGCATCCTTCTTCTGCTCTTCGAGCTGCTTCTCGAGTTCGGCGCGCTTTTTGGCTTTGAGGTCGGCACGCTTCTGGCGCTTGACTTCGAGTTGCTTTTCCGCGCCCAACAGTTCGATGAACGCCTTGGCGGCGCCGTCGCCTTGCTGGAAGCCGGTGCGAACGATTCTCAAATAGCCGCCGTTGCGGTCGCCGTAGCGCGGAGCCACGACATCAAAAAGCCGCTTGACGGCATCGTCAGTGCAAAGAAAGGCGTGCGCCTGACGGCGCGAGTGCAGATCGCCCTTCTTGCCCAGGGTAATCATCTTTTCGACGAGCGGACGAACCGCCTTGGCCTTGGCCACGGTGGTCTGCACACGGTCTTCCTTGATAACGGACGTCACCAGGTTGCGCAACAGCGCGCGGCGATGGCTGGTGTTGCGTCCGAGTTTGAATCCTGCATTGCGATGGCGCATGATGAAAAACTCTCTTTCGAAAATCTGTAGCTTTCAGCTCTCAGCCTTCAGCTTTCAGTTCTTTTCGTGCCCGGCATGCCAAATGGTAATAACTGGCGATCGATCACGTAACCGGCTGATTGCTGAAAGCTGATAGCTGACGGCTGTCTTAAAAATTCTCCGTTTCCGTCGGCAACTGGAGATCCACTGAATCCAGCGGCTCCTCTTCATCGTCGAATCGGCCATAGCTTGCGGCCAGCGCCGTCTGCGGCGGAATGCTGGTTGGCCCCGGCACCGCGTTACCCTGCTCGTCGATCTTCATGCCCAGCGAAAGGCCCATCTGCGCCAGGATTTCCTTGATCTCGTTCAGGCTCTTGCGGCCGAAGTTCTTGGTCTTCAGCATTTCGGCTTCGGTCTTCTGCACCAGCTCGCCGATGGTCTGAATGTTTGCGTTCTTCAGGCAGTTGTAGCTGCGAACTGAAAGCTCCAGTTCTTCCACCGAGCGATTGAGGTTATCGTTGCGCAGCAGAATGCGGCCTTCATCACCGCGCGCTTCCGCTTCGATTTCCTCCTCGAAGTTGATGAAGATGTTCATGTGGTCCTTGAGCAGCTTGGCGGCCAGGCCGATAGCATCGGCAGGCAGCACGGCTCCGTTGGTCCACACTTCGAGCGTCAGCTTGTCGAAGTCGGTGATCTGGCCCAGGCGAGCAGCGTCGACGGCGTAGTTTACGCGGCGCACCGGCGAGTGCACTGAGTCCACGGGAATAAAACCAAGCCCCAGGTCAGCGTCGAAGTTCTTGTCCGCCGAAACATAGCCGCGGCCGCGCTTGAGACGCATCTCCATGTCGAGCTTGCCGCTTTCAGAGAGCGTAGCGATGTAGACGTTCTTGTCGAGGATTTCGACATCGCTGTCAGCTTCGATCATGCCGCTGGTTACCGGGCCAGGCTGGTCGGCGCGCAGGTACAGCGCCTTTGGGCCTTCGCCTTGCAGCTTGAAGGGAATCTGTTTCAGATTGAGAATGATGTCGGTGGCGTCTTCTACCACGCCGGTGATCGACTGGAACTCATGCAGCACGCCTTCAATGCGGACCGCAGTGACGGCTGCGCCTTCAATCGAGCTGAGAAGGGTGCGCCGCAAGGCGTTGCCAATGGTGGTGCCGAAGCCCCGTTCAAAGGGCTGGGCGCTGAACTTTCCGTAGGTCTCGGTAAGCGTCTCGGCATCGACCGCAAGGCGCTTCGGTTTTTGAAATCCTCTCCACAACATATATGTCTCTCGTTTCCCGCGCGGCATGTACGTCGCGATGCATTTTGCGGCGGCCGCGCAAGTTCTCCTTCGATTGAAATTCAGCTCTCAGCCATTAGCTTTTAGCCTTTAGCCCACCCGCGAAGAAACCGATTGGAATCGGCCATCGCCCGATGAAGCTAAAAGCTGACGGCTAACAGCTAACAGCTGTTACTTCGAGTACAGCTCGACGATCAACTGTTCGTTGATCGGCAGGTTGACGTCCGCGCGCCTGGGCAAATGGAGCACGCGCCCGGACAGGTTTTCAAAGTTCGCTTCCAGCCAACTGGGAACAGGGTTCTGCGCGGCGTACTGCGAGGCCTGCTCCACGATCAGCAACTTCTTGGCGTTGTCGCGGACAGCGATCACGTCGCCCGCGTTCACCTGATACGAAGGGATGTTCACCTTGCGGCCATTCACCGTGACGTGCCCGTGACGAAGCAATTGCCGTGCCTGGCGGCGCGAGATGGCGAACCCCAGGCGGTACGTCACATTGTCGAGGCGCCGCTCCAATTGCTGGATGAGCAACTCGCCGGTGACGCCAGAAGCGCGGTTGGCCTTCTCGTAGTACTCACGAAACTGGCTTTCCAGGGTGAAATACATGCGCTTGGCCTTCTGCTTCTCATGCAGTTGCAGGCCGTAGCCCACGATCTTGGCTTTGCGGTCTTTGCCGTGCTGGCCGGGCGGGAAGTTGCGCTTCTCCAGCGGGCAGCGGTCAGAGGTGCACTTGGTGCCCTTCAAAAATAACTTGGTGCCTTCGCGTCGGCAAAGGCGGCAAACTGCTCCGGTATAACGTGCCATTTCTTCTCCTGACTTCGGATGTCGGCCGGTTTACGCGTAGCACAGCTTCTAGCTCCCAGCCTCTAGCTACTAGCTCATCGTGCTTGGATGAGTCCATCAACTCAACACGAAGGCAGTTGCCAAGGCACCGGAGAAAACTGCTTGGGACGCTTCGTCCCGGCCCGGTTTAACCTTTAGCTTCTAACTCTTAGTCTCTAGCTCATTGCTTGCTTCGGAAAGCCGCAGAATCAATCTGCGGCATGATGAAGCTAGAAGCTAGAGGCTAGGAGCTAGTAGCTGCCTCTTACACTCTGCGCCGCTTCGGCGGCCGGCAGCCGTTGTGCGGCACCGGCGTTACGTCGCGGATGGTTTTCACATCGATGCCCGCGGCAGCAAGCGCGCGGATGGCCGACTCGCGGCCCGAACCCGGACCGGAGACCCGAACCTCCACGGCGCGCACGCCGTGATCGCGGGCCATGTTGGCGGCGTTTGAAGCCGCCTGCTGCGCCGCGAAGGGCGTGCCCTTGCGCGATCCGCGGAATCCCAGCGAGCCCGAGCTCTTCCAGCTCAACGTGTTGCCCACCGGGTCGGTGATGGTGACGATGGTGTTGTTGAACGAGGCCTGAACGTACGCAATGCCGAACGGCACATTCTTGCGCTCGCGCTTCTTGAACTTTTTGGTCTTGCCCTTCTTGCCGGTTTCGGCCTTCTGCTCTGGTTTCGCCATTAGGTCTTCGCCGTCGCTTTCTTTTTGCCGGCAATCGTGCCCTTACGCGGGCCCTTGCGAGTGCGGGCATTGGTGTGGGTGCGCTGACCGCGCACCGGCAGCGACTTCCGGTGGCGCAAGCCGCGATAGCTCTGAATGTCGATGAGGCGCTTGATGTGCATCGAAATGTCCTTGCGCAGGTCGCCTTCGACGTCGCCTTGGTCCTCAATGACCTGGCGGATGCGGTTAACCTCTTCCTCGCCCAGATCCTGGACTTTCTTGAAGGCATCGACGTTCGCCTTGTCCAGAATCTTGAGCGCGCGGGGCTGACCGATCCCGAAGATGTAAGTGAGCGCGATCCGAGCCTGCTTGTTGCGGGGCAGATCGACGCCAGCAATACGTGCCATTCTTGGTTTCCTTCTCTCGTTGTGTGCCTCCGGCCTCAACCGGCTCGCACGGGTTATTGGGAGCAACTTCCGAGGTTCATCGCAAGCCTTGACTCCGGCTAACTAGCCTCTTACCAGTGAACAGTGGACAGTGATCAGTGGTCAGTTTTCTTCGTGCTTATGCTTGCCGCATCAACTGTTCACTGCCCGCTGAGCACTGTTCAGTATCGTGGAAGTCTCCCTTTCCTTGCCAGGCCTGACTTATCCCTGACGCTGCTTGTGCTTCGGGTTCTCGCAGATCACGCGTACCACACCGTTGCGAGTAATCACCTTGCACTTGACGCAAATCTTTTTTACTGACGCCCGCACCTTCATTGTTTTTACTGCCCTTCTTTGCGCCCAACAAACCGGCGCCGAATCTTTCTTAGCTGTCAGCAGTCAGTTCTCAGGTCGATCATTATGCGGCGATGCCTTCTTCCCCGTATGAGCGACTGATCACTGAAAACTGACCACTGATCACTTGTATCTGTACACAATCCGTCCGCGATTCAGGTCGTATGGACTCAACTCCACGGCCACGCGGTCACCGGGCAAAATCCGGATGAAGTTCTTGCGCATCCTTCCGGAAACATGCGCCAGCACCTCATGATTGTTCTCAAGCTTCACCTTGAACATGGCGTTTGGCAGCGTCTCCAGGACGGTTGCCATGACCTCAATCGCATCTTCCTTTGACAATCAGTATCCACTTCTGGCGCTCACGCGCCTTAGCTTTTTGGACCAGAGTATCGCTACTCGGTCAGAATCCTTGCCCCGGTTGCAGTCACCGCAACCGTGTGCTCAAAATGAGCGCTCATGCTTCCATCGCTGGCCACAGCGGTCCAGCCGTCGTCCAGCACCTGCACATCCGGCTTGCCGGCATTCACCATGGGCTCGATGGCGATGACCATGCCCACTTTCAGCTTCATGCCCTGGCCCGCTTCGCCAAAGTTCGGCACCTGCGGGTCTTCGTGCATATGGACGCCGATTCCGTGGCCCACAAAGTCCCGCACCACAGAGAATCCTTCGCCCTCGACCACGTTCTGCACCGCCGCTCCCACATCGCCCAGCGTCGCACCCGGCCTGACCGCCGCAATACCGGCCTTGAGCGACTCTTCCGTGGCCTTCAGCAGCCGCGCGGCTTTGGCGTCGATGGCTCCCACCGGCACGGTGATGGCCGCATCGCCGTAATACCCGTCGATGACTACGCCAAAGTCCACCGAAACAATGTCCCCTTCCTTCAGGACCCGTTTCGGCGACGGGATACCATGCACCACCTCACTATTTACCGAGGTGCAAAGCACGCACGGATACCCGTGATAGCCCTTGAAAGCCGCCTTCACGCCCAGTTCGTTCAACCGCGCTTCCGCAGCTTTTTCCAGATCGTAAGTGGTTGCGCCCGGCTTCACCTTGCTGCGCACCAGTTCCAGCACCTCACGAACCACCCGGCCCGCGCGGCGCATCTTCTCGATCTCCTGCGACGACTTGAGTACAACAGCCATAAGAACAGCTTTCAGTTGTTAACGCACAAACCCGCCGCTGCAGTTACGCTGCTTTGCGCAACCGCTCAACTGCGGCAACAATTCCGGCTGCGATCACTTCGATCGGCCGGTCTCCATCCACTTCCGCGAATCGTCCCTGTGTCCGATAGTGCTCGACAACAGGCGCGGTGAGGGCCTCGTAAGCGCGCATGCGCTCCTTGAAAACCTCTTCCGTGTCATCGGATCGCTGGACCAGCTCGGCACCCTCAACATCACAAATGCCTTCCTGCTTAGGGGGATGCATATAGATGTTGTAGATGGTGTGGCAAACAGGGCAATTCCGGCGCCCCGTAATGCGGCGCAATAACTGATTATAGTTCACATGGATGCTGATCGCAACTACCGGCAAAGACTCGATTTGTGCCCCAAGGCGGCCGTCGAGCCAATGGGCCTGCCCCAGCGTCCTGGGAAAGCCGTCGAGAATGTAGCCCCGGGCCGTGTCCGGCTCGAGCAGCCGGGCGGCGACCATCTCGTCAACCAACGAATCCGGGACGAGCTCGCCTCGCGCCATGATCTCTTTGGCCGTCTTGCCCAGATTCGTTCCCTGGGCCACGTTGGCGCGCAGCAGGTCTCCGGTGGAGATTTGCGGAATATGCCAGATTTTGACCAGCTCCTTGGCTTGGGTTCCCTTGCCCCCGCCCGGCGCGCCCAATAAAAGAATCGGGCCGGGAACGGTGTCAGATTCCGTTGCCCGGCCAGATTCCATTTGAGTATCAGATGAAACAGATGAAGACATTACCAGGTTTTCCTTCCGCGGATGCGACCGGACCGCGGGGAAAAGCCGTCATAGTGACGCATGATCAGCTGCGATTCGATCTGGTTGACCGTATCCATGGCCACACCCACCACAATAAGCAGGGAGGTGCCGCCAAAGTAGAAGTTCACGTTCATGCCGTGAATCATGACCGTGGGCAGATTCTCGAATAACCTCCCGATAAGCCAGATCTTGTCGAAGCGGATGCCAGAGATGAGAGCCGTGGGGATCATCTGGACCAGAATCAGGTAAATCGCGCCTACCAGCGTGATGCGCGTCAGAATGTCGTTGATAAAGTCGGAGGTGCGCTTGCCGGGCCGGATTCCGGGGATAAACGAACCCGACTTGCGGAAGTTGTCGGCGATATCGTCCGGCCGCATCACGATGGAAACATAGAAATATGCGAAGAAGATGATGAACAGGATGTTCAGCAGCTCGTACCACGGATAGCCCGGCGCAAGCGCCTGCATAATGGGCTGGAGGATGCGGCTGTTCTGCACCCACTCCACCTGGCCGAAGAGCAGCGGCGCCGAAAGAATCGAGCTGGCGAAGATGATCGGCATCACGCCGCCGGAGTTCACCTTCAGGGGCAGATGGCTGGACGCGCCGCCCATCATGCGCCGGCCCACAATGCGCCGCGCGCTCTGGATGGGGATGCGCCGCTCGCTGCGCTCCACAAAAACGATGAAGGCCACCACCAGCGCCATGCCCGCAACCAGCGCCAGGACGACGAGAAAAGTCATCGGTCCCCACGCGTCGGTCTGGACCTTTTGGTACAGGTCGCCGATGCCGCGCGGCAAGCCGGCGACAATGCCGGAAAAGATGAGCAAGCTCATGCCGTTGCCGATGCCGCGGTCGGTGATCTGCTCGCCCAGCCACATAATGAATGCGGTTCCAGTGGTGAGCGTGAGCACGGTCATCAGAATGAAACCCGCTCCGGGATTCATCACCACGCCCTGCTTGGTGAGAATGGCCGCGATGCCGATGGACTGCAGCGCGCCGAGAATGACGGTCAGGTAGCGCGTCCACTGCGTAATCTTGCGCCGGCCCAGCTCGCCTTCCTTCTGGATGCGCGCCAGCGGCTCATAGACCACAGTGAGAAGTTGAAAGATGATGGACGCGGTGATGTAGGGCATGATGCCCAGAGCGAAAATCGTCATGCGGCGCAGCGTGCCGCCGCTGAACAGGTCCATGAGGCCGAGCGCAGATCCGCCCTGCGCGTTGAACAGCAGTTCCAGCTGGCGGTAATTCACGCCCGGCGTGGGAATCCATGCGCCCAGACGGTAGACGGCCAGTATGCCCAGCGTGAACAGTACCCGCTTGCGCAGGTCGGGAATCCGGAAGATGTTGAGAAATTTCTCCAGCATGTTGGGTAATCCGCTTCAGGCGCCCGAAGCGCCGGTCGAATCCTGCAGTGAATTCATCTTACGGCGATTCCCGGTTCCTTCAGCCTACCCAATTCCGGGAAACGCGGACTATGCGTTGCGTCACAGCTCAAAAATGGGCCTTTAAGGTCCAATTCTGAGCGTGTTACGGAAGAACCTTACGCCGCCGCGGGCGCAGTCTCGCCGCCCGCAACTACGGCCTTGCCGCCGGCCTTCGCGATCTTCTCGGCCGCCGACTTGGAAAACTTGTGCGCATGAATGGTCACGGCCGCCTTAAGCTCGCCGGAGCCAAGGATCTTGATCAGCGCGTTCTTGCTCGATGCCAGGCCCAGCTTGCGGTAGTCGTCTAGGCCGATCTCCGCCACCTTCAGCCTGGCGATCCGGTCCAGGTTCACAACCGTGTACTCGGTGCGGAAGATGTTGGTAAAGCCACGCTTGGGCAGCCGCCGGTGCAACGGCATCTGGCCGCCTTCAAAGCCGCGCATCATGCTGGAGCCGGAGCGCGAACGCTGGCCCTTGTGGCCGCGCGTCGAGGTCTTGCCCATGCCGGATCCCATGCCCCGGCCCACGCGCTTGCGCCCGGTGTTGGCCTTCTTCGGCGCGCGCAAATTCGATAAATTTCTCGCCATTTTCCCCTCGCTATAGCGCCGGATGGATTAGTTCCCGCCGACTCGCGTTTCAAAAGCAGCCTCTAGCTTTTAGCTCCTAGCTTCTAGCCCATCCTGCTTTGCCCGCGCCTTCACCCTCGGCATGAAAAGCTAGAAGCTAGCAGCTAGAGGCTAGAAGCTATCGGGCCTCCGGCCCGACGATTCTCACCAAATGCGGCACAGCCTTCACCATGCCCCGCACCGAATCCGTATCCTCGCGCTCAACAATCTGATTGAGACGCGTGAAGCCCAGCCCCTTGATCACCAGCTTGTGCTTGGTGGGCGTGGCGATCTTGGAACGGTAATACTGAATGCGGATCATCTTGGTCTTCGCCATCACAGTTCTCCCACCTGCTTGCCGCGCGCCGTGGCCACGTCAGCCCTGTCGCGCAACTGCATCAGCGCGTCAAACGTAGCTTTGACAACGTTGTGCGGGTTCGGCGAGCCGAGGCTCTTGGTCAGCACGTTCTGTACGCCAACAGAGGTCATCACCGCGCGCACCGCGCCCCCTGCGATCACGCCCGTGCCTTCCGGCGCCGGCTTCAGCAGCACCTGGCCGGAGCCGTAGCGGCCCAGCACCTGATGCGGAATCGTAGTCTCGGTCAGGTGCACCCTCACCAGATTCTTCTTGGCCGACTCGATTCCCTTGCGAATGGCCTGGGGAACCTCTTTGGCCTTGCCCGATCCGTAGCCCACCACACCCGAAGCGGCGTCGCCCACAACCACGAGCGCGGCAAACGACATGTTCTTGCCGCCCTTCACCACTTTGGTCACGCGATTGATGGCCACCACCTGGTCCTTCAGGTTGTATTGGTTGGCATCGAGTTTCTTCGTCAACATCGTCATTTGCTCTCTCGTTTTCCTGCCAGCTTCTAGCCTCTAGCTCCTAGCTTCTAGCCCATCTTGCTTAGGCAAGGCCGTCAACTTAGCACAGTGAGCTAGCAGCTAGAAGCTAGCAGCTAGCGGCTGCTCTTAGAATTCCAGCCCTGCTTCGCGCGCCGCATCGGCTAACGCCTTCACGCGCCCGTGATACAGATAGCCGCCGCGATCGAAGACCACCTGTTTGATTCCCTTGGCCACGGCCTTTTCCGCAACCGCCTTGCCAATCTCCTTCGCCGCCGCCACGTTGCCGCCGCTCTTCAGCTTGATGCTCGAGGCTGAAACCAGCGTCTGACCGGTCTGATCGTCGACCACCTGCGCGTAGATATGGTTGAGCGAGCGATACACGTTCAGCCGCGGCCGCTCTGCCGACCCGGCGAGCTTCTCGCGAATGCGCGCGTGGATGCGTTGCCGGATTTCGTTTCTCTTGTTCTGCGTAATCATGTCTTCTCTCACCTATCAGCGGAGCCGCCCCGCGGCCCCGTTCGGATTTAAATGCAGCTACTAGCTTCTAGCTGCTAGCCCCTAGCTTCATCTCGCCACTGCCTCAGTCCTCGTTCCAGCACGAAAAAGCTAAAGGCTAGAAGCCAGTAGCTGCTTTATTTCGCTCCGGTCTTGCCGGCCTTCTTCTTCAACCGCTCGTCGGAGTAGCGCACGCCCTTGTTCTTGTACGGATCCGGCTTGCGCAGCGAGCGCATGTCGGCCGCCACCTGGCCCACTTTCTGCCGGTCGACGCCGACGATGGTCAGGTGCGTCTGCTTGGGATCGATCGTCACCTCAATGCCTGTGGGCAGCGGAAACTCGATGGGATGGGAGTAGCCCAGCGTGAACACCACTGTTCCCTTGCCCTTCAACTCGGCGCGATAGCCGATGCCCACGATGTCCAGCTCACGAGTCCATCCCTTAGTCACGCCATGCACCGCGTTATTCACCAGGGCGCGCGTCAGCCCGTGCAGCGCGGCTTTGTCTTCGCTCGCGCGCTCCAACTGCAAGTTGCCATCGGCGGTCTTCAGCGTGATGCCGTCAGCGATCAGCGCTGAAACCTTGCCCTTGGGGCCCTCCACCAAAACGGTGTTGCCCTCAACTTTGTATTTCACCCCCGCGGGCAGCGGGATCGGCTTCTTTCCAATGCGCGACATTCTTCGAAATCCTTCTCTTGGCTTGCGAGTCCCGGTCGCCGCGGCGACCGTTCCACTGCAGCCTGGAATACAGAGATCAGGGTTCAGAGATCAGCAAGGCGCTTAATCAGGCAATCAAAAAAACTGATCTCTGATCTCTGTTCTCTGACAACTGTCCCTACCACACTTCGCACAACAGCTCGCCGCCCACGCCCTCGCGGCGCGCCTGGCGGCCAGTCATCACGCCCTTGGGCGTGGTTAAAATTGCAATCCCCAGCCCGCCCTGAACGCGCTTGATCTCGTCGCGGCTCACGTAAACGCGGCAGCCAGGACGCGAAACGCGCGCCAGGTC
The DNA here is from genome assembly GCA_049517515.1 of Occallatibacter sp. Taxonomy (GTDB): domain Bacteria; phylum Acidobacteriota; class Terriglobia; order Terriglobales; family Acidobacteriaceae; genus Telmatobacter. Next base: position 114,298 of record JBEKSA010000010.1, read on the forward strand.
GCGGATAGCTGCTTCAGTACCGCCGTACTTCAAGTACACGCGCAGCACCAGCTTGCCGTCCTCGTCCTGAACTTTGTAGTTCGAGATATAGCCCTCTTCCTTGAGGATGCGGGCGATCTCGGTCTTCAGCTTCGAAGCGGGAACATCCATCTTCTGATGACGCGCCCGGATTGCATTCCGGATGCGCGCCAGAAAATCTGCTACTGGATCCGTCAGACTCATTCCTTCTCCTTCATTCCCCGTTCGTCCGCCAAAGCGGAAACCTGCGGGAATGTTTGAAACAGTAATCAGTTGTCAGTTCTTAGTTGTCAGCAAATATTGCTCCGTCTTGCCTCAGCAGCCAGTTCCACCATGGATAACTGACCACCGACAACTGATCACTGACCACTGCCTTGCTACCAGCTCGACTTGTTGACGCCGGGAATCTCGCCTTTTAGCGCGAGCGCCCGGAAACACAGACGGCATACGCCGAACTTGCGCAGGAAACCCCGTGGCCGCCCGCACAGCTGGCAGCGATTGTGCTTGCGGCTGCTGAACTTCGGCTTCCGCGCGTCCTTGACTCGTTTTGCAGTAGTTGCCATAAAACCCCTTGAAAAACAGCTACTAGCTTCTAGCCACTAGCTTGTTCCCTGCTCTGCGCCAAATCTTGCTCGCTGAACCAAACCAAATCTGTTTTGCCTCCGATGCTTGTTCTACCTCGATCAAGCTAGAGGCTAGAAGCTAGCAGCTAGAGGCTGCTTTTACGCGCCCTGGCGGAAGGGCATCCCGAAATGGCGCAGCAGCGCGCGCGCCTGGTTGTCGTCCCTCGCCGAAGTCACAATCGTGATGTTCATGCCCTTCAGTTTTTCCACCTTCGCGTAGTCAATCTCCGGAAAAATCAATTGGTCGCGCAGCCCCAGCGTGTAATTGCCGCGGCCGTCGAAGCTCTTGGTCGAAACCCCGCGGAAATCGCGCACGCGCGGCAGCGCAATCGAGATCAGCCGGTCAAGAAACTCGTACGCCTTGTCGGACCGCAATGTAACCATGGCGCCGATGGCATTGCCGGTGCGGACCTTGAAGGCCGCAATCGACTTCTTGGCCTTCGTCGTCACTGGCTTCTGGCCGGCGATCTGCGTCAGATCCGCCACCAGCGGATCCAGCAGCTTCGAGTTCTGCGTTGCCTCGCCCAGGCCCATGTTGATCACAATCTTTTCCAGGCGCGGCACTGCCATCGCGTTCTCCAGGCCAAGTTCCTTCTGGAGCGCCTGCTTGATCTCTTTCTGGTACTTCTCTTTCAACCTTGCTGCCATGTTGCTTCACTCACTTTCTTCCGTTGCTCGGATTGGTTCGCCGCAGCGAACCGTTTACCGTTGCGGAAGGGACTAAAACCAGCCATTAGCTATTAGCCTTTAGCTGTTAGCTCGTTCCTCACCCAAACAAACTTCCGAACCAGCCAAAATCTTTTCGCCTCGGCCGGTCGTTCCACCGCTGCCGAAGCTAATGGCTAATAGCTAAGAGCTACTAGCTGCCTCGCTACTTCTTCGTGGGCAGCTCCTGCCCGCACTTCTTGCAAATCCGCATCCGCACGTCGCCTTCAACCTTGTTGCGGACGCGCGCATCGCCGCAGTTGGGACATACCAGCACCACATTGGAAACGTTGATCGCGGACTCCTGCTCCGCGATCCCGCCTTTGGTCCGCTGCCCCTGCTTGCTCGAAACCGTCTTCTTGACCACGCGCACATGTTCCACCAGCACGGTGCCCTTGTCGGGGAATACGCGCAGCACGCGACCCGTCTTGCCCCGGTCAGAGCCCGTGAGCACCTTGACCGTATCGTTGCGATGAATCATCAAACTCGGCATCTTCTCTCCAAATACAGTGAACAGTTGTCAGTGATCAGTGGTCAGTCTGTTCTTCGTCGAACGAACGACCAGGTTAATCTCAAGCATTCTTTACTGATCACTGTTCACTGAACACTGACCACTCGTCTTACACCACTTCCGGCGCCAGCGACACAATCTTCAAAAACTTCTTCTCGCGCAGCTCGCGGGCCACCGGCCCAAACACGCGCGTGCCGATCGGCTCATGATCGTCGCCGATCACTACCGCGGCGTTCTCGTCGAAGCGAATGTAGGTACCGTCACGCCGCCGATGCTCCTTGCGCGTGCGCACAATCACCGCTTTCACCACCTTGCCCTTTTTCACAGTGCCATCTGGCGAGGCTTCTTTTACCGCTGCGGTCACAACGTCGCCCAGCCCAGCCTTCGCGCCCAGCCCACCGCCCAGCGGCAGAATCACTTGCAGCTTGCGCGCGCCGGAGTTGTCGGCTACCGCGAGCATGGTTCTCATTTGCACAGCCATGGTTTGCCCTCCTTTCGGCAGCCTTACTTCTCGGCGGGAACAGTCTCGCCCGGAAGCACGGCGTCTTCAATCTGGCCCAGCGACGATCGCCGCACAATCTCTTCCAGCGACCACCTCTTCAACTTGCTCAGCGGCCGCGTCTCGCGGATGCGCACCACATCCCCCATGCGCGCCGAGCTCTGCTCGTCGTGCGCGTAGAACTTCTTGGTCGAACGCACAATGCGCTTGTACTTCGCATGCGCCTTGCGCATTTCCACTGCGACCACGATCGTCTTCTGCATCTTGGTCGAAACCACCTGCCCAACCTTCTCGTTGCGCCGCGCGCCTGCCGCGGCGGGCGCCTGTGTTGCTTTCTCGGTCGCCGTCATTTGCTCGCTCCCTTCGCTTTCCCCGTCTTCTTCTTCGCGGCCGAATCGGCTTTCGACGCCGCTTTCTTCGTCTTTCCGGTCTTAGCCTTCGCGTCCGGAGCGGCTTTCGACACGGCTTTCTTCACCTTCGCAGCCTTTGCTGCGGGAGCCGCCGCTTCAGCCTTCTCAGTCTTGGCTTCTGCCGCTGGCGCCGCTTCCCTGGTCTTCGCAGCCTTGGTCTCCGCGACCGGGGCAGCTTGCTTCTCTTCGCCGCCCTCGCCGTGAATGCCCAGCTCGCGCTCGCGCGCCACGGTCTTGATCTGCGCAATCTCCTTGCGCAACTGGCGGAGTTTCTTCACTCCGTCGTTCTGCCCCAGCGCCACCTGGAAGCGAATCCTGAAGAGCTGCTCCGAGGAGGTCTTCTCCTGGTGCTTCAGCTCTTCGTCGCTCAAATTGCGAATCTTTGTCAGTTCCATCGTTTCTTAGCTCCAAGCTTTCAGCTGTTAGCTCTTAGCTTCATCCTGCTCGCGCATTCACTCGTCGCTTCACCGGGAAGAGCTAAAAGCGGATGGCTAATAGCTAAAGGCTGCTTCGTTACTGCTCCGCCTTGGCCGTGACCTTCTCGCCCGCGGCGCGCTCGCGCGCCACAAACTTCGTTCTCAGCGGCAGCTTATGCGACGCCAGGCGCATCGCCTCGGCCGCAAGCTCCGGCGTCACGCCTTCCATCTCAAACAAAATCTTTCCCGGCCGCACCACTGCTACCCAGTGGTCCAGTGCGCCCTTGCCCGAGCCCATGCGGACTTCGGCCGGCTTCTTGGTGATGGGCTTGTCAGGGAATAGCCGCACCCAGATCTTGCCCCCGCGCTTGACGAAACGCGTCATCGCGATACGGCTGGCCTCGATCTGCCGGTCGGTGATGTACCCGCACTCCAGGACCTTCAAACCGTACTCGCCGAACGAGAGCGTCGAGCCGCGCCACGCCTTGCCCCGGCGCTTGCCCTTCTGCTGCTTGCGGAACTTCACCTTCTTTGGCATCAACATAACGAAAACCCTCAAATACAGTGATCAGTTGTCAGTGAACAGTGGTCAGTTGATCGTTGCGCCAGGCTACGTATCAACTGTTTCTGTCTTTACCCTGCAACCAACCTTCTCAAAAACTGCTAATGCAAACCCAGCACGAAAACACTGATCACTGACCCCTGATCACTGTTCACTGCTTTTAAAACACCGTCTTCCCAACCGGCGGAGCCTGGCGGCGCTTCTGCTCGTAAATGTCGCCGCGATAGATCCAGACCTTCACGCCGATCACGCCATACGTCGTATTCGCTTCGGTAAACCCGTAGTCGATGTCGGCGCGCAGCGTGTGCAGCGGCAAACGCCCCTGCAGGTACCACTCTGAGCGCGCGATCTCGTTGCCGTTCAGCCGGCCCGAAACGCGCACCTTGATTCCCTTGCAGCCAAAGCGCAGCGCCGAGTCCACGCTCTTGCGCATGGCGCGGCGGAAACTTACGCGCTTTTCAAGTTGCAGCGCGATGTTCTCGCTCACCAGTTGCGCGTCCAGCTCCGGCTTGTTCACTTCAATGATGTCGATGAACACGTCGCGATTGGTGCGCTTGCCCAGCTCGGTCTTCAGCTTCTCGATCTCCGCGCCCTTGCGCCCGATCACAATGCCCGGCCGCGCGGTGCGAATGAGGAAGCGCAGCTTGTTCCCGGGCCGCTCGATTTCCACCGAGCTCACGCCGGCCGCCTTCAGCTTCTCGCGCAGCTCAGCCTTCAGCTTCACGTCCTCGACCAGGAGCTTGGCGTAATCGCGCTCCGAGAACCAGCGTGACCGCCACGGCTTGTTGATTCCCAGCCGGAATCCGTAAGGATGGACTTTTTGTCCCATATACTTCCTCTCAAAAATCTCCCGGCTTATTTGCCGGACTTCTTCTTGGTTGCCGCAGCCTTCTTCGCTGCCGGCTTGGTTTCTTTCGCCTGGGCCGCAGCTTTCGTCTTCGCTGCCTTGGGCGCGGCCTTCTTCGCGTTGCCTGTTTTCGCGGGCTCCGCCGCGGGCGCCGTCTCTTCCACCTTCGTTACCAGGCCCTTTTCGGACTCGCGCTCCGCAACCGACAGAACAATATGCGTAAGCCTTCGCTGATAGCGGTAGGCCCGCCCCATCGGCGCCGGCCGGATGCGCTTCATGCGCGGCCCGTCGTTGGCCACCGCCAGCTTCACGTAGAGGTTGTCCACGTCGAGATCGATGCCCTCTTCGCCGGCCACATACTTCGCGTTGTCAATCGCCGAAGTCAACAGCTTGTGCACCACCGGGGCGATGCGCTTCCTGGCGAAAGCCGCCGTGTCCAGCGCCTCCTGCACTCCACGCCCCTTGATCAGTTCAAGCACCAGCCGCGCCTTCTGCGGCGATACGCGCTGGAACTTCGCTTCGGCTCTATATTCCCTGGTTGCCACTGCCATACTCATGCCTTCCTCAACTGGGAGCTTCTAGCCTCTAGCTACTAGCTCCTAGCTCTTTCGTGCCCGGAGCTGCTCTTTCCTCAGCACGCCCCGCAAATCCCTTAATCGCCTCGACCGCTGGCTCTACCTCGATCAAGCTAGAGGCTCGTAGCTAGCAGCTTGAAGCTGTTTCTACGCCGGCTTGGCCACAGTCTCGGTGGTTGGCGCCTTGGAGCCGCCGGTGTGGCCCTTGAAGACCCGCGTCGGCGCGAACTCGCCCAGCTTGTGTCCCACCATGTTCTCGGTCACGTACACGGGAACAAATTTCTTTCCGTTGTGCACGGCGATGGTGTGGCCCACGAACTCGGGAAAGATCGTCGAGCGCCGGGTCCAGGTCTTCACCACTTTCTTGTCGTTGGCCTTGTTCAGCGCCTCAATCTTTACCATGAGGTGCGCATCCACAAACGGCCCCTTCTTCGTCGAACGTCCCATAAAACTTAGCTCCTAGCTTCTAGCCTCTAGCTCCTGGCTTTCCATCCATCGCGCTAGCGGCCGGCCAATTCCTCAGATTCCTCGCCCAGCAACCATTAGCTAGTAGCTAGAAGCTAGTAGCTAGAAGCTGCCTTTTCACTTCGTCCTGCGGTTGACGATGAACGCGTCCGTCCGCTTGTTGTTGCGGGTCTTGTAGCCGCGCGTCGGCTGGCCCCACGGCGTCACCGGATGGCGCCCGCCCGAGGTCTTGCCCTCGCCGCCGCCGTGCGGATGGTCCACCGGGTTCATGCTGACGCCGCGATTCGTCGGCCGGATGCCCAGCCAGCGATTGCGTCCTGCCTTGCCGATCGAGATGTTTTCGTGATCTGTGTTGCCCACTTGTCCGATGGTTGCCATGCACTCGACGAGCACCCGGCGCGTCTCGCCCGAGGGCAGCTTGAGCAGAGCATAATCGCCCTCTTTGGCTACCAACTGCGCCTGCGCTCCGGCTGAACGCGCCATCTGCGCGCCCTTGCCCGGCTTGAGCTCGATGGCGTGAACCGTGGTGCCCGAGGGGATGCTCTTGAGCGGCAGCGCATTGCCCACCAGAATGTCGGCCTCGGGCCCCGACGTCACCGTCGCCCCGACCTTCAGCCCCACTGGCTGCAGAATGTAGCGCTTCTCGCCGTCGGCATAGTTCACCAGGGCGATGCGTGCTGACCGGTTGGGATCGTACTCGATGGTCGCCACTTTGCCCGGCACGCCGAACTTTTCGCGCTTGAAGTCGATCAGCCGCAGCTTCTGCTTGTGCCCGCCGCCCTGGTGGCGGATGGTCAGGTCGCCCGAGTTGCGCCGCCCGCCGGTGCGCTTGCGCGTCGTCAGCAGCGGCTTGTGCGGCGTGTCCGTCGTCAGATCGCCGGTTTCAAGCGACGTCTGGAACCGCAGCGTCGGTGTGACCGGCCTGTATGTTTTGATTGCCATGTTCTCTGTCCTTGAGCGCCGGCCTATTACTCGATCCGGCTCTCACTTCTTTTCCGGAACCACCTTACAGTTCCGATATTTCCTACTGTGAGCATCGCCAGGCCGGCCATTTACTGATCCCTGACACCTGACCCCTGTTCCCTGTCTCTACAGATTGCTCACGTACTCCGGCAGCTTCTCGCCGGCCTTCAGTTTCACGTATGCCTTTTTCCAATCCGGCCTGAATCCAGCAAACTTGCCGCGCCGGCGTTCTTTGCCGGCGACATTCGAGGTGCGAACCGCCGCGACCTTCACCTTGAAGAGTGCTTCGACGGCTTGCTTCACTTCAGTCTTTGTGGCCGAGGGCGCAACCTCGAAGACCAGCGTACCCTCGGTCTCTTTCACGCCCAATCCCTTTTCGGTGATCAACGGGCGGCGAATGACGGTGTAGAGTGTCGGCATTACGCGGCCTCCTTTTCAGTGGCGGTTTTGTGCGCCGCGGTCTTGCGTCTCGATGCGCTCTTCTCAAGCGCTTCCGTCAACTGCTCAATCGCGGCCTTTGAGAAGATGGCCCTCTCGTAGCGCAACAGATCGTAGGGGTGAACCTCATTGTTCAGCACCAGTTCTACGCCCTTCAGGTTGCGCGCGCCCAGCACCAGCGACTGCGTCAGCGTCTTGCCGTTTTCCACCAGCAGCGCCGTGCGCTTGGCGTCCAGCTTGTCGAGCGCCTCGCGGTAGAGCTTGGTCTTGCCTTCCTTGATCTCGAGCGAATCCACCACGGTCAGTTTGCCGTCGGCCAGTTTCGCGGCCAGCGCCGAGCGCAGCGCGCCCAGCAGCTTCTTGCGCGGGAAGGGATACTCGTAGCTGCGCGGCTGCGGTCCGTGGACCGTGTAGCCATGACGCCACAAAGGCGAGCGCACCGAACCGATACGCGCCCGGCCCGTGCCCTTCTGCTTCCACAGTTTCTTGCCGGAACCGGCAACCTCGGTGCGGCTCTTGGTCTTGTGCGTGCCCTGGCGCAGCGAGGCGCGATAGTGCTTCACCGCCTCCCACAACAGGGCCTCGTTCACCTGCTCCGGCGCAAACACAGCGTCGGCCAGCTCCATCGAGCCCACTTTCTTGCCGCTCATATTCACTACATCCACTTTTGCCATCGTCTTCTTCCCATCAGCTTCTAGCCGCTAGCTTCTAGCTGCTAGCTCTAACTCGCCAAACCAAAGTCATCAAACTCATCGCACTTATGTTTCTCTCTTTAGCCGCTGCTGCCAGTTCCCCACAATCAAGCTGGAAGCTAGGAGCTAAGAGCTGGTTCATTTCTTCTTTGCTGCCTTCTTCGCTGCCTTCAGCGGATCCACCGTACCCAGGCCGGCAAAGCCACGACGCTCGCGCGGCGGAGCCTTGGCCTTCGAGATCAGCACGTAACCCTCGCGCGGACCCGGCACCGCTCCTTCAACCATCAGCAAATTCTCGTCCACATCGATGCCGCGGATGCGCAGATTGCGCACCGTCACCTGGTCTGTTCCGAAATGGCCGGGCATCCGCTGCCCGGGAAAAACCCGCGACGGAAAGCTCGAGGCGCCGATCGATCCCTGCACCTGAAACATGTGCCCGTGCGACTTGGGCCCGCCGCCGAACTTGTGCCTCTTCACCACGCCGGCAAATCCGCGGCCCTTTGACGTACCGATCACATCCACAAACTTCGCATCGGTAAAGATGTCAACCAGCACGCGATCGCCGGCTTTGGTTTCTGCCGCGCCATCGGTCGCTGCCTCAACGTCCACTTCCTTGATGACCTTGACGGGAGGGGCCTCGCTCTTCGCAAGGTGGCCGTTCTGCGCCTTGGTCATGCGCGAAGCCTTCACGAACTCCACCAGCCCGATCTGTGCCGCGTCGTATCCGTCCCTGGCCGCCGTCTTCAGCTGCGTAATCACGCAGGGGCCGGCCTGCAGCACCGTAATCGGGTGCACGTCGCCCTTCTCGTCGAAGACCTGTGTCATGCCGATCTTTTTTCCCAGAATCCCTGTGACTGCCATCTTTCCCTCACCTCATCATGCGGGCTTGCACTCCCCGCACTGCCGGAAAACCCAGTGATCAGTTGTCAGTGTTCAGTGATCAGATCTTTCGTGCCTATGAATGCCGTTTCGGCTTACTCGCCGCCGCCGTAACTGATCACTGACCACTGTTCACTGATCACTATTTTTCAAACGCCTTGATCTCCACGTCCACGCCGGCGGGCAGATCGAGCTTCATCAGCGCGTCCACCGTCTGTTGCGTCGGCTCCAGAATGTCGATCAGCCGCTTATGCGTGCGGATCTCGAACTGCTCGCGCGACTTCTTGTCTACGTGAGGCGAGCGCAGCACGCAATACTTGTTTTTGATCGTCGGCAACGGAATCGGCCCTGCTACCGTTGCTCCGGTGCGCTTGGCCGTGTCCACAATCTCGCCGGTCGAGGTGTCCAGCACGCGATAGTCGTATGCCTTCAACCGGATTCGAATTCTCTGTCCTACCATTTGTTCCCCTTCGGGTCGCAGTGTTCAGTGATCAGTTGTCAGTGTTCAGTTAATTTGTGCCCGCATAAGGCTTATTTCCCATCCGCCGGCGTTTTCACTGACCACTGATCACTCGCTTGCCTTTCCTTACTTGATAATTTCCGAGATCGTTCCCGCGCCCACGGTCCTGCCGCCCTCGCGAATCGCGAAGCGCAGGCCCTTCTCCATGGCCACCGGCGTAATCAGATCCACCACCAGCTCCACGTTGTCGCCCGG
>JBEKSA010000011.1:0-122326 GCA_049517515.1 Occallatibacter sp.
GGCCCGAACCCGGGAAACTCTCGAACAAGCCATTGCCGATGCCCTCAAAAGGATCACACCGGACAACGCCAGGGCGTGGTTCAGGCTCTGCAATGCAGTCTACAGCATTTCCTAAAATGCTCTAGTCTCTCGTCTTACTTCTGAGGAACGCCAACAGATTCTTGCCGCTGATGCGCAGCTTCTTCTTGCCCCGCGTGTATCGCCGCGTCGGCGTCCCCAAATCGACCACGCCCTTCATCTTCTGCATGAGCCGCAATGCAGCGTCGTAGCTCACGTTTAGGATCGCTGCGACCTCGCTGGGCGCGTAGTTTTGCTCTTGGTCAATCTTTATCGTCCGCTTGCGCATCCGTTGCTTGTATCCATGGCGTCCAGTGTTCGTAAGCACTTCGTAGATGTCTCTGCCCACTTTGCGGAGGTCGGGCTTGCGACCTTGATGGAAATCGACGCTGAGGGGCAGCGAACACATGCTGAGAATCCGGTCAGGGCTGAGTATGCTCATGTTGTTTAATACCTGCTGTCCCTAAAATTGTCCTAAGAAAATATGAAACAGGTGCAACCTGCGAAATAGGCGAAATCTTTCTGTCCGTATTTTCAACTACTTGCGTGTTTTCAATATGTTACGAAAGTGCTGCGGGGAACGAGTCCTACCTGAGGAGCCAAATTTAAGTCGGCCTACTCACGGTCGTGCGAGGAGTGCCACAGGCTGAAATTGGAACAAGCCACGAGGTTGAAGGAACTGGAACGGAGAAGGGCAGGCTCAAGTGGCGGGCAAACGAATTGAGCCTGGATAAACAGATCCATCGGATTGGCGAAAAATATATTGGCTTCATGCTTCTGCGCGATGAACTTCCGTCGTTCATTCGGAGCGGTAAGCAGTTTGGCGGAAGAACGAAAACGAGTTAGAGCCATCGGAGAATTTTGTACTACTTTGTACTACATTTCGCGAAAACCCACCTGAAAATTTCCCATTGATATTGGATCTTCGAAATTGATGCGTTCGCCTTCAAACTCTTGACGGAGCGTAATTTTGCCACTAATTAATGAGAAATCCGGGACGGGCGAGAAACGATTCCCGGGTAGCGCTACCAGCTTTTCCAGTCCAGCTGACTGCAGAGCTTAGCCCGCCATCTTTGTCCGTTGTCGCGATTGATCATAGCCGAATTCGGCGGGAATGAGTGTTGGTTCAGCGGGCGACGTAGGCGGTCGCGTTTCCCATCGTCTGTCTATCAAACGACTCCTCGAAGCCGAATGCCGTCTCAACGCCTCCAAGCAGCAGCCATCCGCCGCGAAACAAGGTGCCGTGGAGTTCCTTCATGATCTTCTTCTTGGTTTCGGCATCGAAATAGATCATTACGTTGCGGCAGAAGACGAGATCGAATGGCCCGAGGGCGCGGAGGCTCGCGCGCAGGTCAATCGATTCAAAGTTGACCATCTTACGCACTGCATCGCTCAACTGCCATTCGGCGTCGCGGCGGCGAAAATACTTGACCAGAAGAGCAGCCGGCAAGCCCCTGTTCACCTCGATCTGCTGGTAGTTGCCGGACCGGGCACGATCCAAAACCTTCGAGGAAAAGTCGGTGCCCAGGATCTGAATGTCCCAGCCGCTCAAGCCGGCCTCGATAAGAAGCATGGCGAGGCTATAGGCTTCCTGCCCGGTGGATGCCGCCGCGGACCAGAAGCGCAGCTTCCTCGTATCTCGCCGCTCTTCCATCAAGCGGGGCAGCAGAACGTTCCGAATGGCGTCATATTGGACAGGATCGCGGAAGAAGTAGGTTTCGTTGGTCGTCATGGCCTCCACGACCTGATGGCCGACATCGAACCTACGATTTGTCTGAATGAATTCGCACAGTTCGTTAATCGTGCCGAGGCGGAGTTGCCTGACGATGGGTGCGAGGCGAGTTTCGAAGAGGTAGTCTTTGTCTTCTTCAAGCACGATGCCCGCTTCAGAATAGACATGCCGTTGAAGAAACCGGTAGTTCTCCGGGAGGATTTGAGCAATTGATGTTGGGCCCGACATCTATTTCCTCTCAGATTCGATCTGTCCTGCGCAAAATCTCCGGCACGATTTGGTCGAGCGGCAGCACGCTGTCGGCGAGGCCGGCTGTGACCACGGCGCCGGGCATCCCCCATACGACACTCGAAGCCTCATCCTGCGCGAGGATGCTTGCCCCTTGTGCTTTGAGGATCTCGACTCCGCGCAACCCATCGTGCCCCATGCCAGTCAAAACAGCGGCGATGACCGCGCCGCCATACACCTCGGCGATCGAGGAGAAGAGCGCGTCAACGGCTGGACGGCAGAAGTTCTGAAGCGGCGACTGGTCCAACTGGACACGCACTTCGCCGCTGCGCGCAGCCACCTTCAAATGAAAGTCTCCGGGGGCGATGAGTATCTTGCCAGCGATGACCGGATCGCCCTGGCTTGCCTCTTCAACCGACAGCGGGCACGAAGCGTGAAGCCGCTCGGCGAGGAAGCGCGTGAAGAGCGGTGGCATGTGCTGCACTAAGAGAACCGGAAATGGGAATTCAGCTGGCAGATGCGGCAGAATGGAGCCAAGAGCGGCCGGCCCACCGGTGGAGACTCCGATAACCACAACTTTCGGCCGCTGCCTTGCGTTGAGCGCGAAGGATGGGGTGCGCTCTCGCGGCGACGTCGCGAGAGTTTGCGGCGCCTGCGGCCGCGGCGTAGCGCTCGACTTTGCCGGCAACAGAAAAAACTGCTTGACCTTCGGGATCAGTTCCTCGCGGAGGCGCATCAAGGATTGATCGAGCGAACCTTCGTTCGAGGCCTTGGTCACGTAGTCGTCGGCGCCCAGGGTCAATGCTTCCAGCGTCACCTCCGCGCCGCGTTCGGTAAGCGTGCTGAACATGATCACACGTAGTTGGGGATATTCGCGACGCAGGCGGCGGAGCGTTTCCAGGCCATCCATCTCCGGCATCTCGATATCCAGCGTGAGCACGTCGGGATTAAGCTGCGGGATGAGCCGCAGCGCAATCAAGCCGTTGGCCGCTGCGCCGACAACTTCGAGTTCCGGATCCCGCTCCAGGGCGTGCGTGACCAGACGGCGGATGACCACAGAGTCGTCCACTACCAACACGCGAATCCGCTCCCCCGCCTGGAGAGATCGCCTGTTCAGTACGGCCATTTCATACTCCGCAAATCTGGATTCCCGCTAGTTGGAGCTTTCCGACAATGATGTCTTTGGTAAAGGGCTTCATCACATACTCGTTGGCGCCGGCCTCCAGGGCTTCCGCGATATGGTCCAGCTCAGTTTCCGCGGTGACCATAACGACCACCAACGAAGAGAATTCCGGGTTCTGGCGCAGCCGCTTAAGCAAATCCAACCCGTTCATCTCGGGCATATTCCAATCGACCAGGATCAGCGTCACCGCGGATTTCTCCGCTTGAATCACTTCCAATGCTTCTTTTCCGTTGCCTGCCTCACGAACCTCAAATCCGAGCTCCTTCAATGTCTTGGAGAGGATCGTGCGAATGGCCCTTGAATCATCGACTACCAATGCCGTAGCCATCGTTTCCCCCGCAATCGCCGGTTAAACAAGTGAATGCGGCCTGCCGAATGGTTTGCACTTGACAGGCCGCATTCATGACAGCCGCTTCGATTAGAACGTGAACCTCGAAACGACTTTTTGCAGTTGCGCCGCCATGTGACTCAACTCGGCAGACGCCTTCTGCGTATCGTTCGCGCCCTGCGTGGTGTTCTTTGCCGCCAGAGCCACGCCGCCAATGTTCTTGGCGATGTCGCCGACTCCCTTGGCTGCTTCGGTGACGCTATGGCCGATTTCGTTGGTCGTCACCGTTTGTTCTTCGACCGCCGAGGCGATGCTGTTGGAGATGTCGTTGACCTGGTTGATGATGTTGCTGATCTCCTCGATCGCCGCAACCGCCCCCTTGGTGTCGCCCTGAATTGCCTCGATCTTTCGACCGATGTCTTCGGTGGCCTTGGCGGTCTGCTTGGCAAGTTCCTTCACCTCGTTGGCCACCACCGCGAAGCCCTTGCCCGCTTCACCGGCGCGCGCGGCCTCGATGGTGGCGTTGAGAGCCAGCAAATTGGTTTGTTGCGCGATCGAGGTAATCACCTTGATCACGTTGCCAATCTCCTGGCTGGACTCGCCCAGCTTCTTCACGGTCTCGTTGGTGGAGTGCGCCACATTGACGGCATTCTTGGCCACGCGCGCCGATTCGTTTGCGTTCTTAGCGATCTCGCGGATGGAGGCCTGCATCTCTTCAGAGGCTGACGCAACCGAGGCGACGTTTTTGGAGACCTCTTCGCTGGCCGCCGACACCACGTTGGCCTGCGTAGCGGTTTCCTCCGCGTTGCCCGCCATCTGCTGGCTGACAGCCGTCAGTTCCTCGGAGGAGGATGCCAGGGCGGTCGCGTTTTGTGCGACGACATTCAGCGGCTCGACGATGACCTTTAGCAGGGTATTCAGGCCTTCAACAAGAGCGCGATAGTTGCCCTTGAAATCCTCCACATTGCCGCGCTCTTCAAGATGCCCGCCCTGCGCCGCCTGCACCAAGCGCAGTATCTCGTTGGAAACCTGGATCTCATCGTGCGCCTCATACATCACCTGGAAGCAACCGGCGATCCGGTGTTCGCGGTTGTAGCGAGGCGAGCAGATCACTCTGACTGGCCAATCTTTGCCCTTGACCTTGAAGTGCGCTTCGCCGGTGGAGACCCTGCCGGTCCGCACCGCCTCTCCAGCCGCGCAGGTTTCCCCACGGCATGCCGGGCTGTCGTAGAGTACATCCCAGAACTTCTTCCCCCTGCACTCCTCGGGCTTGCACTCGGCGACCTCTGCCGCACGCAGGTTCATATACTCGATCGTGTGCGTGGTGTCCATTGCCACAACCGGTATGGGCAACCAATCCAGGAAGCTTGCCTTGTCCTCCGTCGAGGTTTTGTGTTCCTCGAAATCCATCTCAACAACACTGGCTGCGCCGCTCGACCCGAACCGTGAGTGACCGCCGTTTCTCGTTTGGTTTGCCATTTCGTTTCTCCTTCATTGCAGCTTGCCCGGTTGCGTAGGCTTTCGCTCCTGCCGCCACCATGGTTTTGGGTCATTGGAACGTGGCGATGAAACGCGCCGCGCCTTATCCAGAACTCAAGCATCTCCCGCGGCGGGATCCACCGTTCGCTCCGTTTCAAGAACGAGCAGCAGCCGGTCCTTCAGCTTGTAGACGCCGTGAATGATCTCCCGCGCCGCGGGGTCGAGATTCTCCGGCGGCCGCTCGTAGGTGGCGGCATCCACGTCCAGCACGTCTCCAATCTCGTCCACCAGCAAACTCACGGCGCCGTCGTCGGTCCGGATCACCATGTTGGTGGGCGTTTGGTCTCCGGTGCGAGGCGGCAATCGCAGCCGCCGCCGCAAATCGATGGCGGTGACGATCTGCCCGCGCAGGTTGATCAACCCCTCGATGACATCCGGGGCTTGAGGCACGTGCGTCATCTGCTGGAAGCGCAACACTTCCTGCACGCGGAGAACGTCCACGCCGAAAAACAGGTCAGCCACAAAAAACGTCGAAAGCTGCCTGCTGTTCTGGGCCGTATCGGATTTCACGATCGCGATATCGGTCGCCATGTGTTACTTCTCCTCTCCGGCGCACATGGGCGCGGTTTCACGGGAAGCCTGCGCCGAAGCCAGCCGCGCCACCGACTCGAGAATGGCGTTGCCATCGAACTTCGCCTGGCAGTCCTCAAACCCAGCCGTCCGGACGTCAGATAACTGGCGCTGGCCGGCTGAATCGACCAAACCGAGGAGCGGAATCCGTTCCCACTCCGGTCTCGCGCGCATGGCGGCCAAGAGAGCCGCGCTGCCGCTGGGCGGAAGGTCCATCGCCGCAACGACAACGTCGGCAGGCTGCTGCTCCAATTCGCGAATCGCCTCGTCGAGATTCGCGGCCTCCTCGACCCGGTAGCCGGCCATGTCAAGGCCGCTGCGAACGAGACCTCGCGAGAACGCCGAGCCTTCCGCGACGAGGATTGACTTGCCGTTCCCGGAGCCGCCAGCGCCCTGAAACCAGCTTTCATTGGCGGCGTGAATGACTTCATTGAGATCCAGAAGATCGGTGACGCGCTTGCCGACCACCGCCGAGCCAAGCAGGCCCTTGCGGGTCGACTTCTGGCGCACCATGACGGTTTCTTCGACGACATCGAGAATCTGGTCGACAACCACTCCCACACTGCGGTCGCCGTCGTTGAACACAATCACCTGCACCGGATCGGCTGTCTCGTCCCGATCCGGCGCTCCAGATTCCAGAACGTTGCGGAGAGGCACCAGGGGGAGAATACGGTTGCGGTACTGCACCACCTGGCATCCGCCGGCGAACTCGATGGAACTGCGGGGAAACTCCTCGAGCCTGGCGACGAGAGAGAGCGGTACGGCCAGGCGCTCGAAGGAGCCGGCACGGAACAGGAGGAGCCGCTGCTGCTCGATGCCCCCATGCGCCTTCTTTTTCGCCGCGACACGCGTCTGCTCGCGGCTTTCTGCCAGCACTCCGGAGCGCTGGCCGATGCCGAGCACGTCGAGGATAAGGGCCACGCGGCCGTCGCCCATGATGGTGGCGCCGGCATACTCGGTGAGCCCTTTCAACTGCTTGCCTAACGGCTTGACGACGATCTCCTGCGTGTCGTTGATGCCGTCGACCACCAGCCCAAACTGCCGGTCTTCAGCCTGCAGAACGACGATGCTGACGGCCTCGGCCTGCTCGGCCGATTTCAGCCCCAGCACCTGGTTCAGGTAAGCGATGGGCAGCAGGCTGCCGCGCCGGCGATAGACCGGCGTTCCGTGCACCTGCTCGATGTGCTTTTCAGAGGAATCTCCCTCGAGGCGGATCAGCTCGAGCAAGCTGACTTGAGGAATAACGAATCGCTCGCCACCGCTGGTGATGACCAGACCCGGAATAATGGCCAGCGTGAGTGGAATCTTCAGCTTGACGGTCGAGCCCTCGCCGGGCCGGTTGCAAACATCGACAATACCGCCGATTTTTTCGATGTTCGATTTGACGACGTCCATTCCGACGCCGCGTCCGGAGACGTTAGTCACTGCTTGCGCCGTTGAAAAGCCGGGCAGGAAGATCAGGTTCACCGCCTCGCGGTCGCTCAGCTTCTCTGCCTGCTCGGGCCGCAGCAGGCCTTTCTCGATGGCCTTTTGTTTTACCTGTGCGACGTCGATCCCGGCGCCGTCATCGCCGATTTCGATGTTGACCTGGCCGCCTTCGTGGTAGGCACGAAGGGTCAGTCTTCCGTAAGGCGACTTTCCGGCCCTGATCCGGACTTCGGAAGGCTCAATCCCGTGGTCGCACGAATTGCGAACCAGGTGCACCAGCGGGTCCTTAATTGCTTCGATGATGGTCCGGTCCAACTCCGTGTCGGCGCCGTCCATCTCCAGCCGGATCTGCTTGCCCATCGCAACGGCCATGTCGCGAACGACACGCGGCAGCTTGTTCCACACCATGCCGATCGGCTGCATGCGCGTCTTCATGACTCCTTCCTGCAACTCGGTGGTGATCAGATTCAGGCGCTGCGATGTGGCATTGAGAGCAGGATCTTCCCGCTCCGTGTTGAATTGGAGGATCTGGTTGCGGGTAAGCACGAGTTCCCCAACCAGGTCCATCAGTTTGTCGAGGAGGCCCACGCCCACCCGGATATTCGCATCGGCCACGGCGGAGGATTTCAGGCCGGTTTCTTCGCTTTTCGTCCCTTCGCGGATTTCGCATGGGGCAGTTTCGTCGTCATGGTCCGCCAGGGATGCGGGCGCTAAACCAGAACCCGGCTCGCTGTCGGTGTCCGGCGGCATTTGGGCCGCGATACGGAGGCGCTCCGTAATCCCTTCAAACCGTTCCGGACCTTCTTCTCCACTCGCTTCAATGGAGGCCAGAACCTTGCGGGTGGCGTCGACCGTGTCCAGGATGAGCGATATCAACGAGGGTGTCAGTCTCCGCTTGCCGTCGCGCAACTGGCTGAGAAGGCTTTCGGCTTGATGGGTAATCCGTTCCAGAGTCGAAAACGCGAGAAAACCGCACGTACCCTTGACGGTGTGAATGGTGCGGAAGATGCTGGCCAGTAACTGCGCGTCCTTCGGGCGCTTCTCAAGTTCAACAAGTTCCTCATCAAGGCGCGAGAGGTTTTCATGACTCTCGACGAGGAATTCACGAATCACATCCTGATCTTGCATTCGAGTGCTCTCCAAGATGCCCAAAGCGCTTGCTTGCTGTTTCTCCGCCGTCCCCCGGCGATGCCGATCGGCGGAGCATGGTACGGGCTCGTTCGCACGTTTGCATCGCTGAGACGAGCGCCTACGTGGTTCCAGGTTTCTTAGTCCTCATCGGATTATGGACGGGACTCAATGATCCGATTGGCGCCGAATGAAGTATGGAGTGGGAGAGTTTTTTATATCGGGAATTTCCCATAGTGGGATCAGGCGGAGATACAAAGATCGATCAGAAGCGAATCAGATTTTTCGGCGAATTCAAGAAGAATGAGAGAGCTTTCGGATTCCTCGACGTAATCGTGCATCGTCCAGAATGAGAATTATCCAGGCGATTCGATTTTTTGCCGGAGGAGGAAAACGCAGCACGCCATATGCCTGGGCAGGGTTGGGTTACGGGGCAACTGTAGTCCACGAGTCCGGTGACCGCAGCCGGCAAGAAGCCGCTCAGATTGTGAACGTATCGCTACGCGTTTGCTGGCCGTGCATCAAACGATTTCGTAAGGATGCCGCTGGTGCCGGGACAGCAGGCTGGCGGCAATATCATCTCCCTGGATCGTCTCTGTCTTCGGATCCCAGTACACGTGGTGCTGCGTCTTCATGGCAATCCAATGCAGCAGGCAAGTGGAACAGGCGCGATGGCCAATCTCTGCCGGCGCCACAGGTGCTTTTCTTGAATGAATGCAGTCAAGCCAGTTTCCATGTTGATCGTCGGATGTGTATACGTGGTATTCCGCAGGCCCAATCACCGATTCGAGAATTGCGGGGTCGCTGGCGCGAAGCGGGACGATGGGAGTGGCGGGCGCTCCGGTGGATGTCGGCGTGGTCCCGGTGTCTCTGCAGACGAAGATCCAGCCCTTGTCACCGATCCACTTGATGCCGTTCTCAAAATCGCCTGAGATGGTCATCACTACGCCGTTGGCATAGCGGCCATACGTTTTGAACGGGCCGTGGACATTCCAGAGGCCCTCGGTGGGAAACTGCGCCTGGCCCCAGATCTCGACAGGGCCGGTCAACTCGGTGTTCATGCCCCAGTGCGCCGTATCGACATGATGCGCGCCCCAGCCCGTGATCATGCCCGCGCCGAATTGCTCTATGCGCAGCCAGCCGGGGCGGTCGAATCCCGTTTGCGGCATGACGCGATCGACAGTATAGGGCACTTCAGGTGTTGAGCCGAGCCACGCATCGTAATTGAATCCAGTTGGAACCAGCATGGGCTGCGCATTGCCGCCGGAAGGATCACCAGGAAGGCCAATCTCGACCCGCTGTACCGTGCCAATGCGACTATTGCGCACCAGCTCCACGGCGCGCGCAAACTGCTTCCATGAACGCTGCTGCGATCCTACCTGCAATATGCGGGCACTGGCCGTGACGCGATCGACCATGATGCGCCCTTCCCTGATGGTCAGCGACGCCGGCTTCTGCAGATAGACATCCTTGCCGGCGGCGACTGCTGCCACGGCCAGCCTGGCATGCTGATGGTCGGGCGTTGAGATCAGGACGGCATCGATTTCCTTGCTGGCGAGGAGTTCTCTGAAATCGGCGTAGCCTTTGGTCCCGGTGTACGCCGCGCCCAGTTTCTTCGTATAGGCGTCGTTGACGAACTGCTTGCCGAGCTCGACGCGTTCCGCGCTCAGATCGCAGACGGCAACGATGCGATTGTCGCGGCCTGCGACGCCCGTGAATTGCAGCACGCCAGGCATGTCGTGGACACGCGAGATACGGCCCACGCCGATGGCGCCGATGCTGATCCGGTTGGAGGGCGCAGTGGCGCCGAAAACCGAGCTGGGGACGATGGCAGGGAATCCGGCCGCAACGGCCCCGGCGAAAGAACTTTGGATGAACTTGCGTCTCGTGGAAATCATGAATTTCGCTCCTGAGCCGTGAAAGCGCAACGGACTTAATCTACATCAGTGGGGTGAGAGTCGTCGGCGAATGGCGGGTTCGAGCAGATGGTTGTACCGTTGCCCGGTAGCGCGGGGGGAGCGTGAACCGGGGATGCTCAACCCTCCTTACAGAAATCGCTTGCTGCGCCTGCGGGCCCATGCTAGGATTGCGCGCAAAAGCTCAAGGCAATTGGAGACCCCAATGGACTCAATGGATTCGGTCACGATCATTCGCATCGTCGCCGGACTGGTCGCTGTCGCCACGTTTCTCGTGGTCGGTATCTTTTATATCCTCACTCTCTCTGGCGCGTTGAAGAGGTGCTCCCCGATTGTGAGGACGATGCAGCCGGGAGCCGTTTGGCTGCTGCTGGTTCCCTTTGTCAATCTGATTTGGCACTTTTTTGTCGTGCTGGCGCTGGCCCAATCGCTTGGCAATGAATTCAGGGTGAGGAAAGTGCCGGGCGTCGAGCCAGAACCGGGAAAGTCGATTGGCATTGCGATGTGTATCTGTGGCGTCTGCGCGATCATACCGATCCTGGGAATTCTAGCGGGACTGGCGCAACTCGTTCTTTGGATTATGTACTGGAGCAAGATCGCAGGATTCTCGCGGATGCTGGACGCGGCGCCGGTGATGAGCGCGCCGCCGTATTTCACGCCGGGCACGTAGGGACACTCGACTCAGCATCGGCGGATAGCGTCAGGATTGCGTGGTGGTGCGCGCCATCTCGGACCCTCTGTGCGTGCCCGAAGAGCTGCGTGATTCCGCAGTGGCGTATGTAAGTCCCGGGTGGGAGTTGGCGATAACCTGTTCCGAACCGCGTCCCATTAGATCAGACCCGCCGGTGGTAGCATCATAGGTGACCGATGCAAACCAAAAAGCTGCAGATCATTCCCCTGGGCGGGGTGGGCGAATTCGGCATGAACTGCCTGGCCGTGCGCTGGGAAGACGAAATCATTGTCATCGACGCGGGCCTGATGTTTCCCGAGACGGAACTCCTGGGCGTCGATATCGTTGTGCCCGATATCACCTACCTGATTGAGAACAAAAAGTGCGTGCGAGCCATCGTGCTGACCCACGGGCACGAGGACCACATCGGCGGACTGCCCTGGATTCTGAGCGAGCTGAAGGTTCCGGTGTACGCCACCGAGTTCACCCTGGCATACGTGGAAGACAAGCTGGAAGAGCACCAACTGCTCGACGAGACTGAGCTGATCGAGATTGAGCCGAAGCGGAAGTTCACGATCGGGCCATTCACCATTGAGCCCATCCGAGTGACGCACTCGCTGGTGGATTGCGTGGCGCTGGCGATTGAGACGCCGGTGGGCATCATCATTCACACCGGCGACTTCAAGATCGATCTGGCTCCGCTGGACGACAAGGCCTTCGACCTGCACACCTTTGCCGAGTACGGCAAGCGGGGCGTACTGGCGCTGCTGCAGGATTCAACCAACGTGGAACGGCCGGGCTACACGCCGAGCGAGCGCGCGGTGATTCCCCGGCTGGACGAGGTTCTGACGCAGGCGAAAAAGAAGCTGTTCTTCAGTTGCTTCTCGTCGTCGATCTATCGCATCCGGATTGCCATGGAACTGGCGCGTAAGCACGGGCGCAAGGTGGCCGTGGTGGGCCGGTCGATGGTGGAGAGCACGGAGATCGCGCAGGATTTGGGCTATATCGAGATACCGCCGGGGCTGATGATCAATCCCGGGCAGATCCGCGACTTTCCGCCCGAACAGATGATGATTCTGATCAGCGGGACGCAGGGCGAACCGCTGAGCGCGCTGAGCCGCGCAGCGGTGGACAATCACAAGCATGCCCACGTGGAGCCGGGCGACACAGTGGTGCTGAGCTCGAGGATCATTCCCGGGAACGAGAAGGGGATCTTCCGCGTGATCGACCACCTGAGCCGGCGCGAAGCAAACGTGATCTACGACGACGGGCAGCATGGGCTGATCCACGTGAGCGGTCACGGAAGCCAGGAAGAAATGCGGCTGATGATCAATCTTGTGCGGCCCAAGTTCTTCATTCCGATTCACGGCGACTACCGTTTTCTGCGGCGTCATGCGCAGCTCGCCCTGGAGACTGGCGCGGTGGATCATGCCATTGTGATTGAAGATGGCGATGTGCTGGAGCTGGATAAGGACGATGCGCGCAAGAAGGATAAAGTGACCGCGGGACGCATTCTGATCGACTCCGGATCGTCGATCGACGTGGTGGAGGATCTGGTGATCCGCGACCGGCGCATTTTGTCGGAAGACGGCGTAGTGCTGGCGGTGCTGGCGATCAACAAGAAGACGGGCAAGGTGGAGCGCGAGCCGGAGGTGCTGATGCGCGGGTTCGGCGGCGCGGACATAACGGACCAGGCGCGCGAGACGGTGCTGAAGACGCTGGATGGTTTAAGCGCGGAGCAAAAGTCCGACTACGGCATGGTGAACGAGCGGGTGCGCGTGGAACTGAAGAGGCTGATCCAGAAGAGCACGGGACGGCGGCCGATGATTATGCCGGTGATTCTGGAGATCTAGAGAACAGAGATCAGAGATCAGAGAACAGAGAACAGAGAATAGAGAATAGAGAACAGAGAACAGAGAACAGAGAACAGAGAACAGAGAACAGAGAACAGAGAACAGAGATCAGAGAACAGGGATCGGAGCTTAGGCGCTCGTTCATAGTAGTCACTCGTCCAATTCGAGTGTGTGCTTTAGGGACTTGAGAACCTGGATGGTGCCGAGTTCCTCTTTGATGTCGAACCCGTCGTCGTCATCGTCGTCGTCATCATCATCATCATCGTCGCCAAATCGGCGCATGTATGCGTCCCTGTCGATGATTTCTCCCTCGGAGTTCAGGTAATCGGACTCGACGATTGGGCGCTTATTTTTGCCGGCAGCATGGGTCTCATCGGTACCTTCCTTGCTGCGTCCCATCAACGCATCGAAATCAAAATAGCGGTCGCAGGTTTCGGCGTCTTGACATCCCTTGCACTCCTTCCAAGGATTGCAAACGTTGATCACGGGAGCGAGTTCGACGCCGTCCCTGGTGCGAGTGACAGACGGGACCGACTTCGGGTCCGGCTTCGGCTTGCGCGGAATGTTGTTGCTGGCGATCTGAAGGCCCCAAAGGAGCTGGGCGGCTTTTTTTGAGTCGATGCGGGAGTTGAGAATCGCCTGGAAGAGCCTGCCGAGCGATTCCTGAATGGCGGCGGAGTCCTCAGGGACGGGAAGCGTGACGTCGTCCATGACGCCGAGTTTGGTGGTTGAATGGAGCCGGGCGTGGTAGTAGCAAAAGGCGTGGCCGCGCAGGGCGGGGGATTTGCACCGTTCTCCGCCTGGTTTGATGTGACGACATGCCGGATACATCTCTACCCCCCCACCCTCTTTTGGGGTTAAGTGATTTTGAATGAAGGACGTGTACCTTTGACCCTCTGCTCTAAATGCCTGAAAATATTTGAGTTACAGGTCAAAGTCGTCAAAAATAAAGACTTAGGAGCGCTTTTTTCAGACATTGCCCCGGATTGGGTGCAATGACCCTGGAAAAACGATGGGCGGCCGCAGATGCCGGAACCCCCGCCAGCACCCTTGAGCCGCCCACCCATTTTTCAGAAGGAGAAATACCCAACTAAGAACAAGTCTAGCGAAACGGCCGAAATAACCGGCAAACTTGGGAAAAATATAATTGGTTTGGAATGAGAGATTTGGCTTGGTGAGCGGCGGGCGAGGGGGTTGACGGGAAAGAGCTTCTAATCTTTAATCGCGGCTCGGCTCCGAAAGGCCGAACCTCTTCATCTCCTGCTTTAATCTCTCGGCTTCAGCCGGTGCGTTTCGTCTCTTTCGAACGTCTTGGAAGTGGGCCCTCATTTTTTGATTTAGCTCTGAGACCTCGGCCACCCAAGCGCCATCGATAAACGCCGTGATTTCCCCCATGCTTTCGCCGAAGATTGGCTCGTCTGGTGCGTAGGTCACGCTCGTCCTGAGTTTGAACTCGAACACCGTCCTGCCGTTCACTTTCAGCGTGACGGTGCATAGCGTCGTATCGGTTTCGTCCCTTCCCCAGCGGTCCGACTCCTTCTTTCCCTCGGTGTAGACCAGACCATACTCGGAACCGTTGAAGCGAAAGTCGTTCGCGTTTTTTGATTGCTTCAGGCTTTCGCGCACTTCTGGGAGGATCAACTCAGGATCCTTTCGCAGCTGTTGATCGATGTATTTGAATTGTGACTTGTAGAGCGACCACACCGTTTCTCGTAGCTTCAGATCCTTCGCTGCCTGCTTTCGGCGCGCGATTTCCGCCCTAACTTCCTCAGGCTCCATAGGCTCCTCTCGGGCTGACTCTCGTAAAGTCCTTTTCCGCTCCGCTGTGATTCAATGTTCTCATGAGGAGAGAGAACCCGGAAACGCGGGGACCCTTGGAGGTTGTTTGGCTTCAGTTCTTCAGCGGCGGCGTGCCCTCGCTGGATTATTTCCGGATGCAGGTGGACGAGATTAGGGTGCTCGTCGACAGGCAGGACGTTGGAATGGGAATAAATATCGCGGCCGAGCTTTGCATGATTGGTTTGGCGGCGTACTTCGAGGCCTTTTGCAAGAATGAGTTTGCCGCCGCAATCAACATTTTTCCGGAGATGCTGACTGGGTTCGCTACGAGGCGTGAGTGTAGAATTACCGCCAAAAATCTCTTGCATGTCGTCTCGGAATTCGATCACAGCCTCGGGTTCCTTATCGCGGAGGAATACGATTTCGGAACAGCAAGATCTATCAACGGTCTGTTCCAGGACCTTTTGAACGTGACGCCATTTTCGAAGAAGGCAGCGATCAGGTACGCGGAATTTCTGAACGACCGGAACCTGCTTGTGCACCATGGTGGCATCTACACTGCGAGTTACAAGGGCCAGAAGTTTGTTAAGAAGCGCGCCGCCGGGCAGATTTATTTCGACAGCTTGGTTATCAGGAAAGCCGACGTGCACCGATGGGCAGATTTTCTTGTGGGCGTGGCGACAAGCATTGGATCCGCGACCAGCGCCGCGTTGTCGGAATTTGTGATCTCTAAAAAGTGGAAGTGCGGGCCCGAGCGCAGAAAGGCGATAGAGGCGCTTGCATATCTCTCTTTGTCTGCTCGACCAGAATGACGGGGCGGTCGGTGGGGACTTGCGCGCGGCTTCGCCGCGCTCTTTGTTTTTCAAGTTCGGCGGGTGGGTTGATGCGCTCGATTGCGTCTGCGGCGAATGGATGGGTTAAAACCCGTCCCTACCGGCCCGGGCCCTTCAGCAAGTTTCTGTCGCACCTACGGGGCTGAGGCTGTTTTTGGGGCCTTTCCCAGGATTGGAGCGCGGCGCGGCGCGCTCCATCCTGGGCTAACATCTGTCGCTCCCTCCGGGAGCTCAAAAAGGGCGCGGGCGTCAGGCAGAGAGCGCCACTGCTGGTTGCTTCGGGGAAATCTTCGGCAAGGCACTCGGAAAAATCGGATCGGCGGCAGCGCGCGCAGGCGTTTTTTGTGGCGCCGCGGATACTCGAGTTGCCGCTTGGCGGGGCAGCGAGCGCATGCCGATGAAGAAATCGCCGACCGTCAGGCGGGCATTCCCCTCAAAGTCGAGAAAGCCCATCATATTCTGCTTGCAGAGCGCCTGCGCCTCTGGTGAAAGATAAGGCGCGATAACGACGGGAATGGTGTCGGCTGCAAGAGGCGCAGCACCACTTTGCAGTTCACTGAATACCGCGCACAGGTGGGCCGGCTCACCGTTGGAATTCAGTTCGCAGGCCAGTGTATGGCTGTGACCGTAGATGTCAATGCGTGCACGGATGGCGGCGGCGCTCCCGCCAGGCTGCGATTCATGTTCGAGTTCCATCAACTTGATGGCAGAGACCCGGCCGAGCAGGGCCCTCAGCGCATCGGCAGCGCGCTTCTTGAATTCAGTCGACATCGTGGTCATTTTCATCAGCATCTCCCATCTCGTACAGCAAGGAAACCGCGGATTCCTTGTTGGCGGGGCCGAGAACGAATGAATTGTTTCCCGAAGGAGTCATCGCCAGCGGAACTGGCGCGCGTCCATTGCCGCTGTGCTGCTTTGACTCCAGCCAGAGGCACAACCGGGGATCGTGAATCTCCGGTTTGTCCTGCCAAAAACCCGGAGAGAGCCCGCATTCGATGAGCAGATGATCGAGCTGGAGTTCAATCTGCGTCACTCGCTTGGAAAAGTAGCGGCGCACGTTGCTGGCGCCGACATAAAGCCCAGTGACGCGGCGACCAATGCATTGTGAAGTGACAACCATCGAACTCCTCCGCGCGGTTCAATGCCCGTTGAGTCCGCTTTCGAAGGGAAACCTACACTTCGGGCTCCCGAAAGAAACCGCATGTTGCAGCGTTCACCGGCAAAAACCCTGATTACGGGACATTTCAATGAACGATGCAGGATCAGCGGATGCAAAAAGATGCAGTTGCACGACCCTGCGATAACATTCATCGGCGAATAAACGCGAAGAGAACTTGCTACCGAGGCGCAGCGACCAGCGCGATGGTTGACGGCGCGAGAACTCGCCGATCAGGAAGGGGAAAGAAGGAGGGGCCAGGATGGGATCCGACTTGCGCTGAGCGGCCACCTTGACCGCCTGCGTCTCTTCCCTCACTCTCTGTGGAAATCTTCAACCCATTCTTGATCCATGTCAAGGCGATTCGATGAATGTCGCGAGAAGATTGAGCGGACCGCTGTGGAAAACAGGGGCGGAAAAATGCAGGCGCGGCGGCGGAAGAGATTTCTTGAAATCTGTAGCAACTAACGGGCCCGCGGAGAGGGCTCATCGGAAAAGATCTGGCCGTCGCGGATGTGGACGACGCGGTGAGCAAACTGAGCGATATCGGCCTCGTGGGTGACAAGGACAATGGTGTTGCCGCGAGCGTGGAGCTGGTCGAAGAGGGCCATGATCTCGAGGCCGGTCTTGGAGTCGAGGTTGCCGGTGGGCTCATCGGCGAGGATGATCGACGGGTTGTTGACCAGGGCGCGGGCAATGGCGACGCGCTGGCGCTGGCCGCCGGAGAGCTCGTTCGGCTTGTGCATCATGCGCGATTCCAGGCCCACGTCAGCGAGAGTTTGCTTGGCGCGCGCGATGCGTTCGGCGGACGGGGTACCGTTGTAAATGAGGGGCAGTTCCACGTTGTGCAGCGCGGTGGCCCTGGCCAGAAGATTGAAGGTCTGGAAAACGAAGCCAATCTCCTTGTTGCGAATGCGCGCGAGCTGGTCGTCGTCGAGATCGCTGACCAGCTGGCCATTGAGCCAGTAGCGGCCCTTGGAGGGCGTGTCGAGGCAGCCAATCAGGTTCATCAATGTGGACTTGCCCGAGCCGGAGGGTCCCATGATGGCCACATACTCGTTGTGGCGAATGCGCAACGAGACTCCGCGCAGAGCCTGGACCTGCTGCTCCGAGCCCATATCGTAGGTGCGCCAAAGATCTTCGAGGACGATGATGTCGTTCGCATTGACGACCGTTGTCTGCGGTAGTTCTTCGATGCCGATGCCGTTCAAAGCCATCTGAGAAACACCCTCTCTTAGAATTCAACTGCCGTGCGCCGGTCGATCAACTCGAGCTGCTGGTGGAAACCGATGGTGCGGACTTGTCGCGCTTGAGCAATGCCCCACCTTTGAGGTCACGCAGAGTTTTGTAAGGGCCGATGACGATCTCCTCGCCGCCGCTCAGGCCGGAGAGCACTTCAATGTCGGTGGCCCCGGTGATGCCCGTCGTGACTGGTACGAACTTGGCGCGCAGTCTGCCGTGCGGATCCTTCTGCATGACGAAGACTCCCTGCACGGGGTTGGGTTTGGTGGTGTTGGAAGCCGCCTGAACGCCGCTGCCGGACTTGGCAGTGGTGCTGGCCGGATCGTACATGGTCAACGCCTGGATGGGCAGCGCAAGCACATTGGTCTTGTGCGCGGTGGTGATCTTGGCGGTGCAGGAGAGCCCGGGACGAAGTTCATCGGACGGATTGTCGAGAGTAACCACGACCTTGAAATCCTTGGCTTCTTCAGTGCCGGTGGTGGACTGCGAGGTGGCAACTCCGGTCGAGCGCAACAGGGCTTGATCGCCAACCAGAGTGACGTGCCCCTTGAAAACTTTGTTGGGCAGAGCATCGACGGTGACTTCGGCGGGCTGGCCGAGCTGGACATTGACGATGTCCGTCTCGTCCACCTTGACCTCGGCGGTGACGACGCTCATGTCGGCGATGGTCATCAATGTGGAGCCCTCGGTGTTCTGGATGCCCTCGACGACGGTTTCGCCTTCGCGGACTGGCTCGTTGGTCACGACTCCATTAAACGGCGCAACCGCAATGGTGCGATTCAGCATATCCTGATTGGCGCGCAGGGTGGCCACCTGGGTCTGCATGTGGCCGCGCGCCGAGTCGGTGTTGGCCTTGGCCTGGTTCAATTGGGCGACGGCCTGGGCCACTGAAGCGACATCGAGGTCGTAGGCGGCCTTCTTGGCATCGAAGTCCTGCTTGGCCATAATGCCGTCCTTGTAGAGCGCCTGCGCTCGATCCCAGTCGAGCTTTTTCTGCTCGAGGTCGGCCTGCGCGTGCTCGACGTTGGCCTGCGCCGTCTTTTCGGCGGCAACGTCAGAGAGGATGTCGGTTCCGGCTGCCGAGATGGCAGCCCGCTGGCCGTTCACCGATGCTTCCTGCTGGACGTTTTCAATTGTGGCGACAACCTCACCCTTGGTGACCCTGTCGCCTTCCTTCACGTAGAGGTGCGTGACCCGGCCCATGGCTGTTGCGCCGACATTCACATAGTTTGTGGGCTTGATCTGTCCGGTCCCGCTGATGACGGTGGAGAGATCCTCCCGCGTCAGGGTTGCGGTGTAAACCTTGGTATAGCCAGCCTGCTGCCTGACAACCATGACTGCAACCAATACGGCAGCCACGAGCACAGCGAGGGCAATGAGAAGGATTTTCTTCATGAGTGCATGGAATCCTTGTTTTTTTCTACATTCCAGTGTACGCGACGGAGCGGCCAAAGGTTCCCAGGGGGCTGAAGTCCGTGCCCGGCTGCAAGAGCATCTTGATGGCTGCGAGTAGCGGTGAAACACCGCTTGTGAGGATGCCTGTCCGCTCGCCAGGCGCTCGAAGCGCGAGAGACACAAGAATGAGAGTTGGACGGCGGAAGGCCGCCCCAGCAAGCCGCGCGGGCACCGAATTTTGTGAATTCTCGCTCTCGGGCTCCGCTGAACCGGTGACATTAGAGCCTTTGAAGCGTCCAATCGGCGCACGACTGCGCATCCAACCTTGCCCGGCGATTAAAGTAGCTGTAAAATGAAGAGATTGCAGGAGTATCGAAGGCAATGATGTTCTTAAGCCGCCGTCTTCTTTTCACCGCTCTTGGTTGCGGCCTCATCTGGGTGCCCAAAGCCGGGCTCATGGCGCAGCAAAACGGCACCGCTCCCGCCTCAGATCAGCAGCAAGCCGCGCCAACGGGCGCTCAGGGCCAGGAGGCAGATCCGCTGAATCGCCAACTCTCCGATAAGGAGCGGTATAAGGCTCAGCGGGAACTGCGGCAGGAGTTGAAGGGTCCATACAAGACCTGGCTGAACGAGGAAGTGCCCTACATTATCTCCGACGATGAACGCAGAGCGTTTCTGAGCCTGGCCAACGACGAGGAACGCGAGGCGTTCATCGAGAATTTCTGGCAGCGGCGCAACCCCGATCCGGATTCTGAAGAGAATTCGTTCCGCGAAGAGCACTACCGGCGCATCCAATACGCCAACGACCACTATGCGGCGGGAAAGCCTGGCTGGAAGACCGACCGCGGGCGCATCTACATTATGTGGGGCGCGCCGGATTCGATTGACTCTCATCCTTCGGGTGGCATGTACGAGCGGCCCATGGAAGAGGGCGGCGGCGAGACGTCGACGTTCCCGTTCGAGACCTGGCACTATCGCTATCTCGAGGGCATCGGCGAGAACATCGACCTGGAGTTCGTGGATACCTGCCAGTGCGGCGATTATCACTACACCATCGACCGCAGCGAGAAAGATGCGCTGAAGATGGTGCCCGGCGCAGGCCTGACGCAATACGAAGAGATGAGCCACAAGGGCAAGGAAGACCGGTTTAAGGGGAGTGGCCTGGAACAGCTCGGCAACGGACCGATGGGTACCGGCGATCAAGCCAAAGAGTTCGACCGCATTGAGTTGGCTTCAAAGCTTTTCGCGCCGCCGCCAATCAAGTTCAGCGATCTTGACGCCGCCCTCGACGCCTTTAGCTCTTCGCACAAGCTGCTGAGCGGCCCGCCGTTTCCGTTCGATGTGCGCACGGACTTCGTGAAGGTGACCGACAGCATGGATCTGGTGCCGATCACGATTCAGTTGCGCAATCGCGACATCACGTTCGAGACCAAGGACGGAGTGTCGAAGGGAGTTGTGAACATCCTGGGCAAAGTGACCACGATCATGCACAAGACCGTGCAGACCTTCGAGGATACGGTCGAGGTCGAGGAACCGGCGGAACTGCTGGAAAAGAGTCTCGATCGGCGGTCGCTCTACTGGAAGTCGCTTCCGCTGCAGCCGGGACTCTACCGTCTGGACATCGCAATCAAGGACGTACACAACCCGGATCACATTGGAATCTACGGAAGAGCGCTCAATGTTCCGACGTACGAGGACGACAAGCTCGGGGCCTCGTCTCTGATTCTTGCCGACCAGATGAACACCGTCTCCTCGCGACAGATTGGGAGCGGCAACTTCATCATCAGCAATATGTATATTCGGCCGCGTGTGGCGACGGGCCTCACTGCGCCGGTGAGTTTCAAACGCACCCAGGACCTGAACTTCTGGATGCAGTTTTACAACCTCGGCATTGACGAGGCTACCAAGAGTAACTCAGCGACGGTTACCTACGAGATTACGGATGCGTCGGGAAACGTGATTCTAGATAAACAACTGGAATCAAAAGATTTAGGGGCACATAGCGATCAGTTGACGGTGGAGAAGTCGCTACCTATTGCTGGCCTGGAACCCGGCAAGTACACAGTGACGGTGAAGATTAACGATGCGATCTCGAAACAAGAGATTGCGCAATCGGCTCCTTTTGTCGTCGAATAGGTATCAATCCGTGCAGACGCCAACTGAACTTGAGAATTCAGGAGCTTGCGCGGTTTGAGTTTTCAGGAAGAAAGCCAGGGACGCGGTGGGGTTTCAGATCTGCTGATGACGCGAATAGCCCATCTCACCGGTTTGGCCGTGCTGATCGTCTTTGGTGCCGCCCCAACCTTTGGAGCGGCATCGGCGTCGGTGTCCGGCCTGGTCCGCGACTCGGCTGGCGTGCCGCAGATTGGAGCAGAAGTCCAGCTTCTGCGCCCCGACCAGAGCGTGGTGACCAGCGTCTACACCGACAGTGCAGGCCGCTTTGCCATCTCGGCACTTGCGCCGGGCCGCTATGCACTGAAGGCAATGGGCCCCTACTTCCTGCCTTCTCTCAGGGAAAACGTCAGAGTTCAGGGCGCGGTGGTCGTCAATCTCACGCTGAATACTTTATATGAAGTCATCCAATGGCTTCCTGCGCAGCCGCGCGCCGGCGAAACGCAGCGGGACGACTGGGCATGGACGTTGCGCTCCGCAGCGAACCGGCCGCTCCTGCGCTGGCTTCAAGACGGGCCGCTGGTTGTGGTATCGGACGGCTCGGGCACCAGGCCGAAGCTCAAGGCCCGCCTGATGGCGACGGGGCAGGCCGGAACCTTCGGCGAGAGCGGCGAGCGCTTCTCAACAGCCGTGGAGGACACGCCGACGGACAGCCGGGAATTGCTGGCGCGCGTTGATTTTGCGCCGGGCACCGATGGCAGCATGGAATCGATGCTGGGCTTCCGTCAAGATCTGGGCATGGCTGGATCGGTACAGTCGGTCGCCGCAGTCACCGTGGCGCCCGAGATAGAGGGCGCAGGAGATCAAGGTCTGGATGAGGCCGCGGTGCACAGCTTCGAGGCGATGCATTTCGGAGAGGCGATCGAAGCCGAGGTCGGTTCGACTGCTGTGGTGGGGCGGCTTGGTGGAGACAGCCCAAGCACGACGACAGCGATGCTTCCGTTCGCCAAAGTCGAGTGGCACCATGGCGCCAACACGCTACGCTACCGGTTGGCCACCATGACGCTGGATCACGCCCCCGGGGAGGATGAATCCGAGGCAACGTCGTGGCTGCCGGCGATGGCGCTGCGCGACGGCGGCCTTGCCATCGAGCATGGAGTTCACCAGGAGATCGGTTGGGAGCGGCAGACTGACGCATCCGGTGTGGGCGTGCTGGTTTACTCCGATCGCGTCGACAATCCGGTACTCGAGGCTCTCGATCACTTTGCCGCAGGCGGGTCTCCTGCGGCGGCAGGGATGCTCTTCGATCCGGCAAGCGGTTTGCTGCGCGCCGCCGGGCCGTCGTTCTCATCCGCAGGCGTCGAGGCCAGCGTGGGGCGCCGGCTGACCAGCAACAATCACATACGCGTGAGCTATGCGAGCGGGGCCGCGCTGGTGATGCCCGCTTTGCCGCAGGCAACTCCACTGGCCGAAGTGCTCGCCTCAGCGCGTCCACGGCACGCCCAGACATACGCGATATCGCTCTCGGGAACCCTGGACGGCACTGGAACCCACTGGAGTGCGAGCTATCGCTGGCAGCCTGACGGCACTGTGACTGAAGTCGCGCCCTTCGCGGAGGACGCCGCCTCGCCATTCCTCAACGCCCGAATCAGACAGCCCATTCACGTCACGCGCGACGGATCTGGTGGCCTGGAGGCGTTGCTCGAGGTGAGGAATCTGCTCGCCGAGGGCTATCGCCCGTATATTCTGAGCGACGGTTCGCTGCTCCTGTTCGCGGACGATCAGCGCAGCCTGCGCGCCGGCCTCGCATTCACTTTCTAGGCTCTCCGCCAAACATCCAATCGAGTGCATCGATCCTGCCAGCGTCCTGCGGACAAGTGCGTTTCTGTTTGGAGGGCGCAATCTTCGTCGGCTCACCGCGCGACAGCCGCCCCCGCGGAGCAATCGTCAGCGATGGCGCCAGCTTCTCCTTATGAAGCAGCGAATCTACAATAGGTTCTTATGAAAGGTTCCCGATCAATTCTCGCAGCTCTGCTGTGCACAGCTTGTTCCATAAGTTTCTCGATTCAGGCACAGGCTCCTGCTGATCCGCAAGCGACCGCAGCTTCGCACGACGATCCACTGCTGCGAGGATTCCTGGATCCGCCCAACGGAGCGCGGCCGCGCGTCTGGTGGCACTGGATGAACGGCAATATCTCAGACCAGGGAATCGAGCTCGATCTTGGATGGATGCATCGCGTGGGCCTGGGAGGCGTGACGATTTTTGAGGGCGCAATCAATACGCCGGAGGTGGTTCCCCAGCGGCTGGTTTACATGACACCGGAATGGAAGCAGGCATTCAGGACAGCGGTGACAACAGCCCGAGGCATGGACATGGAGGTGGCCATCGCCAGCTCGCCGGGTTGGAGCGAGACCGGCGGACCATGGGTGCCCGCGGCGCAAGGCATGAAGAAGATGGTGTGGACCGCAACTCACATAGAAGGAGGGCGCTCGTTCGTCGGCAAGCTCTCCCATCCGCCCGAGGTCGATGGAATCTTCCAGAATTTCACAGTCTCGGGACGTCGCGCTCCAGACGGAACCATTGTGACTCCTTCGCAGTTCTATGCCGATTCTGCGGTGATCGCGTACAAGATTCCCGATGGAGATAAGACGCAGGCGGAGCTGAACCCGCAAGTGACCTCGAGCGGCGGAACGGCGAATGTGGCTGCGCTTTCCGATGGCGATGTGAATACGGTGGCGCTCGATCTTCCCGCAAGCCAACCGGGCAAGGAAGCGTGGGTACAGTTTGATTATGGCCATTCGCAGACGATTCAGGCAGTAACGCTGGCCGGCCTCGGGGAGACGAACAGCGTCTTCGATCATGGCAATAACGCTGTCCCGCCACAAATCGAAGCAAGCGATGACGGCGTGAACTTCAAGAACGTGGCCGATATTCCCTTCAGCAGCCTGGTGCAGCGGACGGCTTCGTTTAATGTTGTGACAGCGCGATATTTCCGCATCGTCTTTCCTGCGCAGCCGGCCGGCGTGCCCGACCACGCCCACAGAATTACAGAGCTGGTGCTGGCGAGCGGCGCGCGAATGAACGAATGGGAGCAGCGCGCCGGGTACGCCAACGCGCGAGACTTCTACGCGATTCAAGATCCACATGTTGAGCCTCAGTTTGTCGTCTCGCCGGGCGAGGTAATTGATCTGACCGGGAAGATGACCGCCGATGGAACGCTCGACTGGACGCCGCCCGCGGGAGAGTGGATGGTTCTGCGCATCGGTTACTCGCTGACAGGCCATGAAAACGGCCCGGCTCCGGCGGAGGCTACGGGCCTCGAAGTCGACAAGTTGAACCGCGAGTATGTGAAGAACTATGTTGACGGCTATCTCAAGATGTATGCGGATACAGTTGGCCCGGAAAACATAGGCAAGAATGGAATTTCGTACTTACTCACCGATAGTATTGAGGTAGGACCGCAAAACTGGACGGATAACATCCTGGAGGAATTCAAACAGCGGCGCGGATACGATCCGCGCCCGTGGTTGCCGGCACTTACCGGCGTGGTTATCAAGAGCACAGAAGATACAGACCGCTTTCTTTGGGATTTCCGGCGCACACTCGGCCAGCTTCTTGCAGAAAACCATTATGGCGAGATTGCCGACGACTTACACAGCCATGGGATGAGTTATTACGGAGAAGCGTTGGAATATCATCGCCCGTCTCTGGGCGACGATATGGAGATGCGCAGCAAGACCGATGTTCCCATGGGAGCGATGTGGACCTATGCGGGCAGCCCGGGGCCAGATATCGACTACATCTCCGACCTGCGCGGAGCCGCATCTGTGGCTCATATCTATGGGCAGAATCTGGTGGGTGCTGAGTCCATGACCTCGCGCGGGCCGGCGTGGTCGTTCTCGCCCAACAGCCTGAAGAAAGTTGCGGACCTCGAGTTTGCGCTGGGCGTGAACCGCTTCGAGATTCACGAGTCAACGCATCAGCCCGTACCCGAGTTGGCGCCCGGGCTCACTCTCGGGCCTTACGGGCTTTGGTTTAATCGCAATGACACCTGGGCAGAAGAGGCGAAGCCGTGGGTCACTTACCTTGCGCGTTGCTCGTACTTGCTCCAGCAGGGCCATTTCTCCGCTGACGTCGCCTACTTCTACGGCGAGGAAGGTCCGCTGACCGCGGTCTTCGGATGGAAGGCGGTCGAGGACGCGCCGGATGGATATGGCTTTGACTTTGTGAACAGCGACGTAGTGCTTCACGAATTGTCGTTCAAAGATGGACGGCTGGTAACTCCGGGTGGCACGAGTTACAGGCTTCTCTATCTGGGCGGCCGCAGCCAGCGCATGACGTTGCCGGTGCTGCGGCAGATCAAAGGTCTGGTTGCGCAGGGCGCGGTCCTGGTAGGCAACCGGCCAACGGATTCGCCGAGTCTTGCCGATGACGAAAAGGAGTTTCAGCGCGTAGCGGATCAACTATGGGGAAGACGGCCCGCGGCTGAGAAGCAGGCGCGCAAGGTGGGGAAGGGCAGAGTGTACACCGGCATGAGCGCGAACGATGTTCTGACTGTGCTCGGCGTGGCGCGCGATTGGGAGTATACCAAACCGGAAGCCGACACCACGTTGATGTTTGTTCACCGCAAGCTTGACGACGGCGACGTTTATTTTGTCGACAACCGCGAGGACAGTGCCGAAGATGTGAGCGCAACATTCCGCGTGGGAGGGAAGGTGCCGGAGTCATGGGATCCCGCGACGGGCGCGACGCAGCCGGTTTCGTATCGGATCGCAGAGGGCCGGACGACGGTTTCGCTGCATCTCGATCCGTATGGGAGTGCGTTCGTGGTGTTTCGCGCAGCGGCAACGCAAAACAGTCTCGATCTGCCTATGACGCACGAAACCGTGATCGATGGCCTGGATCAGGCACTTAACCGCGATTGGAGCGTCGGTTTCCAGCAGGGCAGAGGCGTTCCTGAGACCGTCGGCTTCCATCACCTTATCTCCTGGACCGAATTGCCGCTTCCAACTTCGGATGACGGCGTCAAGTATTTCTCCGGCACGGCCACTTACTCAAAGACAATCGAGGTTCCGGCGGACGATCTGGCTCAGGGCGCACACCTTTGGCTGGATTTGGGAGACGTGCGGGAGATTGCGGATGTGGCGGTGAATGGCGCGGATCTCGGTGTTTTATGGAAGACGCCGTTCAAGGTCGATGTTACCGGCGAGATCAGGCCGGGCAAGAATCGCATTGAGATTAAGGTGACGAATCTCTGGGTGAACCGCATGATCGGCGATCAGCAGCCGTGGGCGTTGAAGAAATATGCGTTCGCCGACTTCACGCCCTACAAAGCCGATTCGCCGCTGCTGCCGTCCGGGCTGCTCGGGCCGGTGCGCTTGATTTCCGTCACCGAGTCCCAGGCTGCGAAGTAAACCGAGCGGCCCGCAGAAAATACTTGCAATTTGCAAGAGATATTCGGAAGAATGGCAAAGCGGCGTTCCCCTGAAGGCGGCCTCAGCGCCTGAAGCGCCGACGGAATCGAAACTGAATGGCTGCGGCAAGCAGGAGGTCGAGATGAGCGGTGTGCGAGTGCTTGTAGGGACGCGGAAGGGCGCGTTCGTTCTGAACTCCGATGGCAAGCGAAAGGACTGGACAGTGAGCGGGCCGTTTTTTGCCGGCTGGGAGATCTACCACATGAAGGGGTCGCCGGTGGATCCCGACCGGATTTACGTCTCGCAGACGAGCGGTTGGTTCGGGCAGTTGATCCAGCGATCGGATGACGGCGGCAAGACCTGGCATCAGCCGGGATTGCCCAATGAAGCGATTCCTCCTCCCGGCCCACCGACGGCACTGCCGAACCGGTTTGTGTACGATTCGTCGCCGGAGACGGGAAAGCCGCTGACGACGCACCAGTGGTACGACAGCACGCAGCATCCATGGGAGTTCAAGCGCGTGTGGCACATCGAGCCTTCGCTCACCGATGCGGAAACTGTTTATGCGGGCGTGGAGGACGCGGCGCTGTTTCGCTCGACCGACGGAGGCGAGAATTGGCACGAGCTCTCTGGCCTGCGCGGGCACGGCACCGGTCCCAAGTGGCAGCCGGGCGCGGGCGGAATGGGACTGCACACTATCCTTCTCGATCCCAGCGATCCGAATCGAATCTACATTGCCATTTCGGCCGCGGGCGCGTTCCGCACCAACGACGGCGGCGTGACATGGAAGCCGATCAACAAAGGGCTCGTGTCGAACTTCATGCCCGATCCAGCAGCCGAAATCGGCCACTGCGTGCATCACATAGCCATGCACCGCTCGCGTCCCGATGTGCTGTTTATGCAGAAGCACTGGGACGTGATGCGCACGGACGACGCGGGCGAGAGCTGGCGCGAAGTGAGCGGCAACCTGCCTACCGACTTCGGATTTGCGATCGACGTGCATGCGCACGAGCCGGAGACGCTCTATGTCGTGCCGATCAAGAGCGACTCGGAACATTTTCCGCTCGACGGCAAGCTGCGCGTCTACCGCAGCCGCACAGGCGGAAACGAGTGGGAGCCGCTCGCCAAAGGGCTGCCGGAAAAGGATTGCTATGTGAATGTGCTGCGCGATGCGATGGCGGTGGACACGCTCGACGATTGCGGCATTTACTTTGGCACTACGGGCGGCCAGGTGTATGCATCGGCGGACGCGGGCGATAGCTGGGCGCCGATCGTGCGCGATCTGCCGGCCGTGCTCTCGGTTGAAGTGCAAACGCTCAACTAGAGATCAGAGATCAGAGATCAGAGAACAGAGATCAGAGATCAGGGAACAGGGATCAGGGAGCAAGAGAACAAAAAGCAGCGATGAGGAGGCCTGCTCGTTGAGCGAGGTGGCGAAGACAAGCGCGGCGACGGTGCGCGTGGCGCTGCCGTATCATCTGCGCAACTTGGCGCACGTCGAGGGCGATGTGTTGCTCGAGGTGAGTGGCCCGGTCGCGATTCGTACTGTCCTCGATGCTCTTGAAGCGCGCTATCCCATGCTGCGGGGGACCATTCGCGACTACGCGACCGGCCAGCGGCGCGCATTTCTGCGCTTCTTTGTCTGCGAGGAGGACTGGTCGCTGGAATCGCCCGACAAAGAGTTGCCCGACGCGGTGGCGGCGGGAAAAGAGCCGCTATTGATTCTGGGCGCGATTGCGGGCGGGTGAGAGGAACAGGGAACAGGGAAGAACGATCACTCGTTGGCGCAAGACGTATAGCCGTCCAAACTCACATAATTCTTGATTTGCACGGCTGGGGCGCGTATGGTGCTCTTTTGCCGTCACTTGTTGCGCGCTTGCGCGCGCCGGAGTGTGAACCCTGTCACTGCGCGGGGTCGCGGATGCAGCCAACATGCGCAAAGGAATGGTGCGCGCGGGGAAAGCTGAAGTTCTGGAGATGATTCGTGGAAGGCCGGATTGAATACCAAGCAGTTGCCAAGATGATCGATCACTCGCTGCTGAACCCGACACTGACCGATCGGGAACTTGAAGACGGCTGCGACCTAGCGGTTCGCTACAACGTCGCCAGCATCTGCATTGTGCCCTACTATCTCGCCCGTGGCGTCGAGCGACTGAGCGGGACTACGGTCCTTGCCACCACGACCATCGGCTTTCCGCATGGCGGGCACACGACGGCGATCAAGCTCGCCGAGGTGCAGCAATCGCTGAAAGACGGCGGGCAGGAGCTGGATGCGGTCATCAACATCAGCAAGGCCAGGAGCGGAGACTGGCGTTATGTGAGGGACGAACTAATGGCGCTTACTCAGGCTACGCACGCGGGCGGAGCCAAGATCAAAGTGATCTTCGAGAATGCCTATCTGGACGACGACGCCAAGGTTCGCTTGTGCGAGATTTGCGCGGAGATCGGGGCCGATTGGGTGAAGACCTCAACAGGATATGCGCCCAGTGGAGCGACCATCGCCGATCTTGAACTGATGCGGAAACACTCGCCGCCGCATGTGCAAATCAAGGCGGCGGGTGGTGTGCACGATCTGGATACGCTGCTTGCGATTCGCGCCATTGGAGTGAGTCGGGTCGGCATGAGAAGCACTGCGGCCATTTTGGAGGAATTGCGGAAGCGGCTCGGACTGGAAGCGATCTCTCACGGCGGGCCCTTGCGGGCATCCGCGAATTACTAACTGGCGTGCTTGCCGCGCAAGCGATTCAGCCGAGCCGTATCTGGTTCTCGTGTTCCATTCGAGAAGCAATCCATCAATGGGGTTATCAATGACCTTGGTTCCAAGATTTCTCCGGCCGGCTCCGCACATCGCTCGCGTTTCACAAGAGCAGATTCAGAGAATCTATCCTAGGCTGCGCTGGCAAATCCTTGAATCCACCTTCATTGGATACGCGACGTTCTATCTGGTCAGAAATAACCTTCCTGTCGTCTCGAAAGAGATGGGCCAGGCGCTGAGTTACAGCAAAGATCAGATCGGCAACATGCTGGCGGTGATGGTTGCGGTCTACGGGTTGGGGCGGTTCCTGATGGGATCGCTTTCGGACCGAAGCAACCCGCGCTACTTTATGCCGCTGGGATTGCTGGCGACGGCGGCGTGCAACTTCGCATTCTCCGGGGCGAGCAGCTATCCGGTGCACCTGGCACTGTGGGGCTTGAATGGCCTGGCACAAAGCATGGGATGGGCGCCGTGCGGGCGCTCGCTGAGTCATTGGTACAGCATTCGCGAGCGCGGAACGGTGTTCGGGTTCTGGAATCTGGCGCAGAATGTCGGCGGCGGATTAATCGGCGTGATCGCCGCATACTCCGCCGCACTGCTTGGTTGGCGCTCGGCGTTTTATGTGCCGGGCATTCTGGCGACAATCTGCGCCATCTATCTGATGGTGAGGCTGCGGGATACGCCGCAGTCGGTGGGGCTGCCGTCGATCGAGGAGTACAAGAACGATTATCCCGATGGCGGGCACGGCACAGGTGAACGGGAACTTGGCACGCGCGAATTGCTGGTCGACACCATTTTGAAAAATCGTGCTTTGTGGCTCGTAGCCGGGGCCAACTTCTTCGTCTATATTGCGCGCTACGCGATGCTCGACTGGGGTCCGACTTTTCTGAAAGAAGTGAAGCACGCGAGCCTGGGCGAAGGCGGCATGGGAACAGCGACGCTGGAGTTCTCTGCGATGCTGAGCACTGTCCTCGCCGGCTGGCTTTCCGACAAGATCGGTGGCCGGCGGGGGATGATCTGTGTATTGTGCATGATTCCCGCGTTCTTCGCCTTTGTGGGCATTTTGTATAGCCCGAACAATGAATTGTGGCTCGACCTTACGTTGTTTGGCATCATCGGCTTCTTTGTCTATCCGGCACAGATGCTGCTGGGCATTTGCGCGCTCGACGTCACTTCAAAGAAAGCGATCGGCACGGCCAACGGGCTGCTCTCGATTCTCGGATCGCTGGGGCGCGTGGCGGAGTCGAAGGGCATTGGCACATTGGCTCAGCATTATGGCTGGAATGCGGCACTCTACGGAATTCTCGCTTCGGTGGTGGCGGGAATTGCGTTGATGTCGTTTATGTGGAACATGACGCCGCAGCCTGCGGAGAAGCGTGTTCTGGGGGCGGCTAAGCGATAGGTCAGTTGTGAAGATCCCGTAGTTTGGTTGATCCGTCCTGCGCCACCGTGTCTACGTTCTCGTTATCGTGCCCCCATTGGGGTCACTTGCCGCGTCGAGCGTCAACCGCGTGGCGTGGAGTTGCCTGCAGGGACCCCGAGGGTGGGGCACCCTGGAACCCGCGTTCAGGCGGTAATGTCAGTCGTCGGCGGCTAATTCGGCGATCGCTGCCCGGGAAAGAACCGGGCGGTTTTCGCCGAGGTAGCCGTCGGCGAAGATAATGTTGCGGGCGAGGCCAACCTTCCTGAGACCCAGGATGATGATGCCGTTCAGGTCCAGCTCGTGCTTGAACATTCCGTGGAAGGCGGAGCGCGGAAAGCGGTGATGGTTGTTGTGGTAGCCGTCGCCGAAGGTGAGCGCCGCAAGAATTCGGTTGTTCTTGCTGTTGTTCTTCATGTTGTAGTTCTCATAGCCGAAGGTATGGCCGAGAGAGTTGACCGCCCAGACTGAGTGCTGGAAGAGCACGGTTCGCAGGAAGGCCGCGAAGACGCAGCCCCACGCATCGGTGAGCCCGCCGAAGACATAGCCCGCGAGCCAGGGAAGAGCGATGGAGATAACGGGCCAGATGTAGTGGGTGCGGGCATAAAACTGGATGACGGGGTCGCGCGCGAGGTCGCGGCCGTAGATGTTGACATCGGTGATGGTGTCGTCGAACATCCATCCGATATGGGCGTGGAAGAGACCCTTGAGAGATGACTCATGGTCGCAGTGGCCGTCGACGAAGGGGCTGTGGTTGTCACCGCAGTGGTCGGTCTGGGAGTGATGGCGGCGGTGGTCGGTAGTCCAGGTGAGGAGGGAACTTTGAAACGACATGGAGCCGGCTGCGCCGAGAAGATAAGCGACCCAGGGTTCGGTCTCAAAGCTCTTGTGCGAGAAATAGCGATGGAAGCCGACGCCCGTACCCATCCCAACGATGAAGTAGCCGACGATGAAGGTGACGACCTCAACGGCGTGGATGGGGTGGGAACGGAACCAGAAGATACTGGCCACGGAACCGGCGAGGGGAAGGCCGATCAGAAGGGTGTTGTCAATCCGCTTCTTGAGAGCTGCACGGCCCGAAATCATGCCGAGGGGCTGGCTCACAGCGACGGGTTGGCTGGACCGGGAGATAGCCAATTCGAACGCTCCACTTCTCTCTGGTTTCTCAGATTACAGGATTACAGGATTGAGGGGAAGCCGGCCTAGATTTTTTGATGCTAGAGACGGCCGCCGCGATGCAGCGATAGCTTCGCCGACCCTGGGCCATGATCGCTCAGTTCGAGTTTGGTTCGGCGCGGCTTAATGTTCGTCTTTGCCGGGGCGGAGCATGAGGGCGCGGATGGCTTCGCGCGGGTCTTTGCCTTCGTTGAGAATGAGCTCCATTTGCTCGGTGATGGGCATCTCGATGGAATGCTTGCGGGCAAGGCCGAGGGCGGCGTGGGTGGTGAGTACGCCTTCAGCGACTTTGCCGCCGAGCGACGAGAGAATTTCGGGCAGCTTGCGGCCCTGGCCGAGTTGCTCTCCCACAGTGCGGTTGCGGCTGAGCGAGCCGGTGCAGGTGAGCACCAGGTCGCCAACGCCGGAGAGGCCGGCGAGGGTTTCGCGGCGCGCGCCGCAGGCAACGGCGAGACGAGTGATCTCCGCGATGCCGCGGGTAATGAGCGCGGCGGTGGAGTTGTGGCCGAGGCCGACGCCGACGGCAATGCCGGCAGCGATGGCGATGACGTTCTTGAGTGCGCCGCCGAGCTCGACGCCGATCACATCGGTGGAGGTGTAGAGGCGGAGGGATTCGGAGGAGAACTCCAGCTGGATGAGAGCGGCGACTTCAGGATCGCTGAAGGCCACAGTAAGGGCGGTGGGTTGGCCGTATGCCACCTCCTGTGCGAAGCTCGGGCCCGACAGCGCGCCGATGGAGAGCAAAAGCCCGGCAGACTCGAGGGTTTCAGAAAGAACCTGAGTCATGCGGTAGAGGGTGCGATCTTCAAGGCCCTTGGTGGCACTGACGACGAACTGGCCGATGCGCAAGTGAGGGCGGATGCGGAGCAGTGTTTTGCGCAGGAACTCGGATGGAATGACGGAGACCACAATGTCGGCGGAGGCGATGGCCGCGCAGTCGGCGGTGACGGTAACGGCGGAGGGGATCGGGAAGCCGGGAAGGAATTGGGTGTTTTCCTGGGCGTCGACGATTTGGCGGGCGAGCTCCGAGGCGTGCGCCCAGAGCGTGATCTGGTGGCCGCCGCGGCGGTCGAGCGAGAGCGCGAGGGCGGTTCCCCAGGCGCCGGCACCTAAGATGGCGATGCGACTCATGCTGGCTTGTGCGCTCCGAAGCGGGTTTCAGTGCCGGCGATCAGGCGGCGGATGTTCTGGTGGTGCTTGACGATGATGAGCAGAGAGACGATGGCACCGGCAACAAAGAAAAAAGGCGGGCGCGAGCCGGTAACGAGGAACCAGGCGAAGATGGGAAAGCTGAACGCAGCGACGATGGAGGAGACCGAAACATAGCGGCTGATGGCAAGAAGGATGGCGAAGACGCCAAAGGCGGCCAGAGCAGCCCAGGGCGAGATGGCGAGAAAGACTCCGAAGCCGGTGGCCACACCCTTGCCGCCACGAAACCTGAGCCAGATGGGGAACATGTGGCCCAGCACGGCGCAGAGAGCTGCGAAGGCTGCGGCCGTGCGCAGAGGGACGGCGGGCATCCAGACTGATGCGAGGTAGCCGCCGAGCCAGACGGCTGTGCAGCCCTTGAGGACGTCAAGGATAAAA
This sequence comes from Occallatibacter sp., assembly GCA_049517515.1. Lineage (GTDB taxonomy): Bacteria > Acidobacteriota > Terriglobia > Terriglobales > Acidobacteriaceae > Telmatobacter. The sequence goes on from JBEKSA010000011.1 coordinate 33,503, forward strand.
GTAGCGACGCCGAGACCAGCGCCTCCTGCGCGAAACACGTTGGTGGCGCCGATGTTGCCGCTGCCCAAGGAACGAATGTCCTGGCGCCGGAAGATGCGATAGAGCAGGTATCCCATCGGGATGGACCCCAGCAGATATGCGACGACGGCGATAGCGACAAAAGGCAGCAGCACAACGTGTGAGTTTAGCAGGTGAGGGTAGGCGGCGAGGGCGCGCTGCCGCTGCGGGTGAGCCGCACGTGAGCCGGGCATTCCCGTGATGTAGGGTGCGACGGCCAAGGCAAGCACATGATCAGATTAGTAGAGCGCCTTAATAGAGCGCTTTGCGGGCGCTGCGGACTTCGGCGGCAAGGACTTGGAGCATTTTGATCGACATGGCCGGGTCCGCGTGCATCAGGGCGGTGAGATCGTCGCGGCCGACGAAGCTTACGAGTGCCCCGGCTGCGGCGGTCGCGCTCATCGTGTAGGGCTGATTGGTGATGGTGCCGGGGAGGCCGAGGATGGAACCGGGCTTGGCCTGCGCGGCGAGGAGGGAGTGACCATCCCGCGACATCATGCTGAGCGTGATCATGCCTTGGTGGAGGATAAAGACTCCAACGGCGGGCTCCCCCTGGCGGAAGAGCGGGCGTTCGGACACGCACGGGACCGGGGTGGAACTTGCGTCGAGAGCACGAATCAGCTGAGGATCCGCAACAAACGCAGCGGGGTCAAGTTGAACATAGGGACTTCCCAGGGGAGAAGAGTTCTTCATGCGTTCGCTCCGAGGGGTAACGTCTAGGTGATCATGTCATCAACTTGGGCCCTGATTTTGTGATTTGTGTCACGTACGCTTGGTTAATAGAGTAGCGCAAAAAGCGGATTGGTGGTTCCTGCCGGCAAGGTGCTGCGTGGTGGGCACGACGAAGTGAGCCGGTGAGTGCGGGTGCCTAGGGTGTATCGACATATACAGGCGGCAGCGACGGGAGCCATTTTTTCTCAGTTCGAGGAATGAGGAGCGACGGATACCGGCTGTCTCCTAGCGACGATTGACGACGAAATGAGAAAAAATGGCCCGTCCCTCCGGGTTGCGGCGCAAATCCGGCCATACATTGTTGTCGTCCTCGACGGTGGACCCGCCACCGCCTTCGGACTCCGCCTCGTCTGGCCGGATTTTCGCTCGCAACGCTGTCCGTCCGTATATGTCGATACACCCTACGCTCCGCTAGACTGGGAACTGGAAAAATGGAAGATGGCCGGCATTCTGAACAAGATCGGCACCACGCTGGAGATGATCAAGTGGGAACACTCAATCTTCGCGCTGCCGTTTGCCCTGACGGCCATGCTGCTGGCTGCGGACGGGCTGCCGGGCTGGCGAACGGTGGCATGGATCGTTGTGGCCATGGTGGCGGCGCGATCGGCGGCGATGGCCTTTAACCGCTGGGCCGACGCGGACCTGGACGCCGAGAACCCGCGTACACGGACACGGGCGATTCCGGGAGGTCTGCTAAGCCGGCAGTTTGTGCTCGGGTTCACTTTCGTGGCTGCGGCGGTGTTTCTGGCGGCCGCGGCCGAACTCAACCGGCTGGCGCTGGAGCTTGCGCCGGTGGCGCTGGTGGTGCTGCTGGGCTACAGCTATCTGAAGCGGGTGACGCAGTGGTCGCACCTGGGACTGGGGCTGGCGCTCGGCCTGGCGCCCGCGGCGGCGTGGATTGCCGTGCGCGGCAGCCTGGATCCGCGTATTCTCGTGCTGACCGCGGCGGTGACTCTGTGGGCGGGCGGATTCGACGTTTTGTACTCCTGCCAGGACTACGAACACGACCGCGTTGCGGCCTTGCACAGCCTGCCGCAAGCGAGCGGCTTGGCGGCGGCGTTCTGGACGGCGCGGGTGATGCATTTGGCCATGCTGGGGTTGCTGGTTTGGCTTGGGAAGCTGTTCAGCTTTGGCGTCGTGGGGTGGGTCGGCCTCGCTGCCGTGGGGCTGCTGCTGGCCTATGAGCACTCGATCGTGTCGCCGCACGACCTGCGCCGGCTGAATGCCGCGTTCTTCACCATGAACGGCGTGATTGCGATGGTGTTTCTGGGATTTGTGACGGCGGATTTGTGGATGAAAAAATAGAGATCAGAGATCAGAGAGCAGGGAACAAGGGACCAAGGGACCGAGGAAACAGGGAATAGGGAGTAGCCAGCAGGGAGTAGGACGACTGAGAACAGAGAACGGAGGATGTCGCTGAGGGCCGGTCTCTGGCCACTGTTCAAAATTCAGGGTGCACGGAACGCCTCATCGTCAGATACTGATGACGGGAACGGACGAGTCGCGGACGAGGGAGTAAGTGAGATCGCGCAAGCGGCCCTGCAGCCCGGATTGAGGGCTTCTGCCGATCATGAGCGCGTCGGCATCCGACTGCCGAATTGCCTCGACCAGCGCCTCCCGAACGGGGCCGACGGCGATTCGGACCGAAGCGTGGGAGCCCACCTTTCTCTGCAATGCATCGATGCGCTCAAGCGCCTGCCGCTTTTCCGCGGACTGAATCTGCTCCTCGAGGTTCAACCGGACTGGAAGTTTGGGGTCGGTGCTCTGAATCGCGTGAATGATGCGCAAGTGCGCACCGGCCTCCGCCGAGGCCCGCATGGCGAAACGAAGCACGCGTTCAGAATCCCCGCTAAGGCCAATGGCGCAAAGCCATTCGCGATGCTGCATGGGCCGCACCGTGATGGTCTCGGCGTGCAAACTGGTCGCCACCGGGCAGTCGACGTCGTTGAGCACCTTTGCCGTGGTGGAACCTAGCAGGGTCCGTCGAAATGTTCCGGAATGCGTGGGCATTATGATGAGGTCGAAGCCATGGCGCGCGGTCTCCGCAATCTGTTTCGCGGGATCCCCGCTGGCGAGGATTCTTGGGTGATGGGAGACGGGGAACTCTTTCGCCAGGAAGGCATCGAGCCTTTTTTGGGCGATTTGCCGATGCTCCGCGGCGATTTCAACCGGTCCCCTTACGTATTGTTCCCATTGTTCCCAACCGCTGTAGCTGGCGGGATCGAAGACATGAATCAGGGAGACGCGGGCGCCAAACATGGCGGCGGCCCTCTTCACGTAGGGGCCCATGGCGGCGCAGGATGCCGAGAAATCAACTGGGAAAAGAATGTTCGTGATGAGCCTCATGCGTCCCTCCCCGAACGGCGCGGAACCGATCCTCTTTTCAGATGAATTGGGATGGGGGAAGGACTCGGAAACCGCGCGGGACAAGGCCGGAGGGCAGCCGCGGAGACAGGGTCAGGGACACCTTCTGAAAACGGTCACTGCCGTAGCTGCCAGGGCACCATCAAACGCGGGCCGAGACCGGCTTCGATGCCCCAGATCTCCTCCCAAACCAGCGCCCGGTCACGATCATTCGTGCTGGTGGCATACCAGGCACGGAAGTGTTCCGCGGCTTTGCTGAGCGATCGAGCTTTCTCTGTGCTCGCGTTCGGCAGGTAACTCTCTTCTTGAGCGGCAGTGATCGAGTACGTCTCGGCGAGAAGAAGGTGCACGCTGGGCGTCCATTGGTCCGACGGGAAGCGCGAAAGAAGGCTCTCGCCCGACTTGATGAAGTCTGTACAGCCCATATCGAGGTCGACCAACGGTGGGCATCGTTCGTCCAGTGTAACGATCCATGAAAGCTCGTTCACGGGGCCTTCAGGCGCCAGCTTGCGCACCTGGGCGATCAGATTTCCCGAATAAAATTCCGGACCCGGACGCGCAGATTTATCGGTTGTAACGCCAAGTTCCACAAGGCTCTTTCTCAGGTCTTCAGCGCTTCCGACGGGCGACATTCCAGGTGGGGGCGGAAAAGTATCATCTGAATCGGAAAACTCGTCACAGTTTTCGAGCCGGTTCGCCACCGCATCGGCAACGAGCAATGCCGCAGCATGACGTTCCGGTGTGACTTTGACTGCGAGCGCGAACCAATTGCGCAAGACGGGGACCAGATCCCGGTTGCAGTAGAGTGCAGGTTGCTCCGCCGGGTCACCCACCTGCGGGGCGAGGAATGAGAGCATTTCCAGCGTAGGTCGCTCGGGCAGCCGGGCGATCAAGGCTGCGCGCAATGGGAGCCAAGGTTGCCCAGCCTCAGGATTGATCGTGTCGGAGGACGGCTCCCTGTAGTCCGGGGCGTTGGATTCCCACTCTAACAGCACGGCAGGATGGTCAGCGAGGTCGTGGGCAAAAACAAGAAAGGAGTTACGGGGGCTGCTGAACGAGTAGAGAGGTTTCCAAAAATCGTCCGGTGAAGGGCTTGTTCCAAACCTACGGGGTCCTTCAAAGCGATGACCCGGCAGCCGTCTGGCAAGGGTCTCGGCAAAGTCGCGGGGGCTCATGCCGCCGGGCAGTTCGAATTCGCTCAGGATTCTGGTGAGCCTGCAGCCATGCCGCCTCAGAGCGTCACCGGACTCGACGGGCAGAGGCGGCAGCGGCTTATCGAAGATTTGCTCCACGTGCGGCTGATAGAAGAGCGCGTCCCGGCGGACCGTTACACCTTCGCCGAGATCGATTTTGGCCGTGGAGCGCAGACACCAGCGGCCTTCCAGTTGATGTTCCTGCGTGCTTCGAGGATCCTGGGGCACGGCGTACTGGCTGTTCCGGCGAGGACTTTCGACGGTTCCACCTGGATCTTGAGCCGACCAATCGTCAATCGTCGAGAGCTGCGGGGGCCTTGTCGCGCTCTTGCTTGCGACAGTCAAGTTTGGCGCAAGAAAGGTATCGAGAGACGTCTCAAGCGATTGCGCAGCGCAAGAGGGAAAGGCAGCGCCCAACAGCAGGATGGGGACTGTTGCCGTGAATTTCGCCCTGTTCGGCATAGGACACGATCTCCTCTCAGGACAGAGTTGCCAGCATTGTACCGGCTTCCGGAGGGTCGCGGCGCGTCCCGCTGGAACATATGGTATGGTGCGAGAGGGAAAAGCAACCGCAGATCCCCGTTCGACTCGGCTCGTGAGGGGAGCCTCGCTCAGGGCAGGCTTTCAACTCATCCGCCTGCGGCGGATTCGCTCAGAATGACATCCAAGATAAGATTTAGTCCGTCGGGTACAAGGGGTCTGTTGATGTTGAAGGAGAAAGAAACGACGGCATGAAAATCGCCATTCAGGGAGAGCCGGGCTCGTTTAGCCACGAGGCAGCGCTGAAGCTCGTACCGGACGCGGAGATTATTCCTTGCGCGCTTTCGGCGGAGGTGTTTGCGGCGCTCGACTCAGGTGCAGCGGATGCCGCGGCGATTCCCATTGAGAACAGCCTGGCGGGATCGGTGCTGGAACATTTCGATTTGCTGCTCCATCACGACGTGCGCGTGGTGCGGGAGACGCTGGTGCGCATTCGCCACAACCTGATCGCGGTCGCCGGCGCGAAAATGGATGAGATCGACCGCGTGTATTCACATGCCGTGGCGCTGGCGCAGTGCCGGCGTTTCCTTGCCAATCATCCGCAGATGAAGGCCGTTGCCTTTTACGACACCGCGGGAAGCGTGAAGCAGCTTGTGACTTTGAACGACAAGCATGCGGCGGCCATTGCGAGCCAGCAGGCGGCCGCGTATTACGGCGCGGAGATTCTTGCCCGCGACATCGAGGACGATCAAGAAAACTACACGCGGTTCTTCCTGGTGCGGCGCAGCGGCGAGGCGGAGACCGATCCCGCGGCAAACAAGATGAGCGTGGCCTTTACGCTGGAGCACAAGCCGGGCTCGCTGGTGGCGGCGCTGAGTGCGCTGAGCGCGATGGGCACCAACCTGACCAAGATCGAGTCGCGGCCGGTGCAGGGCAAGCCGTGGGAGTACATCTTCTACGTGGATTGCAAGATTGGCTCAAGCGGGGAGGGAACACGCGCCCTTGAGGCGCTCAGCACGCACTGCGGCATGGTGAAGGAACTGGGCCGCTATCGCGAGGCGGAAAGCTAGCTGCCGCGCACCCCAAGCACAGCCGCAGATGCTTCGACTTCGATCGTTCGCTGCGGCAAACGATCTCCGCTTAGGATGACAACTTGACTCTATTGATCCTGCGACCAATAAGCGAAATCTGAAAAGGAGAAAGGGACAGGCTCAGCGCCCGTCCCTTTTGATTTCTCGGTCCCTTGTTCCCTTGGCCTTGTTGCTTAGAAGTGGTAGGCCACGCCAACGGTAGGCACGGAGATGTTGTACCAGCGATTGGTGCTGAAGTTGTAGGTGCTCGTTCCGACGCCGAAGGTCGGCACCTTGGTCACCAGGGCGCGATACTCAACGCGGACATCGAAACTGGGACTGACCTCGTAGGCAAAGCCCGCGCCGTACATTGCGCCGATTTCCGTCTGCTGGTGCGCGTCGAGGGTCCTGGTGCCGGAGTTGAGGATGGGCAGGAAGATGATTCCCGCCGGGCCGGCCTCGACAAACGGATTGAAGTTCTTGAAGACGAAGGAGCGCACGTAAGCTCCCGAGATCTCCTGGGTGCGAGCCAGAATGCCGATGCCGTTCTGGAACTGGGGTCCATAGTAAGTGATTTTGTTCTGGTAGGTGAGGCCGTAGTTGGCTTCAAGCGCGCTTGTGGGCGTGAGCATGAAACGGTAGCTGGCCAATCCGCCGTAGGCGGTGGTGGAGTGGACTTGAACGTCGGTGGAAGAAGCCTTATACGGCTCAATGTATGCTGTACCGCTCAGGCTGAAGTCCTGGCGGCTTTCCTGAGCGCGGGCTGCGGCCACGCACACGGCCAGCAGACAGACTAAAAAAGCGATCCTCTTCATTCGATCCTGATCCTCGCGACTGCACAACCGTGCGGGTGGCCAAAAATGTCGATTCCCGGGCACTGGTCCGGCGCACAGGAAGGTCCCGTACCCCGCTCACAGAATTGTAAATGGCCGGAGCGGGTTGGGGCCCTTGTCCCGTGTCCGAACGCCGGTGGCGGAAACATCTGGGGCTTAGACGCGCGAGAGGGAAAGAGGGAAGTGACCAGGGAGGGGAATAGGGAGTAGGAATCAGTCAATAGGGAGTAGTCAGAAGGGAGGAGCCAATAGGCAGTAGCCAGTAAGGAATTGCCGTGACAGGGGCGATCGGCGCGGAACGTGCCATGCGCCTTCTACGCTTTCTTTCTCGCGCCGAAGTAAACTCAATTCGCACCGCGGCGGCACAGTCTTTCTACTCCCTGTTGGCTACTTCCTACTCCCTGTCTTTTTACCCTGCCCGCTCCACGTGGTAGAAGAACGGTGGTCCCTGCTCTTTGGCCATGGTTCTGAGCGTTTGCAGGAAGGCCTTGGCGGCGTAGGAGAGCGTGGCCTGGCGGCGGTGAGCGAGACGCAAGACGCGGCGCACGTCCAGCTCGTCTACCTTTACACGGACGAGGTCGCCGGTTTCCAGTTCCCGCGCCACGGTGAGGTGGGGAACCAGCGCCACTCCGTTGCCCATGGCTACAAAACGCTTGATGGCTTCAATCGTGGGCAACTCGATGCCCATGTTGAGCGGGGTACGGTAGCGCTGGAAGGCCTCAATCACCTTGCGCCTGAGCGGCGAGGCCACATTATGCGCGATGAAGTTCTCATTGCCCAGGTCGCGGATGGAGACGCGCTCCGCCCGGGCCAGCGGGTGATGCGGGCTGACAATGAGGGCCAGGCTGTCGCCATATACGGCGATGGTGCGAATCTGCGCGGGGTCGGGCCGGAATGAGATGACGCCGAGTTCGAAGGTGCGCAGGTTGAGTTCCTCGGGAATGTGCGAGGCCAGCATGCGCTGCACGGTAACGCCGACATGGGGAAACTCGCGGCGGAAGGCGTCGACAGCCGGCAGCAGGTACATGCAGGTGTACTCGTTGGCCGCCAGTTGCAGGTGGCCGCGCTCCAGGCTCTTTAGCTCGTCGAGAGCGCTTGCGGCCTCGCGGCGCAGGGCCAGCAGGCGCACCGCGTACTCGCGCAGCAGTCCGCCGGCGGCTGTGAGAGAGCCGTCGCGCGCGGCGCGGTCGAAAAGCGTCTCGCCCACGGCGCCCTCCAGCTTGCGGATGACCTGGCTGACGGCGGGCTGGGTACGGTGCAGGCGCACGGCGGCACGGGAGAAGCTGCGCTCCTCGGCAACCGCGAGAAAGGTTTCGAGCTGGCTGAGTTCCATGGGCATTCCTCCGGAATGCAGGGATCAGAGATCAGAGATCAGAGTTCAGAGTTCAGAGATCAGGCCGACACTCGCGGGCGCCAGCAGCATTCGAAGCGAATTCCGATTGGATCTCGTGCCGTGTCGAATCTGTCGGATGGGCACGAAGAAACTGCTCCCCGATCCGAGACCTCTCTTCCCTGACTCATCATAAGCAATTATAATCGATTCTAAAAGAATTATAACTTTGCCTTATAGTGCAACGATGGGCGACAATGGAAAAGCTGGACAAGGCCGGTCTTCCCCGGCAGGCACACAGTAGGCACAACCATGAGCAGCGATCACGTAGTTTTCTTTGACACAACCCTGCGCGACGGCGAGCAGTCGCCGGGTTGCAGCATGACCACGCAGGAAAAGCTCACTATGGCCCACGCCCTGGAGGATTTGGGAGTGGACATTATCGAGGCCGGCTTTGCCATGGCCTCGGAGGGCGACTTTGCCGCTATTGCGACGATCACGCAGGCCATTCGGAAGCCGCGGATCGCATCATTGGCTCGGGCAAAAACCGAGGACATCGAAATGGCGGCGCGGGCGCTGCAGTTTGCCGACCGGGCGCGCATCCATGTATTCCTTGCGTCGAGCGATCTGCATCTGGAATACAAATTGAAAATGAGCCGCGCGGAGGCGCTCGAGCAGTGCGGCGAGAGCGTGCGGCTGGCGCGGTCGCTCGCCGACGATGTGGAGTTTTCGCCCGAGGACGCGACGCGCTCGGAACGCGATTTCCTGGTCGAAATGGTGCGCGTCGCTGTGGAAGCCGGCGCGACCACGATCAACATGCCCGACACAGTAGGCTACGTCACGCCCGAAGAGTACGGCGCGATGTTTCGCGAGGTGCGCGAGCGCGTTCCCGCGGTCGACGAGAAGGGCGTTGTGCTTTCGGCCCACTGCCACGACGATCTTGGCTTGGCCGTGGCGAACTCGCTGGCGGCCATTCAGGCCGGCGCGCGCCAGGTCGAGTGCACTATCAACGGCATCGGCGAGCGGGCGGGCAATGCGGCGCTCGAGGAGATTGCGGCGGCGCTTTACGTGCGTGGCGACCGCTTCGGCGTGTCCACCTCGATCAAGCTCGACCAGCTTTACCCAACGAGCGAGGTGCTGGGCCAGCTCATCACCTTCAAGCCTTCGCCGAACAAGGCGGTCGTCGGCGCCAACGCGTTCGCGCACGAGTCGGGCATTCACCAGCACGGCATGTTGGCCAATCCGCTCTGCTACGAGATCATGACGCCGCAACTGGTGGGCGTGGCCAGGACGCATCTGGTGTTGGGCAAACACTCCGGCCGCGCTGCGCTACGGCATCGCCTGGAGCAACTCGGCTTCACCGTCAGCCGCGACGAGCTGCAGCACGTCTACTACCGGTTTGTGGCGCTGGCCGACCGCAAGAAGAACATCTACGATCAAGATTTGATCGGCTTGCTGCCGGACAACATTCGCGAACGGCGGAGCGAGCCGGTGAGCGAGCTGGACTGAGCCAGATCCGGCGCGGTCCCACCGAAAGGGCAAACGGCAAAAGGAAATCTATACCTGAAGAACAAGGAGAGGTTGAATGAAGTTGAAAGTTCTCGTTACCCCCGGAGACGGCATCGGCCCTGAAATCACCGAGCAGGCCATCGCAGTTCTCAAAGAAGCAACGCAGGCCGGCGGCCACACGTTGGAGCTCGACTACAAGCGCATTGGTGGCGTGGCAATCGAGCAGGATGGCGCGCCCCTGCCCGCTGACACCCTTGCTGCCGCTTTGGATTCCGAGGCTGTTTTCCTGGGCGCAGTGGGTGACGACAAGTTCAATGCTCTCCCTGCGAGCAAGCGCCCAGAGGCCGGCTTGTTGCAACTGCGCGCTGCGCTGGGCGGCTTCGCCAACCTGCGCCCCGTCTTCGCTTTCAAGGAGCTGACGGTCAACAGTCCCTTGCGGCCCGAGATCATCGACGGGACCGACATTATGTTTGTCCGCGAGTTGCTCGGCGGCCTCTATTATGGCCAGCCCCGCGAGTGGAACAAGGAAAAGGGTGAAGCCTTTAACACCATGCGCTACACCCGCGAGGAAGTGGCGCGCGTGGCCCGCACATCCTTTCAATTGGCGCAAAAGCGCCGCAAGCTTGTCACCAGCGTGGACAAAGCCAATGTGCTCGAAGTCTCGCAGCTTTGGCGCGACACGGTGACCGAGGTAGCCAAGGACTTCCCCGATGTCACGCTGGAGCATCAGTTCGTCGATGCCATGTCGATGCACTTGATGAAGCGGCCGCGCGACTTCGACGTGATCGTTACAGAGAATACGTTCGGCGACATTCTCACCGACGAGGCCTCAGTCATTACCGGCTCGCTCGGCATGTTGCCCTCCGGGACCGTCGGCGGCAAGATCAATTTGTATGAGCCGGCCCACGGCTCGGCGCCCAAGCACGCCAACAAAAACATCGCCAATCCGCTGGCCACGATTTTGACGGGCGCGATGCTTCTGCGCCACTCCTTCGGGCTGGATGCCGAGGCCGACGCGATTGTGAAGGCTGTGCGCAAGGTGCTTGAAGCCGGCTTCCGCACGCAGGACCTGGCGCGCACCAACCCCGAGGGACTGACCGTGCTAGGAACCCGTGAGATGGGCGCGAAAGTGCGGGAGACGGTGAAGCAACAGCTCGTTCACGCGTAAGAGCTGAGAGCAAACGACAACAGTTGAGGAGTTCAATGAGCAGCGAACCGAGAACACTCTTCGAAAAGGTGTGGGAGCAGCATGTGGTGGTTAAGCCGAAGGGCGAACCGACGCTGCTCTACATCGACCTGCATTTGGTGCACGAGGTGACCTCGCCACAGGCGTTTGAGGGGCTGCGGCTGGCGGGGCGCAAGGTGCGCCGGCCCGATCGGACCATTGCCACTGTGGACCACAACGTGCCCACGACCATTGAGGGGCGGCTGAACATTGTGGACCAGATTTCGGCGAAACAGATTGCCACACTGCGCAAGAACTGCGCGGATTTTGGCGTCGAGCTTTACGACGTGAACTCGCGCGAGCAGGGAATTGTGCACGTGATCGGGCCGGAGCTGGGATTGACCAAGCCGGGTATGACGATCGTGTGCGGCGACTCGCACACTTCCACGCACGGCGCGTTCGGGGCGTTAGCTTTTGGCATCGGCACCAGCGAAGTGGAGCACGTGCTGGCCACGCAGACGCTGCCACAATCGAAGCCGAAGACCTTCCGCATCGCGGTCGAAGGCAAGCTGCCGCTGGGCGTCACGGCCAAGGACGTGATCCTGGCAATCATCGGCGAGATCGGAACGGACGGCGCAACGGGCTGCGTGATCGAATACGCGGGCTCGGCGATTCGCTCGCTGTCGATGGAAGGCCGCATGACCATCTGCAACATGAGCATCGAAGCAGGCGCGCGCGCAGGCATGATCGCGCCCGACGAGACGACGTTTGCGTACCTGAAGGGCCGCCAGTTCTCGCCGAAGGGCGCCGACTGGGACAGAGCAGTGGCCGAGTGGATGAAGCTGCCCTCGGATCCCGGCGCCAAATTCGATCGAGAATTGGTGATCGACGCGGCTACGCTGGTTCCGTACGTGAGCTGGGGAACGAGCCCCGGCATGGTGGCTCCGGTGGTTGCAAAGGTACCCGACCCGGCGAACGCCGCCTCGGAGATCGACCGCAGGTCGTTTGAGCGGGCGCTCGAATATATGGATTTGAAAGCGGGAACGCCGTTTGAGGAGATTTCAATCGATCGCGTCTTCATCGGCTCCTGCACCAACGGACGCATCGAGGATCTGCGCGCGGCGGCGAAGATTGCCGCGGGTCACAAGGTTTCCTCGCACGTGAGCGCGATGGTGGTTCCCGGGTCGCAGCAGGTGAAGGCGCAGGCGGAAAAAGAAGGCCTCGACCTCATCTTCCGCGAGGCCGGATTCGACTGGCGCGAACCGGGCTGCTCCATGTGTCTGGGCATGAATCCCGACATTCTTTCGCCGGGCGAGCGTTGCGCCTCGACCAGCAACCGCAACTTCGAGGGGCGGCAAGGACGCGGCGGACGCACGCATCTGGTGTCGCCGGAGATGGCCGCGGCGGCCGCGATCGCCGGGCATTTTGTGGACATCCGGACGTGGCGCGTAAACGAGGAGGTGGAGGCTTAATGGAACCGTTTCGTACACTGACCGCGCTGGCCGCGCCGCTCGATCGCACCAACGTCGATACCGACCAGATCATTCCCAAGCAGTTTTTGAAGCGCATCGAGCGCACGGGGTACCGCGATTTCCTGTTCTTCGATTGGCGGCAGACGCCGGATGGCCAGCCAATTGCGGATTTCGTTCTGAACGACCCGCGTTACAAGGGCGCGAGGATTCTCATTGCGGGCAAGAATTTTGCTTGCGGATCGAGCCGCGAGCACGCCGCATGGGCGTTGAGCGACTATGGCTTCCGCGTGGTGATTGCGCCGACTTTTGCAGACATCTTTTTCTCGAATGCGGGCAAGAACGGGATTGTGCTGGCGCGGCTGTCCGAAGGTGAAGTTGATACTCTCCTCCAAAACGCACAAAAAATTCCCAATTATCAGCTCACAGTTTCGCTTGAAGCGCAGACTGTGACGGATGGCCGTGGATTCAGCGCGAAGTTCGAGATCGATCCCTTCAGAAGGTTCTGCCTGCTCGAGGGACTGGATGATATCGGCCTGACGCTGCGGCATGTGGCGGCGCTGGACACGTTTGAGGCGAAGCACGACGAAGCAACGTGGCTGAAAGCGAAGAACGGCCTTTAGCTCTTAGCTCCTACGTTAGGGCTGCGCGCGGCCAGGGTGGTGGTGGCGAGGCAAATCCCGGGGCCGGCGGGAAATAGGAGGAGATTAATTGCGGTGCAAGAAGACATTCTTGAGCAACTCGTTGATGATTACCTCCAGAACGAAGGCTACTTTACGATGCACAACGTGAAGTTCAAGCCTACGAAGGAAGCTAGTGGCTATGACACAAAAAAGGATTCAGGAGCGAGCGACATTGACGTAATTGGCTTAAATCCGAAGCTCCGTGGTCCTAGACGCGTTTGGGCGGTAGATTGCAAAAGTTGGCAATCTGGAGTCAACCTAACCCGATGGTTTTCCGGAATCGAGGAAGATAAAGTCCTTAATGGCCGTGACGCATGGAAGACCTTCAGGGTATTGGCTGATAAGAAATGGGCTGACGCCTTCATAGCCAAAATCAAGGAGTTGACTAGAACGGATAGTTTTACCTATGTGATTGCGGCAACCAAATTAATAGGTGATCAATCAGCATGGGTCGAGCATAAAAAGTTCAAGAAGAATTTGCGCGGAAATCCGATCATATTTCTCAAAGTAGACGAAATATTGGATTTCATTAGAGAGAAAATGGGAAAAACAAAAACAGTCGCGCCCTCAGACGTGGGGAGGCTTTTACAAGTTATGGAAGCTAGTGGATGGATGGAAAGGAAAGATTGAGATTTGGGGCTTAGATGACAACGCTGTTGCGCTGGAGACGAACGGCGTTCATTCAAGCGATAGGCGTCGGGTGGGAAACACCCATCGCAAGGCACGGACGATAACGGCACCGCAAACGAGCTGGCAGCTAACTGCTAAAAGCTGGCTAGCGAGCGAAGAGAGCACATGACGATCGAAGGCAAGCGACAAAGTATTCCGTTGACCGAGGGGCCGAGCCGTGCGGCGGCGCGGTCGTATCTGCGTGGTTCCGGATTCAAGAAGGACGATCTGCACAAGCCAATCATCGGCATCGCGAATACGTGGACCGAAATCGGCACCTGCAACGTACACCTGCGCGAGATTGCCGAGGCGCTGAAGGAAGGCATTCGCGAGGCGGGCGGGACGCCGATGGAGTTCAACACCGTGACCATCTCCGACGGCATCACCATGGGCACGCAGGGCATGAAGGCGTCGCTGGTGAGCCGCGAAGTGATCGCCGATTCTATTGAACTCGTCGCGCGCGGAAATCTTTTCGACGGCCTCGTCGGCATTGGCGGGTGCGACAAGAATATGCCGGGTATCATCATGGCGCTGTGCCGGCTCGATATTCCCGGCATGATGCTCTATGGCGGATCGATCGCACCGGGCAAACTGAATGGCCCCAATGGTGAAAAAATCGACATCACGATTCAAAACGTCTTCGAGGGCATTGGCTCTTACGCTGCGGGACGCATCGATGATGCGGGATTGGAAGCTCTCGAGGCTAATGCCTGTCCCGGCGCCGGCGCATGCGGCGGCCAGTTCACAGCCAACACCATGGCCATGAGCGCCGAGATTCTGGGCATTGCGCCGATTGAGCTTTCGGGTGTTCCCGCCACCGCACCCAACAAACTCGAAGCCACGCGCGAGGCTGGCCGTATTTTGATGGATGCTGTACGCGCGAATCGCCGCCCTTCGCAGATCATCACCCGCAAATCCCTTGAAAATACAATTGCCAGCGTGGCCGCAAGCGGCGGCTCAACGAATGCCGTGCTGCACCTGCTGGCCATCGCGCGCGAAATGGGCATCAAGCTAAGCATCGACGATTTTGACGCCATCTCAGCGCGCACGCCGTACATCTGTTCTCTCACGCCGGCGGGAAAGTATGTGGCATCGGATTACCAGGCTGCGGGCGGCTCGCGGCTGCTGGCCAAGCGGATGATCGACGCGGGATTTGCCGATGGATCGGCGCTGACCGTGAGCGGCAAAACACTGGCCGAAGAGGCGGCGCTCGCCAAGGAGACTCCGGGACAGGACGTGATAGCCACTTTCGAAAAGCCCATCAAGCCCAACGGTGGGCTGGTGATTCTGAGAGGCAATCTCGCGCCGGAGGGATGCGTGATGAAGATTGCCGCGGCGGGCAAATATGAACATCGCGGGCCGGCGCGCGTCTTCGATAGCGAAGAGGATTGCTTCAAAGTTGTTCAGGCGGGAGGCATCAAGCCCGGCGACGTCGTGGTGATTCGCTACGAAGGGCCGAAGGGCGGACCGGGCATGCGCGAGATGCTGCAGGTGACGGCAGCCATCAGCTCGAATGCGGAGTTGAGCGCGCAGGTGGCGCTGCTCACCGATGGGCGATTCAGCGGCGCGACGCGCGGATTCACCGCGGGCCATGTGGCTCCCGAAGCGTTTGTCGGCGGGCCGATTGCGGCGGTGCGCGAGGGCGACATCATTCATTTTGATGTTGCCAAGCGGACGCTCGACGTCGAGATCGGCAAAGAAGAGATGGCCGCGCGGCTCAAGAATTTCAAGCCACCGGCGCTGCGCTGGCCGAATGGCGTCTTCCGCAAATACGTCGACCGTGTGACTAGCGCCTCCGAAGGAGCTACAACTTAAGAAAATAGTCTTACCAAGCGAGCTTGACTTATGCCTTTTGAACTCGAGACGTATCATCGGAACCTCTCGGACAGTGAGTTAATCGCTGACCTCCGACACGTCGCCTCTGAATTGAGGAAAAATTCCGTGACTCGCGCCGAGCAGGACGAAATGGGAAGTATCCATAGTTGCACTATCGTCAGGAGGTTTGGCAGCTGGTCTGCGGCGCTTGAAAAGGCTGAATTAGAAGATTCGAGAACGCCCATGAATGTGCCTGAAGAGGACCTATTCCGAAACCTGGAGGAGGTCTGGTCTCGACTCGGAAGGCAACCCCGGTACGAGGAAACCTGCAAGCCGCTTTCAAGGTACAGCTCTGGAACATATGAGAAACGATTTGGAACCTGGAGAAAGGCGTTAGAAGCATTCGTTGCGTATATCAATAACGAAGAAAGCCCTTCATCCAACGGAAGCGAAGCGAAAGGCACTGAACCTGTTTTGATCCAAAAGGGTTCGAGAAATATTAACTGGCGTCTGCGATTCATTGTGATGAGGCGCGACAATTTCAAGTGCAGGGCCTGCGGCAGGTCGCCCGCTACGGACCCGAGCGTAATCCTCCACGTTGATCACGTCGAAGCATGGTCGAAGACTCACAGAACGGTTCTAGAAAACCTTCAGACTCTTTGTTCGGTTTGCAACATCGGAAAAAGCGATCTTGATTTCCAGGAAGCGAGGTAATTTATGACGGTGCCCAACACCATCCAAGCCGCGAACGCGCACCTGACTCCCCCAACGCGCCTCACCGGCTCGGAGATTCTGTGGGCCACTCTGGTCGGCGAGGGCGTGAAGGATGTCTTCGGCTATCCGGGCGGCGCTATTCTGCCCGCCTACGACGCGCTGCGCAAATTTCCCATCCGGCACGTTCTGGTCCGCCACGAGCAGGGCGCGGCGCACATGGCCGACGGCTACGCGCGCGCCTCTGGCGGCGTGGGTGTTGCTATTGCTACGAGCGGACCGGGCGCGACCAACCTCGTCACCGGCATTGCCACCGCGATGCTCGATTCGATTCCCATCGTGTGCATCACCGGCAACGTGTCGAGCAAAGTTCTAGGCACGGACGCATTTCAGGAAGTGGACATTACCGGCATCACGCTGCCCGTGACGAAACATAACTTTCTCGTGAACAAAGCGGAGGACCTGGCGCACGCGCTGCGCCAAGCATTCCAGATCGCGCGCTCAGGGCGGCCCGGGCCGGTGCTGGTTGACATCACAAAGGATGCGCAACAGGCGACAGCGGAGTTCGATTTTGAGGCTGCCAAACCGCGTCCGTACCGCCCGCATCCCATGCTGCGCGTGGAGGAATCGGGACTGGCTCAGGCCGCCGAATTGATTCGCAACTCCAAGCGGCCGGTGATTCTGGCCGGTCACGGAGTGATGGAATCGGGCGCGATGGAGCAGGTGCGCACGCTGGCGGAGCGCGCGGAGATTCCTGTGGGCCTTACGCTGCTGGGGCTGGGCGGATTTCCCGCTTCGCACCCGCTGAGCCTGGGCATGATGGGCATGCACGGCGAGGCGTGGGTGAATCACGCCATCCAGGAAGCTGATCTGCTGATCGCATGCGGCATGCGCTTCGACGATCGCGTGACGGGAACGCTTTCCACCTACGCAACCAAGGCGAAGAAAATCCATATCGAAGTGGATCCAGCGGAGATCAACAAGAACGTGAAGGTAGATGTGGCGCTGGTGGGCGATCTGCGCGAGGTGCTGGAGCAACTGCTGCCGCGGATTTCGGGCCGCGACGGCTCGGCGTGGCTGAAGACGATCGAGGCCAGCAAAGGCGCGGTCGCGGTGCGCGATATCAATAACCTGCCCGACTCCGGACATCTGTATGCGGCGCACGTGATGCACGACCTGTGGCGCATGACCGGCGGCAACGCTGTGGTCGTCACCGACGTTGGCCAGCACCAGATGTGGGAAGCGCAGTACTTCCACCACGAACAGCCGCGCACGCTCATTACGAGCGGCGGGCTGGGCACGATGGGATTCGCGCTGCCCGCGGCCATCGGCGCCAAGTTTGCCTGCCCGGAAAAAGAAGTGTGGGTTGTAGCCGGCGACGGCGGCTTCCAGATGACGGCGGCGGAACTGGCGACCATTGTTCAGGAAAAAATCAAGATCAACATCGCCATCATCAACAACGGCTACCTGGGCATGGTGCGGCAGTGGCAGGAGTTTTTCTACGAGCGCAACTACGAAGCCACGCCGCTGGTCAGCCCAGACTTTGTGAAGCTGGCCGATGCGCATGGCATTCCGGGACGCGCGGTGCGCAAACGCTCTGAAGTGGAGGCTGCCGTGAAGGCGGCGCGCTCGGCTCCGGGCGCGTATCTGCTCAACTTCATGGTGGAGAAGGAAGACTCGGTGTACCCGATGATTCCGGCGGGCAGCGCGCTGCACGAGATGATCCGCCGGCCCGACCACGATCCGCTGGAAGAGTAGCAGAGATCAGAGATCAGAGAACAGAGAACAGAGAACAGAGAACAGAGAGCAGCGTCGAGAGGTCGGAGATCGGTTTTCCCGGAGGTCAGACAGGAGCAGTGGTTCATGGCGCAATCATTCCGGGAATTAGTTGTATGGCAAAGAGCCATGCAGTTGACCGTTGCAATTTATCGTTTGACGAAGGAATTTCCACGAGAGGAGCTGTACGGGCTCACGAATCAGATTCGGCGGGCTGCGGTCTCTCTGCCCAGCAATGTCGCCGAGGGTCACGGAAGATTGAATAGGGCGGAATTCCGGCAGTTTCTCGGCATCGCGCGCGCGTCGAATTTCGAATTGCAAACGCAGTTGCAGATTGCCCGCGAGCTCGAAATGGGGAATCAGAAGCTGATTGACCACGCTGAAAGTTTGTCCCACGAAGTCGGCAAGATGATTTACGCGGCTCTGAAATCATTGAAGAGCTAATTTGGAAAAATTGTTTAGGAGATTGATCTCTGATCTCTGTTCTCTGATCTCTGGAAAGGTTCGTTATGCTTCATACTTTCGTCGCATACGTTGAAGACCGTCCGGGCGTGCTGACGCGCGTAGCGTCGCTGTTCCGGCGCCTGAATATCAACATCAATTCGCTCACCGTGGGGCGAAGCGAGCGACCGGGCCTGTCGCGACTCACGCTCGTGTGCGAGGCTTCGGCCGAGGCTGGACATCGCATCCGCGCCAGCCTGTTTAAACTTGAGAATGTCGTCGATGTGGACGACATCGCCCAGGCTCCGTCGGTCACGCGTGAACTGGCGCTGATCAAAGTCGCGGCAACACCGCGTAACCGCGCTCAGATTTTCGACCTGGCCGAGGTCTTCCGCGCACGCATCGTCGATCTCACGTCGGAGTCGCTCATGATCGAGATGACCGGCGTGGAAAGCAAGATAGAAGGGCTGATCGAAGTGCTGCGCGAAGACGAGGGGCGGATCCTCGAGATTTGCCGCAGCGGAAAGATGACCATGAGGCGCGGACATCACGTCAGCAGCGTGGTCAAGGCCCTGGGTGTCGTTGAGGGCAAAGCCGCGGAGGAAGAAGAGGAGCCCGCCGCAGACAGCGTTGCCGGCGAAGCCGAGTAAGCGGAGGCCTCTCGTGCTCTGCCATGACGGGCGAGGGCATGGATTATGATTCTGGCTTAAGAGGAAAGATGGATGGATGCTGACACCAAAGTCTGCCCAGTCTGCGGTGAGACCATCAAGGCCGTCGCGATCAAGTGCCGTTTCTGCAATACGGACCTGACGGCTTATGCCGCGACGAAGGATCAGGAAACCGAGAAAGATCTATTCGTCGGGCACCCGGCAATCATCTATACCGTCGGTCAGCTAACGCCGTTTGTCGTAGTGATCGCCGTGACAATGATCGTCGGGTACCTGATGAAAGCCGGGACCATTGGGAGCTCCGGTCGCAATGTCGCTTATTTGATTCTGTTTTTTCTGGTCGCGTGTGCAGCGATCTGTATCCATTACTACCTCAGGAGCCGAAGCATTCATTACGAGATCACCACGCAGCGGATCAAACTGGAACACGGCCTCCTTTCGAAAGTTCAGGAGTCTCTCGAACTGTTTCGCATCGACCATTTTGAGTTGCGCAAGCCGCTGGGGAAACGATTGCTCGGCCAGGCATCCCTGCATCTGTTTTCATCCGATGCGGAACTCGAGAATTTTTCAATCTATGGAGTACCTAACCTGGAGTCTCTCGCGGATGAAATGCGGAACTGCCAGCTTCGCGAACGCACCCGCCGGGGGTTAACGACCTTTGTAAAAGCTTAGGCCTGAGGCCCCACTCTTTCAATCCGGGAAAGACTTCCATGGATTTTTCGATCTCTTCGCGGCCTGCGGTTTGGAATGAGTGGCGTTGCGCCGCCGGCAGCCAAATGAGCCCGCTCAAAAACTTTAACCCCGAATGCAAAGGAAATCCAAGAAAATCATGGCGAAGACTTATTACGATCACGATGCCGACCTCAGCCTGATCCAGGCCAAGAAGGTAGCGATCATTGGCTACGGCTCGCAGGGGCATGCGCATGCTCTCAACCTGAAAGATTCGGGCGTGCAGGTGAAGGTGGGCCTGGCGGCCAATTCCAAATCGATTGCCAAGGCGCAGAAGGCAGGTCTCGAAGTGACCACCGTCGCCGAGGCCACGAAATGGGCCGACGTGGTGATGGTGCTCGTTCCCGATCAAACCGCGGCCAAACTGTATGCCGAGGAGATCGGACCGAACCTCAGCGCCGGCAAGCTGCTCATGTTCGCCCACGGCTTCAACATTCACTTCAAGACCATTGTGCCGGCCGCGGGCATCGACGTGGGCATGGCCGCGCCCAAGGCGCCCGGCCATCGCGTGCGCGAAGTTTTCATTGAAGGCGGCGGCGTCCCCGGCCTCATCGCTGTCCATCAGGACGCGACAGGGAACGCGCACGCTCTCTCGCTCAGCTACCTCAAGGGCATCGGCTGCACGCGCGCCGGAGCTCTCGAGACCACCTTCAAGGAAGAGACCGAGACCGATCTTTTCGGCGAGCAGGCGGTGTTGTGCGGCGGCGTGAGCGCGCTGATTAAAGCGGGCTATGAAACGCTCGTCGAGGCCGGCTATCAGCCCGAAAGCGCTTATTTCGAGTGCCTGCACGAGCTCAAGCTGATCGTCGACCTCATCTATCGCGGCGGCCTCGCCTACATGCGCTACTCGATCTCGGACACCGCAGAATACGGCGACTACGTCTCCGGGTCGCGCGTCATCGGCGCCGAGAGCAAGAAGGCGATGAAGCAGATTCTTGCCGAGATTCAGGACGGGACTTTCGCGAAGAAGTTTCTCGCCGACCAGAACTCGGGCAAGAAGGAGTTTCTGGCCTTCCGCGAGGCTGAAGCCAAGCACCCGGTCGAGATCGTCGGCAAGAAACTGCGTGCGGCGATGCCGTTCCTCGATCCGGTGACGGTGGAGGAAGTGGCGAAGACGCGCTGATTACGCGTTGGCTTCGAAGACCGAAGGAGGTTGCCTCCTTCGGCTTTACCATTCGGGGCGAATCCGCAGCAGCGAAAAACTGTTCTGGACAATCGTTTGTCTCAAGGTGCAAAATGGTTTCTGCCGCACAGGTCTTTGAAGACGGATGCATTCGGCGATCAGCCAGCAGCTCCGCAGCCTGTCGGCGGGAGACGATTGGAGATGGGACGGAACAGATTGCGATTCGCGGCGGGGTTTTCTGTACTTGCGGCCTGCCTGATAGGCGCCTCGAGCGCGAGTTTTCTCGCTCAATACAAGGGGACGCCGTTTGAGGATAGCCGCTACAATGGCGGCGCTCAGAAAATTCCCGGCAAAGTAATGTGCGCGTACTACGATTTGGGCGGCGAAAGCGTAGCTTATCACGATTCGGATGCGAAGAACAACGGAAGCGGCGTGTTGAATCCTGCCGACGGAAGCTATCTGAACGAATTCAGGATGAACGAAGGGGTCGATACTTCGTATACCAAGTTCGGGCGTAATCCAAAGATCGACGATACGGAATATGACAAGGTTCAGCCACCGCCGAACCTGTTGTATGTCGGATGGACCGTGCCGGGCGAATGGTTCAACATCACCGTCGATGTGAAGGAAGCGGGATGGTATGTCGGTGATTTGCTCTATACCTCGAACCGCGGCGGAACCATCTCGCTCGATGTGAATGGGAATCCGGCCACAGGCCCGATCACGATTTCATCGACGTTCGATACCGCCGACCCGGTTGCGTGGCGGCAGTGGCACCACTGGAACCTGGCACCGCGTGCCGCCAAGGTGAAACTTGCACGCGGCAAGAACGTGCTCACCGTTCGGATCCTAACCGAGGGCCAGATGAACCTCGCGTACTTCGATTTCAAGAAGGCTGAGTAGGAGCGTCATCGCCGCCGCGCGCAGATGCCGCTCCTCGATCCGGTCACGGTGGAGGAAGTGGCGAAGACGCGGCAGGAAAAGCAGCCTTCAGCTATCAGCTCGTAGCTTTTAGCTGGAGGATCGTCTTCGACGTCGTGTAGCGACTCTCTCCATCGGCTAGTGTCGCTTGGCCGGCATGTCGCGGCCACCCTGGTGCAGGACAAGCGAGGTGATTGCACCGCTCGCATCGGGAACAAACTCGACCTCCGCATCGACCTGAGGAGAGAAGAACCTTGGATGCCCGTCCGCCGCTCCTTCGTAGAGGATAGGTATGGCGGGCTGTCCGGTTCCCTGCGTGGTCAAGCCGTCGCCCGACACCGCGATGGTCAATGAAAACGACGGCGTCAGGTCGTACGTACCCACAAATTTGGGAAGCGCGGATTTTTCAATGGGCACAGCCTTCCGTTCGCTGGCCAGGACGACTGGCTTTCCGAGCACAACATCCAGCAACTGACTGCCCATTGCCGCCGGCGCGGCGCCGTTCACATTGCTCAACACGATCACGGCGATGCGGCGCTCCGGAACGTACGTCAACTGCGTATTGAAGCCTTCGATGCCGCCTCCGTGATCCACCACTTCGAGACCGTCCTGATTCCGCACAAAGACGCCCAATCCATAGTTCCCCTTGCCTGGCGTGGTCATTTGCTTCAACGATTCCGCCGAAATGACTTTGCCGCCAAATAACCCGTGTTCCCACTTAAGCAAATCGCCAGTGGTCGAGTAGATGGAGCCCGCGGCCCATGGCACGGTCATCGACTCAGACCGAGCCAGCACCAGCCCGCTTTTGCCGGGCATATAACCCTGTGCGCGCTTGGGCAGGATCAACTCGTCGGTATCCACTCCCGAATCCTTCATGTCCAACGGGCCAAAAATGCGTTCGCGAAGCAGATCGCCATACTTTTTTCCGCTCACCTTCTCGACAATCGCGCCCAGCACCTCATAGTTCGAGTTACTGTAGTCGAATTTGCTGCCAGGCTCGAAGTCCAGCGGCTTGTCGCGGAACAGCGCCAGCTCCTCCTCCGAGGTATGGGGGCTCATCCTCCAAACTTGGAACTCTTTAAAGCCGGTGAAACTCGGAATGCCCGATGTGTGTCCCAGCAGATCGGCCAGCGTGATCTTGGCCCATGCGGCCGGCGCATCCGGCAGATACTTACTAACCGGGTCGTCGATCTTCAGCTTGCCTTCATCCTGTAGCTGCAGTACCAGGGCTGCGGTGAATTGTTTCGTGAGCGAGCCGAGCCGGAACTTCACATCCGGGGCATTGGCGTTGCCCCATTCCAGGTCTGCCATGCCGTATCCCTTATCCAGGAGAACGCGGTCGCCCTCCACCACCAGCACCGTGCCCATAAATGCGTTGCCCGCAGTGTGTGAGCTGGCAACCTGATCCAGTCGCGCCTTCACCGCCGCCTCATCCGTGCTCTGGGCCATTCCCATCGCACACGCAAAAATGCACACGCACACGACGCCCGAAATTCCATGTCTCATTCCGGTTCCTCCCCGCACTTGCAGGCTTTTTCGAGTCTTGAAAAGCATACGCCGGAACCCTGGCTGTGCTTCAATCGGCGCGATCTTCGGGCGGAGTTGGATCGCGCCGTCCAGCCCGGTCCCTGTAGAATCAAGCTGAAACCCGCCTCAATCCGGCTTGGGAGGCTCTTTGCTTTACTGGCTGCTCTACGAAAAGCTGTTTCCGTTCTTTCACCCGTTCCGGATCTTCCGCTACCTCACGTTTCGCACCGCGTTTGCCTCGCTCACAGCACTGCTCATCGCGCTCTTCATCGGGCCGTACGTGATTCAGAAGCTGAGGGAGTTCCAGATCGGCCAGTTTGTGCGCGAGGACGGGCCCCAGTCGCACATGAAAAAGACGGGAACGCCAACCATGGGCGGGGTGCTCATCTGCATCGCCATTCTGCTGCCCACGGTGCTGTGGTCCGATCCAGCGAATCCGCTCGTTTGGGTTGTCGTCTTCTCAACGCTCGCCTTCGGCGCCATCGGCTTTGCCGACGACTACATTAAAGTTGTTCAACGGCGCAGCTTGGGATTGACGGTACGGGCAAAGCTGCTTTGGCAGGCGCTGGCCGGTGTCGTGGTGGCCGTAGCGCTGATCGTGCTGGACAAGTTTGACGTGTTTTCCACGCGCCTTTCCGTGCCCTTCATCAAGAGCCTGCACCCTGATCTGCTGTGGCACCACTGGCCGGTGACTCTTCCGCACATGGCCCTTTTCGCGTTTGTGCCGTTCGTGGTGTGGGTGGTGCTGTGGCTGGTGGGCACGTCGAACGCAGTGAACCTGACCGACGGCCTGGACGGGCTGGCCATCGGCTGCACCATCATCGCCGCCGGCGCGCTCGCGGTGCTCACCTACATCAGCGGCCACGTGGTCTTCGCCGACTACCTGGAGCTGCAGCGCATGCCCATGGTGGGCGAGCTGACGGTGTTCTGCGGGTCGATGGTGGGTGCATCGATCGGATTTCTCTGGTACAACGCGCATCCGGCAGAGATCTTCATGGGCGACGTGGGCTCCCTGGCGCTGGGCGGCGCCATCGGCACCGTGGCCATCATCATCCGGCAGGAGTTGCTGCTGCCGTTCATCGGCGGCATCTTCATTCTTGAAGCCGCTTCGGTCATCCTACAGGTGGGCAGCTACAAGTTGCGCAAGAAGCGCATCTTCAAGATGGCGCCGCTGCACCACCACTTCGAACAGTTGGGCTGGAGCGAGTCGAAAGTGATCGCACGCTTCTGGATCGGTGCCCTGGTGTTTGCATTGTTTGCACTCACTACACTGAAATTGCGCTAGAGGCAGCCCCCGGCACACGCCGCGCGGTGCACAATAAAGTTGTCGCGGCGGCGTTAGGAACAAATGATGGAGTTGAAGGGCAAAAAGGTTCTGGTAGTGGGCCTGGGAAAGTCGGGACTGGCGGCGGCGCTATTTTTGCGCCACAAAGGCGCGCAAGTGACGGTCTCCGACATTCGCTCGGCCGAGTCGCTGGCCAAAGAGATTCCGGCGCTGCTCGACGAGGGGATCATGGTGGAGGCGGGCGGGCATGGCCTGCTGACCTTCCGCCGTCAGGACCTGATTGTGGTGAGCCCCGGCGTGCCGCTGAATACACCGGAACTGGTGCAGGCCCGGAACTTCGGCCGCCCGGTCATCGGCGAACTGGAACTGGCGGCAAGATTCCTGAAAGGCAAGATTCTGGCCATCACGGGATCGAACGGGAAGACGACCACGACTACGCTCGCTGGCGAGATTCTGAAAGAGGCCGGCTATTCCACGCTGGTTGCCGGCAACATCGGTGTACCCGTGGTGGGCGTGATCGAAGAAAGCACGGACGACACCTGGTTAGTGCTCGAAGTATCGAGCTTTCAACTGGAGAGCACGGAAGAATTCCATCCCCGGATTGCCGTCATTCTGAACATCACGCCCGATCACCTGGACCGGCACGGAACCTTTGAGAACTATGCGCTGGCCAAGGAGCGCATCTTCGCGGTGCAGAACACAAACGACAGCGTTGTGCTGAACGCCGATAATGCCCGCACCGCCGAGGCCGAGGCCCGCTCGCACGCGCCGGTGTACTGGTTCTCTGCCAAGCACGAAGTGAACCGGGGCGCTTGGGCACAGAACGGGACCGTAGTTTACCGCTCCGCGCCGGAGGCGGCGATCGAGACCATCCTGCCGCTCAACAAGATTTCGCTCAAGGGCGAGCACAACGTGGAAAACGTGCTAGCAGCAGTGTGCGCGGCTCGGCTGGCCGGTGTGCCGCCCAATGTGATCGCCCGCGCCATCGAGAAGTTCCATGCGGTGGAGCATCGCCTGGAGTACGTGGCAACCGTCAATGGCGTTGAGTTCTACAACGACTCGAAGGCCACCAATGTGGATGCGACCGCCAAAGCCGTGGCTTCGTTTCCGGGCGGCATTCATTTGATCCTGGGCGGCAAGGACAAAGGCTCGGACTACACCACGCTCTCGACCTTGCTGCGCGAGCGGGTGCGCGCCGTTTACACCATCGGCGCGGCGGCGGCCAAGATCGAGTCGCATCTGCGCGGCGTGGTGCCGATCCATTCGTGCGAGACGCTGGCCAACGCGGTAAACGCTGCGGCCGCTGCCGCGCGACCCGGCGAGGTGGTGCTGCTAGCGCCGGCCTGCTCCAGCTTCGATCAGTTTGAGAACTACGAGCACCGCGGGAGTGTCTTCAAGCAACTTGTCGCTGAACGAAAAGATTGGAAGGCAAAGCCGGGCGCGTAGGAACCTATGGCGAAAAGAGTTGGCGTTGACAAATGGCTGTTCTTCACCACGCTGGTGCTGGTGGTCACCGGGCTGGTGATGGTGTTCTCGGCTTCGGCCGTTGTCGATCAGGAAAAGTACCACTCGGCCTACACCTTCATCTTTACTCAGGCCGTTTGGGCTGCAGTGGGCGTGGTGGCAATGCTCGTGCTGATGCACGTTGACGTGAGCCGCTATAATTCGCCGCGCTTTATTTATCCCGCCCTCTCGATTACGACCGTATTGCTGGTGCTTGTCTTCCTCATGCCCGGCTCGCACCACACGCATCGATGGATTCGTTTCGGCGATTTTTTCACTCTCCAACCCTCCGAAATCGCCAAGCCGGTGCTGGTGCTGTTTCTGGCCTGGTTCTTGCAGACGCGCCTCGGCGCCATGCGCGACTGGAGGCGGACGCTCGTGCCCGCGGCCCTCATTCCCGGCCTGTTTGTCGTGCTTGTGGCGGCGCAGCCCGACCTGGGAACGGCGCTGGTGCTGGCGGGCGTGGCGGCAATGATTCTGGTGCTGGCGGGGATGGAATGGAAGGTTCTTCTGGGCGCTGTCGCCGCTGCGTTACCCGCGCTGGCCGCATTGCTGCTCATGGTTCCGTGGCGCCGGGCGCGCATGCTGGTCTTTCTCAATCCCGAATCCGATCCGCAGGGCGCCGGCTATCACATCTATCAATCGCTCATCGCCGTAGGCACAGGCGGGCTAACGGGCCACGGCTATATGGAAGGGATGCAGAAACTGTTTTTTCTGCCCGAGGCCGCGACCGACTTCATCTTCGCCAACATCGCTGAGGAGCTGGGATTCGTTGGGGCCATGTTCATTGTGCTTCTGTTTGGCCTGTTCGGCGTCCGTGGATTGCGTACGGCCTTCCGGTGCAGCGATCCCTTTGCACGGCTGGCCGCCTTCGGCATCACCATTACGATTCTGTTGCAGGCTTTCTTCAACATCAGCGTGGTGCTTTCGCTGGTTCCCAACAAAGGCATTCCCTTGCCGCTGATCTCGCATGGAGGCACTTCGCTCTTTTGCACACTGGCCAGCATCGGGATCCTGCTCAATATCAGCCGGCGGGCGGAGTGAGAGAAGCTGGGAACAAGGGACCAAGGGAACAGGAGAACCCAGTCGCTGGCGACCGGCAACTGCGAACGGTGAACTGCAAACCGTGAACTCTAAATTGAAAATCCTCATTGCCGGAGGCGGCACGGGCGGGCACATCATTCCCGCGCTGGCCGTGGCGCGCGCGCTGGTCGAGCGGCACGGGGCTGAAGTCCTTCTCGTCGGCACTACGCGCGGTCTCGAGTCGCGTCTCGTGCCGGAAGCGGGATTCCCGCTCAAGCTGATCGATGTAGGCCCGCTGAAGAGTGTTTCGTTGATGATCCGGCTGCAGACCCTCTCCCGTTTGCCGCGCAGCATTGGCGACTGCAAACGCCTGATGCGCGAGTTCCGCCCCGACGCCGTGCTGGGCGTCGGCGGTTATGCATCCGGACCGGCGATGGTGGCCGCGCTGCGGCTTAAGATTCCCGCGATGGCCTTTGAGCCGAACGCGATGCCGGGCCTGGCCAACCGGCTCGTTGGCAAGTGGGTGCAGGCGGCGGCCATCAATTTTCCTGCAGCGGCTAAATGGTTCCGCAACGCTGAAGTCACCGGCGTTCCCGTGCGCCCGGAGTTCTTTTCGCTTGAAGCACCGTCGGGCGCGCCGCACCTGCTTGTCTTCGGCGGCTCGCAGGGGGCACGGCTCTTCAACATCCATTTGCCGCACATCATAAAGTCTCTGCTCGATGCGGTGCCCGGTCTCACGGTGCTGCACCAGAGCGGAATGCGCAATTTTGAAGCCACTCATGCCGCTTACGCGGCCAGCGGGGCCGACCCCGCGCGCTGGCTGGTGCGGCCGTTCCTCGACAATATGGCGGCGGAGTTTGCCCGGGCGCACTTGGTCATGTCGCGCAGCGGCGCGTCGACTGTGGCCGAGGAGGCGGCGGCGGGCAAGCCCGCGCTGCTGGTTCCCTTTGCCGCTGCAACCGACCAGCACCAACGCCGCAACGCCGAAGCCATGGTCGCCGCCGGAGCCGCCGTGATGCTGAAGGAAAACGATCTAGACATTCCCGACAAGTTGCTCTGGATCCTCGCCGGCCTAGTCACCGATCCCGGCCGCCTGGCTACGATGGCTGCTGCTGCGCGCACGCAAGCGCATCCGGGCGCGGCTGAACGGATTGCCAACCGGCTGGCGGAGATGGCGGGGAAGCAGCGGAGTTAGCGGAGTTGGCGGGGTTAGCGGAGCTAACGAGTCAGCTTTCAGCCTTCAGCTCTCGGCCAGTGATGCTCAAACGCGGGCCTCCGATCCGTCGACCCAAAGCGCTTTTCTCTTGCTCACTCGCTCCCGAACGCAGACAAAAAGCCCGCCTGCCGAGGCAAGCGGGCTTCGTCATCAATCAGCGGAACTTCAACCTTCCGCTGTAAGGGGATTACCGGTGCCCACCACCGCCGTGGCCGCCGCCGCCTCCACCATGGAAGCCGCCGCCACCGCCGCCGTGATAGCCACCGCCGCCGCTGAATCCACCGCGTGCGCCGCCACTATAGCCGCGCGCTACGCCGCCACCGGTATAGCCGCGACCACCGCCGCCTACGTAGCCATGTCCGCCGCCGGCATATCCGCGACCAGCATAGCCTCCACGCCCGCCGTAAGCGTATCCGCCACGGTAGCCGTACCCGCCGCGATAGCCGTATCCGCCGCGGCCACCCCAGCCGTACCGGCCCCATCCGTACCACGGCCCGGCGCCGATGAAGACGCCGCCGTAGAACCAGCTAGGACCGTAATAGCCGTAAGGGGCACATGCATAGGGGTAATACGGGTAATAACCCCACGAACAATCCGGGGGACCGTAATCGGCGTAATATCCGGGATCAACCATCGCGGGGCCGACGCCGATTCCTACCCCGACCTGGGCGTTCGCTGGGACAGCAGCGAACGGCAGAACCACAAGCGTTGCCAACAAGACCAACCAGAGCTTTTTCATGACATCCTCCTTGTGCTGGCCCGTCCTCGCCTTGCCCGGACTGGAACCCGGAGTTGCCTCCGGCATCAGCACCCTCCCGGCCTCTCTTGTTTCGTCTTCTGGCCGGCCTTCACTTCCTTAAACGCTCTTTTCGCCCTTTTGTTGCGGTCCGATGAAAGATTGGACCATCGCGCCCGAAAGAGCAACAACTTTCCCATTTGCCTTGCCTTGGCCCTCACTCCAAAGGGAGTTACCCCACACTCTAAGAGATGTTTCAAATGGCGAAACGACCTAAAAAAACGGCCCCTCCAGTTTGGAGAGGCCGCATGGTGCAGGCAGCAGAAGGCGGAGCTACCTGCGAAAACGATCGTCTCGGTCAAAGTGCCGGTCGTCACGGTCGCGACGGTCGAAGTCGCGGTGATAGAAAGCCGGCCCGCGGTCCACCACAAAGCCGCCGCGGAAGATGGGCCCACCGACGCGAACGCCCACGAAACTCCAGTAGCCGGGCACCCAGTAACCGTTGGCCCAGTAGCCGCCGACCCACGCATATCCCGGTCCAGGGCATGGCGGAACGGCGACCGCGCGTGCGCCAACGTAAAAGCCGATTCGAGCTGCCTGAGCGGGCGCCGCGCTCAATCCCAGTGCTCCGGCTGCCAATGCCGCTCCCAACAAACACTTCTTCAGGCACTTCTTCATGCTGCCCATATTCCCTCCATTCCGCGCGGGCTGGTTTACTTGTCCGCCCTGGCTCGCCACCACCCTGAAGATTGCTTCTTGCTGGCCCTTGGACTTCCACCCACGAACGTTTCCATTCGTGGGGGCCCCGGCGTAGCTTGCCGGTTCTGTCCCATGCAAACACCAGAGCGGCGGAAGGTTGCGGCACTGCGCGAAAATAAAGTCGCGCAACTTTTCGGCCGATTCGTGTTCATGGCGCGTGCTTTTTGGGGCTGAAAAGCGCCCTCTCAGGGCCGCCGCGATATTCTGAGAAACGACTGATACCGCTGATCACCGCTGCACGGCCGGCGCAACTTTCGCCACACGCCCCCGCCCGGCTAAAGGAGATCCCGATGCACCACGCCCATGGCACCTTCACTGTCGACATTCATCCACTGGTCCCTTCTCCAGCTGAAGGAATCGGACGCTTCTCCATCAACAAGAAAATCCATGGCGAGATGGAAGCGACAACCATCGGCGAGATGTTTACCAGTGGCGATCCCAAGGCCGGAGCGGCGGGATACGTGGCGATCGAGTTCGTGACAGGCACGCTGAACGGCAAGTACGGCAGCTTTGCGCTGCAGCACTTTGCCACCATGGATGGCAACGGCCCCAACATGCAGGTGATCGCGGTGCCGGGCTCGGGAACGGGCGAGCTGAACGGCATCGAGGGCACGTTCACGATTCGCGTCGAGAACGGGCAGCACTTCTACGAATTTGAGTACGCGTTGCCATAGGCAGAGATCAGGGGTCAGAGATCAGAGATCAGTATTCCCGTGCTGGAGCCGACCGCAACGGACGCCGCGATTCCTGTTTCTTCCAGCCCCGTCTCAAAGTTGCGGGCATCCAGTCTCTGATCTCTGATCTCTGTTCTCTGATGTCTGCTACCCTGATCCTTCAACCCCATGTTTGCCACGTCGCAGCACGCGCACTTCATCGGAATAGGCGGCATCGGCATGAGCGGCATCGCCGAGATCATGCTCAACCTGGGCATCAAGGTCTCGGGCTCCGATCTAAAGCGCAGCGCGGTAAGCGACCGGCTGGCGCAACTCGGCGCCACCGTCTACGAAGGCCACAACGCGGCCAACGTCGCGGGCGCAACGGTGGTCGTGACGAGCTCTGCCGTTAACGCAAGCAATCCCGAGGTGCGGGAGGCGCACGCGCGCAAGATTCCCGTGATCCAGCGCGCGGAGATGCTGGCTGAGCTGATGCGGCTCAAATACGGCATCGCCATCGCCGGCATGCACGGCAAGACGACGACCACGTCAATGGTGGCCGCGGTGCTCTCGGCAGGCGGCCTCGATCCCACGGTCGTCGTCGGCGGGCGCGTGGATGCGCTGGGTTCGAACGCGCGCCTGGGCACAACGCAGTACCTCGTCGCCGAGGCCGACGAAAGCGACCGCTCATTCCTCAAACTGTCTCCCATCCTCGCGGTCGTCACGAATCTCGATCGCGAGCACATGGACTGCTATCACGACATGGCTGACGTGGAGCGTGCTTTCGTCGATTTCATGGATCGCGTGCCGTTCTACGGCGCGGTTACGGCCTGCATCGACAATGCGCTGCTCAAGGGGATTCTGCCGCGTGTGCGGCGGCGCGTCTTCACCTACGGCGTGGCCACGGAGGCCGACTACCGGCTCGAGCTACTGGATGCGGGATCCGCGCTAGGTCGGTGGTCCGACACGGGCGCAGGGCAGGGAAGCGGCTTCTCGCGCTTTCAGGTGCATACCGCTTCGGGACCGTTGGGTCCGTTCGAGCTGCACGTGCCCGGGCGGCACAATGTGTTGAACGCGACGGCGGCCGTAGCCATTGGTCGGCAACTCGAAATGCCGCCGGGAAAGATTGCCGAGGGGCTCGCCAACTTTCGCGGAGTGGACCGGCGCTTCCAAAAACGAGGCGAGGCGCGCGGAGTCACGGTGGTCGACGACTACGGCCACCATCCCACCGAGATTCGCGCCACCCTTGCCGCGGCGCGGGAGTGCGCGCGCGGGCGAATCCATGTGGTCTTCCAGCCGCACCGGTACTCCAGAACGCTCGATCTCTTGGAACAATTCGGCGGAGCATTCAAAGACGCCGACACGGTGATTGTGTTGCCCATCTATGCGGCCAGCGAAGAGCCCATTCCAGGCGTGACCGCGGAGCGGCTTGCCGAGCGCATCAAAACCGAGAAGGGCGGCCCGCGCATCGAGTTTGCGCCCGACTTTGCCGCTGCAATTTGCGCGGCGGCGGCCGCGGCGCAGAATGGCGACTTAATCCTCACGCTTGGCGCGGGAAGCGTGAGCCAGCTCGCCCCGCAGATTCTGGCCGCGCTGGAATCAAAGCCCTGATTCCTGACCGCTGATCACCTTCCACGATCTCCACCCCGTAACCCCACGGATACCCCCGTCGATCTCACGGAAAACAGCCATCACAGCGCGGGCTATAGTGAAATCTGGCGACTCTCACGACCCTGCTCAGCCGTGACGAATCAAGGAAATACGACAAACCGGCCCACTTTGTGGGAGGACGAACCGCCCGCCGAAATTCGCACGCGGCGCACGCGCGACGACTCTCCTTTAGTGGGGCAGTTCCGCCCCGGTGCTGCGGGTAGACGCGGTCCGGGAATGCCGCTGGAGTTTGACGATCCGGACGGCGACGGTGTTCTGCGCCCCACTGCGGATCGCTTCGGCACATCCAAACGGCCCTGGTGGCGGCCGGCAAGCACGGTGGGCCGCGTGTTTCTCGCAACAGCCGCGCTGCTCGTGCTGGGCGCCTTCACCACCGCTTGCCTCCTGGTGCGCCACTCTCTCGAACGCGACGCGCGCTTCCGCATTGCAGGCGCTGAGGACATTCAGGCCACCGGCCTCACTGAAGTCAGCCGCTCGGAGATGATGCCCGTCTTCGGCGAAGACATCGGCCGCAACATTTTCTTTGTTCCCATCGACCAGCGACGCCGCCAGCTCGAAGAGATTCCCTGGATTGAGCGGGCGACAGTGATGCGCGTTCTGCCGGACCAGATTCGCGTCGCTGTGGTGGAGCGGCAGCCGGTCGCCTTCACGCGGCACGGCGAGCAAATCGGACTCGTGGATGCAAACGGAGTTCTGCTCGCCATGGCGCCAGCAACGATGGCCAAGCACCACTACTCGTTCCCTGTATTGACGGGGATCGATGCCGGCGATTCTGCCGACTCTCGCAAGGCGCGCATGGACGTCTACCTGCGCATGATGGCGGAGCTCGACACCGACGGCAAACATAACTCCGAGCAGATCTCCGAGATCGACCTCACCGATCCCGAAGACGCGCGCGTGCTGATGCCGGAACAGGGCGCCGACATTCTGGCGCACTTTGGCGAAGATCATTTCCTGGAGCGCTACGAGCGCTACCAGGCGCACATCGCGGAGTGGCGCCAGCAGTATCCACACCTCGCGGCAGTGGATCTTCGTTACGTCAACCAGGTGGTGCTGGAAATGGCCTCGGGGAAAGAGACTGCGGAGAGTGCGGGTGGCGACGCAGTGGCCGCAGACGGGCCAAAAAATGCGCAGGCGACTCCTTCCGCAGGCGCGTCGCCGGCCGGTGGAGGAGCGGCGAAAGGCTCCGCGCCAAAGAATACTAAGCCGGTGCAAGACAAGAAGCGCGCGGCTCCAGCGAAGCGGGCGGCGGCGCAAAACACAACGAAGCGGAACTCCGCTTCGACAACTCGTCCGGCAATGACGACCCAGGAAAGCAACAATCGCTCTCAGCGTAGTTCTGCTGCGACCGTCACGCAGGGCGGGTAAACGACTATGGGCCAGAAGCAGGACAACCTGATTGTGGTGCTCGACATCGGCAGCGCGTGGACGCGCGTTCTGGCGGCCGATGTGAACGAGAGCGTGCTGCGCTATCGAGGGCACGGAGTGGCGCCGTCGGCGGGAATGCGCAAGGGGTTGATTGCGGAGCTTGCGCCCGCGGCCAAAGCGGTGCGCGCCGCCAACGAGCAGGCGGAGCGCGTAGCCCGCGCCAATATTGACGAGTGCGTGGTGGGCATCGGCGGTCCGCACATTCGCGGCGTCAACACCAATGGCGGATTCCAGTTGAGCCGCGGCATGCGCGAGATTACCGGCGAGGACGTGCGCGCCGCCATTGGCCGCGCCCGCGCCATCGAGTTGCCCGCCGATCGCGAGATTCTGCATTTGCTGCCGCGGCAGTTCATCCTCGACGAGCAGCCCGGTATCTTCGATCCCGTAGGCATGGTAGGCGCACGGCTTGAAGTCGAGCTGCACATTGCCACCTGTGGAGGCAGCGCGCTGCAAAGCACGGTCACTTGCGCCAACCGGGCCGGGCTTGAGGTGTCGGAGGCAGTGCTGGAGTCGATCGCGGCCGCCGAGTGCACGCTCTCTGCCGACGAGCGAGAGTTGGGCGTGTGCGTGATCGAAATCGGCGCTCATTCCAGCGATCTCGCAGTTTTTTTTGAGGGCGCAGTCGCCTACACCGCGTCGGTTCCCATCGGCGGAGCACACTTCACCAACGACCTCGCCATCGGATTGCAATTGCCGATGGCGCAGGCCGAAGAGCTGAAGCGGCAGTATGGCAACGCGGTGGTCACCGCGGTTCCGCAACTGGCAGAGGTGGAGATCGCCACGCCACGGGGCGCGCCCGCCACATTGTCAATCCGCACTATGGCCGAGATTCTGGAGCCGCGCGCGCGCGAGCTCATGTACTACGTGAAAGAAAGCCTGCGCTATGGCGGCGTGGTGGATGCGCTGGGCGCGGGCTGCGTGCTGACTGGCGGGGGCGCAATGCTGCCCGGCATGCTCGACGTGACCGAAAGCCAGTTGCGAGTTCCGGCGCGCATCGGCCTGCCTGTGCGCCTCTCGCATATGCCTCAGGATCTGAATCATCCGGCCTGGGCCGTGGGCATCGGAATGGTCCTCTACGCGCATCGCACCCGAATAACGCGCGAGGCTGAGGAGAGCACCGGCAGTTTGCGCGACAGGTTGCGCGCCATGTTTGCAGCGAGCTTCTAAGAACAGGGACCAAGGGACAGAGGGAACTAGGGAACGGGGACATAGGGATGTAGGGATTAAGGACGAGGGATCAGGGATCAGAAAAACTGCAGCTGGAGCGAGGTCGGAAACGGTGAGGAAACAGATGAAAATCGAGGAGAGCGGAGACCCAATGGAACAGCGAATCAGCGAAGCCGGAGAGATGCGCATTCAGTTTCATGACGAAAATGTGCGCGGAGCGCGCATCAAGGTGGTCGGCGTGGGCGGTGGCGGCAGCAATGCCGTGAATCGCATGATCCAGGCCCACATGGAAGGCGTCGAGTTTGTCGCCGCCAACACCGATGTGCAGGCGCTCAAGTTGTCGGAGGCTTCAGTCAAGCTGCAGCTGGGCGTTCGCCTTACCTCGGGGCTGGGCGCGGGCTCCAATCCTGACGTAGGCCGCCGCGCCGCGCTGGAAGACTCGGAAAAGATCATCGAGGCGCTCGAGGGCGCCGACATGGTGTTTGTCACAGCGGGACTGGGAGGAGGAACGGGCACCGGCGCCGCGCCGGTGATCGCTTCGCTGGCCAGCGAGATGGGCATCCTTACCGTCGCGGTAGTCACCAAGCCATTCGCCTTCGAGGGCAAGCGCCGCCTGATGCAGGCCGAGCGCGGCCTCAACGAACTGCTCGACAGCGTGGATACGATGATCGTGATTCCCAACGAGAAGTTGCTCGCCGTAGCCAAGGATGCGGGCTTCTTCGAAAGCTTCCGCATTGCCGACGACGTGCTTCGCCAGGGCGTGCAGGGCATCAGCGACATCATCACCATTCCCGGCATCATCAACCGCGACTTTGCCGACGTGAAGACGACCATGGCGGGCATGGGCCACGCTGTGATGGGCACCGCCGTGCGCTCGGGCTCGAACCGCGCCGTGGAAGCGGCGCAGGCGGCCATGGCGTCGCCGCTGCTTGACGCGGGCGCGATCGACGGCGCGCGCGGAATCCTTATCAACATCACTGGGTCAAGCTCGCTCAAGCTTTCTGAGGTGAACGAAGCGTCGTCGCTGATCGAGTCGGCTGCGCACGAAGACGCCAACATCATCTTCGGCGCGGTGCTCGACGAGAAGATGGGCGAAGAGGTGAAGATCACGGTGATCGCTACCGGCTTCCGCGATCAAATGCCGGAGCGGCGTGCGCGCATGCTGAATGTGGAGGAGGCGCCGGTGGTCTCGGTGCCTGTTGTGTCGACTGGCAACTGGATGCGCGAGAGTTCTCCGGAGCCCGCTCCTGCTCCGGCGCGCTTCATGAGCGAAGAAGACGATGCGGCGACGGAGAACGCAGACGATGGTTTCTTTTTTGCTGCGGCTGCGCCGGGAGTGGCCACCACGGTGATGGTTGCTTCGCCCGCGAAGCAGGTGGCCGGTCACGAAATGGAGTTTGCGGCGAATGGTGAGAGCGCGCCGTCGACCGGACCGCAATCCGAGGACACGGCATCGGAGTCTGACAACCAGCCCCGGGACTATGCTTCGGAATTCGCTGCAATCCCGCGCGATGGGGCGGAGCCCAACGCAGAGACCGGGCCGTCGCTCTTCGCGGGCCCGGTTGAACAACCCGAGCGAGATCTGGATGTACCCACATTTCTGCGCCGGCTGAAGTTCTAAAGATCCATCGAATCAACTGCCCCAGGCCGCTGCCTAATATCGGGAATCGTTCCAAAACGGGCGCGAAAAGGGTATAGTAAACACAACGCCCCAAAAGTTGTATGGGTTGCGATGTCCGATCGAGGGACACTACTGTCTCCCGGGTTGTTTTGAAGTCTGAAAGACCTGGTTGGCGGCGAATCTCACGATCGCGCAGTTGAATTGTCGCAATTCCCTGGGACCGGTAAGAACATTTCGCCGGACCGACGAAAAAACGCAAGGGCGTCGAAGATTGATAGAACGAAGTGCGGAGCTCAGGGGCGAACGCGCGGCACGAGATTCAAAAGTTGAGAGGTTGTTAACTGGATGAAGATGTTGCGCGTTGGGCCTATTCAATTTGTCTTTCTTGTCTTCGGCATCGGTGCCGCCTGCGCCGCAGCGCTGGATGCTCCGCAACCTCTACATCATTCCAAATCCAAGTCTGAGTCGCACCTCTCCAGCACCCATCACACAACTGCGCATCATTCCGCCACGCAGACAGCCACGACTCACTCCGGCACTTCCCGCGCAACAGCATCCAGAACCTCGGCATCGCAAACCGCGGCCACGCGCTCCTCTTCCGCGCACCGGTCTACGGCTCGTGTCTCGGGGGCTCGCGTCACGGGGAGAACAACCACGGCCAGCCGGCTCAATGCCAGGGCGGGAGCACAGGTGCGCAGCGCTTCCTATCACCGCCGCCATCATTATTACGAGCGCTTCACGGCCAGTTCGTTTATTCAAGGTGAGATCGGCGCGGGCGACGACACGGCCGGCGAAGATCCTGTCGTTCGCCAGGCGGCCATCGATGCCCTGGGCGACATGAACGGCACAGCGGTGGTGATCAATCCCGCCAACGGCCGCATTCTTGCCATGGTCAACCAGAAGCTTGCGCTCTCGCCGGGCGCAGAGCCCTGCTCCACGATCAAGCTGACTGTGGCGCTGGCTGCGCTTTCCGAATCGCTGGTCACAAGCGACACCATGGTGCAGCTCCCCGGCTTCCGCATGGATATGACCCAGGCGCTGGCCAAAAGCAACAACCTCTACTTTGAGGAGCTGGGTCGCGAGCTGGGCTTCGAGCGCGTGCGCTATTACGCTACGCAGTTTGGCCTCGGCGAGCTGGCCGGCTACAACATTTCCGGCGAACAGTTAGGGGTCTATCCCGATCAGCCGATTCCCGAGACCGAGGGCGGTGTGGCCCGGATGTGCAGCTTTGGCCAAGGCGTCTCGCTCACTCCACTGCAATTGGGTGCCTTGGTGGCCGCCATCGCCAACGGTGGAACGCTCTACTATCTCCAGCATCCGACCACGCCGGAAGATATCGCTGCGTTCCAGCCCAGAATCAAGCGCACGCTCGATATCGCCCGGTTCGTACCGGACCTCGAAGACGGCATGGCCGGAGCCGTGGAATATGGAACCGCGCGCAGACTGCGCGCGAACTTCCGTGAGCTGCCGATCTTTGGCAAGACCGGGACCTGCTCCGACAACGGAACGCGCTTCGGCTGGTTCGCTGCCTACTCTGAGTCGCCGCAGGGCGGCCTGGTGACCGTCTTTTTCCTCGAGGGCGGCAGGGCCACATTCGGCCCGCGCGCCGCCGAGCTCACTGGCGCGTTTTACGCCGACCTTTGGGACCACGACTATTTCGGGGAAAAGAACCAGGATGCGCAATCCGCGCCCGCGCGAGTGCCTGCGCAAGGTACTGTTCCTCCGGCGCTGCCTACGTCCGACTCTTCAGGCCCTGAGCAATAACCACGTAGCCCTCCCACATTCAGATCGCAATCAAGCCGCCTGCGGGCGGCTTTTTTGCGCCCATGGCCGCCCTCGGATCTATTCTGGTCCGGGTTATTCTGGCCCCCGGTTTATTAAGGCCCGGTTTTATTTTGGTCTGGATTAATATGGCCTAGACATGAGCTTCGTCAACTGGGTGGTCGCCGGCATCGGCGACATCGCGCGCAAGCGCGTCATTCCCGCCATTCAAGCTGAGCCGCGCAGCAGGCTCTTCGGCTTTGTCACGCGCACTCCGGCCAAAGCCGCGGCGTATCCCGGCGCGCGATCGTGGGCGAGCATTGAGGAAGCTCTCACCGACCCTGCTGTCGATGCCGTTTACATCGCATTTCCGGTGGCCTTTCATGCAGGGGCCGCGATCGCGGCGCTTCGCGCGGGCAAGCACGTCCTCTGCGAAAAGCCCATGGCGATGAACTTCGCCGAGGCGGAGAGGATGGTCGCCGAAGGCCGCGCGGCGAGTCGCATGTTGGGTCACGCTTCGGGCCGTCTCTTTGGTGTCTCGTACTATCGCCGCCTTTACCCAAAGCTGATCCGCGCCAAACAGCTCATTGCGGAGGGCGCCATCGGCCGCCCGCTCCTCGCCGAGGCCAATTGCCGCAGTTGGCTCGAGATCGAAGGCCGCGAATGGCTTGCCGATCCGGCGCTCTCAGGCGGCGGCCCGCTCTATGACATCGCCTCGCACCGCATCGACGCCATGAACTTCCTGTTCGGCAAGCCGGAGCGCGCCTACGGCCTGCTTTCGAACGCCGTGCATCAAATTCCCGTCGAGGATTCGGCGACCGTGCTGATGGGCTTTTCCGGCGGCGTGCATGCCGTCGTCGATGTGCGCTGGAACTCGCGCGTGGCGCGCGACCGGTTCCGCATTATCGGCGAGGACGGCGAGATCAACCTCGATCCGCTGAACGGCCCGGAGCTGCGCGTGGCCGGACGAACGGAAATGTTGCCTCCGCACGCGAACCCCCATTTTCCCATCGTCGAAGACTTCGTCGACGCTGTCCTCGCCAACGATCCGGCGCGCCTTGCGTGCCCGGCCGAGCAGGCCACCTGGGTCGACTGGACCATCGAGCAGGTTGTTTCAGCGAAGGCCAAGAATCCCTGACCGGCCGCCCCGGGTTTTTCTTGATTCTTCTGAAACAAACTTCGATTAGATTCATCTCATAAGGTGAGGCCGTCTTTCTACCGTGCTTAAGCCGCGGAGCCGAGCGGTCTGATTCCGTAGCTCACCATCGTTCGAGTCAATTCATGGCGCTGCCGACCGACATTCTGTTGATGTACGGGTACCTGCTGATCTTTGCCTGGGTGCTGATTGAGCAGCTCGGCATTCCGCTGCCAGCGGTGCCTGTGCTGCTGGCTGCAGGCGCGCTCTCCGCCCAAAGCCAGATCAGTTTTTCTCTGGCGCTTGCAGTAGCTGTGGCGGCTTCGCTCACCGCCGACAGCGTCTGGTTCTTTGTCGGGCGTAGCCAGGGCCATCGCGTGCTGCGCCTGCTCTGTAAGCTTTCGCTGGAGCCGACCACCTGCGTCCGCCGCACGCAGGATTCCTTTGGCCGCCGCCGCGGCACCATGCTCATGTTTGCCAAGTTCGTTCCCGGCCTGTCAACGCTGGCGCCGCCCGTTGCCGGACAAAATAGAATGAACTTTGGCGCGTTCCTGCTCTATGACGGCATCGGTTCCGTTTTCTGGGTGGGCGTTACGATGGCCTGCGGCCGGTTCTTCGGTGATCTGCTCAAGCGCAATCCCAGCCTGCTCGACTGGGTCGGCCGCTTTTCGGGCGCGTTGCTCATTTTGGGCATCGTTGGATTCTTCATTGCGCGCCTCATTCGCCGCCGCATGGTGCTGAAAGAGCTGGCTGCCTCGCGCCTCGAACCCGAAGAATTAAAGCAGCAACTCGACGCTGGCGAGCAGGTGTATATTGTCGATCTGCGCCATCCTCTGGAACTGGTGCCCGACCCGTTCACGCTGCCCGGCGCAGTGCATTTCTCGCCCGATGCCATCACCTCGCGCCACCACGAGATTCCCCGCGATCGCGATGTGGTGCTTTATTGCACCTGCCCCAGCGAGGCCACCGCGGCCAAGACCGCGATGCAACTGCACAAGCTCGGCATTGAGCGCGTGCGCCCGCTGCGCGGAGGCTTCGACGAGTGGAAGCGCCTCGGCTATCCCATGGACGCGATTCCGCCGGTCATACCGCTGGTTCCTGCTATCGAGCCCGCCGGTTAACTGCCCACACAACCCCACCAAGCAAATCGCTCCGCCCCTGCGAACTGGGCCGCGACGCTATAAGCTAAAGGCCATAAGCTGAAAGATTGACGGCGGCCTCTGCCGCCGGGGAGCAAGCCCTTGGCCTACGACGATTTGCGCGACTGGATCAAGACGCTCGAAAAACACGGCGAGCTGAAGCGCATCCGCGAAGAAGTTTCGCCGGAGCTCGAAATCACCGAGATCACCGACCGCGTGAGCAAGACCGGATCGCGAAGTGGGATTGGATCGCACGCGGACGCGAATGGGAGCGCGACGAAAGATAACTACGCGCCCGGCGGACCGGCGCTGTTGTTCGAAAACGTGAAGGGCCATCCCGGCCACAAAGTTCTCATCAACCAGTTCGGCTCGGAGCGCCGCATGGCGTTGGCGCTTGGCGTTGCGAGTATTGACGAGATCGCCGATCGGATCAGCGGGCTGATGGATGTCAAGGCTCCCGAAGGCCTGTTCGACAAGTTGAAAATGCTGCCCCAGCTTGGCGCGCTTACCAGTGCCTTTCCTAAAACCGTGAGCGCCAAGGACGCGCCGTGCAAGGAAGTGATCCGACGCGAGAAGTTCAATCTAGACTATTTTCCCATCCTCAAATGCTGGCCGCACGACGGCGGGCGATTCATCACATTGCCTTGCGTGCACACGCGCGATCCTGGAAGAGGAGGGGGAACGGGCAAGCGCAACATCGGCATGTATCGCATGCAGGTCTACGACGGCCAGACCACGGGCATGCATTGGCAGCGGCAGAAAGTCGCAGCCGAGCATTACCGTGAGGCGCTGCGCAACGCCGCAGCGGCCGGCGCGGAAGCCGACCCGACGATCAGCGCGGCGGGCGCCCGCGTGGCGATGATGGCCGAGACCGCCGGCGGCGCAGTCAGCATTCCGGAGGGCGCAACCGGCGGGATGCCGCAAATCTCACTTGGCAATTTGAAGGGCTCGCGTCTCGAGGTTGCCGTGGCTATCGGCACCGATCCCGCTACGACCTTCGCCGCCATCGTGCCGGCGCCGCCTGAAGTCGAAGAGTTCTTGATCGCGGGATTTTTGCGCGGCAAGCCCGTCGAGATCGTCAAGTGCGAGACCGTCGACCTCGAAGTTCCGGCCAATGCCGAGATCGTGCTCGAGGGTTACGTAGAACTCGGCGAACTGCGCGCAGAGGGCCCCTTCGGCGACCACACTGGCTTCTACACGCTTGAGGACGAGTATCCCGTCTTCCATCTCACCTGTATCACGCACCGCAAAGACCCGATCTACGCCGCGACGATTGTCGGCAAGCCCCCCATGGAGGACGCGTGGATGGGCAAAGCCGTCGAGCGAATCTTTCTACCGGCGATGAAGATGACCATCCCCGAGCTGGTCGACATTCATCTGCCTGTCGAGGCCGTCTTTCACAATCTGATGATCGTGTCGATCAAGAAAAGCTATCCAGGCCAGGCGCGGAAGGTGATGAACGCCATCTGGTCGCTGGGCCAGGCCATGTTTACCAAGTGCATCATCGTGGTCGACGAGGACTGCGACGTGCAGAACATCGGCGAAGTCGTGCTGCGCGTCGCCAACAATATCGATCCCGAACGCGACATTCAATTCACCCTCGGCCCCGTCGATTCGCTCGATCACGCGAGCCGCCTGCCCAACTACGGATCGAAAATGGGAGTGGACGCCACGCGCAAGTGGAAGGCCGAGGGCTTCAACCGCCCATGGCCTGCAATGATCGAGATGGATCGAGCAACGAAAGCCAAAGTGGATGCGATGTGGGCGAAGCTGGGATTGTGACGCGGAGCCGCGTGAACAGAAGCAGGCGTAACTTTGGGTGGTGGGCTACTTTGACCTCGCAGCTCTTTAGGAGCCCTGCGAGCAGAGGGCAGAAAGGGTGGCGTAAACCATGAAGACGTGGCATGTATTTCTCGCAATCGCTGCCGTGCTTTCAGGCGCAACGATACTCATCTCGCTGCTCGCGAATGTGTCCTTTCAGGACACTGACGTGGCGGTTGCGATCTTCGGCATCATTTTCATTTCAGCCGGAGCGACCTATTTCTGGAAGCAAAGCGGATTTCGTGGTCTAAAACCGAAGTAGGCCGCCACTGTAGTTTTCGCTGCAGCCTCATGCGATACTAAAAGATGAAAAACCCCACAAAAACCCCCATCCTCACTGAGCGCTTCACTCGCGCCGTTGATTACGCGCGCGTGCTCCACACGGAAACCCGCAAGGGAACCAAAATCCCCTACATGGCGCATTTGCTCGGGGTCGCCTCGCTGGTGATGAGCGAAGCGGGCAGCGCGGTTCCCGTCACCGAAGACATGGTGATCGCGGCGATTCTTCACGACACCGCCGAAGACCACGGCGGCCAGCGCACGCTCGACGACGTGAAGGAGAAATTCGGCCCCAACGTCGCGCGCATGGTCGAAGGCCTTTCCGACACTCTCGCCGAGGATCACGATAAGAAGGAAGGCTGGGAGGAGCGCAAGAAGGCCTATCTGGCGCGCCTGCGCACGGAACCCGAAGACGTCCTCGTCATCTCCGCCGCCGACAAGCTCTACAACGCGAGAGCCATTCTGGACGACCTCAAGGGGATCGGACCAGCGGTTTGGGACCGGTTCAAGCGCGGCCCGAAGGAGCAACTCTGGTACTTTCACTCGCTTCTCGAGGTGTTTGAACCCCGCCTGAAAAGCCGCATGGTCGGCGAGCTGAAACGTGTCGTCGATGAGATTTCCTATCTGGTCGCAACCGAATGGCCCGGAGAGCAAGGCGCGACGCCGCTCGGAAAAAGCTGAAGCGGGATCGGCACGAATACGCTCAATTTGAACTGGCCAATCAGCCGACTCGCCTGTGCTACGCTTCCTTTGTGCACCGCCTGCGAATCAATCGGACCGGCCGCCCGCTTTGTGCGCTCAGCCTGCTTTTTGGGTTGTTAGCAGCCGCAAGCGCGCAGCAATCTCCATCCGGACAAAAGGTCATCCAGGACCACGCCGAATATAGCGCCTACACGTCCGCCGTCAGCACGGC
Source organism: Occallatibacter sp. (assembly GCA_049517515.1). Classification (GTDB taxonomy): domain Bacteria; phylum Acidobacteriota; class Terriglobia; order Terriglobales; family Acidobacteriaceae; genus Telmatobacter. Next base: position 76,878 of record JBEKSA010000011.1, read on the forward strand.
TGACGCAACAGCGCGTGCCGAAGCGCTTGAGGCCTTCACCCAGCAGTACCCGAAGAGCGTGGTCTTGATCGATGCGCTGGAGCAGGAGATGGCGGCCTGGCAAACCGCCGGCGATTCGAAACAGGTGATGAAAGTGGCGAAGCGCCTGCTGGCGGCGGACTCAGGCAATATTCGCGCGCTGGGCATTGTGGTGGCACTCGACCGCGTGAGCGCTGCGCAAGGCGACAACGCGGCGCTCAACGAGATGTGCGTCGACGCGTCCGGTGGGATGCTTGCCGTACCCATGTGGCGCCAGCCTGCAGATATGTCAGAAGGTAACTACGTGACGCTGAGCAAACTGCTCAACGATATTTTTGTCGGCGCGGAAGGCTACTGCGCAGTCCAGCAGAAGAACTACTCGCAGGCCAGGGAGTGGCTGACGCGAGCCTACGCAATTGACCCGACGAATGTGCAGGACACTTACCAGCTCGCGGTCGCGGACCTGGAGTCGACGCCGCTCGATGCCGGCGGTTTCTGGTACTGCGCGCGGGCTTTTCATCTGGCTCAGAGCGCCGCCATCCCGCAAGACACGAGCAGTATGGTGGCATACTGCAGAGCCAAATACACGAAGTACCATGGCGCCGACGACGGGTGGGATGCTTTGGTGACGAACGCTTCAGCCGAAGACACTCCGCCGCCGGACTTCGCGAGCCACATCAAGCCCACGCCCACTCCACCCTCCCCTCAGAAATAAAACGGCTCGTTCGCACGATGCGCGTCGCGCTGCAGTCATTCCGCTCTGTGCCTCACCCATTCGCGCCGGTCGACTCCCTGCCTCTTCGCGCCCGGCTCTGCTATATCTAAAAACATGCAGGTTGACCTCCCCAGGCGCCTCATCGCTGTTGCCGCAGCGCTGGCCTTTGTTCTTCCCCTTGGTGCTCAGCAAACGTCGGGCACCTTTCGCTGGATCGACTTTCACGATCCGAAAGATCAGAACATCGTCGCCTGGGTCACACGCTCGCTCACGGTTGAGAAGTGGACGGCGATCCGCGAGATTGGCCTAGTCTACGATGCGGCGCTGGTCGTCACTACCGATCGCCCCGGTCCGCAATCGGCGCCTGGCGATGATTCCTTCACCATCTGGAACGTCTCGCTGACCAGCCACGTAGTGGCGCCGCTTATTAGCGGCGTCAACCTGCGGTGGTTCGATTGGCAGCATTTTGCCGCGGATGCGCCCGAGGAGTTGACCGTTCTCTACGACAACTGCCACGACTGCGCGGCCAGCACGTACTTTACTGCACTTCATTACGACGTTTCGTACCACATGTGGGCGGCGCGATGGGTACGTGGCGGCCAGGGAGTGCTCGTGTGGAATGCGACCGGGCCAGGCGCCGGCAGCGGCATCGATTGGACGCAAATCTACGCCGTGACGGCCGGCCCCGACGGCCGCGCTTTTCTCAGCACCTGGAACCACTTCGAGTACGGCAAGCTCAAGCCGCCCAGCGACACGCTCTTCCGATTCGACGTGGACCCGTTCAGCGGCCTGGAGCGCACGACGGAGCTGACTAGAGACGACGCCGATGCCATGAAGCTTCGCCTTTGCCGCGGGCAGAATACTGTGCAGGGTCTGGAGCGCGGGCAGGACTCGGAACTCTGCCAGAAAATGCTCAATGCGCAACCGCAACGCAAGCCCGTGACCACACCCCCGGCCAACAATCGCGGCAAGTCCGCCCCGCCCGCGGTTCGCCATTAGCAGCGTCGACGCGTCGCGCCCCGGATAGCCGGTTCTAGCCTGCTTGCGCTAGACTTGGTGACCACGGGCTGCGTCCTATTCAATTGGAGGGTAAAATGAACCGAATTCCTCGATTTGCCATCGCCATTTCGATTGCCGTCGCCGCATTTCTTTGCGTCGCCGTCTGTCGCCAGGGGCTGATTCCCACCCTTCCCACCGTCAGCGCCGCCGTTGCGGGCGCGCAGAACCAAGCTCCCCCGGACCAAGGGCCCGACCCCGCCGACGCCAACCTGGCGCCTTCTGGTCCGTCGTACACAACTGAAACTGCGCCGCCACCCGGCGAGTCGGCCGCGCCGGGCCAACCTCCCGACGACTCAGCATACGCAGGCCTGCCCACAGAACAGGCAACGGAGCCTCCGCCGCCGCTTCCCGACTACGATCAGCCCCCAGCACCAGGCGACGGCTACCTCTGGCAGCCCGGCTACTGGGCCTGGGGCCCCGACGGCTACTACTGGGTGCCGGGAGCGTGGGTTGAGCCTCCCTACATGGGCGCGCTCTGGACGCCCGGCTACTGGGGCTTTTACGGCGGCCGCTATCTCTTTTATCCCGGCCATTGGGGCATGCACATCGGCTTCTACGGCGGCATCAACTACGGCTTTGGCTACATCGGCCTCGGCTACGAGGGCGGCTACTGGAACGGCGGCCACTTCTTCTATAACCGTGCGTACAACCGCATCAACGAGCGAGTGGTCCACAACACGTACAACTACAATGCCGGCAATCGCGGATCCTACAATCGCGGAAACAACAACTACAACAACAATCGCAACAACAACAATCCACGCGCGAGTTACCGCGGCGGAGGGGGCGTACAGGCCCGGCCTCAGCCAGCGGAGAGGGAGGCGGCACGCGAACCGTCTGCTCCGCGCATGAACACGCAGGCGCAGCACGAGCAGAACTATCGCGGGGTGAGCGGGCAAAATGCGGCGCAGAATCACGGACGGCCTGCAACTCCGGCCGTCAGCAGGCCAATTCCGGCAGATCGCAGCTCGAGGCCCGCGTCATCGAATCAAAGTCACGGCGGACAACAGGGCGGGCAACAGAGCCATCATCACTAAGGCTTCGCTGCTCTTTTAGGAAGCCATCGCAGAAGCTCGTGCCTCAGGCCATCAAGCGCCTGAGGCGCGCGGCTCCGTGCCCGTGGTCGCGCGCCCCTTCAGTGTCGCCGGCTCGCCTGGTTTCGTGTGTTCTCACTCCGCTGGCAGAACCTTGATCGCCACCAGATTCCGTACCCACCGCGCCGGATGCTTGTCTCCCGTATCGACGAGCTTCAGCGGGCCATCACCGGTCAGCGGTTTGCCGTTCTCGCTGTCGGCCACAATCACTGTGGCGTCGTGCACGTTGGGATTGAGTTCGCCGATCGAGTAGACCGTTTCGTAGCCGTCGGAACCCACGGCCTCCACATAAAAGCGCAGGTACTTGCCGTGCGGCTGGTCGCTCACGCCCACAGGCGTCAGCAGCGCGATGAGCGGCACGCCGGAGTAAGCCTCGTCAGCCTTGGTGTGCTCGTTGTGGACGGTGACTGTCGTGTGCGGCAGAGCTGCGAGCTTGTCCGCCGTCCAGTCGTTGGACTTGCCGGCCAATGTCACGCGCAGCGTGCCCGGCGGGATGTTCGCGAGGCTGTCGTTCCCGCCCTTCATCATTGCCATGCAGTGGCTCATGTCCATGGGCTTACTGGGGTTTGAGTTGTTGGTGTTGCTGTTGGCGGCAGGCTTGCTCATATCCATGCCGTCCATCGAGCCGGCGGGCGCCGGCTGCGTTTGGTTCGGCGCTTGCGTCTGCGCAGAAATCGCTGCAACACCGAGCAGCGACAGGAAGATAGCGGTACAAATGTCCGATCGCATCGAAAAAGCCTCCCAACCCTCATCGTATACTGGACGCATGTCGATCGTGCGCAACGTCGCCGGCATCGCCAAGGGCATGAGCATCACGCTGCGCGAGATGTTTGCGCCGACGGAGGTCGAAAATTACCCCGACGGTCCCGGACCCAATCACGGAGCAGTTTTCGAACAGCGCTTCCGCGGTGCGCACGTCCTTGAGCGAGACGAGAACGGCCTGGAGAAGTGTGTGGCCTGCTTTCTTTGCGCCGCGGCGTGCCCGGCCAATTGCATCTATATCGAAGCCGCGGAAAACACCGCCGAGAACCGCATCTCCTCGTCGGAGCGTTACGCCAAGGTCTACAACATTGACTACAACCGCTGCATCTTCTGCGGCTATTGTGTTGAGGCCTGTCCCACAGACGCGATTACCCACGGCCACGGCTTCGAGCTGGCCACGCTCAACGCCACCAATCTCGTGATGCGCAAGGAAGACATGCTTGTGCCGGTGGCTGCCCTGACGGCAAAGTAGGGTCATCTTTCCGGCAACGTCCTGTCCGGCTCCCGGCGGATTCCGATTTGAAATTCTTTTTTCCCGGTTCCAGGGTTTTCCGCAGTTTCAACCGGTCGGATCGCGCTGTTAACCTGCCGTTTCCTCATGTTATGGAGCATAATGGTCGATGACATTCTTGGCCTTCATGCTCTTGGTGTCGTTGTGCGGGTGATTTGGCCTGCCGTTTTTCGCGCGGCTGAGTCGACTGGTTTCAAAGGGAGGCATGGGATGCGGATCCGGCGCATGTTTGTGCTGTTGGTCGTGCTCGCTGTGGGTTGCCTGGCGGCCGGCGCTCAGCTCAAGCCTGCCTCCCGGGGAACGCCGCCGATTATGGCCACGGCGCGGGGGGTGCATAACCTTCCTTCCGAAGACGCTGCACGCGACCTTCCCGTCCATCTGCGCGCTGTCGTCACCTATTACGATCCCTATATCGACGTCAGGCACGGGGCCATCTTCGTTCATGATGCTTCGGGTGGCGTCTTCGTCTCCGTTCCCGCGCGGCCCATCCTCCCCATCAAACCGGGCACACTGGTGGATATCATCGGAGTGACCAATGCAGGCGACTACGCGCCCGTCGTTTCAAGCAACCAAGTGCGGCCAATCGGCCAGTCGAGCCTGCCTGCAAATGCCTCGAAAGCATCCTTGACGCAGTTGCTCACCGGAGGCTTAGATTGCCAGTGGGTCGAGGTTGAAGGCCGCGTCCGCTCCACGCACGCGACGGCGCACAATGTGGTCCTTGAGGTTGCCGCCGACGGCGGAATGCTCACCGCTGTCACCGTGCGCCAGGAAGGCGTGGACTACGATTCGCTGGTCGATTCCCTCATTCGCATCGACGGCAACGCAGCACCGCTCTTCAACCAGCGCCGCCAGATGGTCGGCGTGCATCTATTCTTCCCGGCCCTTCGCCAAGTGACGGTGGTCCAGCCTGCGCCGCGCGATCCCTTCGCCGTGCCTGCGGTTCCAGTCACGCAGCTCTTCCGCTTCTCGCCGGACCCCGGTCTCCTGCGCCGCGTTCACGTCCAGGGCACGGTCACGCTCGACTGGCCCGGGCGTGTGCTATGCATTCAGGATGTGAAGGCCGGCATCTGCATGCAGACCTCGCAGGAGGCCAGCGTCGCAGTGGGCTCCTTCGTCGACGTCGTCGGTTTTCCCGTGGTCAATTTTTTCAAGCCCTCTCTCGAGGACGCAATCTTTCGCGCCGCCCATAACCCGGCCGCGCTTCCAACGCCAGTGGCCATCACGCCCGGTCAGGCCGTCAAGGGCGATCTCGACGGCAAGCTTGTCCAGATCGATGCCGAGCTGATTGGCCGCGACGTTGCCGCTGCCGATCCCACGATCATGCTCCGCGCAGGAGGCGTACTGTTTCCCGCGATTCTGCCCCGGAATGTTGCTCTCGGCGCCGCGCTGCCCTGGAAGGAAGGAAGCCTGGTGCGCATCAGAGGCGTCAGTAATGTACAGGTTGACTCCTTGAGCACGAATCTGAGTGAGGGCGCGGTGCGGCCGGAGTCGGTGCAAATCCTGCTGCGCACGATCGATGACATTTCTGTTCTCCAGGCGCCGACCTGGTGGACCTCAGAACACACGCTCGAAAGCTTTTTTGTCGTCGGTCTGCTGGTTCTCGCCTCCTTCGCCTGGATCGTCGTCCTCCGCCACCGCGTGTCGTTGCAGACGCGCGCCCTTCGCGGCAGCGAGGAGCGCCTGCGTCATCTCTCGGAGCACGACGCGCTCACCGGCCTTCCCAACCGCATCCTTCTGAACGACCGCTGCCAAACCTCGCTCAAGCGCGCCGTTCGCTTTCAATCCTGCCTGGGCCTGCTCATGGTCGATGCCGACGAATTCAAGATCATCAATGATGCCCTCGGCCATCAGGCTGGCGACAAGTTGCTCTGCGAATTAGCCGAACGCCTGTGCAGATGCGTGCGTGAAACTGACACCGTGGCTCGCATCGGCGGGGATGAGTTCATCGTCCTGCTTCCAGACCTGCGCATTCCCGCTGAAGCTGAATCCATCGCCGCCAAAATCGTGGCTTCAGTTGCCCGGCCGTATGCCATCGATCACACGCAAGCGGTGATCACCGTCAGCGTTGGCGTCGTCACCTACCCCGAGGCGGGCAGCGATCTGGACACGTACACGTTGATGCACTATGCGGACGAAGCCATGTACGCGGCCAAGGAGAAGGGCAAAAACAGCTTTCAGGTGTACCGGCCCAAATCTGCGCCTGTCGGCGGAAATGGTGGCAATTCTATGCTCTACCCTCCCCACATTCCGCTGGCCACCGGCGGCGCCTGATTCAGTCTTTCACTCCGCTCCAGCCAACCGCAGGGTTTGCGCAGTTCCGTCATGACTCGCTCCGCCCCTCCAATTACCGAGCCGTTCGATACAGATCCGCAGTGGCGCCGTCCGGAAGCCCAAAAGTAGGGCGGAGTTCGCCGCAGCGAACACCACCCCTCAGAACCATTCGCGACGGATCAAGCAACCGTCTTACGGCTTGACGATTTTCCCCAGCCGCGGATCCTGCCACAGCGCGGAGAACTCCTTGTCGACATACACATCGTCGAGTTGAGGATAATGGCCATCCTTGGCGCGGCTCAGGTAATCGAGTGCTCCCTCAAGGTTGCCCTTCCTGGCATAGATTTTGGCGATCAGATAATCCATGCGCGCGACTTGTTCAGGCGATTTGACCTGAGCGATTACTCCCTCCTCGCCCGAGCTGAAAACGTCGGGATCGAGTTCCATGGCCCTCGCATATTCGGTCATGGCGCGATCGATCTGCGACAGGCCTGCCCATGTCTCTGCCATATTCACGTGAAAGGCCGCATTCTCCTCGTCGAGTTCCAGCGCCTGCTTCATGTAGTTGAGCGCAGCCTTGTACTTCTTCTCAATGCACATCAATGCGCCGAGGTTATTCAGCGCGTCGGCATTGTGCGGATCGCTCTTGATGGCCGCGAGAAAGCTCTTGCGCGCGGCGCTGTTTTCGCTCAGCTTGAGTTGAGCGATTCCCAGCTTGTTATAAAGTTGGGCGCTTGGTGTGCCGGTGCGCAGAGCCCTCTGATAGTAAGCCACGGCCGACAAATAGTCGCTGCGGGCGCGGGCGATGTCTCCATGCTCCTCCGCCGCTTTTGCCGTCTCCAGGTTGATCCCCTTGGGTAAATCCCGCATTGGAGCCCGCCATCCATAGGCGGCAGCGCAGGACATGAGGCTCATCGCGGCGATGATGATTGAAAGTCTTTTCATGGAACACCTCTTTCTCGATCCGGGGCAATTCAGGGAGGGCTGCTCGATCGGTTGCCCCCGGCATTCTGCACGTTGGATCGATACTGAGTAGAGACCAGCCGGCCGCGTCGTACAACGCTATACCTGCTACCTTTCCGTGGCGGCGGTGTTACGGTTGCTATCGCATCGCTAAACACGCCGCGATTCAGCGACTTGTCCTCACGGTAAAACGGTGCTTCGGTTGTATTTGCATTGCCGGTACCCGGCGTTACCTGCCGTTACAAGCTGCCTTTGGACCGTTTCACAAACCGTTAAAGCCTTTCACAACGGGAAAGCCGCGCTAACATTACAATCGATTCAACCATCCAACTGTCGCGAGGCGTCGGCAGATGACCGTGGAAAGTCTCGAAACGATCGAACTCGCCGAGCAGCGCGCGGAACTGAAAACGGTCCTCGAGTCCAGGGGCTTCGCCCGGGCTCCCGCCCTGGCGAACCTTCTCTCCTACTTGTGCGAGAAGCTTTTTGCCGGCGAGGCAAACCAGATCAAGGAATACTCGATTGCAGTCGAAGCCTTCCGCCGCAGCGATTCGTTCGATCAGGATTCGGATTCCATTGTTCGCGTTGAGGCCAACCGCCTGCGTCGCCGCCTCGCCGAGTACTACCAGGGCGAAGGCGCGCGCAATCCTCTGCAAATTTCCATTCCAGTGGGGCAATACGTTCCGAAGTTTGAACGCAACGCCGCGGGCAGCGAGGGTCCTTCCGCGGACTCCGGCAAACCCTCAGCCGCAATCACCGCCGCGCCCCGGCAGGGGGAGTTTGCTGCACTCGCTCGGAGTTGGTGGTGGGCAACCCCGGCGCTTCTTGTTCTCTTGCTGGCCGCCGGCTATTTTTGGCGTCACTCCTTTCAGCAGAGGGGGGAGCAGCCCTCAGTTGAAGTGAACCCGCCCTCGGAAGGGCCTTCGGAGTTTCCTCTCGGCCCGCCGGGCGGCGAGGAGGTGCGCATTCTGGCAGGCGCCGGCCGAAGCTTCGTTGACCACGCAGACAAGCTCTGGAACGCTGACGCCTGGTTCACCGGCGGCACGGCGGTCAAAAGCTCCATCGAACACATCGCGCGCACACTCGATCCGGGATTCTACAGGACAAGCAGACAAGGGCAGTTCCGCTACGACATTCCCTTGCGCAAAGGCATCTACGAGCTGCACCTTCACTTCGCTGAAACCGTCTACGGGCCTGAATCCTCCGGCACAGGCGGAGAAGGCAGCCGCATCATGACTGTGCGCGCCAACGGCAAACCGGTGCTGAGCGGTTTCGATGTAGATGCCGACGCCGGCGCCAGCTCTGCCGCCGACGTCAAGGTGTTTACCGGCATAGAACCGGCCGCGGATGGAATGCTGCACCTCGAGTTTTCGGCGGACAATGGCCAACAGGCGATTCTCTCCGCCATCGAAATCCTGCCCGGAGTCCGAGGACAACTTCGTCCTGTTCGCATTCTGGCCAGGGAGACCCCCTACTATTCGAACGATAGCCATTGGTGGAGCCCCGACGATTATTTCGATGGCGGGCAGCTAGCGTCGTATGCCGCGCCCGTGAAGGGAACCGACGATCCCGAGCTTTACGAGACCGAGCGGTGGGGAAACTTCTCCTATGCCATTCCGGTCTCTACTGGAAAATACACGGTGACCCTGTATTTTGCTGCACGCCACGGCAACTGGGACGAGCCGTCAGCAGATGCCTTCGAGGGCAAACCAAAGGTCGCTCATGTCTTCAACGTCTTCTGCAACGGCCAGGTCCTTATCACCGCCTTCGACTTGGCCGAGGAAGCCCGGGCTTCCGACGTTGTGATCCGGAAATTCGTTGGTCTGGAACCGAATGCCCAGGGAAAACTGATTTTGAGCTTCGTCCCCGTACACGGCTATGCCACGGTCAGTGGAATCGAAGTGCTGCCGCAATGATGGAGGCAAGCGCCGTATCTGTCTGTTGCAATCCGCTACGGAGCCAAGCAGGTGTTCAGGTCCCAATCACGCAGTGAGCGGCGTCTTGCTATTCCGTTCCTGTTAACAGCCCAAGTTTGCGCAACTCCGTCATCACCCGCTCCACTTTCCAGTCGAGCGCTCCCGTGCCGTCAACTACCAGATCGGCATTCCTGGCCGAAGGCCGCACATAGGCTAGGCAGGTGGGCCGCACCGTACGGTCGTACTGCTCGCGCACGAGTTCGGGCGTTCGTCCTCGCTCCTCCACGTCGCGCTTCAGGCGCCGCTCGAAACACAGAGCGTCGGGCGTGTCGACGTACACGCGCAAGTGGTAGTACGGGAGCAGCTCGCTGTAGTGAAGAGCGAAGAGCCCCTCAACGATGAGAAACGGGCCGGCCGTCACGCGCTGGCTGCGGCCCCGGACGCGCGTGTAGGTGCCGAAGTCGTAGATGGGGCGATCGATGTTTTCTCCGCGCGCCAGCATCGCGATGTGGCGGGCAAGCAGGGGAACCTCGATCAACGCCGGGTCGTCGAAGTTCTTTTTCACGCGCTCGTCCAGCGGCAGGTCCGAGAGGTCGAGATAGTAGTCGTCGAGATGAAAGCGCAGGCCGCGCAGTGTGCGGGCCAGCTCGTTGGCCAGGGTCGTCTTACCCGATCCCGAGCAGCCGGCAATCCCCAGTACCGTGGGCGGAAAGGGCAAGCGCGGTTCCTCTTGAACGCCCATAGCCGCTGCGCTGGGGCCGGGCAGACCGCTCAGCGTCCCTGCCGCCTGATTCTCCACGGCCTCATTCATTGTCGCGCTCACTCTTCCGCTTCTACCCTCTCGGCGATTCTCGGCGCTAACCGTTTCAGCAAACTGGCCAGCCGGCTCTCCACCCATTTGCCCGTTTCGTTTACCTCTTCGTGGCTCAGCGGCTTTGTGCCCAGTCCCGCGGCCAGGTTGGTGACGCACGAGATGCCCAGCACTTCAATTCCCATGTGCCGTGCCACGATGGTTTCGGGAACGGTGGACATTCCCACCAGCGTCGCGCCCAGCGCATGAAACGCCCGAATCTCCGCCGGCGTCTCGAAGCTCGGTCCCGGCGTGGCGAGATACACGCCTTCCTCCAAAGCGAATCCCTCCTCGTGCGCCTCCTCTTTCGCCAGCGCGCGCAGCGGTCTGCTGTAGGCCTCGGTCATGTCGAAGAACCGCTGGCCAGCGCCAACACTAACCGCGAAGCGCGGCTCATTGGGCCCGTTGAGCGGGTTCCAGCCCATCAGATTGATGTGGTCGCTCAATACGACGAGTTCGCCCAAATGCAGGCCCGGCTGAATGCCGCCCGCCGCATTCGTCAGCACCACCGCGCGGACTCCCAGCGTGCCGAGCACGCGCATGGGGAAGGTGACCTCGAGTGGCGAATAACCCTCATAGAAGTGGACGCGCCCCTGCATGATGATCACCGGCGCGCCGCCGAGCAGCCCAGCCACTATGCGGCCTGAATGGCCCTCGACAGTAGATTGTGGAAAGTGGGGGATCTCGCTGTAGGGGACGATCACAGGATTGTTGACCGCCTCGGCGGCCGCGCCCAGCCCCGAGCCCAGCACGATGCCGACCCGCGCCCCGAGCGAGCCCAGCCGCGCACCCAAAAAAGCAGCGGCTTCTGCGACTTGGTCGTAGTAATTCATTTGCGGGGACTTGTGATGCGCTTGCAGAACATTCTACTCACAAAACTACAAGGTTGCGCCTGTGCAAAGGCAGCTTTTACGGATTCTGCAGGAGGGAGACGGCCGTCACATTTCGCTGGTTTTGACCGGCAGTATAATGCCATCCGGCCGGAGCGCGGATATTTCGCTTATGGGCCCCGTTGCGCACCGGCTGAGGCAAACGATTGGAGCACTCGCGATGACAATGCAGCTGGTTGGACACGAGTTGATTTTGGCGCGCCGGATGGAGCGCCTGGGTACGGAAACAGCCTTTGAAGTCCTCAGCAAGGCGAAGGCGCTTGAGCGCCAGGGCAGGAATATCGTGCATCTGGAGATCGGCGAGCCTGACTTCTCGACCCCGCAGCACATCATCGAAGGGGCCGTGGACGCACTGCGCGGCGGATGGACGCACTACGTCCCTTCGGCTGGTTTGCCCGAACTGCGCGAAGCCATCGCCGGCTATGTCAGCCGCACGCGCGGCGTCGCCGTCCGGCCCGAGGAGGTGGTCGTTGTCCCCGGCGGCAAGCCCATCATCTTCTACGCCATGCTCGCCCTCATCGACGAGGGCGACGAAGTCCTCTACCCCAACCCCGGCTTTCCCATCTACGAATCGATGATCCGTTACGCCGGCGGCACGGCGGTTCCCATTCCCTTGCGCGAAGAGCGCGACTTCGCCATGGACGTGGACGAAATGGCGCGGCTGATCACGCCCAGCACCAAACTCATCATCCTCAACTCGCCGCAGAATCCCACCGGCGGAGTGCTGAGCCGCCGCGACATCGAGCGCGCGGCCGCAGTCATCGGCGATCGCAACATCATGATCCTCAGCGACGAAATCTACAGCCGCCTGCAGTTCGAGGGCGAGCCTTTCTCCATCATGAGCGTGCCCGGAATGCAGGAGCGCACCATCCTGCTCGACGGTTTCTCCAAAACCTATGCCATGACCGGCTGGCGCATCGGTTACGGAGTCATGCGCGCCGATCTCGCTGCCCAGATCGCGCGCCTGGTGACGAACTGCAACTCCTGCACCGCCGCCTTCACGCAGCGCGCGGCGCTGGCCGCGCTCGCCGGCGATCAATCCGCGGTCGACGCCATGCGTGCCGAGTTCGAGCGCCGCAGCCGCGCGTTTGTCGACGGCCTGAACCGCATCAAGGGCTTCAGCGCGCGCATGCCGAAAGGCGCGTTCTACATTTTCGCCAATATCACCGCCACGGGATGGCCCTCCAAACGGCTTGCCGATGCGCTGCTGGAACAGGCCGGCGTAGCGGCTCTCTCAGGCACGGCATTTGGATCCTTCGGCGAAGGCTACCTGCGGTTCAGCGTGGCCAGCTCGATGGAGAACCTGATGGAAGCGCTCCAACGTATCGATGCATGGACGAAGGCAAATCTGTAGCCGCGGGAACAGTGGGCAACTTGAGGCGCGAAGGAGAACAGCAATGGCGCTGAGGGATTCAAAAACCGGCCTGGTCACGAAGGAATATTCCATCGAGGAACTGTGTGATGCCGCCCGCCTCATGCGCGGCTACAATCTCGTCGCACTCTGCGCTGCAGGCTCCGGCCACGCCGGCGGGACGCTCTCCATCATGGACCTCGCCGCCGCCCTCTATCTGTGCGTGGCCGACCACGATCCCCGGAATCCCGCGTGGCCCCATCGCGATCGTATTCTCTGGTCGGCCGGCCACAAAGCGCCCGCGCTTTACGTATCGCTTGGCATGGCCGGCTTCTACCCGCTCGACGATGTGGTCACGCTGCGTAAGCTCGGCTCGCCTTTTCAGGGCCACCCCAACTGGCTCAAGCTTCCCGGCGTCGAAATATCCACCGGCTCCCTGGGCCAGGGGCTCAGCATAGCCGTCGGCATGGCTTTGGCCGCGCGTATCGACGGAAGGAAGCACAAAATCTTCTGCCTGATGGGTGACGGCGAACAGCAGGAGGGTCAGGTGTGGGAGGCGGCGATGGAAGCCGGCCACTATCGGCTGGACAACATCATCGCCATTGTCGACTGCAACCGCCTGCAGATCGATGGCTGGGTCAAGGACGTGATGCAGGTCGAGCCGCTCGCCGCCAAGTACGCGGCCTTCGGCTGGGATGTGCTGCGCATTGACGGCAACGACATGAGCCAGATCGTCGACGCTTTGGAGCAGGCACGCGCGGTCACAGGCAGACCCGTGGTGATCCTTGCCGACACCATCAAGGGCAAGGGCGTCAGCTTCATGGAGAATCAACCTGGCTGGCATGGCAAGGCGCCGAATCGCGAGGAACTCGCCAAGGCACTCGACGAACTCGGCCTCGCCGGGCGCATTCCCGTTGAAGAGCTGCTCGGCAAAGCGAAGAGCTGGCAGGCCGATGCCACACGGGCTCTCGAGTCCAAAATGCCGCGCTTCTCACGCGATTACTGGTGGAACGCAGACCCCGCGGCGATGCATGTCGCGATGGAGCCCACGCGCAAGGGCTTTGGCCGAGCGCTCGCCGAATGTGGTGACGACGAGCGCGTGGTCTGCATCGGTCTCGACATCTCCGGCTCCATCACCATTGCCGATTTCTACGCAGGCAAGCCGGAACGCGCCCGCCGCTGGATCTCGATGGGCATCGCCGAACAGTCGGCTACCGCGGCCGCCGCCGGCCTGGCCCGCGAGGGCAAGCTGCCTGTCCTGGGCTCCTATGCCACTTTCTCCGCCGCGCGCAACCTTGACCAGCTCCGTGTCTCGGTCTGCTACTCCAACCTCAATGTCTTCGTCGCCGGCGCGCATGCGGGCGTCTCCGTCGGCGCCGATGGCGCTACCCACCAGGCGCTCGAAGACCTCTTCGCCATGCTCGGCCTGCCCAATATGTCGGTCGTCGTGCCCTGCGACGCCATTGAAACGCGCAAGGCTACGCGCCATCTTCTTCTCGAACACGCCGGGCCCAAATACATCCGCTTCGCGCGCGAAGCCACGCCGATCGTGACCGATGAATCCACGCCCTTCGTCTTCGGAAAAGCGAACCTGATCCGTCTGCGCGCGGAAACAGCGGAATTTACTGGAGCCTTTGAGACGCGCCTCGCCGAAAACTGCGCCGATGAGCATGAAGATCTGAGCATCATCGCCTGCGGGCCGATGGTGCCTGAAGCCATGCGCGCTGCCTGGATCCTGAAGCGCGACTTCGGCTACGAAACCCACATCCTGAACGTGCACACGCTCAAGCCCATTGACGCGGCGGCCATCGTTCGCGCAGCGCACGAGACGAGCGTGGTAGTCACGGCTGAAGAGCATCAGATTGGCGCCCTCGCGGGCCGCGTCAGCTCCATTCTCACCGCCAGCCGTGAACTCTACGGTGTGCCAGTCATCACCGCTGCCATCGGCGTTAAAGACCGCTTTGGTGACTCCGGCGCGCCCTGGGAGCTGGTCAAGGAACTCGAAGTCAGCGCCGAGCACATTGCCGAGACGGCATTGGAACTGATGGCCGTCAAGCGGCAGCACGTGGCGCATCTCGTAACCGCATGAGCAGATCTCGTCGGGGCGTATGGTAATTTTCTTGTGTGTCCACCAGCAATACACTGGCCCCCGGCCAAATTGAGCCTGCGCAATCAGGCTCAAAGCGGTTTACTGCCTGGCACGCTGCCACCGCCCTGCTCCTCGCCCTGGGCTATTCGGGCTACTATTTCTGCCGCTCCGATCTCTCGGTGGTGTTGCCGGTTCTGATACGCGATCTGGCGCAGCACGGCATCACACCGAACGAGGCGCAGATACGGCTCGGTTTCATGGCCTCGGTGGGCACCGTGGCGTATGCATTCGGCAAGTTCTTCTCGGGAGCCCTGGCGGACACCGGCGGCGGGCGGCGAAGCTTCATGGGCGGAATGGGCGGTTCGATCTTCTTCACCATCATCTTTGCCGTGAGCGGTGGATTTCCGATCTTCACGCTGGCATGGATCGGGAACCGGCTTTTCCAGTCACAAGGGTGGGCAGGCCTGGTGCGGGTTTCATCGCGCTGGTTCTCCTATTCGACCTACGGCAGCGTGATGGCTGTGGTGAGCCTGAGCTTTCTGTTTGGCGACGCAGGTTGCCGGTGGATGATGAGCCAGCTCATGGCGCACGGAGTGGGCTGGCGCGGTGTGTTCTTCTTCGCGTCTGGAGCGCTCGCGGTCTTGATGGTGACGAACCTGCTGCTGCTGCGCGAAGCGCCCGAGGAGCGAGGATTGCCCGCGCCGGAGGTTAATCCGCGAAATGTGTACGCGCGCGAAGAACGTGCCGACGAAGAACCAGCCTCTGACGGCGAAAGGGCAGGCCTTGGGGCGATCTTGCGGCCATTGCTCACCAGCTTTCCATTCTGGATGGTCTGCGCGCTGGCGTTTGGAACCACGATGCTGCGAGAGACGTTCAACCTGTGGACGCCCACTTACTTCGTCCAATTCGCCGGGCTAACGGCGAGCGCAGCGGCCAGCCGCAGCGCGCTGTTTCCTCTGTGCGGTGGCATCTCCGTGCTGCTGGGCGGATTTCTGAGCGACAAGCTTGGCCCCAACGGGCGCAACACGCTGGTCGTGATCGGAATGACGGCGTGCACGGTTTGCCTGTTGCTGATGGGCCGCATTCCCGACCACTCCGGCGAATGGGCGCCAACGATCCTTGTAGCGCTCGTCGGCTTCATGCTGCTGGGGCCATACTCGTATCTCGCCGGGGCCATGTCGCTCGATTTCGGGGGAAAGCATGGCAGCGCAACGGCGGCAGGAATTATCGACGGCTTCGGCTACATGGCGGGTTGGCTCTCGGGCGATACAGTGGCGCGGATCGCCGTTGATTTCGGCTGGCGGAGGGCATTTCTCAGCCTTGCGGTGGTATCGCTCCTTACGGCGCTCGTCGCGACGGTGCTGGCGGCGCATCAGAGGAGAGCACCGAGGGTCGCGGGCGGATAGGCCGCGCGGGGCTGATTTGGGTCGATTTGGGGTCGATTTGGGGCCGTTTTGCGCACAAAAATCGATAAAAATCGACAAAAATCGAAGAGGAATTTTCAGTTAAGTTATTGATTATAAAACTGTTATTAAGATTTTTCTGTCTCCAAGCGCCTGAAATTTTTTCTTTATTTAATTTCCTCCTGCTCGGGAGGATCTGGCGGGGCGGATTTGGGCGGGCGGCCGAGGGGTCTGGGCTCGCTGCTTAGCGGCTTTGGCTTACGGAGGACGGCGGAAAGAGCGAGCTTGGCGTTGGCCAGGAAGTGCTCCGCTTCAAACTGCCTGACGATGCCGGTCATGGAGCCGAAGTTGATGCAGGCGATGAAGTCGCAGATGTTTTTGTAGCCGCGGAGGGGAGGCGCGGCGCGGAGATAGGCTTTGTTGGCGGCCTTTTCGGCGGGCCAGTCGCTTTCGCCCTCGCCGAGATTGGCAGCCTCCTTTTTATAGGTGTAGTTCCAGGCGCGCATGCAGGTGACGATGGCCTCGTTTTCGTCGTTGCGTTTGTGTTCGCGTGCCTTGGAGCCGGTGGGTGCGGTCGTGGTGGCCGCTGCGCTAGTACCCGTAGGCGCGGTCGAGGTTGGAGGTGCGCTTGGCGCGGAATCGGTAGAAACGGTCGTGTTTGCCATGGAAAAGCTCCTTCATCTTCAAGGCTAGCGATTTGGGAGAATTAATCGGCAAACTTGGGGAGATTTTTGTGTGGGGCGTAAGGGGTGCAGGGGGAAGGGGTTAGGCGGGGGATGGAGGAGTTTGTTTGGAGAGCGGGGGGTTGACAACAGAAATGCGAGAGCGGGAGCCGGGTTCAGGTTTCGGGCCCCGACATCTAAGGCCTACAATTCTCTAGAATCCAATTCTGGGGCCAACCAGGTCGTATATGTCCGCTCTTCTGACCTTGCTGAAGAATGATCCGAGTGCTGTCGACAAGATGGAAGTTCGCCAGCTTCCAGCGTTGTGCGGAAACGGCAAGCTGATCGACGGATCAGCCTGTTCAATCGAGTTTCGGGAGTACCTTGCGATCGCAAAGAGTGAGAAGCTTTTTGAATATGCAGATGCATGTCTAGCCGAGGCATTCGACAAAAGTGGCCAAGTGCTGCAAGACATCGTCAACGAAATGGGACGGCGTCTTGATTACACAGTAGAGAACGGCCTTTACCAAGGCAGGCCTACGGCGGTCGGCAATGATGGCCTTTGGACGGATGGCGAAGGGACTTCGATAGTCTTAGAAGTGAAGACCACGGACACGTATCGAATAAACCTCGATACGATCGCCAGTTATTCGACGAAACTGCGAGTACAAGGCAAGATCCTCCCGAGCAATTCCGCCTCGATTCTCCTCGTAGTAGGAAGACAGGATACTGGCGACCTTGAGGCTCAGGTCCGCGGTTCACGCCATGCCTGGACGGTTCGCATCATCAGTATCGACGCGTTAAAGAAACTCGTATCGTTGAAGGAAAGGGCGGAGTCTGCAACGGTTCGGAAGATACATGAACTTCTGGTGCCGTTCGAGTATACGAAGCTCGATCGAATCATCGAGATTGCGTTCACCGTTGCAGAAGAGACGGGTTCTGCCGCAGAGGAAGATGTTGCTCCTGGCGTGGGTAATTCGGACGATCAAGGGCCCAAGGAGCACCAGGTTTCTTCAAAGGCGGCCATCGACTCGTTACGCTCAATCCTTGTCGACAGGCTCGGTGCGGCCTATACCCCGCTTGTTAAGAAGAGCCGCGCACTGTATTGGAGCGCAGACAAATCCACTCGTGCTGCAATCACAATCTCGAAGGAATATCCAAGTGGAGGCTACTGGTACGCATATCACGTAGACTGGGATCAGTTCTTGGGCCAGGGAACCAAAGGGCTGTATGTTCTGGGGTGTATCGGCCGACCTGAGGCGTTCGCAATTCCATACGAGTGGATTCATTCTCGACTTGATCGATTGAATGTTACTGAGCGCGACGGAGGAAAGCACTTTCACATCTCGCTCGAACCATCGGCAGGTGGCGAACTGAAGCTTCACCCCAAGATTGGGGACAATGAGTCCCTCCAGGCCTTCCGAGTTTCGGTCTAAACTACGGCGTGTAGGTGAACAGAACAATCACTCCCGTTGCCCGATGCCCTAAGTGTCGATGCAGAAGGGAAATGCTCGCCGTCATATTCCTGGGTCGCAAACGATGCCGCTAACGCTCCCGTTTGCGCGGGGCTCCCAATCGATTTAATGTTATCTGGCTTAAGAGTCTGGTATTAACTTTGGCGCGTGCGGCGCTGGAACCAATTTTTCTCAGTTGGCGAAGCGAGGAGCGAACTTTAGCCGGTCTACTGGAGCGATGAGCGACAAGGAAACGGGGGAAATTGGCCCCAGCCCGAAGGGTTGCGACGCAAATCGCGCCACACTTCGTTGTCGTCCTAGGTAGTGGGTTCACCACAACCGTCGTCCTCCGCCTCGTTTGGCGCGATTTTCGCACGCAACGCCTGCACGCGCCAAAGTTAATAACAGACTCTAGGATTCGTGAGGGATATGAGATGCAAAACCGATTCTTCATTGTTGCTCTTGTGGCGGCTGTTTTTATGACCGCTGTCGCCGCTACCGCTGCTGCTCAGAAGACGCCGGTGCGGCCGAAGATTACAGGCATCTCGCACCTGGCCGTGTATACGTCGGATGCGGCGGCGACCGAGCACTTTTATACCGTGAGTGTGGGCGCGGTGAAGGAGGCCGATCCTGAGAATGCGCAGGGTGTGCGCTATGCGCTGAGCGCGACGCAGTTTATTGAAGTGCTGCCGCTGCCTGAGGGCGCGGGCATCAACCGCCTGGATCACGCTGCCTTTAATACGGAGAGCGCCGAGGGGATGCGCAAATATCTCGCGGCCAAGGGATGGACGACGCCGGCGCATGTGGAGCGCGGCAAGGACGGCAGCCGCTGGTTCGACGTGCTCGATGCAGAGGGCAATACCATTCAATTTTTAGAGCCGCCGGCGCACCCGAAGCCGGTGGACGCGCCGAATGCCATCGGCCATCACATCATCCATGTGGGGCTGCTGGTGCACGACCGCGCGACAGAGGACAAGTTTTATCGCGACCTGCTTGGGTTCAGGCCGTACTGGTGGGGCGGGCGCGACGGGAAAGTGGAGTGGGTGAGCCAGCAGGTTCCTGACGCGCACGACTGGATTGAATACATGCTTGCGGCGGGGCCGGGCAAAGGGATTCCGGCGGACATGACGCAGCAGACGCTGGGCGTGCTGGACCATTTCTCGATCGGCGTGGCATCGGTTCCCGACGCGTATAAGGTGCTGGTGAGCGAGAACCGGCTGAGCGGGCGGCACGACCAGGCGCCGAAGATCGGCCTCGACGGCAAGTACCAGTTCAATCTGTACGATCCCGATGGGACGCGCGTGGAGACGATGAACTTCCACGCGACGGAGAAGCCGTGCTGCTCGGAGTTCACGGCGGAGGATCCGGCGGAGTGAAGAAAGCAGGGAGTAGGGAGTAGCCAATAGGGGGTAGGAAACGGGAGCAAGGGAGCGAGGGAGCGAGGGAGCAAGTTGGCAACTCACCGCGACGGCGAAGCCCCGATCATGTGACGCGATTTGCGGCGGAGTAGGGGCTACTGCTTTTCCTCCAATTGCATGCTCAGGTAGCGCTTGTAGCCGAGTTCCTTGATCTGATGGAGCTGCGCTTCGAGCGAGTCAACCTGTCCTGATTTCGATCTCCGGTGCGATGAGCGGTTCTTGATTGGCAATCGACCGAAAGAGTAGAGTTTGAGGTGAATTCGGGAGTTCAGTCTGATGATTACCAGCATCCACACCCTGATTTATTCCGACGATGCCCCCGCAACGCGCGCATTCCTTCGCGACGTACTCGGCTGGCCCTACGTTGAGGATGTGGCGGGCGGAGGCGCGGGTTGGCTGATCTTCAAAACCGGGCGGAGTGAGATGGGCGTGCACCCAACCCAGTGCGTCTACGATGGCAAGACGTACGAATCGCCGCGCCAACATCTGATCTCGCTGATGTGCGACGACATTTCGCAAACGGTCGCTGAACTGAAGGGCAAAGGAGCGGAGTTCCACGGCGAAGTTCAGGATCGCGGGTACGGACTCGTGATCCTGATGGCCGTACCTGGCGCGGACGACATGATGCTTTACGAGCCCAAGCATCCGCTGGCGTATAGCCTTTGACCGATTGAGCAGGCAACTAACTCACTCCCACCTTTCACCCTTCTTAAGGCATCGTTCAAATTAGGACACTACCGGGAAAGCCACTTTCTCGCGTCAAAAGCGGGCTTACGATATACTAATGAAGGTCTTGAGAGGGAGGGAAATCCCTGTCTAATGAGGCCCTCGGTGAGCGATCCGCTTGCCGAAATCGAGCAAAACCGAGAAGAAAATGCCAAAGTTGAAGACTCATACGGGCGCGAAAAAGCGCTTCAGCAAGACTGGCACCGGAAAGATCAAGCGGGGCCAGACGAAGACGCGGCACATCCTTACGTCGAAGGCGCCAAAGACCAAGCGGAAGCTGGGCAGGACCGTGCTTGTTTCCGACGGCGACTACGCGAAGGTCGCGCGCATGATTCCCTACGCCTGAGGCGCTCCGCGCCCTCGACTCTTTGGAGGAGGGGCGTGCCGATGCTTTTGGGCTGTTGCATAGGCCCCCGCCGGTTGCGAAATGCGTTTGCAGCGGCGAGAGATCAGGCTTGAAAAAGCGAGTGAAGAGGTTGACAGCCGTCGCAAACCAATGGGCCGGCCTCCTGCCTCCAGCCGCGTAATGACAGCCGTTAGCTATTAGCTTTTGGCCCGACGTGCTTGAACCGGATTCCGCGATTCGCCGCGCCAAGCGGAGATGGACGAGCGGGATCCAAAAAAGGAGAAAAACATGCCCCGCGTAAAACGTGGCACCAAGCGGAATGACCGCCGCAAGAAGATTCTGAAGCGCGCTAGCGGTTATTTCCTGACCAAATCAAAGCTCTACCAGGCGGCCCAGGAAGCCGTGGAGCGCGGCCTGAAGTTTGCGTACACGGGCCGGCGGCTGAAGAAGCGCCAGTACCGCTCGCTGTGGATTGTGCGTATTGCCGCGGCGTGCAAGCTGAACGGGACCAGTTACTCGCAGTTCATCAGCGGATTGAAGAAGGCCGGCGTTGAGCTGGACCGCAAGATTCTGGCGGACATTGCCGTGCACGACGCGGCCGGGTTCAGCAAGCTCGTGGAGCAGGCCAAGGCGGCGCAGCCGGCGAAAGCCAAGGCAGCGTAAGGGGCGGCGAGTTAGAGCGGTTCCGCAGTTGATGTAGCCGTTTCTAGCCACAGTGCAGGGTGGATTTTTCTTAAGGAAAAATCCACTTGGCGTCAATTGCTTCAGGACACAGTAACTGCGGAGCCGCTGTAGCCGCGCTTTGCGCGTGTTGGCAAGTTAGCGTGCGCTGGCGCGCACGTTGGCGGGTTGAAGGTCGAGGCTTCGCAGCCTCTCGCGGACGAAATCAAGAAGCAGGTCCTCCGGCTCCGCTTCGCTACGCTCAGGAGGGGCAA
Source organism: Occallatibacter sp. (assembly GCA_049517515.1). Classification (GTDB taxonomy): domain Bacteria; phylum Acidobacteriota; class Terriglobia; order Terriglobales; family Acidobacteriaceae; genus Telmatobacter. The sequence continues at coordinate 98,308 of JBEKSA010000011.1, forward strand.
CTCAAGTTAGAGATATGACTGGCGGAAAATGCGGCCCGGGGTTCGAAAAGACTCCGGGCCGTTGTGCGTTTTGGGGGAGTGTCTACCCTCCGTTGGGGCGGTGCGAGTCGTGGATCATTTTGAACGAACCTTCCCTCGGGGGCTAAAGCCCGCATCATTGTTGCTTGACCTACGTACAGGCTGAATCCCGTACCCTTCAAGCTGAACCACCACCCGCGGTGTTGTCGCGTGGATTTGGTAAGGGCAATGCTCGAAGGCGGGCGCGCAAGCGCACGCGGCTGCTGAATGCCTCGTTGGGCACCTTCTGTGTTCGTGGGCGCGCTTGAGCGCGCATCTGCTGGATGCAATGCTTTATCCTGCTGTTTGCACATGACGAACGAAGCGATACCCAATCTGACAGCGTTTGACGAAGCTGCGCTGGACACGGCGTTTGCCGCGCTTGAGGCTCAGGCGCGGGAGGCGGCGGCCGGGCTGAGCAGCGAGGCGGCAGTCGAGGCGTTTCGCCTGGAATGGCTGGGGCGCAAGCAGGGCCGGCTCAACGAAGTTTCCGGCCGGTGGCTGAAGGCTGCTCCGCCGGAGGCGAAGAAGGCGCTTGGCGTGCGCTTCAATGCGCTGAAGGGAGTGGTGGCGGGGCTGCTCGATGCGGCGCTGACGGGGGGCCCGGACGATTCCTGGCGAGGGGCTTCGCTGAAGGCCGAGGCCATCGACATTTCGCTGCCGGGGACGCGGCGGCTGACCGGCGCCGAGCATCCGATTACGCGCACGATGAACGAGATTGTGCAGGTGTTTGCGGCGCTGGGGTACTCGGTGGGCGTGGGGCCTGAGGTCGAGACCGACTTCTACAACTTCGAGAGCATGAATTTTCCGCCGGGACACCCGGCGCGTGACACGCAGGACACACTGGTGGTTGCGGGGCAGGAGCGCAGGCCGCTGCGCGACCGTTTGCTGCTGCGCACGCACACTTCGCCGGTGCAGATGCGGACCATGGAACAGCAGCCGCCTCCGGTGCGGATCGTGATTCCGGGCAAGGTGCACCGCAACGACGCGGCCGACGCAACGCACTCGCCGATCTTCCATCAAGTCGAGGGGCTGTGCGTGGATTCGAACATCACCTTCAGCGACCTGAAGGGCACTCTGGACCACGCTATGAAGGCGCTCTTTGGCTCGGCAGTGAAGACGCGGTTCTTTCCGTCGTTCTTCCCCTTCACAGAGCCGAGCGCGGACGTGCAGATCAGTTGCATCTTCTGCGGCGGCAAGGGCTGCCGCAAATGCAAGCAGTCTGGATGGATCGAGCTGCTGGGCTGCGGCATGGTGGACCCTGCGGTGTTCGCGTTCGCAGCGGAAAAGCAACCGGCTTATGACGCGAAACAGATTTCGGGGTTCGCATTCGGCATGGGCGTGGAGCGGATCGCAATGATGAAGTACGGCATCAGCGAGATCGGGCAGTTTTTCGCGGGGGACATGCGGTTTTTGGGGCAGTTTGCATGAAGATTCTGACCAAATGGTTGAGGTCGTATTTGCCGGGCTTGACTGTGGATGACGCGCAGCTTGCCGACGACCTGACTCTGCGCGGGGTCGCGGTGGAGGGGATTTATCCGCTCGGCGAGCGAAACGGCTCGATCGACAATGGTTCGGTTTACGAGATGGACATCACGACCAACCGCGTGGACGCGATGAACCACTACGGCATTGCGCGCGAGGCGGCGGCAATTTACGGGCTGAAGCTGCCGGAACTGCGGTACGCGCTGCCAAACGCGCGGCCGGCTGGCAAGCCGTTTTCTGTACGGATTGAGGCACAGGACGCGTGCGGGCGGTTCACTGCGCGGGTGCTGCGCGATGTGACCATTGGCGAGTCGCGCGACTGGTTCGCGGGCGCTGAGGTGGCGACTTTCTTCGGGCTGCTCGAGCAGAAGATGATCTCAAATGCCGTGGATGCGACGAACTTTGCGTGGTTGGCGATGGGCCAGCCGACACATGCCTTCGATCTGGACAAGATCGAGGGAGGAATCATCGTGCGCCGGGCAGGCAAGGGTGAGTGGCTGAAGACGCTGGACGGCATGGACCGCGAGCTGGACGCGGACGACCTGGTTGTGGCCGATCACAAGAAGGCGCTGGCGCTGGCAGGCGTGATGGGCGGATGGGACACGATGATCACGCCGGAGACGAAGAACGTGCTCGTGGAAGCGGCGTGGTTCGATCCGATGGCAGTTCGGCAAACGGCGCGGCGGCATGGATTGCACACCGACGCGAGCCACAGGTTCGAGCGCGGCGCGGACTTTAACGCGGCGCCGGTGGCTTCGGCGCTGGTGAGCGCGATTCTGCTGGCCAACGGCGGATGGGTTGAGGGAGAGTTGGTAGATGCGCGCGTGCCGGCTGCGGAAGAGCGGACGGCGCGGCGCAAGCCCATCCAGCTCAAGCTGAGCGAGGTGTGGAGGATTCTGGGCGCGACGGAAGACGAAGAGGGAATTACGGCAGCGACGGTCGAGGGTGTTCTGACGGCATTGGGATGCGGTCTTAAAGCGGAGTTAGCGGAGCAAGCGGAGCTAGCGGAGTTAGGGAAAGGCGCTGCCTGGCAGGTGAGGTTGCCGAGCTGGCGGCTGGATCTGGAGCGGGAGATCGACCTGATCGAAGAGGTCGCGCGGGTCTACGGGTACAACCGCTTCGCCAACACGCTGCCCGCTTTTGGCGAGGGAGTGCGCGCGCTGCCGTGGGCTGAGAAGGAGGCGGCGGTACGCGGCACGCTGCTGGCCGCGGGATTCCATGAGGCGATCGGAAGCTCGTTCTGCTCGGCGGCGGAAGGGGCGCTGACCGCTCAGCAACCGGGGCAGGTGGTTCCGCTGGGCAATCCGCTTAGCGAAGAGGCGGGCGTGTTACGGCCTTCGCTTGTGCCTGGAATGCTGGCGATGATCGCGGGCAACCTGAACCGCGATGTGAACGATGTGCGGCTGTTCGAGCTGGGCACGGTGTTTGGCGGAACGACGGACAAGGTGGAGGAGCGGCCGGCGCTGGCGTTCGGAGCAGTAGGAAGTTTGCCGGAGGAGAGCGCGCTGCATGCGAGCCGGGAGTTCGAGTTCCACGATGTAAAGGGCGTGGTGGAGCAGGTGCTCCAGCGATTCGAGATGCGCGCGATGTATTTCGATCGCTTTCCGGCAGAGGCTGGCCTGACTCCGGAGTGGCTGCATCCGTATCGCGCGGCGCGCGCAGTGGCTGACGGCGTGACGGTTGGATGGTTTGGGCAACTGCATCCGCGGGAGGCAGCGGCGCGGAAGATCAAGGATGCGGTGCTGATCGGCGAGTTCGATCTCGACCGGCTCTACAAGCTGACCTTGCGCAGGCCGGTGGCGCGGGAGATCTCGCGCTATCAACCGGTGCGGCGCGATTTTTCCCTGGTTTTGGATGAAGGCATAGCGTGGGAAACGATTGACCGCGCGATAGCGGAGTTGAAGATTCCTGAGCTCGTGGAGTGGAGGGTTCGCGAGGTGTTTCGCGATGCGCGGCTCCGAAAGGGCGAGTATGCGCTGCTCGTGGGCGCGACGTTCCAGGCGCAGGATCGGACGCTACGCGATGAAGAGTTGCAGGAGTTCCAGGCGCGCGTGGTGGAAGCCGTTGGCAAGGCGGGAGCGCGGCTGCGGGTTTGAGCCAGGATTGACGCTGATCGGCGATATACTCGAACGCAAACGGGTTCACTTGGGGGCGGATTGATGTCGGAATCGGAGGCGACTGTGGAAACACAGAGCGAGGAACAGCAGCAGACGGGGCACGAGGAACCGGTCGCGCTGGCGGTGAGTGTGGACGATTTTTCGGCGCTCGAGGAGCGGGTTCGGCGCGCCGTTGATGTGGTGAAGCGGGAACGGCAGGCGCGGGCGGCGGTCGAAGCGCGCGTGGCGGAATTGGAAACTCGCGCAACGGAATCCGAGGCTCGCGCGTCGCAGGCCAAGGCGCGGCAAGCGGAGCTTGAAGCACGAGCGGCCCAGGCCGAAGAGCAAGCAAAGGCGCAGTCACCTGTGGTGGAGCAACTCAAGAGCGAATTGAACGCGCTGCGCGCAGAGCGCGACCAAGTGCGCGAGCGCGTGGAGCGGCTCCTCAAGCAACTCGACGCGCTGGAACTGTGAGGCAGCAGTGGCGGAATCGACACACAACAATCAGGCACACAACAATCCGGCACGCAGCGAACCGGCTCATAACAGGCCGGGCGAATACGTGACGGTGGAGATTTACGACCAGCTCTACCATCTTTCCGGCCAGGACCCTGAGCACATCCGCGAGCTGGCGGCGGTAGTCGACGCCAAGATGCGCGCCGTGGCCGCGCACGGGCGAACAGCCGATTCATTGCGCGTTGCCGTTCTGGCCGCGCTGAATCTCGCCGATGAAGTTTCGCAAGCCACCTCGGCCGATCTGCAACTGGGCCACGCACGCGCCAACAGCCTGCGCATGATGCTGGACGAAGTGCTGGAAGAGCAGGGACCAAGCCACCCCAGCGAGCATCCGCCGCGGCGGACGCTCGCTGGGGGCCCCGGCAGGGACCGAGGGAACAAGGGAACGAGCAAGCAAGCGGGTTGACGAGTCGGCGTGCTATCCCCGGTCTCAAAATCGAAACCTGGGGCACCTTCCTTCTCGCAGGTTAACTGGAAGCGTTTAGAGCGAATCTCTCAAACCAGTCTTTGCGGCGCAGAAGCTTAAGCGATCCGGCGAGAACCAGACAGGTTGCTCCGTAGGAGGGATTGATCTCCAAGATTCTCCAATGCTGAAGCCGAGCTTTCTCCAGGAGGTTTGCGCCTTGAGTTTCTCCCGCGGGGCCATCCTGAGGATCGAAGAGAATTTGGATGTCCTGATCCCCTATCTCATCAGGCTCACGCTCCAAGACTTCAAACACGATATTCCCGGCTCTGACCCCGTCGATAGTCAAGGCGGCCACTTCTTCAGCGACGATTACGAATCGCTCTCGTTGCTCCGTCGCCAGAAACAGGTGGGCTGTCTTGCCATCTATCCAAAGCCCTTCAAATGCGCCGTCATGAAACTCGCTGTAATCTCTCATTTGACCCTGAAATCCTGCCCTCTCAAAGCCATTCTTGAGCGGTGATTTCTAGTTGGCGAGCACCGCGCGGTAGCGGACTTTGCCTTTTCTGACTTTTTCGATAGCCTCGTTGGCTTTTTCCATGGGGAAACGCTCGGTGGTGGCTTTGACGCCGTGGCGGGCGGCGACGTCGAGCATTTCGCGGAGGCGGAAGGGGCTGCCGACGGGGCTGCCGCCGATGGTGCGCAGGCCGGAGACGAGTGGGAAGGCGTGGACGGAGACAGGGGATGGAGGAACGCCGACGAACCAGAGGGTTCCGTTGGGGCGCAGGGCCTGGAGGTAAGCGCCCCAGTCCTGATCGACGTTGACGGTGGTGAGGATGAAGTCGAGAGTGCCGGCCACTTCTTTCATGGCTTTGGATTCGAGGCTGTTTACGAAGTGGTGGGCACCGAGGGCGCGGGCTTCCTCTTCTTTGGCCAGAGTTGTGGAGAAGGCAGTAACGTGGGCGCCGAAGACGCGGGCGAACTGGATGGCGAGATGGCCGAGGCCGCCGATGCCGACGACGCCGACGCGAGTGGAAGGATTGACGCCGAAGATGCGCATGGGGTTGTAGACGGTGATGCCGCCGCCGAGCAGAGGCGCGGTCTGTTCGCTGGGCAATGCGTCGGGAATGGGAACGACAAAGCGGGCGTTGGCGCGGACGCGATCGGCATAGCCGCCGTGGCGATGGACACAGGTGCCTTCAGAAGAGGCGCAGAGGTTCTCCTGGCCGCTCATGCACCACTCGCACTGGCCGCAGGAGTTGGATTGCCAGCCGAGGCCCACGCGCTGGCCGAACTCAAGCGAGTGGACTTCGCTGCCGAGAGCGGCGACCGTGCCGACGATCTCGTGACCAGGGATGAAGGGGTACTGGCTGATGCCCCAATCGTTGGCGATGAGGTGGAGGTCGCTGTGGCAGACGCCGCAATGGGTGATGGCGATCTCGACCTCGTGCGGGCCCAGCTTGCCTGGGTCGTAACGCAGCGGAAGAAGCTCCGACCCCGCCGCATGAGCCGCAAGACCTTGAATAAGAGCCATGATTGCTCCACTAGCTTCGGATCAAATTTTTTTCAAGCTTGCCCGGCACAATTCCCCAAAAGCGCCGGACAACCCCGGAGGTAAATCGATCTTTCGTCGATGATTCTAGTCTAACCTGCCATGGCCTGACATTCCCCCGAAGTGCCGGTCTATCTCCGACCTAAGTCATTGATTCAGTGATGACTTTAGTTTAATCCGCCGCCGGGCTCGATGTGGAGATTCAGAATCCAGAAGCCGCTGAGGACGCCTCCGGCGGGGGCATCGCCGACGAGCTCGGCGGATTCGCCGTTAAGTCCTGCATCCTGAGCGTTGCGAAGGGGCTCAAGAGCGTTGGCGACCGAGAGCGGGAGACTGGTGAGGGTCTGGCCGTGGATTTCGCCCTGGGTTTCAGGAGCGAGGAGGCTGACATAGACGCGGTCGGCGGCGTGCTGATCGCGGGCCTCGGCGAGGACGGCGGCGAGGTCGTCGGGCGAGGGGGACTGGCGTGGCTGAAGCAAGGTACGATCGAGCGTGGCGGCGTCAGAGACGAGGAGGCGGAGGTTGCCCGAGGCGAGACGGGCAGGCAGCCTGAAGGCGATGCGGACGTTGCGCGCAGGTTGATGCCAGGGGCGCAGGGTGGCCTCGACTTCTACGGTGTCTCCGGCATGCGCGATGTCGGTAGAAGCGATGCGCGCCTGATCGAGAGTGACCTCGACTTGACGGGGAATGGCCTGAACGTGCAGATCGATGAAGCGGATGACGCCTTGGCGCGCGCCGTTCAAATAGAGGCGGGTAAATTGGTTGCCAGCGAGGAGAGCGGCCATCATGGATGCGGGGGTCTGCTGGCCGGAGGGCGCCCAGAGATCGAGCGGGATGGTTGGAAAGCCGGCGACATCGATGGCGCCGGTGACGTGGTAGCTGAGGGCTTCGGAGCTTTGGTTCGATTCGAGGAGCGACTGGTAGAGGACTACCTGGACGGCGGTGGGCGTGAGGGAAGGCAAGTCTAGAATCTCAACGCTGACCTTGCGCGGACCCTCCGGGGAATCGACGGAGAGATGGAGGGGGATCATATGGGCCTGAGCGCCGAGCACGCCGCGAATGGCGGACTCGCGGTCCTGAGTGAAGGCGCCGACGGTGACGCCTGTGTTGACGATCTTGAAGGAATTGAGCGGCGAAGCGAGGGTAGTGACGACGTCGGCAGTGGTCATGGGGAGGGAGACGGGGCCGGCGCCGAGGACGGGGTGGCCGCAGGCGAGGAGTTGCTTTGGATCGACCCAGGTGACCGTGCAGGTGGCGGCGACTTCGAGGTCGCCGCGAATGAATTGCATGCTGACGGCGGAGCCGGGCACGAGCGCGGGATGAACGGGGACTTCGGGGTCAGGGTTCGAGGCTAATGGGGCGGACGAAGCAGATATTCCGGCGAGCGAGCCGCCGGCGGCAACGGGCTCGAGGGAGGTTCCTGCGGTTTGCTGCTGCCAGAAGCGGATCGCTTCGGGAAGGAATCCGCTCATGACGAGTGGAGTATCCAAAGGTTGAAACGTCGCGGCGGACTGGAAATTCATGTCGCCAGGGGCGAGCGGGTTCTTATTTGCGGCGGAGTTGGCGGCGTCGAGAGATGAGCTTGGAGCGGGCGGGGCGGTTTGCGCGCCGGCGACAGAAAGATCGGAGGGGAGATCGCGGACGGGAATGTCGCGAACTTCGAGCATCTGCTCGATGGGCGTGATGCCGGCGATAGGATCCTTGGTGAATTGGCCGATGCGGTAGGAGAGTGAACCGGCCAGCTTGCCGTCGATGTAGACGGGACTTCCGCTCATGCCTTCGACGACGCCGGTGTATTCGGGCTTGTCGCCGTGGAGCTGGGCGAGGATGAGGTCCTGGCCAGGGCCGCGCGCGCCGCGCAGGACGCCGAGAATTTCTACCCGCATGGGTTCGGGGGTTGAGCCTTGGAAAACCGTCCAGGCAGTGCCGGTCATGCCGGGGCGAACCTGGCTGAGGGGAAAGAAGCCGGGATTGGTTGGCGGGGCGGAGGTTGGGCTAGGGGTTTGCCTTGAGCCGGAAGGAGGCTCGGCTGGAGCGGGTGAAGATTGCGCCGGCAGGAAGGCGGAGGAGGTTAAGGCCAACGTCAAGCTGGCGAGCAGGGCGAGAGTGGGGAGGCCGTTGGTTCCCTTCGGGCGAGTTTCCACGTCTATTAGAGTACGGCAAGAGAGCGGTGTTAGCGGAGCTAGCGGAGTTGGCGGGGTTAGCGAGGGAGCAAGGGAGCGAAGCAGATCGCGTATGCTGGTGAGCACAAGAGGTTGATATGTTGAAGGCGGATTTGAAGACACGGGTTTTTGGGCGAAGTTTGGCGGGATTGCTGTTTCTGGCACTTTTGACGGTGGCGGTTGCGCAAGCGGGGCGTGGTCAGAGCCAGGCGCCGAGCCAGAGCCAGCCAGCGGCAGCGCAACAGCCGCCAGCAGACCAGCAGGCGCCGGACGCAGGCGGGCCCAGCGGAGACAACGGACCGATTGCTCTGCCCAAGAAGCCGGATAACGCGGACACTACTCCACCGCCGGCGCCGGCGCGGCCAGAGTTCAAGAATCCCGAGGGCGCGCCCAACATGAGCCTGCGCGTGGAGGTTCCAGAGGTGACGGTCGACGTGGGGGTGTTGCTCGAAAAGACGCACCAGTTCGTACCCGGATTGAAGCCCTCGAACTTCAGACTTTATGAGGATGGCGTGGAGCAGAAGATCGAAGGATTCAAGCGCACGGAGGCGCCCATTACGGTGCTGCTGTTGTGCGAGTACGCGGCGCGAGGATACATGTTCAGAGTGGACATGCTGAACTCGGCGTGGGCGTTTACGCAGCAGTTGCGGCCGCAGGACTACGTGGCCATGATGACCTTCGATCTGAATACGCACATCGTGAGCGACTTTACGCAGGACAAGAAACAGATTCTGGATGGGATTAACATTCTGGGCAACGGAGTGTACATGCCGGCGGCATTCCGGGAGACCGACATTTTTGATGCGCTGAACGAGGCGCTGAACCGGCTGTCGCGGATCGAAGGGCAGAAGTACATCGTGCTGATTGCTTCCGGCGTGGATACGATGTCGAAGCTGACGCTGGACGAGATTCTGAAGCGGGTGAAGGCGTCACACGACATCACGATCTTCTCGATTTCGACGGGCGGAATGCTGCTGGCGATGACCGAGGGCACGGGCGGAATGATGGGCGGGATGCGCGACATGACCTACCTGCAGGCCGAGAACCAGATGAAGACATTTTCCGATATGACGGGCGGGATGCATTTTGAGCCGCGCTTCACCGGCGAGCTGCCCGACGATGTGAAGTTGATCAACGAGAACATCCGGGCGAAGTATGAGCTGGTGTATCACCCGTTGAACGCCAAACAGGACGGGACGTGGCGCAAAATTCACGTGGAGCTGGTGGACGATGAAGGCCAGCCGCTGCGCATGCAGGACGAGAAGCACAAGCCGCTGAAGTACGACATTATTGCGCGGGACGGGTATCGCGCGAGGCAGGAAGTGGAGTAAAGGCAGGGAATAGGGAATAGGGAGTAGGGAACAGAGAAGAGCAAAAGCAAAGACAAAGGCAAACACAAATTCAAGTGCAAAGGCTCGCCCGAGGAGGGCAGGCCTTTTGTGTGAGAGGCAGGGACCAAGGGAACAAGGGAACAAGGGACGAGGGGGCTACGGGACTAGGGAAGAGCAAAAGCAAAGACAAAAGCAAAGACAAAGGCAAAGACGAAGGCAAAAACAAAAGCAAAGGCACAAGCAAAAGCGAAGGCAGAGAGCGGCTGCGGCTGCGAGGCGTACTGAATCCTTTTTTCATTGTGGGACGTATGCGGGAGCAGTGTGACTCCTGTCACCCGGGTGCACCGCTATTAGCCCCTATGATCACGAACGTGAGGTTCGCAGTTGATGCGGCCGCAATGGATTTGCGGATGCGCACGATGTGGGCCGAGCGAAATCTTCGTACCTGGAGAATGGAATGGGATTCGTTCCGATCATGTGGGCAGTGTGGGGTGTGTCGTTGGTCTTTATGGCCGGGGTAAGCATTTTTGCGGCGAGATTGGGAAGGAATGAGGAGGCGCAGATTTTTCTGGCCGATTCATCAAGTCATGTGAAGTCCGAGCAGGATGCCATTCTGGCTCGGGTGAACAAGATTCGTCCGGTGAAGATGACGGCGCTGGGAATTATGGGAGTTATGACGGTGATCGTGGTGGTGTACTACGTCATCGACATTCTGCATCAGTTCTGACGTTTTGGGAGATTGAAACCGGGATGGGATGCAACAGCGGGCGGGTTGATGTGCGCACGCCGTTGCGAAAGCGAAGGCAGGATATGCGAGGCCGCAGAGGCCCCGCAGGCCAGGACGGTCTCGCCAGTTCCGGGTCAGGCCAGTCCTATTGGATGATGTGGAGTTGCATCATGATATCGCGGACGTAGTACCCGATCACGACGACGGTCATGCCCACGACGAGCCAGCGGGCGATGCGCACCATGGGCTCAACCTTGGCTACTTTTGAAGCGATGACCGCCTGCTCCGCTTGCTCATGCGAGAAAGAGTCGTCGAGGAAGATCTGGTCCTCCTCATTCTTGGTAAGGCTTGAGCGATAGATGTACATCGCAGCCATGAAGACGACCAACGTGGACCAGATGATCCACATCACTGGGACAAAACTCATACTCCACCTCCGAACGAATTCCGGTCCCAGGAACCTGCGGGGTCGTAGGGAACTGCGGTCTCGCGGCCAGAGGGGCCCCTTATAGTTGATCATCATAGCTCCGATTGGGTGAACTTGGGAAACACCTGGGTTAATTCGGCGGTTTCGGGGTCATTTGGCGTGGAAGATGGGGGCGGGGAAGACGGGGCTGGCGAGCGGGAGGTGGTTCAGCGACCATTGGGGCGGAGGTGCATCTAATGGGATGTGTACCCAAAGTGGGGCTTGTCGAAAGGTTCCGCTGGAAGGTACAGTACGAAGAGAGAGCAAGAACTCTAAGTTACCGAGGGAGAATTCATGGCCACGACAACCGTTGCACCGACCGAGGAAACCGTTAAGAAAGCGCCACTTGTGCTGACGCCGCAAGCGATCGCCAAGGTACGCGAGATCATGGCTACCCAGGACCCGTTGCCGGCCGGGCTGCGCATTGGCGTGGTGGGCGGAGGCTGCTCGGGGTTCCAATACTCGATGGCCTTTGAGAACCAGGGCGGCATGATGGATAAAGTGTTCAATTTCGAGGACTTGAAGGTCTTCGTGGACGCGACCTCCCTGATGTACCTGAACGGCTGCACGGTGGACTACGTGGAAACGCTGGAAGCGGCGGGGTTCAAATTCGAGAACCCCCAGGTGAAGTCGACCTGTGGATGCGGTTCGTCGTTCCAGGTGTAAGAAAAGCAGGGAACAAGGGACCAAGGAAACCAGGCACCGAGGGGACCAAGGGACCAAGGAAACCAACGATCAGAGGCTCGCCCGAAGAGGGCGGGCCTTTTTTGTGTCAGTGGGGCGGAGTGGGAAGGGCTATTGCGGGGCAGGGGTGTCAGGCGGCATCGGCGGAGGAGTGGGATTGGGACTGCCGGTGGGCGGGTTGCCGAAAGTTGGGGTTCCGATCGGAGTGGTGGTGTTGGTGGCGGGTTGGCCGATGAGGCCGGTGTTGCCGCCGCCGATGGTTTTCACGTCGGAGAGCGGGTCGTAGGTGAACTCCCACTCGTTATAGTGCTGCTTTTTCTTGTAGACCAGGATTGAGGTCCTGTCGCTGGCGGGAGAGAAGCCGATGATGCCCGCGCCGCCGAAGGTTGGGGCGCCCGAACCGGAGCCTGAGTTGGAGCTTGTGCCGGTGGATGAAGTGCCGCTCGAGAATATGCTGCCGGTGGATCCGGTTGTGCCGGAGTTGTCGCCGCCGGTTGCGCCGCCTGACGGGGAGACGGAGCTATCGGTAGAACCGGATGCGCCAGCGGAGGGCGATTGAGGGTTGCCGGAGTCCGATGAGCCGAATATCGAGCCGGAACCAGATGGGCTGCCGCCGAATGTGCTGCCATTATTATTCGGGGTACCCGGCAGGCCGCCTCCGCCGCTGGGGCCGATGCCGGCGAGTGTGGACGCGTTTCCGGCGAGCGGCTGGCCGAAGAAGCCCATGGCGGTGGGGGTTTTGTTCTGGCCGAATGCGATCGGCTTCCAATCGTCCTGGCCGGTGATGGGATCCTTGTAGCGCTTGCGCAGGAAGCGGATGTCGTTGGTGTTGATGAGCGCCTCGACGTTGGGTGGATAGGCGTGGAATTTTCGGTAGTAAAGCTGAATGGCGCGGCGATATTGCATGCCGCGATGAAAGGTTTCGAGGTCGCGGTCGCGCTGGATGGAGCGGGCAATTTTGGGCGCGGCGACGGCGAGCGAAAGGACGAGGAGCGCCATGAGGAAGATGGCGATGAGCATGACATAGCCCTGCTCGGAGGCGGGGATGGCTTTGCGAAGGCGATGTGAAGCGTTCTTTGCCGGCGCGCCTTCGCGCGTCTCTTTTTCGCAAAGCCGCGAAGAGGACGAGGCAGGAGACTCAGAGTGAAAGGCGCGGCGAATTGGAGAGGTAGGAGTCATGATGCCAATCAGGGCTGCGAAATTTGGATCGTTTGGGTGTTGTTGTAGGCGAGGTCAGTGATTTCGACGTTCAGTGGGCGGATCAAACCTACTTTGTAACGATGGTCGACGATGTCGCCGGTTTTTGCCATGAAGATGTCGTCGCCATGGGAGAAGAATGCCTTGAGCACTTTGTGCTCGTCCTGAGAGTAGCCGAAGTACCGGAGATCGATGGCCGGAGGCTTGGGCGGCGGCGGAGGGGTGTTTTGCGCGGCCGCGGCCGGGCCGTTGGGGCGGGCCGACACGAGTGGCTTTGGGATGGGGATCGGGGCCGACTCGGCGGAGAAGATGTTGCGACCCGTGCCCGAGTATTCGATACCTTCGCTCTGCGCCAGCTTGGCAAAGTGGAGCGAGGGATCGATGCCTGCGTTATTGAGCCGCTGCGCCTCGTTGCCCGCGGCCGAGGATGTGGCGGGCGATGCGCCGGTTGGGGCGGGAGGGTTTTCGAGCGCAGGCGCGACGGGCGCGGGACCAGACTCGGTCGGCGAAGAGGATCCAAAGAACATGCGGTAGACCACGAAGGCGCAAATCACGAGGATGACCGCGAGCACGCTCGCCGTGATCACCTGGCGCTTGTTTTCGGTTCCAAGAGCGAGGGCCATGTTTACTCGCCCTCCTTGCCCGGCGCGGAGGCAGATGGAGATTCATCGCCGGGAGATGGAGCCATAGGCAGACCGCTAGCCTCGGCGTCGGCGGGACGCAGCCAGGTGGAGACGCGAAGGCGAAGGTTGACGATGCCGCCCTGCTGGCCGGTCAACGACATGCCGCGAATGATGAAGAAGATTTGATCGCGCTCAAGGCTGTTGATGAAGTGCATGATGGCCGAATAGTCGCCGCTGACGCCCGCGTCCATGGAAATCTCAGTGAGGGCGGAGCCAGGCTTGCCCTGCGCGTACTGCACACGCGAGAGGCGGACCGAGGATGAGACGGCCAACGCGCCGATGCGGGCGGAGATGACGGAATAATCGGAGGGGATGCGCTTTTTGTAGAAGGCGTCAATCTGCTGGCGGGATTTTTCGACGCGTTGATCGAGACCGCGAAGAGGAGCGGTTTGGATTTCAAGGGCCTTCAACTGAATCTGCTTGCCGGCGAGGACGTTGCCGGAATTGCTGTTCATGGCGGCCCAGTCCAAGCCGAGGCGAACGGCGAGGACGATGGCGAGGACGAGCAAAACGGCGAAGCCGGCAACGTGCCAGGTGAGCGGAGAGGCGAGGCGCTCACGCAGAGACGAGGATGATCCGTCGGCGCTCATTGCGGACCTCCGCGATTGGGGTCTGTGTAGGGTGGGCGGCCGCTGCCTTGAGGGACTCCGGGAGCGGGGTGCAAGCGATTGGGGTTGGCGATGCCGAGGGGCACGGTCGAATAGGGTTTATGCGCGGGCCTGGCTGCGACATGTTCTTCCGCCAATGTTGGCGGGTTGTAGTCGGCAAGCAGATCGAAATCGAAGCGGTTGGAGATACTGATGACTTCCTGGCGCTGCGAGGGATTGTTGCTGGACTCGGCGCTCTCACCAACGATGCGTGGCAGGAGGAATCGGCGGGAGTGCTCGAGGTTGGCGACGAGTTCGTCGGCGTGATCGCGGGGGCCGACGACGCGCACATGCACGGTGATGTGACCGTCTTCGGCGCGGATGGGCTCGATGGAAGTGACCTGCACGCCGCCGGGGAGGACGGTCTCCATGGCTTCCATGGCAAGGGTCCAGGAAAAGGCTTTCTCGTCGAAGAGCCGATTGAGAGCTTCAGCCTGGACGAGGACCTGAGCATTGTCAGGGTGGTGCATCATGGCCTCGGCTGCCGCGCGCTCGGCCTGGACGCGGGCGATCTCGCTGTCGAGAGAGTGCTCGCGGGCGCGCGCATCATGAGCCTGGCGGTCGAAGAGATGGAGGCCCAGGAAGAAGAGGAGACAGAGCAGGGCGAGCGCCGCCATGGCGATGCGCAGACGCTTGAGCGCCGGTCCAATATTGGCGTAAGGGCGGGAGGCGAGATTGAGGGTGATGCGCATGCGTCAGCTCGCTCCGGCCAGCGCGCCTGCGACGCCGGCAAAACAGACTTGAGGAAGCGCGGTCATGGCGCCTTCTTCGGGACGCGAGGCCCATTCGACGACGGAGAGATCGGGATCGCCGATGGAGGCCGCGAATTCGGCGGCGTCCTGAACGCCAGCGTAGTAGAGCGTGCGAGGCCGCGAGCCGAGCTTGTCTTCAAAGTAGGCGGCAGCGACGGCGATGCTGCGTTGAATTTCGGCGACACGCTGCGCAGAATCATCGGGAAGGTCGAGGGTGCGGTAGAGGAGCAGCTCCTGGCCATTGGCGATGGAGGTGGTGATGGCGTGGGCGCTGAGGTTGGCGGCCATGATGGCTTCCATGGAGTCGAGGGCTTCGAGCGCGGCGAGCGAAGAGGAGAGGACGGCTCCAGGCTCGTAACCGGCGGCGCGAACAGCGGACTCGTACTCGGCGAGAATGGGACCGGGCATGACGGCGGCGAGCACTTTACATTCCGATTCGGTCTGCGACAACAACTGATAGCTGACTCCGGCGTGCTCGACTTCGAAAGGGACCATTTTGCGCAGACGGAAGCGCACGACGGGGAGGGCCTCGGCGGCTTTGGCGGGGATCGAATCAAAGTCGAGGACGAAGACGCGGACGATGGTGTCGGGAAGGACGACGGTGACGGCGCGGGTGCGGGGAGAGACGTCATCGAGGGCGGAACGGATGGCGGCGATTACGGCTTCGGGCGCGCGCAGGTTGGGCTCTTCAATGCCGGGAACGATCGCGCCTGGGGGTAAGGGCACGAATGCGTAGACGTGGGCGTGTGCCGACTCGGATGCGCCGCGCCGGGCGCGGGCGGCGGGACGTGCCGCGGCGAGCACGCCTTCAGGCGAGATTTCAACGGCGACCGGCGGACGGCCGGCGGGCTGCGGGGTGGCGCGAATTTTGCTGAACATCTGTGGCACTAGCGTGAAGCCTCAATAAATGTAACCTTGTTGATCTCCTTGAGTGTAGTGATGCCGCGGCGGACGCGCTCGATGGCGGACTCGCGGAGAAAACCCATGCCCTCCTTTTGCGCTTGCCTGCGAATCTCGGAGGTGGGTTTTTTGGCGAGAATGATTTCGCGGACCGTGTCGGTCAAGTCGAGCAACTCGTGGATGGCGGTGCGGCCACGGTAGCCGGTGCCGCCGCACTCCATGCAGCCGGAGCCCTCGCGGAAGTCGAAGTCGCGCCACTCGGCGGGGTCCATGCCGCTCGCGAGCAGAGTCTCATCGTCGTAATGAACGGTGTGGCCGCAGTACTCGCAGACGGTGCGCACGAGGCGCTGGGCGAGGATGCAGTTGAGCGCGGAGACGAAGTTGTAGGCTTCGACGCCCATGTTGAGGAAGCGGCCGAGGACGTCGACGACATTGTTGGCGTGGACGGTGGTGAAGACGAGGTGGCCGGTGAGCGCGGAGTTGATGGCGATCTGCGCGGTCTCCTGGTCGCGGATTTCGCCGACGAGGATTTTGTCGGGGTCGTGGCGGAGGATGGAGCGCAGGCCGCGGGCGAAGGTGAGGCCCTTTTTCTCGTTGACGGGAATCTGCGTGATGCCGCGAATCTGGTACTCGACGGGGTCTTCGATCGTGATGATCTTGTCTTCGTCGCTCTTGATTTCGTTTAAGGCGGCGTAGAGGGTGGTGGTTTTGCCGGAGCCGGTGGGCCCGGTGACGAGCACCATGCCGTAAGGCTCGCGAATGTAGCGGCGGAAGCGGCGGAGATCTTCCTCGGCGAAGCCCACGACGTCGAGGGTGAGGTTCTTGAATTTCTCGCTCATCGACTCTTTGTCGAGGACGCGGAGGACGGCATTTTCGCCGTAGATCGTGGGCATGATGGAGACGCGGAAGTCGATGAGGCGGTTCTTGTAGCGAACGCGAAAGCGGCCGTCCTGCGGGACGCGTTTTTCGGCGATGTCGAGCTCGCTCATGATCTTGATGCGGCCGAGGATGGTGCCGTGGTGCTCGCGGGCGATGGGCGCCATGGCTTCCTGAAGGACGCCGTCGATGCGGTACTTGACGTGGACGGAGTCATCGTAGCTTTCGATGTGAATGTCGGAGGCGCGGCGCTCGAGAGCGGTGAAGATGGTGGTGTCGACGAGGCGAATGATGGGGCTGATGTCTTCCGCGTCGCTGGTGAGCTTCTCGATGGAGATGTTTTCGTCGGAGTTTTCGTCGCCGGTGAGCACGTCGAAGGTGAGGCCTTCGCTGGCTTCGTCGAGAACGCGCTGCGACTGCTCGGTTTTCTTGAGGAGGTCGGTGATTTGCGAGAGCGTGGCGACGCGGGCAGTGATGCGCGCGCCGAGAAGGCCGGCGATCTCGTCGAGGACCATGAGGCGCGAGGGGTCGCTGACGGCGATGATGAGCGTGTCGGGGGTGAGCTCGATGGGGACGAAGTTGTAGCGGAACATGAGCTCGACGGGGACGGTGCGCAGGAGCTCGTGCTGAATTTTGAAGTTCTTGAGGTCGACAAACTCGGCGTGGTAGCGCCTGGCGAGGGCTTCGGCGTTGGCGCGCTCGTCGACTCGCAAATCGGGGCTGCCGGGAGCGGGGAGCGTGACGACGTTGGTTTCGGCCATGGAGACAATCCTCCTGAAGTTCGAGCAGTTACATCCCAGTGGTCTGCCCAAGCGAAAAGATGGGCAGGTAGAGGGAAACGAGAATGAAGACGACGACAACGCCCATGATGACGAGGATGGCGGGTTCAATGAGCGCGAGCGCGGCAGCAAG
The DNA here is from genome assembly GCA_049517515.1 of Occallatibacter sp. Classification (GTDB taxonomy): domain Bacteria; phylum Acidobacteriota; class Terriglobia; order Terriglobales; family Acidobacteriaceae; genus Telmatobacter. The sequence goes on from JBEKSA010000011.1 coordinate 115,754, forward strand.
GGCGGTGGCGACGTCCTCCTCAAAGAACTCGGCGACGGAGTTGAGCATTTGCGGCAGCGCGCCGGTTTGCTCGCCGACGGCGATCATCTCCGCGGCGAGATCGGGGAAGACGCCGGTTTTGGTGAGGGAATCGGCCAGGCTTTTGCCCTCGCGCACGGTGGTGATGGAGGCCTCGATGGCCTTGGAGACGCGGCGCGAGGAGATGGAGCGCGAAGCGGTTTCAAGCGAGGGAACGAGCGGCAGGCCGCCAGTGAGCAGCGTGGAGAGCGTGCGCGCGAAGAGAGCGACCTGATATTTGAGCCAGATTTTGCCAAAGACCGGCATCTTGACGCGAACGCCATCGACAAAATCGCGGCCACGCTCAGTGATGGCAAAGCGATAGAAGGCGCCGCCGGCGATGAGAGCGCCGAGCGCGAGCCAGGGGATGTTGTGCTGCATCCATTTGCCGAAATTCAACAGGTCGACGGTGAGGGCGGGGAGCTTGCTGCCGAGCTGGTCGTAGAGCTTGGCGAACTGAGGAATGACGACCGTGAACATGAAAGTGAGCAGAGCAAAGACGAGTACGAGCAGCACGCAGGGATAGATGAGGGAACCGACGAGCTTCTTGCGCAGGGTGAGGGCGACTTTCTGGAAGTTGACGTAGCGGTCGAGGACTTCAGTGAGATTGCCGGAGCGCTCGCCGGCGAGGAGCGTGGTGGTGTACATGACGGGAAAGCCGCTCTGCGCTTCGAAGGCCGCCGAGAGCGCCTCGCCACGCTTGACGCGAGCGGCGACGTCGTCCAACTGGCTGGAGAAGGCGGCTTGTTTCTGGATTTTGCCTAGCATCTGAATGGAGCCGAGGATGGGCAGACCGGCGCGGATGAGGGTGAGGAATTGCTGGTTGAAGATGAGGAACGGCTCGAGCTTGATTTTGCGGCGGCCGAGGCCAATGCTGCCGCGCGCGCGGACAGAAAAGACATGGTAGCCGGCATGGGAGAAACGGGCGCGCAGCTCTTCGGCCGTAGCCGCGCTCTGAACCTGCTCCTGCACGTGGCCACGCTCATCGGCCAGCTTGATGACGAATTCTGTCATGGTCGCGCTTGCCGGTTGCACACCCAGGGCGCAGCCGGGAATCCTCGAAGGAATGCTCCAGATCAAGGGTAACAGTCTTAACCTCAAGATAGACGAGCGGGATGGGCCGGACGTTCGCGGGAGGTAGACAAACCGGATACGGGTGCGGCGGTTTTGAGGCCGGGCGAGGAACGGTGCCTGTATGCTGGGACCAATCCCGGTTCTGTATGGTGAGACAGGCCGGGCTTGAGAAGGCAAGTGTGAGGGTAGGGCAGGCCATGGATTGGCATGGGTTGGAGCGGGCGATGAAGGAGTTCGCGCAAGAGATGGGCAGCGTTTTGCGCAGACGCTGGCGGATGCTGGCCGTGTTTTGCGTTGTCGTAGCTGCAGGCGCGGCTTTGCTTATCGCACTTCGATCGAGCCATAGCGCAGCCGCGGTGGTCACGCCGTATCCGCACGATCTGGCGCAGGTGAGTTTTGCCGTGGCGGGGGACGTGATTCCGCATGAGGCGGTGAAGGCGGCCGCGGCGGCGGCGGGCGACGGTGAGCCGGGGTGGGCGGCGCTGCTCAGCGATGTGGCGGACGTGTTTGAGGGCGCGGATTTTGGATTTGTGAACCTGGAGACGCCGGAGGCGCCGACGCACTCGCACGGGACAAAGGCGTTCCTGTTTGACGCGCCGGTGGAACTGCCGGAGGCGTTGAAGGCGAGCGGGATCAAGATTGTGTCGTTTGCGAACAACCATGTGATGGACCAGGGATGGGCTGGGTTTACCGAAAGCCGCCAGCACCTGACAGAGGCAGGGGTGCTGTTTGCAGGAACGTCAGACAACGCGGCAACAGCGTGGCAGCCGGTGATTACGGAGGCGAACGGGATCAAGGTGGGCTGGCTGGGGATGACGAGGTGGCTGAATGGAAACCGGAATCCGGACAAGGACGACCAGCCGCATGTGAATTTCTATCCGTATCCGGGCGAGGCGAACGGCGCGCCGGGAGCGGATGAGGCGACGGTTCTGGCGGCAGTGAAGGCGGCGAAGGCGAAGTGCGATCTGCTGGTGGTAAGCGTGCACTGGGGGATTGAGTACGCGACGGCGCCGCGGCCGGAGGACATGGACCTGGCGCACAAGATGATGGAAGCGGGAGCGACGGTGATTGTGGGTGGGCATCCGCACGCGCTGCAGCCGATTGAGACCTACCAGACGCAGGATGGGCGCGACACGGTGATTTTTTACTCGATGGGGAATTTCTTGTCGAACCAGTCGCGCAGCTATGTGGATGGGCTGAATCCGGACTCGAATGGCGAGCCGCGGGACGAGATGATCGGGTTGTTCTCGGCTGTGAAGAGGGATTATGGACCGGCGGGAGTTCGCGTGGAGCTGGGGCATGTGGGCGTTTTGCCGGTGTGGGAGGACAACAACCGAAACGAGCTGGCGGCAGGACGCGAGAAGAAGCCGTTGATCAAGCCGGTGCTGATCGACCGGGAGATCCCGGTGCTGGAGGCGCAGCTGGATGCGCTGAACAGGCTGGCGGGTTTGAGCACAACGCAAGCAGCCGCGCCAGTGGGCGGGCCAAGCGGCGAGGGAGCGGCAGGATCAAAGAGCGTTGCGCCGGAGCAGGGGAATCAAGCGCTGACGGTGGACCAGAAGAAGGAATTTATCGCAGTGACGAAGCGGCTGAAGCTGCTGACGGACCGGCGAGCGCAGATATTGGCGCGAGTGGGCGACGATTATGTGATGGCTCCGCCGAAACTCGCCACGAAACAATAAAGGATGCGGGGAGGGATGCGGGCGGCAATGATGCAGATGCAGGGAATAGAAAGCCCGCGGGAGCAGAAACAAGGGTCCGCATTCTTCGGAGCGATCCTTGGGGTCTTGTTGATTCCTTTCCTGTTTGTTGGCGCTTGTTTTGCGATTCCATTTGGCTTTGTTCTGCGATGGAAGCAGCAACACCGTGAACAGGCGCTGAAGTCGCTCATGAAATCGCAAGGAAGGTTCATCGGGTGGACGGAGTTCGTGCGCGCGATGCGCGAATCCGGAGGCACCTGCATCGAGGAGAAGTTCTCGGCGAAAGGCCCGGTCCGGTTCTGGTGGACGCCTGAGAATGTCTACGGCGAATCGCCTCACGAAATCATCGACTGGTTCACGATGCGCAAGGGACGGCGATATGAGCCGTTTGTCCTGTGGTGCCGCGAGCGCTACACCGGAGCGGATGGGGGAAGCGCGGTTCTGGTGGAGACATGGGGTGTGTCGAAGAAGGAGATCTACGCATTGTGGGCGGAATGCAGGCCGGAGTCGAAGAAGGCGCGCTGGATCGAGGTGGCGCCACCGGAAATTCTGCCGCCGGGGCGGGCCAGTAACGTGCGGCAAGTCTGAAGTTCAGACTTGCCGCTCTCGCGTCGAATCGCAACGAGTTCGCGTCTATTTACCTTTCGCGTAATTCGCCATGCCCTGAAAATCGAGAATGACAACCGTCTCGTTGTCGACCACCCAGGCATCATGTCCGGGCGGGATGCAGAGAACATCGCCGGCCCTTGAGGTGGTTTCCGTCCCATCGTCCATCCGGGTGACCATGGTGCCCGATAGCTGATAGCCGAAGTGAGCAGCGGCGCAGCTCGCGGTTTTTGCAATGGGCTTGACGCAAGTGGACCATTTCCACCCGGGCTCAAAGGTCGCGCGGCCTACTGAGGCGCCGGCGACGTTAACGAGTTCTAGTTTGCCCTTTTCAAATCGGCGCACTTCGTCGGGTGTGTTGAAGGTTTTGCTCTCAACTTTCGCAGCGGTTTGTGCCATTTTCTTACCTCCTGGGGATTCCTTTTGGGGATTCCTCCTCGGGGCTCCGAGTCGGACAGTGATTCACGATACACTCCGGATGCGGTGTTGAAAAGGAAATTTTGCCAGAACGCCGGTCTCCCGAACGCCAATCATGGGTCAGTAACCGTTGGCGACGAGCCAGGCTGGCGTCAGGTCGAAATCCGGTTTTTTCGCGGATTGCATCTGCATGGCGGCGAGCTTGACTAACACATCGGCCTCGATGTTGACGAGTGCGCCAATGGCGAGCGTATGCAGATTGGTGCGCCAGTAGGTGAGGGGCAGGATTGCGATGGCGATCTCTTCACCATCGAAGGAGGCGATGGTGAGGCTGATGCCTTCGACGGCGACTGAGCCTTTGTGGACCATCCACTGGCGGAGGTTCTCGGGGACGCGAACTTTGAGGGTCCAGTCGGTTGTCTCACGGTGGAATTGCGGGCTTGATGCGGGGATGACGGGGTCGAGCGCGGTGAGGACGCCTGTGCCGTCGACGTGGCCCTGAACGATGTGGCCACCGAGGGGGCTACCGGCGGCGGTGGGCAGCTCGAGATTGACGCTGGCGCCGGGAGCGAGAGAGCCGAGAGAGGTGCGGTCGAGGGTTTCCTGGGCGAGGTCGGCGTGGAAGTAGGTGGGGTCGGGATCGAGGGCCGTCAGGCAGACACCGGAGACACCGAGCGAGTCGCCTTCGCGCAGCCGGGAGGCGATGCCGGGCGCCTTGACGGTGATGCGACGAACGCCACCGCGATCGGTGAGGCTGACGAGGGTACCGGTCTGCTCGATGATGCCGGTGAACATTTCTTGATTCTAGGGAACGAGGGAGCGAGGGAGCAAGGGACTGCGGGACCTAGTCCCTGGTCCCTGCTCCTCCCATCGCGCTGACCCCCGCCCCCGCAAGCCCCCTCCCTTTAACTTTCCCCGTAACCCGCTGAAAACACGCCGCAAAACTTTCCCCAACCTTGCCGATAATTTCCCCCTTTCGGCGCACAATCAAGAAAAGCTCCAAATCCAGGCACGCATCCGCGCCGGCCTCAACCACGCCGCGCCGTACCGTTCCGCCTTCAAAGGGAGAAACATTCTTATGTACTCATCCGTGCAATCAACCAGCGTGACCGCTGACGCGGTCGATAAATCGAACCCCTCCTTTGCCAATCCGGCCGTAGCGCACTGTTGCAAAGCCTGGAAAAAAGCCTTCCGCGCCACGGTGGACGCCGGCAAATCCGAAGTCATCGCAGCCTTCAACGCCGCCGAGGTCTATCGCGCCGCCATGCCCCCGCTCTCCACCCGCGCTAGCTGCCGCGACTTCATCGCCTGTGTCGCGCAGGGCATTCTGCTCGGCGCAATTTCAGAAAAAGACGGCGGCAAGCTCCTCTATGCCGCACAGGTCGCTCTCGCCGCCGCGAACGTGGAGCGGAACTTGCCGGATGCATCCGGTCTCACCGATTCCACCGCGAAGCGCACCCGGAAATCAGAAGACAAAAAAAAGAGGTAGATCCCGTGAAGAACATCACCGTCGCCATCTCCAATCAGGGCTACGATGCCGCGCGTGTCTGGGCCGCCGAGCATCGCACCTCGCTCTCCAAAGCCGTTGCCTTCATCCTTGAGAATCTTCCGAATATACCCATAGGATCCAAGGCCTTCCCGCGACCCAAACCCTCCGCAGCCAGGTCCAGCGAAAGCGCCAGGAAATGATCCGCCCGCTGCGGTCTTCTTGCTCCTTGGTCCCATGTTCCCTCCGTCCCTCTGTGTCTGTTCCCTCGTTCCCTTGCTGCCTTGCTCCCTTGTTCTCTTGGTCCCTTTGTTTCTGCTCCCTCGCTCCCTGCTTTTCTACTCCCTACTGGCTACTCCCCACTCCCTGCCTTCTCGTTCCCTCGTCCCCTGTCTTTCTGATCCCTGATCCCAGATCCCTGATCCCTGCCTTCCTGATCCCTGCCTTTGGGTGTGAGCAATATAGACCAGACGCCAGCCAGGAAGCGGCATACATTCTCCTCCATGGCTGGCGAAATTCACATCCTTGAGGTTGAAAAAGACGGCGAGGACGGCCTGATTGTGACGTTCTCAGATGGGACAATTGGCGGTTATGTCGTGGAGGAGTTGCTGGAGCTAAGACCGATCCGGGAAGCCGTCAAAAAGACTCCCCCCTACCAGCAAAAGGCTTTCAGCCATCCACGACCCGCGGTCTTTCCACCGATCGCTGTCCAGTGATCGCTGACCACTGATCACTGATCACTGACCACTGATCACTGATCACTGACCACTAACCACTAACCACTAACCACTTGTGCGGCCGGGGACATACCTGACATTTCAGACCGGGCACATACCTGACAGTTTTTCCTTCTCAGGAAGGTTTTTGTTTTTGTCTTCAGGGCCAGGGCAAGCTTGCCCTGGCCCTGAGGCGTCGTGCTTTACCCGTTGGCGGTTAGTCAGCGGGGACAGTGTACAAGTTCTGGCGTCGAAGCGTGCCAGGGGCAGATGAGCGAAGTAGACGGTATAGGTTCCATCGTCGGCCGGCAGCAGGCCGACGGGTTCACCCCACAACACCTCGGAGAGAAAAACATCCTGCTTTTTCCAGCGGAAGTGACCGTGGCTTTTGATGGCGCGCACCCGCTCGGTGTCGGTCTTCTCTACCGCCTGCGAGCGCAGCAGGTAGCGGCTGAAGGCATCGCTGATGGTCAACGGATCGATGCGCGCCCCGTCGCCCGATCGGAACCAGCCCTTT
>JBEKSA010000012.1:0-105356 GCA_049517515.1 Occallatibacter sp.
GTCAACGCTGGTTGAACCAACATTCAATGAACAGGGGCTCGACTCGACAATCGGTTCTGTGTGCAGTGTCCGCCAGTCCGGAATGCCTAATGAACCGCGGAGAGCTCCACCGTCTTAGGACGGGTTCACCGGCGCATTGCTCACGGCCCAGTGGGTCGGGTTCTACTTTTCCCCTTTCTCGCCGCAATTTCTCCCCCTGCCGGTCAAATCCCTTATCCTGACTCAGGTGCATCCCGTTCTCTTCCACATCGGATCGCTTCTGGTCCCGTCCTACGGCGCGATCGCTGCGTTTGGTGTGCTCGTAGCGCTGGCGCTCACGCAACGTACCGCGCATATCGTTCGCGTGGACGCCGGCAAGGTGTGGAATCTCTGCATCCTGAGCCTGTTTGCCGCGCTGGCCGCCACGCGGTTGCTCCTGGTCGCGGCCAACTGGAGCGTCCTCCGCAGTCATCCTGCCTGGGTGCTCGGGCTGGCGATAGTGCATCATCCGCTGCTTGCAGGGGCGGGCGCACTCGCTGGCGCAGGCTGCGCTGCATGGTACACGCACCACAGCAAACTTCCCTTCCGCGCCACTGCCGACGCGCTCGCCCCGCCGCTTGCCGTGGGCCTGGCCTTCGAGCAATTGGGCGCGCTGGCGGCCGGCTCCGGTTACGGCACCGATGCCGCGCCCAACGTGGGCTGGGCTGCCACTTACTCGAACCCTTTGGCCGCAATCTGGAGCGGCACTCCGCTCGGCGTTCCGCTGCATCCCGTGCAGGCCTATGCGGCGCTCGCGTTTCTCGCGCTGGCCATCCTGCTTTGGGTTTGGCTGCCTCTTGAGCGCCGCCGCGGCGACGCGGCAGGCCTGGGTCTGATGGGAGCCGGAGTCGCCATCTACTTGACGGAAATCTGGCGCGATTGGGAGGGCCGCGGCTCGCTCCTTCACGGCGCCATCGACGGGCCGCAGATCGCCGCCGTCTTTCTCGTGCTCGCAGGCGCCCTCGTATTGCGCGAGCACAAAAGCGCGCCGGGCGCTGAGGAGCAACCCGCGCCCGCGACGGAGAATCGCGGCGCTGCATGAGCCCCGACATGAGCCTTGACATGAGCCTTCCGCGCACGATCGCCGTGCCTGCCGAGGCAAAAGGCCAACGCCTCGATACGTTTATTGCCGCGTTTCTTGCCGCTCAGCTAGCCGGCGTCAGCCGCTCCCGCGTGCAACTGCTCATCGACCAGGGCGATGTGCTGGTGAATGGCAGTCGCGAGAAGCCGTCGCTCAAGCTTCGCGGTGGCGAACAGATCACCATCACCGGCGATCCGCATCCCGCGCCGCTCAAAGCCGCACCCGAGGCGATCCCGCTCGACATCGTCTACGAAGACGCCGATCTGGCCGTCGTGAACAAGCCGGCGGGCATGATGGTGCACGCAGGCGCGGGCCAGAGCGGCGCCGCGATCAATCCAGATAGCGCCGCGGCAGGACCAGAATTCGACTCGCGCAGCCGGGGAACGCTCGTCAATGCCCTGCTCCACCGCTTCAATGCGCTCTCTACCACGGGCGGAGAGCTGCGCCCTGGCATCGTCCACCGTCTCGACAAAAGCACGAGCGGGCTCATCATCGTCGCCAAGAACGACCGCGCTCACGCCGCTCTCGGCGCGATGTTCTCGGGCCGCCGCGTCCAAAAAACCTACATCGCGCTGGTTCACGGCGCCGTGGCGCGCGAGAAAGGCACCATCACCGCCGCGGTTAGCCGCGATCCCGTGCGCCGGACGCGCATGACCACGCGGCCCAGCGAAAACGCCCGCTCCGCGGTCTCGCACTTTGAAGTGGAACGGCGCTTGGTGACCCGCTTCGGCAAATTCACCCTGTTGCGCGTGCGCATCGAGACCGGCCGCACGCACCAGATTCGCGTGCACATGGCCTCCATTGGCCACCCTGTAGTGGGCGACACGCTCTACGGCGGCGTGGCGCAGTTGGCCGCGCAATCCACTGTGCAAAACGCGCGCTCCACCCGCAAGAAAACGGACCCCGAGCGGCTGAAACTCGGCCGCAACTTCCTCCACGCTGCAAAGCTTGAATTTGCGCAACCGCTGACTGGCAAGCCGCTCCAGCTTGAGGCGCCGCTGCCTGAGGAGTTGACCGCTTTCCTCAAGCGTCTTGAATCCGTCTAATGTTCTTGGGCTGTCGCAGAACTAGTGGCGGGCCACTCTGACGAAAGTACCTGGAATGTCAATCCCCATTGACCAGCGGCCAGCGCAGCGATTGTTAGAATAAGAACTGATGAACACACAGCTTTCCACGCTTCAGTCGAATGCTCCAGCGCGGCTGCGGCGTTTTTCCTCGCTTGCATTTGCGGTTGCCTTTGCCTGCTCCGCAGCGTCCGCTCAGCAGCCTTCACCCGCCGCCGGCGCTCCTGCGGCTCAACCGCCCGCTCAGCCCGCGGCGCATTCAGCTCCGGGGCCAGGTTCAAATACCGATACGGGCACGCCGACCATCCATGTCGGCGTCAACGAGGTCAGCCTCATCTTTACCGTCACTGACAAGCACGGGCATTACATTCCCAACCTGGGCCAGAACGACTTTGCCCTTCTCGATGACCAAAAGGCGCCGGAGCGCGTCAACTCATTTCATCAACAGATCAACCTGCCGCTCCGCGTGGGCATCGTCATCGACGCCAGCACATCCATCCGCTCCCGCTTCCAGTTTGAGCAGCAATCGGCCACCGAGTTTCTGCTCGATGTGCTCAAGGCGAAGAGCGACCGCGCCTTTGTCATGGGATTCGACGTGACGCCCTCGGTCACCGCGGACTGGACCAGCGATCAGGACGCCCTTGAGACGGGCATCAACAAGTTGCAACCAGGAGGTGGCACCGCGCTCTTCGACGCGGTTTATGTCGCCTGCCGCGACAAGCTCCTCACCGAGCGCGGCCCTGAGCCCGTTCGCAAGGCCATCATCCTCATCTCCGACGGCGACGACAACCAAAGCCGCGTTTACCTGCCCGAAGCCATCAAAGAGTGTGAGCGCGCCGAAACCATCATCTATGCCATCAGCACCAACTGGACGCCAAGCCGCGGCCCCGGCGACAAGATCCTGCAGCAACTGGCCGAAGAAACCGGAGGCGAGGTCTTCTTCCCACCCTCGGTGGAAGAGATGGCCACCAGCTTTAAGGACATCGAGGAAGAACTGCGCAGCCAGTACGCGCTGATCTATACGCCCGCCGACTTCACGACCAACGGCGCTTACCGGACGATTTACCTGTACTGTTACGATCGCCGCTACACCGTGCGCGCCAAGAAGGGCTATTTCGCAACCGGCAGGTAACCAGGGCGCCGAGGCAGCGGCGCTCGGTCGTCGTAGCTGAAATCCTCCAATCCAGAGAACCGTGATCGTTCCGCGCTCTTTCTATCGATTGCGCCGATTCTCGCTCTGGCGCGCGGCATGTCCCAAATCAGGCCGATCTCGCGCTCATCTGTTCCAATCTGAATCAGTTCCGCGTTCCTTCACTCGTTCCCTTATCCAATCCCCTCCGCCGCACGATGAAATAGACGTGGGAGATTCCAGGCATCTCTTGAGGATTTGCAGTGGATAGAGGGATTTGAGGTGATCCGTCAGGCAATTTCGTGTGACATCTGCGCAACGGAGAAACGCCAGACCAACCATTGGTTTGTCGCCTACGAGCAGGGCGGAGAGCTGCGCGTCAGCGGTTGGAGTTCGCGCCACAAGTTACGCCCAGGCTCGAAGCATCTTTGCGGGCAAACCTGCCTGCACAAGCTGGTCGATGAATTCATGGCCAAGTCGATCGCCGTGCGGGCGCACCGCCACGTTGAGGAGGCTGACCCTGAGCCGCCGGCCGTGAGCGACGCCAGCCTGACCTCCAGCGCGGCCTACCCCCGTCCGGCCAACATCGACCCTGAATCATCGGCGCGCATCATCACGCCGCCTGCGATCGCACCGCCTCCACCTGTTCTGTCCAAGCCTGTTTACCGCCCGCAACCTGAACCGGTATTTCGCCCGCAGCCGGAGTTGGTGACCACGCCTCCGCGGCCGCATGCCGATTACACTCCCACCGTCGAAGAGACGCCGCGCTATGCCTCGCGCAATTGGCGCGCCGAAGCCTGGGAGCGCGAACGCGAGCGCGAGCTGCGCGCCATCGGAAATCGTCCCGATATTGCCGCACGCCGCGCCTCGAATGCTTGATTGTTTTTCCCGAATCGCCGAAGGGATTGCTTTATGGGTTTTGATCTAGTCTTGGCTCTCTTCGCTTTGCTTCCGCTTCTCTCAAGGAAGCCGGCTCGCGCGCAGGACCCCGCGCGGTCTGGCGATTGAGCTGCACAAGCGATCTACTTTGGCGTTGCATCTCCCGCAAGCAGCGCCAGCAGTCCCTCCTCGTCGATCACCGGCACCTTGAGCTCGCGCGCCTTATCGAGTTTTGACCCGGCCTCCTCGCCGGCCACCACGTAGCTGGTCTTCTTGCTCACTGAGCTCGCGGTCTTTCCGCCGGCAGCCTCGATCCTTTCCTTCGCCTCATCGCGCGTCATCTTCGGCAGCGTTCCAGTCAGCACGAACGTCAGGCCGGCAAGCTGCGCCGTGCGCTGCTTCTTCTCCGCGGTCATATCCACGCCGGCATCCGCGAGCCGTTTTACCAGATTGCGGTTTTCCTTGTCCGCGAAAAACTCCAGAATGGCTTGCGAGATCCGTGGACCGACCTCCTCCACGCGTTCAAGCTCTTCGGCAGAGGCCGCCATCAGCGCTTCGATCGAACCGAACTCCTGCGCCAGCAGCTCCGCCGTGCGCTCGCCGACAAATCGAATGCCCAGCCCCATCAGCAGTCGCGCCAATCCGGACTTCTTGGAATTCTCGATCTGTTCAATCAGCGTCCTGATCGCCTTTGGGCCGAGGAGCGCCTCTTTTTTCGCAATTTTCTGTTGCGTCTTTTTGTCAACACGAACCACTTCCTTTTCGAGCGACCCCAGCACCTTCTCGTCAAGCGAATAAAGGTCGGCAACGCTCTTGACCAGCCGCTTTTCCGCCAACTGCTGCACCACCGCATCGCCCAGTCCCTCGATGTTCATCACCTCGCGGCGGCCAAAATGCAGCAGGCTTTCGCGCAGCTTGGCGGGGCAATCCAGGTTCACGCAGCGATAATCCACTTCGCCTTCCGCGCGGACAACCTTGCTCCCGCATTCCGGGCACTCGGTCGGAAATTTGAAGCTGTGCTTCCCGCGCGCGTGATCGGCGTCCTCAACCACCTCCACCACTTTCGGAATCACGTCGCCGCCACGCTCCACCTTTACCCAGTCTTCCAGCTTCAGTCCCAGCCGCTCGATAAAGTCCGCGTTATGCAGCGTGGCCCGGCTTACGGTAGTGCCTCCGATGAAAACCGGCGTGAGCTCGGCCACCGGCGTCAGCTTGCCGGTGCGGCCCACCTGCACGGCAATGCTCTTCACCTGGGTCACGCCCGCCTTGGCGGTGAATTTGTAGGCGATGGCCCATCGCGGCGCGCGGCCCGTGTAGCCCAGCCGTTGTTGCGTGGCGTGCGCATCCACCTTCAGCACCACGCCGTCAATTTCGTAACCCAGCGTCGCCCGCCTGCTCTCGGCGTCGTCGATAAATTTCATCATCTCTTCGACCGAGTTGACGAGGTGGCGATGCGGATTCACGCGAAAGCTGAGCGTGGTTAGCGCGTCCAGTGTAGCTGTCTGCCCTGCGGCAAAATATTCCCCATCGACAAGCAGAAAGTACGCGAAAAACACCAGCCGTCGTTTGGCAACAATGGAGGAATCGAGCGTGCGCAGCGTGCCCGCCGCCGAGTTGCGCGGATTGACGAACGCGGGCAGCCCCTCGCGCTCGCGCTCCTCATTCATTTTGAGGAAAGCCGCTTCCGGCATCACCACTTCGCCGCGTACTTCGAGTGCCTGTGGTAGTTTTGCCTTCTTCAGGCGCTCGGCCGGAATGCTAAGCGGAACACTGCGAATCGTTCGGATGTTTGAGGTGACGTCCTCGCCGGTCTGCCCGTCGCCGCGCGTCAGGCCCATTGTGAGCCGCGCTCCGCCGCTCCCCGGCTCGTAGCTCAGGGCCACGCTCAGCCCGTCGAGCTTCAACTCCGCCGTGTACTCCACCGGCAGATTGCCCGCCAGCTCGCGTACGCGCCGGTCCCAGTCGGCCAGCTCTTCGGCTGAATAAGCATTATCCAGCGACAACATCGGCCGCGAGTGCTGTGCCTTCCTGAATCCCTCGGCTGGCTTGCCCCCCACGCGCTGTGTCGGCGAATCCGGAGTCACCAGCTCGGGGTGAGCCGCCTCCAGCTTCTTCAGCTCGTTCATCTGCGCGTCGTACTCGGCGTCCGTGATCTCCGGCGCATCGAGAACGTAGTACAGATGCTCGTGGCGCCGCAGCTCCTCGCGCAGTTTCTCAATTCTCTTCGCGGCGCTCGTCTCGGCCATAGCTACGAATTATAGTGATCCGCGCGTCTGACTCCGCTAACCTGCTGACTCGCTGACCTGCTGCCTACTTCCCCCATTCCGCCTCTGTCAGCCCGCGGTTCTTGAGCAACGGCTCGATGCTCGGCTCCCCGCCCAGCCACGCATCGTACATCTTCTCCAGATCCTCTGTGTTGCCGCGCGAAAGCACCATCCGCCGGAAACGGTCGCCGTTAGCGCGCGTCATTCCGCCGTGATCCTCAAACCACTGGAAGGCGTCGTCGTCGAGCATCTCGCTCCACGTGTAGGCATAGTAGCCGGCCTGGTAGCCCTCCTGCCAAATGTGCAGAAAGTAACTGGAGCGGTAACGCGGCGGCACATAACTGACCGACAAATGCGTCCTCTTGAGCGCCTCTTGCTCAAAAGTGTAGGGATCCTGGAGCGGCGCGCTCGCCGGCAGCGTGTGCCACTGCATATCGAGTTCCGACGCCGCCAGAATCTCCGTGAAATCATAGCCCTGGTTGAAGGTCTTCGCCTTCACGATTTTGGCCGCCAGCTCGGCGGGCATGGGCTCGCCGGTTTTGTAATGCCTCGCGAAGTGCGCGAATACCGCAGGATAGCTGGCCCAATGCTCGTTGAATTGCGAGGGAAACTCGACGAAGTCGCGCGGAACCGCCGTGCCTGACAAGCTCGGATACACAGTGTTGGCGAACATGGCGTGCAGCGCGTGGCCAAACTCGTGGAACATCGTGGTTACATCGTCGAAGCTGAGCAGCGCCGGCTCGCCCGGGGCCGGCTTCTCGAAGTTGGCCACGTTGTATACCACGGGCAGCGTGCCCAGCAGCTTCGATTGGCCCACCAGCGAGTCTTCCCACGCCCCGCCGTTCTTGTTGTCGCGCTTGAAGTAGTCGCAATACCACAGCGCCAGCGGCGTGCCATCGGCTTCAAAGACCTCAAACACGCGCACGTCCGGCTGCCACACAGGAAGGTCCTTGCGCTCCTTGAAGGTCAAACCGTATAGCTCGTTCGCCGCGTAAAAGACGCCTTTCTCCAACACGTTGTTCAGCTCGAAGTAGGGCTTCACCTGCGCCTGGTCATAATCGAATTTGGCCTTGCGCACTTGCTCGGCATAGAACTCCCAGTCCGCCGGATCAGGCGCGGCCCCTCCGTTGGGATAATCGCCCAGCGCCTGAATTTCTTTTGCCTCGCTCGCCGCCTTTGCTGTCGCGGCCGGAACCAGCGCATCAAGGAATCGAATCGCTGCTTCCGGAGTCTTGGCCATCTGGTCGGTCAGGTTCCACGCGGCGTAATTCGGGTAGCCCAGCAGCGCGGCCTTCTCCGCGCGAAGCTGCGCCAGCCGCGCAAGCGTCGTGCGCGTGTCGTTCGCGTCTCCGCGCTCAGCCCGGTTCCAGGAGTGCTCAAAGATCTCGTGGCGCGCGGCGCGGTCGCTCAGGAAGGCCAAATCGGGTTGCTGCGTGGTGTTCTGCAGCGGCAGCAGCCAGCCTTGCTGTTTGTGCGCATTCGCTTCCTCTGCTGCCGCAGCCTTCTGCCCTGCGCTCAGCCCGGCCAGCGTCGAGGGGTCCGTCGTCGAGTATGCGCCCGCAGTGGTCGCGTCCAGCAGCTTGGTCATGAACGTGTTCTCGAGCGTCGATTCCTCTTCGTCGAGCTTTTTGAGTTTCTCTTTGTCGGAATCCGACAGATTCGCGCCGGCCTTCACAAATTGCTGGTATTGGTACTCCACCAGTCGCAGCGATTCCGCATCGAGCGAGAGCGACGCGCGCTCGTCATAAATTGTCTTAATGCGCGCAAAGAGTTTTGTGTTCAGGTCAATCGCGTCCTGGTGCGCGGCAGTGCGCGGCGCCTCGTAGTCCTGCACCTTTTCGAGTTCCGGATCGGTATTCGCTTGCGTGACGCAGTTGAACGCATTCCACGCCCGGTCGTACAACTGGCCCGAGCGCTCCAACGCCACAAAAGTGTTTTCAAAAGTCGGCGGCGCGGGATTATTCGCAATCGCCTCAACCTCAATCAGCTGCTGCGCCATGCCCGCGTCAATCGCCGGCTCGTAGTCGCTGTCCTTGATCTTGTCGAAGGCCGGCGCCTGAAAGGGCCGCGTGCTGGGCGCATAAAACGGATTGCTCGGTCCGAAGCTGCTGGCCGGTTTCTGGGTTTGGGCGCCGCAGGTTCTCGTGGCGGCAACTCCCAAAACTACAAAGATTGCTGTGGCTAAAACTCTCCTCTTCCTCAAATTCCTTTGCAAATGCATCATGACAGAATGTGCCTCTCAAATGGCCAAATTAACCACCGTCGATTGTAGGCCAATGGAACGTTTGCTGCGAACAGGCGCACCATCCGGCATCAACCCCTAAAATAGAGCCACAAGCCCTCCGATACGCGGATCAGAGAACCTCTGGCCGGCATCAAAGGTTGTTTTCCCGGAGAATCGACAAGCAATGCCACCCACCGCAACCGCCCTTGACTCCCGTACGCATTCCGAAAGTCTCGATCAACTCGCATCCGTTGCCGTAAACGTCGGCCTCGGCCTCAAGTCCGGACAGGAGCTCGTGATGACCGCGTCCGTTGACTCGCTGCCGCTGGCGCGCCGCATCACGGAGCAGGCTTATCGCGCCGGCGCCTCGCTCGTCACCACGCTTCTCAGCGACGATGAGTCCACGCTGCTGCGCTATCGCTTCGCTCCCGACGCGAGCTTCGACCGCGCTGCCAAGTGGCTCTACGACGGAATGGCCGAGGCCTTCAAAAGCGGCTCCGCGCGCCTCGCCATCGCCGGGGCCAACCCGAATCTGCTCTCCAATGAGGATCCCGATAAGGTCGGCCGCGCCAATCGCGCCCTCTCGCAAGCCTATCGCCCGGCCCTCGAACTCATCACGCGCCACCAGATCAACTGGACCATTGTTGCCGGGGCCACTCCGGCGTGGGCCGCGGTCATGTTCCCGAGCGCCGCGCCGGATGAAGCCCTGGCCAAGCTCTGGGCGGCGATCTTCGCCACTACGCGCATCAACACGCCCGATCCAGTCAGCGCCTGGAAGGCTCACGACGCGGAGCTACACAAACGCGCCGCAATCCTCAATGAAAAGCGCTATTCGGCCCTGCAGTATCGCGGTCCCGGCGTGGATTTTCTTCTCGGCCTGGCCGACGATCACGAATGGCTCGGCGGCGGCACCACCGCGGGCAACGGCAACTACTGCATCCCCAATATGCCTACGGAGGAAGTCTTCACCACTCCGCACAAGGACCGCGCCGACGGCATCGTCACCGCATCAAAACCGTTGTCGCATCAGGGGACAATGATTGAGGGCATCCAGGTCCGCTTTGAGCACGGCCGCGTCGTGGAGGCCCGCGCCACGCGAGGTCAGGAAGTGCTCCAAAAGCTCATTGACACCGACGATGGCGCGCGCCGCCTGGGCGAAGTGGCGCTCGTTCCCCATTCCTCTCCCATCGCGCAGAGCGGCCTTGTCTTCTTCCACACCCTCTTCGACGAAAATGCCGCCTCGCACATCGCGCTCGGCCAGTCCTATTCATCGTGCCTGCGCAATGGAGAAAAGCTCTCGCCCGAAGAACTCGCCGCCAAAGGCGCCAACACAAGCCTCATTCACGTTGACTGGATGATCGGCTCAGCTCAGCTCGACATTGACGGCATTACCGCAACTGGCGTTACCGAACCGCTCATGCGCAAGGGAGAGTGGGCCTAGAGCCTGTTATTAACTTTCGCGCGGGGCGGCGTTGCGGACGAAAATCCGGCCAGACGAGGCGGAATCCGAAGGCTGTGGCGGGTCCACAGCCGAGGATGACAACGAAGTATGGCCGGATTTGCGCCGCAACCCAACGGGCTGGGGCCAGTTTTCCCCATTTCATCGTCGCTCGTCGCTCGAAGATACTCCATATTCGTCGCTCCTCGCTCCTTGAACTGAGAAAAATTGGCTCCCAGCGCCGCCCGTGGGAAAATTAATAACAGGCTCTGGAACCCACGCACTCATGGAACCGGTCACTCATTTTCTTACCGGCGCTTGTTTGGGCCGCGCCGGATTCAATCGCAAGACGGCCTACGCAACGCTCGTTGCGGTGCTGGCCGCCGAGGCTGCCGACCTCGATATCTTCTGGGGATTCGGCGGGCCGGTTGACGAGCTCAAGCACCATCGCGGCATCACGCATACCTTCTGGGCCGTCCCCGTGGTGGCTGGCGTCGTGGTCGGCGCTGTGGCGCTGTTCCATCTCTGGCGCATGCGGCGTCGCCGCCGCGTCGCGACGGTTTCTTCCCAGGGTGATGCTCTCGTCCAATACTCAAAAGCGCCCACGGCGCCCGCCGCGCAGCCCATCCGCTGGGGCTGGCTCTATCTCACCGCCTGCGTCGCTGCGCTCAGCCATCTCCTGCTCGACTGGACCAACAACTACGGCGTGCGGCCGTTCTTCCCATTGAATGCTCGCTGGTATGCCGGCAGCTTTATGTTCATTGCCGAGCCGATCTTGTGGGGGCTGTTCTTTCTGGCGTTCGCCATTCCCTGGATACTGGGTCTTGCCGATCGCGAAATCGGCGCGCGCCGCAAGCCGTTCCCAGGTCAGGGCTGGGCCATTTTCGCTCTCGCCGGAATGTTGGCTCTGGGCTGCGTGCGCTGGGCCGAGCACACGCAGGCTCTGGCCATGATCGACAACACGAATGTCGCCTCCGAGCCGGTGACGCGCAGGTCCGCCGAGCCTTACCCGGTGAATCCTTTCCACTGGCACGCGATCCTCGAGACGCCCGATTTTTATCAGACCGCCGAGATCAACGCGTGGACCGGCTCGATTGACAGTGACCCGCACGCCGACGTGCTCTACAAGCCGGCCGACACGCTTGCCGTGGAAGCAGCCAAACGCACGCCGCTGGGCCAGGTGTATCTCGACTGGGGGACGTGGGCTGTCGTGCGCGACGTCGGCCCCGAGCGGATTCCGGGTCCGGTGCCGGGCCTCGACCCTCCGCAACTAGCTCCGAATCGCACCTGGACGACCGTCGAATTCACCGATCTGCGCTTCGACTACGCGTTCATCGGAACCCGCAGCGCCTCCGCGCGCTCGCCCCTCGCCGCCTGGGTCTACATCGTCGACGGCCGTGACGACGCCGGCGAGGCCATGAACGGCCGCGAACAACGATAGAAGATTTGTTCCCGCCGAAAATTTTGTTCGCCACGTGGAACACTTTGGGTTGACCGCACGGCCCGTGGACCGCAGAATAGATGCAGTCCCTCAATTCGCGGGATCGTCGTTTCACGGTCGGGATTTCCCGTCCTCATTTCGCTGAGGTGGTCATGGTTGCTTATCTGCTGCTGCTGGTTGCTGTGTTGTCGCGCGTGCTGCCCCATGCCGGGTGGTGGAACTTTACCGCTGTCACCGGCGGCCTCTTATACTTCGGCGCGCGGCGTCCCTGGCGCGAGATGCTTGTTCCCCTCGCCGCTCTCATGGCCACCGATGGCTTCCTCACCATCGTCGTCTACCACTACAGCTTTCGCTGGCAGAGCTACGTGATCACCTGGGTGTGGTACCTGGCGGCCATGGCGCTGGGGTCCATCCTGCTGCGCAAGCAGACGACCTTTGCCCGCGGCGCTGCAGGCGCGCTCCTGGGACCCACCGGCTTCTTCCTCGTTTCGAACTATGGCGTCTGGGCCAGCGGCTTCAACGGCTATCCGCGCACCCTCGCCGGGCTGGGAGCCTGCTACCTGGCCGGCGTGCCCTTCTATCGCAACGACCTCGTCTCGACCGCAATCGTCCTCGGCGTGGCCCTCGGCGTGCCCGCGCTGGTGCGGCGGATCAACCCGGCGCCGGCGGCGGAAGCGCTAACCGGCAAATAGACAGTTTCCTCTCTCAGGTCCCATACGGGAGACCTGGGTCCTCTCACTTTTGTGCCGATTCGAAGTGCAGACCAGCCGCCACGTCTTACCTCTCCAGCACTTTCCCGCCGCGCTTTTTCCGCATCCACCACCACGCAAAGCCAATCACCGCCAGCGCGCCTACAACCAAAACCGTCAGCAGCGCGTGGCGCGCCACCAGGTCCACTGCGCCCGGACCCAGCTTGAGCACCAGCAATGACAGCGCCAACCAGCGCAACATTCTCCCCACAAACACGGCCAGCAGAAAATCGGGCACACGCATCTCGAAGACGCCAGAAGCGAAGATGAACATCTTCCACGGCGCCGGAGGAGGCATCATCGAGGGAATCATCACCGCCAGGAACTCCTGCCGCTGGAAGCGATCGCGCATTTGCTCGAACTTCGCCCGATTTACCCGCTTGAGCAGGAACAGCTCGCCCCCGGCTCGGCCCAGCCCGTAGGGCAACAGACCGCCGAGCGCCGAGCCCGCTGCCGCCATCAGGCAATAGACCCAGAAGTGGCGTTTGTCGTTCCACACATAGAGCGCCAGAATTGCGTCCATGGGCACGGGAATGCTCGAGGAGTCCAGCACGGCAATCGCGCCCACTCCCAGGATCCCCCACTTCATCAGCGCCGGCAGAAGCACCAGCTTCCATTCCGCCACAATGTGCGCAAAAAACTGCTTCAAACGCTGTCCCCTTCCGGCTCAACTTGCGTCAATTCAATAAGTACCATTGTACGAGGCAAGCTACTGCGCAAGTCTTAATCAGGGATGAGAGAATAGACAGGAAGGACTCAGACGAGGAGCGAGGGATTTGTGTGTCCCTTCAGACGTTCCTGAACCCAGAATGCCGATCAGCCCAGCGCCAGCCGAAGTGAACGAGCCCAAGGGATCCCCCGGGGCGTCCATTGAGCGGAGCCCGCAAACGGAGAGCTCCGTGCCGGAGACACCGGCCCCCGGCGGGTTTCTCGGACTGCCCTTGAACCCCAAGGGTCCGCTGGAGACTTCGCCATCCGATTCACGCGGCCTCCGCGGCTCGCGCTGGGTCGACTACGACACCCACGAATTGCTGGAGATGATCGGCGAGCTCGAGGACGAGCGGCGCTGGTCGCGCCTGCGCGAAGGCTTCTGGCTCGCGCTTCTCATCCACATCTTGTTCTTCTCCGCCATCACCTGGATTCCGACCTACATCTTCAAGGTGCCCAAAGTCGTTGACCCCTTCGACGCGATCAATCAGCGCAAAGACCTCGCCTACCTGGACCTGCCGCCCGACGCCCTGCGCGAAGCGCGGCCCAAGATCGTCCCCAAGCCGCTCAATCACCCACTCATCGACAAGAAGACGCTTGAGGACATCCAGAAGGTAGCGCCGCCCACGCCGCCTCCTCCCGCACAGCAACAGGCTCCGGAGGAGTCGAAGCCGCAGCCCTCGCAGCCGATTCCGCCCAATCCGCAGTCACAGGTTGAAGCGCCGCGTCCTGCAGCCGTTCCGGCCAAGCCCAACTTCGCCATGGGCCCTGGCAATCCCGCCGATCAGCTCAAGCAAGACATGCAGAACGCCATGCATGGCGGTCAGCGAAGTTACGGCGATGTGCCTTCAGGCGGATTGCAGATGCACCCAGGCGCTGGCACTGGCGGCGTCCAGGTTCTTTCCGACACACAGGGCGTTGACTTCAGCTCCTGGCTCGCGCGCTGGCACTACATTACGCAAATGACCTGGGACCCGCTCATCCCCGACGAGGTCAACCCGCCGATCCTCAAGTCCGGTGTTGTGGTCATTCACTTCAAGGTTCTGCCTAACGGCCAGGTTACCGATATGCAACTCGACGGCCGCTCCGGCGACACCGGCCTTGACCGCGCGGCATGGGGCGCAATCTCCGGCTCCAGCTATCCCAATCTGCCTCGGGACTTCCACGGCCCCTACCTCGAGCTCCGCGCCTACTTCCTCTACAACATGGAGCCGCGGTAATGCTTGTCAACGATGCTCGGGCGGATTGCTTCACGCTCCGAACTTTGGCGTCCACCCAATCGGCACGCAAGACTCTTCTATTCAGACTCGCATCCACGCTAAGATGATTGCGTAGCCCATGCGCCGCCGTCTCACCATTGCCGGCTCGCCCTTCCTCAGGCGCTTTCGCCGCGGCCGCCCCGACCGTGGACGCTAGCCGCACGCGCTGGGTAATCTATTCCCGATGAGTTTTTTGCCGCGTCCGATTCTCCAGTGCCGGCCACCTAGCTCCGCTAACTCCGCTAACTCCGCTCGTTTTCAAACACCGCCAGCTCCGCCGAGAGGATCTACCGATGAACAGCTTCAATAGCCGCGCCGTGCTCACCTCCGGCAGCCGCTCCTACACCATCTATCGCCTCCCCGTCCTCACCGCTCGCGGCTTCAATCTCGCGCGCCTTCCCTTCAGCCTCAAAATCCTGCTTGAAAATCTTCTGCGCCGCGAAGACGGAGTCAATGTCACCGCCGCCGACATTGAATTCCTCGCCCGCTGGGACGCGAAAGCCGAGCCCAGCCGCGAAATCGCCTACATGCCCGCCCGCGTCCTCATGCAGGACTTCACCGGCGTCCCCGCCGTCGTCGATCTCGCCGCCATGCGCGACGCCATCAAGACCCTCGGCGGCGATCCCGAGCGCGTCAATCCCCTCGCGCCCGCCGAGCTCGTCATCGACCACTCCGTCCAGGTGGACGAATACGGCACGCCCGCAGCCTACGAAGCTAATTCGCTCCTCGAGTTTCAGCGCAATCGCGAGCGCTACGCTTTCCTCAAGTGGGGCCAGTCCGCGTTTCGCAACTTCTCCTGCGTCCCGCCCGGCATGGGCATCTGCCACCAGGTGAATCTCGAATATCTTGCCCGCGTCGTTTTCACAACGGAAATCGACGGCGAGCTTTATGCATATCCCGACACGCTCGTCGGCACCGACTCGCACACCACCATGATCAACGGCCTCGGCGTGCTCGGCTGGGGCGTCGGTGGCATTGAGGCTGAAGCGGCAATGCTCGGCCAGCCTGTCTCCATGCTCATCCCGCAGGTCGTCGGCTACAAGCTCACCGGCAAACTGCGCGAAGGCGCCACGGCCACCGACCTCGTCCTTACCGTCACGCAGGCGCTGCGCAAGCTCGGCGTCGTCGGCAAATTCGTTGAGTTCTACGGCTCCGGAATCACGGAGCTTCCGCTCGCCGACCGCGCCACCATCGGCAACATGGCGCCCGAATACGGCGCTACCTGCGGCATCTTCCCCGTCGATGCCGAAACCCTCCGCTACCTGCGCCTCACCGGCCGCAGCGAAGATCAAATCGCGCTCGTCGAAGCCTATTACAAGGAGCAGGGCCTCTTCCACACCGCCGGCGCGCCCGAGGCCGAGTATTCGCAAACCCTCGAGCTCAACCTCGGAGACGTCGAACCCAGCGTCGCCGGGCCGCGCCGCCCGCAGGACCGCGTGCTGCTGAAAGACGTGGCCTCGAGCTTCGCCCAGCAACTGCCATCGCTCCTCGCGCCAACCGCCAAGCCGCTCGGCTCCCGCACCGCAGCCGCATGGCTGCGAGACACCGTCACCGACACTGCCGTCGCAGCTGAAGACAACGAAGGCCCTGACACTTCTTCCGCTGCCCCGCCCATCGCCGCGAGCACAGTCAAGGCCCGGTTCAACGTCGATCCCGACAAGTATCTCGATCACGGCTCCGTCGTCATCGCCGCCATCACCAGTTGCACCAACACGTCGAACCCATCCGTGATGATTGCCGCCGGTCTGCTCGCCAAGAAAGCCGTCGAGAAAGGCCTCACCGTTCCGCCGTGGGTCAAGACCTCGCTTGCTCCCGGCTCGCGCGTTGTCACCGATTACTACGAAAAAGCCGGCCTTCTGCCCTATCTCGATAAGCTGCGCTTCAACGTCGTCGGCTACGGCTGCACCACCTGTATCGGCAACAGCGGGCCGCTGCCCTCCGACGTGTCAAAGTCGATTGAAGAACACGGCCTCGTCGCCGTCAGCGTACTCAGCGGCAACCGTAACTTCGAGGGCCGCGTCAACGTCGACGTCCGCGCAAATTATTTGATGTCCCCGCCGCTCGTCGTCGCCTACGCGCTCGCCGGCCGCATCGGCCACAACTTCGATGCCGACCCGCTCGGCAACGATCCTTCCGGCAAGCCCGTCTACCTGCGCGACATCTGGCCCACCCAAGCCGAGGTCTCCGCCGCCATCGAGCGCGCCGTCTCCAGCGAAGGCTTCCGCAAGGAATACGCCACCGTGACCGACGGCGACGCTAGTTGGCAGGGCCTCAGCTTCCCCACCGGCAAGGTCTACCAGTGGGAGCCGGACTCGACCTACATCCGCAAGGCACCCTACTTCGACGGAATGACCATGACCCCCGCGCCCATCACCGACATTACCGGCGCGCGCGTTCTCGCCGTGCTGGGCGACTCGGTGACGACCGACCATATTTCACCCGCGGGCTCTATCAAGGCCAACGGCCCCGCCGGAAAATACCTCACCGAGCACGGCGTGAAACCCGCGGACTTCAACTCCTACGGTTCGCGCCGCGGCAATCACGAAGTCATGGTGCGCGGCACCTTCGCCAACGTGCGCCTGCGCAACAAGCTCGCCCCCGGCACTGAAGGCGGCGTCACGCGGCTTTTACCGGATGGCGAGCAGATGTCCATCTTCGACGCCAGCGTCAAGTACGCCGATCGCGGCACGCCGCTCATCATCCTGGCCGGAAAAGAATACGGCTCCGGCTCGTCGCGTGACTGGGCCGCCAAGGGCCCGCGCCTGCTCGGCGTGCGCGCCGTCATTGCCGAAAGCTTCGAGCGCATTCACCGCTCCAACCTTGTCGGCATGGGTATTCTGCCGCTGCAGTTCGAAGCCGGTAAGAGCGCCGAGTCGCTCGGCCTCACCGGCGAAGAGACCTACGAGATTCTCGGCTTCCGCGAGCGCCTTGACGCGAAGTTCGCCCACGGTCGTACCGTAGGCGTGGTTGCAACGCCCGCTGACGGCAAGAAGAAATCCTTCGAAGCCCGCATCCGCATCGACACGCCGCAGGAGATCGAGTACTACGAGCACGGCGGCATCCTGCAGTACGTCCTCCGGCAACTCGCCACGAAGTAGCGGCCATCCATCAAAGTGGTCCGCGTGTAACTTCGGCCCGAGCCGTGGCCATCGCCTGCTTGGTCGCCTCGCCGCTCCTTCGCCTGAACTGGAGGCGAAGCCGGAGTCAGGGTGTCGCGCTGCGTTGGAACGATCTACAGCGGAATTGAACACTTCAGCGAAGAAGTTCTCAATGCCCGCCGGCGACGCCTGGGACAGCGCTGAAACTGATGTCGTCGAGCGCGAAATCATTCCAGGACGCATCGGTGTTCAAGTCGTAAAGCGCCAGGTCCGCGCTTTTACTCGAACCCGATTTCCACGTGAACTTGTAGTTTTGCCAGTGGCCCCCGTTGTCGGGCGGGTACTCCGGAAAGGTACTGCTTCCAATCACGGCGCCGTTGATCTTCAGCGCCAGATGCGGCAGCGACGAACTGTCGTGATCCACCTCGGCTCCCCAGTAGGAGAACGTGTATTCCGTCGACGGCGTCACGGCTACAGTCTCCTCCCAAACCGGCAAAGTCGCGTCAGTGGCCCCATTCACGATCATCATCTTTCCCGTCCCCGACGTATGGTCGCCGCAGTTACACCAATCCCCAAAGGCTCCGGGCGCCGTCGACGGGTTGGTGCCGATTGCGTAACCGCCTGGATTCGCAACATCGCCGATTGAGTATCCCGTGTTAAAACCGGTGTTGCCGTTTTCGAAGTCGCCGTTGATCACCAGGTTCTGGCTCGTCTGTGCTCCCACGGCCAGCGCCATCGCCAGCAACACAAGCGCTCCGATTCCGCTGAACAAAGTCCATCTCAAATCAGATCTCATATCTCCCTCCCGCTAATTCGTATTCGGCGGCGTCATCTTCGCGGCGATCGCCTGGAACGCGGCCCAGTTCGCCTCCACAAACGCCGCGTTTGCCGGAGTAATTGAGTTCGGCGGGTACGAAGAGATCATGCCCTGCATCTTCATCCCCACAAACCCCACGTCGTTGATGATTGCGCCCGTGATCACGATGAACTCTCGCGTCTCCAGCCCGTTGGCATGAATGATCGTGGCGATCTGCGGATATTGCGCGTCGATGTCCTGTGCCTGCTGAGTAATCGGCTTCTTGCCCGTGGTGGCGCTCCCGGCATCGAGCGCTGCATTCAGGCTGGGATTCGCTGCAACCAACTGGTTGATGCTCTGCATGGCCGTGGCCGTCTTCTCAGCCTTGTCCAGCGTCAGCACATAGTTGCGCACCTCAACCACATCGGGATCGTCACCGGATGCGCCCGAGGTCGGCGCGCCCACCGCGGCCGCCGCCAGCCCCACCATGGCAACACCGGTGAATATCGACACTGCTTCGCGAACTCTCATCGGTTCCCTCCATTCTTTCCCTGGTTGTTTTTCTTTGCTTGTTTTGCGCTTGCTCGTTCGGTTTCCGGCTTCCCGAACTGGGGGACCCCATCTTGCCCGCCCGGTCACGAGAGAATATACCCTAGAGTGCCCGCTTCACCACAGAATTTGTATGCGGCGCTCGATTTCGGCGGCGGGGCTTGCTCCCCCTTTTCCTTCTTCCCTTGCTCCCTCGCTACCTGGCCCACGCCGCCATCTCCGCTGCCTCTCGATTTCCACAGCCAACTTTCGCTAACATATTCCCGCATGCCCTTCCCGATCAAAACTTGCGTCATTTGTCACGAGGAATTCGAGCTTCGCCCCGATAAGCCCGGCTTCGCCAATCGCTGCCCCTCCTGCAGCGAGCACGAAGAAACCGCCGAGCTCCAACCCCGCCGCTCCACCGACTATGCCGAGCGCCGCGCCGAACTCGAAGTCAACGCCGCCCGCCGCCGCGCCATGCGCGACCTCCTCTACCGCAAAGACAGTTGAGCATCCTCTCGCAAAGTCCCTACGTCCCTAGTCCATAGTCCCTGATCCCTGTTCCCCTGTTCGCTGTTCACTGTCCACTAAAATAGAACTGTGCCCAAACCTTCCCCCACCGTCGGTTTCGTCTCTCTCGGCTGCCCCAAGAACCTCGTCGACTCCGAGGTCATGATGGGCCTTCTCGACCGCGCCGGCGCACGCCTCACCGCCCGCCCTGAAGACGCCGAGATCCTCGTCGTCAACACCTGCTCCTTCATCGATACCGCCAGGCAGGAGTCGGTTGACACCATCCTCGAGATGGCCCGCCACAAAACCCACGGCCGCGCAAAAAAACTTATCGTCGCCGGCTGCCTCGTCGAGCGCTATCGCGACGAGATCCGCAAGAACATCCCTGAAGTCGACGCCGTCGTCGGCACCGGCGAGCTCGAATCCATTCTCGAAGCCGCCGGCCTCGAAGCCAGGGTGCCCCAGGTCCCGATTCTGGGACCTGGGAACGCGTCGATCCCGCCCTCACCCTTCACCATCCTCACCAGCACGCACGCGAAAATCCGTCCCGGCAAAGAAGCCCGATCCGGCACGCACAAATCTTCCGAATCATCTCACTCCTCAAGAAAAGAGGGCGACGCCCGCGAGCGCTCAGGCCGCTTCCTTCGTGACGCCTGGGCCGGCGCATCCTCCACGCTGCCCACCTATCTCTACGACGACACCACCCCGCGTCTCCTCTCCACACCCCGCGCCTCCGCCTACATTAAAATCGCCGAGGGCTGCGACCACCCTTGCACCTTCTGCGTCATCCCCAACCTGCGCGGCAAATTCCGTTCCCGCCGCTTCGAGTCCGTCGTTGCTGAAGCCGAGCAACTCGTCGCCCGCGGAGCAAGCGAAATCACCCTCATCGGCCAGGACACAACCTGCTACGGCGAAGACCTCGGCCTCCGCGACGGCCTCGCCACCCTCCTCGACACGCTGGCCCGCATTCCGAACCTCCAGTGGCTCCGCTTTCTCTACGCTTATCCCAACCGCATCACTTCGAAACTCCTTGACACGATCGCGCGCCACTCGAACATCTGCAAATATCTCGACCTGCCGCTTCAGCACGCGTCTCCCGATGTGCTCAAGCGCATGAAGCGCGGCGCATCCGCAGACATCTTTCTCAAGACACTCTCCAAGGTCCGCGCCGCCGTCCCCGGCATCGCCCTCCGCACCTCTTTTATTGTCGGATTTCCTGGCGAGTCGCTCCGCGACTTTGAGCTTTTGGAGGAGTTCATCGGCGAGGCGAAATTCGACTGGCTCGGCGTCTTCTCTTACTCGCATGAAGAAGGTTCCGCGGCCTGGTCGCTCGACGGGCAGCTTCCGCGGCGCACCATCGAGTCGCGCCGCCGCCGTCTGATGAAGCTACAACAATCCATCTCGCGCCGCGCGAAGCGAAACTGGGTCGGCCGCGAGCTGACCCTCCTCGCCGAAGGCCCCAGCGCCGAAACTCCGCTCCTCTGGGAGGGCCGCACCGAGTTTCACGCCCCCGAAATCGACGGCAAAGTCTACGTCAACGACTTCGGCCCGCTCGACGATCTCGAACCCGGCCGCTTCTACCGCGCCCAGATCACCGAGAGCCACGACTACGATCTCGTCGCCCGCATCCTCTCTACAGCAAACTAGCCTGCCCCCAAATGCCGAGATAGCATGTCTTCGTTATCGGGGCGTTCACCGGCATGCAAAGACTGACTTGCCACTGCCGGTGACCGCATCGATTGGGGGAGGACCGCCCGTCAATTTGTTGTAATCCGCGTTGCGGCAATCGTGCCTGTCACTTCCACTGGTGTGGGGCTTCCATTCAGTTCCCATACTTTGAACGTGAACGATCCGCTGTAGGACATCCCGTCTGCGGAGACGTTAATCTCCTCATCCAGAGTGAAAGTGTTAGTGGCCGTTGCCGTTGGAGTGCTTGGATTGAAGAGCCAGCCGACGTGATGAAGAGAGACGCTCCGCAGGCCCGTTTGCTTCCACACTCCTACGCACACGTTGCCGCCGGCCGGCGCCAGAAACGCGCTTTCAAACTCCGTGCCGTCGCTGTGCCATGTGTCAAAGGTGTCGTTGAACGTCGATTGGTCGGCGCTGTTGGTATAGATCACATGCCACAAGCCAACGATCCCTGGGTTAGCTCCCACGATGGGTACGGGGAAGCCCAATTCGGCCTGCGTCAGGATGGGAAGCTTGATCGAGTTCTTCAAGCCCGCCGCGCCGAAGCTGCCGCAGGCCGCGTTGGCGCTGACTGGAACGATCAAAAGGCAGAGGGCAACCACTGCCAGAGTCATGGTGCGTTTCATAAGAATTCCTCCTTTTTTCGATTCGGCGCCGCAATGAGCGCCGGCTGTTGAAACCGTGAAGAGTTGCAGGCGCAGCGTCCTCGAAAGCCTGCACCTAGGTGGGAGCGATTGGTGCGCTGTTCACCGTCAGAATGGGGATGACGGCGCCGAAGGGAACGCACGGAGCGAGCAGAACTAGATCCGTGAGCATCATCCTGCGCATATAAATGGCTCTCCTTATCGAGAGATGGGTGAAGTCACTGGCCGATTGAACCGGCCGCTGTGCGCAATTCGATTGCGCCAATTGAGGAAACGAGCCTGCAGCGTCTTCGCCCATGACTCAACTGGTCGGCCCTCGCCTCCGTCGCGCCAATCGCTTGACATGGGAGATTCTTCATAGCAATTCCCGCGTCAGGTGAATGGGTTCGCACGCTTAGTGGGCGGGTGCATTGGATGCGATCAGCGTCTGCTGGCCCGGGTGATTGAGCTTGGCCAACTCCCGCCGCTCCAACTTGTTCGGAGCTAGCGTCTCTACAAAACCCTGGACCTTGACTTGCTCTAGGAACCAGGTATCACCCACACGCCGGAATCGAAGAGAGTCAAGTCCGTCCGCATCGCCGTCGCGCATGGCCTCCACGGATGCCACGGCGCCGGTCGGGCCGAGCAGCAGAAGCCATCCCGTGGACGGGCTGATCTGGGCGCAGTACTCACCGGCAGGCATGCTCTTGTTTCCCGCAATGAATGCGAACGGCACCCTCATCGGATTGGTTTTGATGTCTTGGGCTGAGGCTGAGAGCGTGGCGAGCACGGCCAGCCCGGCGATAGCAATCATTCTCTTTTTCATGCGACATTCTCCTCATCGGTTTGGCGCCTCGACCCGTTCGCGCCGCGTGATGAAGGGAGTCTGCCCCACCTTCGCCCCGGACTCAATGAGCCGGAGATGAGTTGCACCTGAGTTCAGCAGCTCACCCAACTCATCCAAAACTCATCTCGATTCACGCCGTATTTTGGTAGTCTCTTCAACATGAAAGAGCAGATGGAAGGCCTCTCAACTGACCAACTTGCCGGGCTGCGCCGAATCCTCAGCAGTCCAGTCCTGACCACGAACGACGCGGACTACACCACCGCGCGCAAGATCTGGAACGGCATGATCGACCGCAAGCCGTCCGTCATCGTTCGCCCCACCGGAATCGCCGACGTGATTCAAACCGTTCGCTTCGCTCGCGAACATGGCCTCGCGGTTTCAGTCCGCGGCGGCGGCCACAGCGTCGCCGGAAAGTCTGTGGCGGACGGCGTCATGATGATCGACCTCTCGCTGATGCGAGAAGTCCAGGTCAATCCCGGCCTGCAAACCGCACTGGCTCAAGGCGGCGCCACCTGGGGAGAATTCGATCGCGAAAGTGAGAAATTTGGCCTCGCCACCACGGGCGGCGTCATCTCCTCCACCGGCGTCTGCGGCCTTACGCTCGGTGGCGGCATCGGCTGGCTCATGGGCAAGCACGGCCTCAGTTGCGACAATGTCGTCTCCGCCGATCTCGTCAGCGCCGAAGGCAATCACCTCTCCGTCAGCGCGACGCAGAGCGAAGACCTCTTCTGGGCGATTCGCGGCGGCGGCGGCAACTTCGGCATCGTCACCGCGCTCGAGTTTCGTCTTCACGAGCTCGCTTCCGTCCATGGTGGGATCGTGCTGTATCCGCGCCCCGTTGCCTTTGACCTGCTGCGGCAATATCGAGACCTCACTTCCCACGCTCCCGATGAGCTCACCGCCTACGCCGCACTCCTCACCGGGCATGGCCACCCCATGGCGGCAATTGCTCTTTGTCACGGTGGATCGAACGGCAACCGCGCCGCCGAGTGCAAACAGTTCTACCTTGCCTCGCCGCCCGCCGCCGACATGATCGGCGAAAAGAAATACACCGAGCTTCAAACCATGCTCGACTTTACGGCTCCTGCAGGCGCACACTACTACTTCAAGTGCCCCTTCCTGCGCGAACTCACTGACGATGCCCTTCGCACCATCCTCGATCACACAGAGCAGATGCCCAGCGAGCAAACTCAAGTCGTCCTCGAGCACATGCACGGCGCCGCCAGCCGCGTGCCCGTCGAGCAAACCGCCTTCGGTCTCAGACGCGTGCATTACAGCATCAACATCATGCCCGCTTGGACTGACCCATCGATGGCCGAGAAATGCATCACCTGGGCGCAAGGCTTCGCTGCAGCCTTGAACGCCTTCGGAGCCTCGGATGCCTATGTGAACTACCTTGGAGAAGAAGGACCGTCAGCGGTCAAAGCTTCGTACGGGGCAAACTACGCTCGCCTCGCTGACCTCAAGAAAAAGTACGACCCCAGCAACTTCTTCCACTTCAACCAGAACATCGTTCCGGCCGCTTAGTTGCGCGCCAGGTGCGACAAACCGATCGACGCGAGGAATTTGTGAAAGCGTGCGTCCGTCCGGTATGGACGGAATTCATGGTTGAGGACCGCAATATATATCGGCGTCGACTTCTGCGCCACCCCGCGCTCCAGCCACTCATACATCTCCTTGGAAAGTTGCAGCCTGGCGTAGATCGTGGCGATCAGAACCGCAGGCTCTGTTCTGTCCTCCGCGGCCTTCACCATCTTTACGATGGCCAGAGATCGTTGGCGCTCGCCTTTCGCCGCCAGTGCCGCACCCAAAAAAGCCAGCGACTCAAGACTGTCAGGCGTAAGCGAGAGTGCCTTTTCAAATGCCACCACGGCTTCATCGTTTCGCTCGAGGCTACTCAGGGCCCTACCCAAAAACATGTAGGACCGGTAATAGCTCGGATCCAGCTCGATGCTCTGTTGCAATTGCCGAAGAGCAAGATCGTGCTGCCCAGCGTGGCCCTGAGCCACCCCAAGATAGAGATTGACACTTGTGGACAACGGCTCGATTTCGCGCGCCCGTTGCATCGAGCCAATGGCGTCCTGGTGTCTGCCTGTCGCGTCGAAGTAGAGCGATTGCCAAATCAGAGCGTA
Source organism: Occallatibacter sp. (assembly GCA_049517515.1). Taxonomy (GTDB): domain Bacteria; phylum Acidobacteriota; class Terriglobia; order Terriglobales; family Acidobacteriaceae; genus Telmatobacter. The sequence goes on from JBEKSA010000012.1 coordinate 24,481, forward strand.
ATCTGGCTCGGATCCAGTCCCAGCGCCGCCTGGAACTCCCGCCCGGCGCCATCCCAGTCCCAGTCGTACCAGCTCTTGATCAGGCCAAGCGTGCAGTGCGCCTCGGCAAGCGTCTCGTCCAGATCCAATGCCCGCTGCAGATGCGAATGTGCTTGCGCCAGCGCCGCCAGCGGCTTCATCTGTCCAACTCGAATCGATCCCATCTGCGCGTAGCAGTCCGCCAGTCCCGCGTATGCGGGTGCAAACCTGGCATCAATCGATAGCGCCTCACGGAAGTACGCCATGCTCTGCCGGATCGCTTCTGTCGTCATCTTGTGCCAGAAGAACCGCCCCTTCAAATAGGCGTCATAGGCCGCCGATGACCTTGAATACCGCCGCGAGCCGACCGTCGCGCTTGGAAAAAGTTCCACCGCCAGGCTCTCGCTCACGCGCTGCGTTACCTCTTCCTGCACCGCCAACAAGTCGCTCGCCTTGCGGTCGTATGTCTCCGACCAAAGCACGCTTCGGTCGCGCAGATCGTGCAATTGCGCGCTGATGCGCAGCGTTTCTCCCGACCGTCTCACCGACCCGCGCAGCAGGTAATCCAGGTTCATCTCCCTCTGCAGCCGATCGAGATGCGCCGCCATCCCCTCGCCGCTCTCAAGCTTTGGAACTGAAGTCACCCGCAGCCGTGCCGGGTCGATGCGCGAGAGCGCGGAGATCATGTCCTCTGTCAATCCGGCCGCAAAATAATCTCCTTCCTTTCCTGAGAGCTCCTCCACGGGAACAACCGCGATCCGCAGTCGTTTCTCGTCCGCGGCAGCCTCGCCGTCTCCGCCTTTTTCCATCTTCCCGACAAAGCGGTACCCCAGACGCGGCAGCGTCTCCACATAACTTGGCCTTTCAGCTTGATCGTTCAGTGCCAGCCGGATCTGCCGGATGCAAAAGTTCAGCCCCTGCTCGAAGTCGACAAACGTGTCCTCGCCCCATATGGCCAGCCGGATCTGCTCCCGCGTCACCAGCGCGCCACGATGATTCAGCAGAAACGCAAGAACGCGCGCCGGCTGCTGCTGGATCCGGACAGGCGCGCCGTTCTTGCGGACCTCCAGCGTCTGCTCGTTGAGCTCAAATTCACCAAATCGCACGAATGACATGGCGGAGAAAGAGGGGCCGAATCTTCGCGTCATTATAGCAGCCATTTTTTCTGGCAGCCTTGCCGCTACCGCAATATCATCTGTCCATGCCCATCCATCGCCGCACCTTCCTCAAGTCCGCCGCTTCGGTTATCCCCGCGGCAGCTCTCCATAATGTCCTCGCGCAAAGCTCGCCCGAAACGCCGCCCGCTCCTACACTGCACCCCGTCCCCGCCGGCGAGGACCGCTCCGGCCATCTCCACTCCCTCGGTTTCAGTTCGCTCGCCTTCAAAGTCGTCACCTCCGACGCTGCCGGTAACCTCTTCGTCATCGAGCACACCAATCTCATGCCCAACACGGGACCGGCCCTGCATCTGCACCTGTCTCAGGAAGAATGGTTCTACGTGATGGAAGGCGAAGTGCGCTTCCAGGTCGGCGATCATCGCCTGCGGCTCGGCCCCGGCGAGTCCATCCTCGCCCCGCGCCGCATTCCCCACACTTTCTCCGCTACCGGCTCACCGGCGCACATGCTCATCGCCTTCACGCCTGCGGACAAAATGGAGCAGTACTTCATCGACGCCGCCGCACATCCTTCCCTCGCAGCAACCGCCGATTTCATGAATCGCTATGAAATGCAGTGGATCGGCCCCTCCCCCTTCTGGAAGTCGTAGCCAAGCGCTTGACTCCTACGCCGAAATATCCGACTGTTGCTTCGGAATCGACGCCGGCACAAGCCCTCTCGCGATCAGAACGCTGCGGTCGTTTCCTTCCAGCACGCCCCTCATCAGCGCATAGCACTTCTGCTCCTGGGGATTGAAGTACTCGCCGTGAATCGCCATCCCGCCGACGTTGGGATCGATAATTGTCGAGCAGTCGATGTCCCACACGTTATCCGGCAAAGGGTAAGTCCGGTCCAGCCCCGATCGCCCCAGCCGCCGCTTGCCAAAGTGCTTCAGCCCCGCCGACGAGCCCAGCACATTATCCCGCCCCGTGTAGAGCGCGGTAATGCGGTAGCTCATGTTGGCCAAACCCTCTCCGTCTCCATCCGAAATGTTTTCGCCGCTCTTGAAGATGTCGTTGTCCACGTCGGCAGCCACCATCAGCACCTCTTGAAGCAGACTCACCAAAAGTGGCTGATTCTTCCGCGTCCAGGCCGCCTCCATTGCATATTGCAGCGCGTAGTTGCCCATGCTGTGCGCAATCACTGAGGTCTTCGCTTTGCACGCGTTCGCTGTGTTCTGCTTGGTTGCAAGCTGTTTTGCCGCCAGCCAATCGTAGAGCTCCGAAAGCACGTCAGTCAGGTCGTCGCCTGTTTGCCGCGCCTCGGCGCGATCCGGAAGGTATCCCAGCAGCGCGCCCTTCGACGGCCAGTCGAACGAAATCAACTCGCCCATCGAATTGGAACCATCGAACAGCGTCTCTGCCACTGAGCCGTACGTGTGCATGGCTGAGATCCAATCCGTGTTGTATCCGTGAATAAACAGGCAAATGTGCTTCTGCTCCTCCGGCGGCAATCCATACGGAGTCGGAAACTGATCCGCCACGCTGATCAGCATCTGCTTGAAGCTGTCAAAGGATTGCCAGTTCCACGATGCAATGTTGTCCAGCGGCAGGTCCGGCTGCTTCAGTGTCCAATAGGTAAGTTGACCCTGATCGGTGCCGAAGCCAGTCGGCTCAATGTTCCGGTTGGTGATGAGCCATCGCATGTCAATCCTCCACCCATCAATAAATAGCACGGGATCGAATGCGCAACGATAAATATTCGAAAACCGTAACCTCCGCATCGCAGACGCATCGTTCCCTCTCTTCCGCCTCCCGCGGCGCCTCACCATGCCCGATCAAGGGTTTGAGCGATAATCAAGACAGAACTACCGCGATCGCGCAGGCCAGAGTCACCTCGCTCTTGCATCAGGATGAGCGAACCATCGGCCTTTTGCCTGAAAGGGCTTACAACCGGTCTCATAAATGCCTCTGCCGCATAGTGAGCACGTATGGGACCCAACAACAAGGCGGGTCCCATGATTCCGGCGAGTCGACAAAGATGGGTTATGAGACCGGTTCTAATGATTCCCCCTCAGCCCCATCTTCGGCCCCGAATGCGCAGGAAGAGTCTGCGCCTCGTCGAGTCCGCACTCCTCGCTCTTTCACTTGCCACGCTTATCCCTCGGTCAAGTGCACAAGCGCTGCCGCAGCCCGTGCCCTCACAGGTCGATCCCGCGCACGCGCAAATTGATTCCGACCAGGACGGCTTGACCGACGAACTGGAACAGGCTCTGCTCGTGCAGTTCGCTCCGCGATTTCTTGTTGGCCAGGGTGACTGCTCCAATGTTCCCGCTGAATTCCAGCCAGGCATCCCCACTCCTCAGGTGAAGTCCGAGAATGGCGCCATCTACGGCCAGGTTTTTCCGGCGAAGGACGTAATTGAAGGCGCTTCGGTTGTCGAGATTCATTACTACCATCTATGGCGCATCGACTGCGGCAGGCACGGGCACCCTCTGGACGCGGAGCATGTCGCTATCCTCGTTCGCGCCTCCGGCCCCGATCTCCGCGTCGCCACATGGAAGGCTCTCTACTGGTATGCCGCCGCCCATGAGAACACTGTCTGCGATGTGAGTCAGATCGCCCACGCATCCACGCTGCACGCTGAAGTTGCGGGTCCCTCGATCTGGATCTCGCCCGGCAAGCATGCTTCCTATCTCAACGAATCGCTCTGCCAAACGGGCTGCGGGGCCGATCGATGCGAAAAGATGACGCCCCTTGCTCCCGCAAAGCTCGTCAACCTCGGCGAGCCTGGGCATCCCATGAACGGTTCGCTTTTCATTGCCTCCTCCGCTTGGCCGCTCGCAGCCAAGATGGCCGAAACAAACTTTCCACCCCCGGTGCTGGCGCGGCTCAGCAAACTTCCCGATTCTGAGATTGCATGGTTCAACGAAGGCAAACATCCCTCGCAAGGTGTCATTGCCATCAGCAGCGCAACCGAGCAAGCGGTTGCAGGCAGCGGCAGTAATGCGGTTGTTGGAATTTCATCGGCGGCCAGAGCGGCCAACAGCTCCATCTCCGTCGCGAACGGTTCCACCGGCAACGCGTTCCAGAAGAGCTACCGGCACACCGTCCATGCGCTCGGCGCATCCGTTCGGCACGTCGCCGAATTTCTCGCCCCTAAGCCGCGCCCCGGTCCTGCGAACCCTCCGTCTGAATCCAATCCTCAATAACCGGTCCCTTCACCTTCGCCGCCTCGTGCCCTCGCCCTCGTCCCTCGCCACGCCCATGCGGCCAGCGCGCCTGCCCCGCCCACCAGCGCCAGCACCACTGTCGGATCTTCCGGCGAGTCGTCGCATCCAGTCTGCGCCCGCAGCGGAACCGCTATCGCCGCCATCAGCGCAAAGCCAAGAGCAAGAGCTGCCTTCCTCGCGTTCATCGTTTCCTCCTGGTCATATGCTTCGTGCTGTGTACCCAGATCCGCATCCCAGAAAATCACTTTCGGAGACGCGCAAGTCACTTCATCACGGTAACAATCCAAACACCGCCACCGTAGATCCCGTGCCAAGGTAGACTTTTCCATTCGCAACCGTCGGCGTATGGAAGTTCCCCAAAATCTGTGCAGTCTGGTCCCGATTCCCCGTAGCCTGGTTCGATGCGTAGAGCATTGTAGAAAGACTCGAGGCGTTGAACGCATACAGAACCCCATGTCCATTCGTCGGCTGAATCGCCCAGACAATTCCGTTGCTCGTGCCATTCGCCGAAATGGTGAAACCCGAAGTACCGATGGTTGGCGTGGTGCTCATGGTGGCAGACGTCGCCAGCAGAGCGTTTGAAATCGCGAAGGCCTTCAGGGTTTGGCCTGAAGGACAAACATACACGTTCTTATTGAAATAAGCCGGCGTCGAGTAATTCTCGGAGGCGGCGCCGCTGCCGTTGATTTTAATCGTCTGCACAGTATCATTCGTTGACATATGGAACTGACCCAGGTTGTCGCGATCGACCACGTACATATTCCCGTCTTTGCCGGCCGCTACGGCATATTGGTGGACCACAGATTCGTTATCCATCAAATCTGGCAAAATCAATACTCCTGCCGAGCCCATATCCAGGTCCTCTTGGTCTAAAGTCTCCGCATTGTATGGCGTAAAGTAGTCGGCAACCGCAAGCGTCCCGGAATCTGTTAGCCTGACAACCGAAATCGGATAGTCATTGGGCCCGATGGAATTGTCATCCCCGGTATTGGCAGTGGCAACATAAATGGATCCCGCGGCGTCGGCGGAGGGACTCGCCCCAGCGTTCCACATGCCCCCCAGAGAACTATTGGGATTCAGATCGATCGCGTCGCCCTGCGCCAGCGTGTCTGCACTGTAAGAAATCAGCCATCCTGAGTAGAGCCCGCAATCGCCGGCCTGGCCGCCAAATGCGACGTAGATGTTGCCTCCGGTCTCCAGGAGGCCGGGCCTGTTGCTCTGGTCTCTCGGGCTGAATGTGACGACGCCGCCGGAGGCATTTCCCCCAGTTCCCGGATACGTGGCCGAAACAGTCGTCGGACCTCCAAACAGTTCGTTCCCGTTCGTCAGGTCCAAGGCATGGATGCGGAAGTACTGCGTCGTATTCGTGGTGGAATTCATGGTCTTCGCGACGGCATAAATGGCGTTGCGGCCACGATCGATGACGGGCGTGCCCTCGACGCCCGTGGGTGAAACATTGCCGCACGTAGCACCAGTCTGCTCGTCGAGCGCCGGCGCCTCTCCGCTTGGAACCAGCGACGTGCTCCAAAGCACCGTCGCTGTCGTGCCGCTGATGCTATCCGCATCCACCGCGTACACCGTGCCATTCTCGGTGGCGAAGTAAATCACGTTCTTCATCACTCCCGAAATTGATATCTGGCCCAGATAGAGGACTTCACCGTCAATCCGGCCATCCACGGTGAACTCTCCCACTTTCCCAAATGTCGTGGAGTTTACGTTCGCAGTCGTAAGGGTCGTCTCACTCGAATTCAGGCCGTCGAGCGAATTATCGTAGCGCCAGGTAATGTCGTCGCCGGGCATCGTGCCCCCGCTTACTGTGAACGAGTACCCAGTGCTTGCCTGCCCGCCCACAGTTACAACCACGTCCCCCGTCGTCGCTCCCACCGGCACTGGTGCGGTGATGCTCGTCGCGCTCCAACTCGCCGGTGAGGCCGTCGTCCCATTGAACGTGACCGTGCTCCCACCCTGTGTCGCGCCAAAGTTCGTCCCCGTAATCGTTACCGAGGTCCCCACAGCCGCCGGATTCGGCTGGATATTTGTGATATCTGGAGCGGGAGGACTTACCGTGAACGAATACCCGTTGCTTGGCAGCCCCGCCACTGTAACAACCACGCTCCCCGTCGTTGCTCCCGCCGGCACCGGTGCGGTAATGCTCGTCGCGCTCCAGTTCGTCGGTGAAGCCGTCGTCCCATTGAACGTCACCGTGCTCCCACCCTGTGTCGCGCCAAAGTTCGTCCCCGCAATCGTCACCGATGTCCCCACCAACGCCGGGTTCGGCTGAATATTCGTGATCGCCGGCGCAACCGGGGAACCCGTAAGATTCGCAACCATGGGCGTCACCACGGGTGAGGCCAGGCCGACGAACTCGGTCACGGTGTTGAGCGTGGCATTGGAAACCCAGACATTGCCGGAGCCATCGATGGCCAGGCGGAGGGAGATATTCAGCCCGGCCTGGTAGCCGGTGGAAGGGGAGATGGCAGTACCAGAGGGGTTGAACTCGCTGATGGAGCTCGGGGGGAAGGGCGCGACGATGTTCGTGCTTCCGCGATTTGCGACCCAGACGTTGCCGGCGCCATCGATGGCGATTCCCTCGGGGATATTGAGGCCGCCACCGGTGTACCCCGCGGAGCTGGAGATGGGCGAACCGGAGGAGGCAAGCAGGCTGATTCTGTTCGCGCTCGATGCACTGTCCGCTACCCACACGTTGCCGGAGGCATCGATGGCGAGACCCCAGGGATCTGCGAGCCCGCCGCCGGTATAGCCGGTGGAAGTGGAAAGGGGCGAGCCGCTGGAGTTAAATTCGCTGACGGCGCCGAGAGTGATGCTATCGGAGACCCAGACGTCGCCCGAAGCGTCGATGGCAAGGGAAACAGGATCGGAGAGCCCCCCGCCGGTATAGCCGGAGGAGGTGGTAATCGGCGAGCCGGTGGAGCTGAACTCGCTGAGGTTACCGCCGACGTTGTTCACGACCCAGGCGTGGCCAAGCGAGTCGAAGGCGATGGCGTAGGGGATGTTGAGCCCGCCGCCGGTGTAACCGGAGGAGGTGGAGACCGGCGTGCCGGTGGAGCTAAGCTCGCTGAGGCTGCTTGGAGTTACGTTCCCGGTCCAGACATTGCCGGAGCTGTCGATGGCGATGCTGTACGGGTCAACAATGCCGCCGCCGGTGTAGCCGGAGGAGCCGGAGATGGGCGCGCCGAGAGGGCTGAGCTTACTGACGCTGTTGGCGCCGGTTGCCGTATTCCCTACCCACACGTTGCCGGAGGCGTCGATGGCAACGGGAACGGGCGAATTCATCCCGCCGCCGGTGTAGCTGACGGCGATGGTGAAGTCGTTCGGCGCGCTGCTCAGCATGGGTTGGAACGGCGAAGTGCCCGTTTGTAGGCCGAAGAGGTTGACGATGTTGGCCCCGGGATTGTGTGCGATGTTCAATGCCGCCGTCGCCGTGTCGGTAGGGGTGGTGCTGCCGTTCATCGCGTTCGAGAACAACGTAGTGCACTGCGTTGAACCGGACCCCGTTGAGTTGATGCAGGCCGCCAGAATATTGGCCAGCGTATCGATCTCCGCCTGTGGCACGGTTCCGTTGCCGCCCGGCGTTGTGGCGTTAGCCACGCCTGTGTTCGCGTTCTCCAGGTTTTGGATCGTGTTCCCTGCGTTCCCCGTGGAGGTTGCGTCCAGCGCGCTGCCGGAACTCGATACATGCGTCGGATCGCTCGCAAAGCCAGCAAAGGCGTACGCCGAAGCAATTGTCGAAACCTCATTCACCATGATGAACTCGCTTGCGCCGCCACAACTTTCCACCGGCGCCACCAGCGTAATCGCCGAATTCGCTCCCGCGCCCGAATCGCCGCCCACCGCGTAAAGATACGGATTCGCCCAGGTGCTGGGACACGTGTAATCCCCGGTGATGTTGAAATCGCCATTCGAGTCCGTCGTCACGTAGTAGCCGAGACTGTCCTGCCCCGCGCCGGTTGCCAATATCGACGCCGACTTGTTCGCGCTCGAGGCCGCAATGCCCGGGCCTCCGTAGCCCGTGGTATTCACAGCCATCAGGTACACGTGCGCGCCGTTGATCGGATTCTGCCCGCCGTGCACCCTTCCGGAAATCGCCGCACCCTGCTGCGAGTTCTTGGAGGTCGTCAGGCTGGGCGTTCTCGCGCAACCGGAAAGTGCCAGAACACCTGAGAAGATGACGATTGCAGAGGAAACCCGCATGGCGAACACTCCTTGCGCACACTTGCGTTGGATGCTACGGGGACCCTGGATTGTGAATCGAACAAAGCCGAATAGGTTGGTGCGTGCTCGGGGAAGAGGAACTTCACTCTGTCTATCACACTCGGGAAGGGCGAAGCAACGGAAAAACACCACCGCCAGCCACAATGAAAATCAGTCTATTTTTCAGTCCCGGCCGGCGGGGATTGTCCCTTCCCCGCGCAGCCTAATGCTCCCCTGCTCCCTCGCTCCCTGCTTTCTTGTTCCCTTGTTCCCTCGGTCCCTTGGTCCCTTGGTCCCTGTTCTTCTGCTATCCTTCCCGCATGAAAATCCCGCTTCCCCGCCTCGCCCCCGCAATCCTGCTCCTCTGCGCCACGCTCGCACTCGCCGCGCCCGCCTCCGCTCAGGATTGGACCAAAACCATCCTCGACAAATCTCCGCGCCATCAGGAATGGGTGAAAGTCAAATACGGCGACCGCACCCCCAACCCTCGTACGATCGACGCATTCGTCGTCTATCCCGAAGTCAGCCACAAAGCTCCCGTCGTCCTGCTCATCCACGAGATCTTCGGCCTCTCCGACTGGGCGCGCTCCATGGCCGACGACATCGCCGCCATGGGCTACATCGTCATCGCGCCCGACCTGCTCTCCGGCTTCGGTCCCAACAGCGGCGGCACCAGCGCCTTCCCTGACCAGCAATCCATCATCAAAGCGGTCTCCGGCCTCGATCCCGCCACCGTCACCGCCGACCTCAACGCCACTGCCGACTACGCGCTCAAATTACCATCGGCCAACGGCAAGCTCGCCGTCATCGGCTTCTGCTGGGGCGGAGGTCAATCCTTCCGCTTCGCCACCAACCGCAAAGGCCTCAGCGCCGCATTTGTCTTCTACGGACCTCCACCTCCCGCCGAAAGCCTCAAGACCATCACCGCTCCCGTCTACGGCTTCTACGCCGGCAGCGACGCACGCATCTCCGCCACCGTCCCCGACACCGGAACTTCAATGGCCGCCGCGGGCAAAACGTATGACCCGGTCATCTACGATGACGCCGGCCACGGCTTCATGCGCGCCGGCGAAGACCCTTCCAACACCAACCCCGCCAACACCGCTGCCCGCACACAAGCTCTCAAGCGCCTCGAATCCCTGCTGAAGACGATGTAGTCTCTTCACGGCCCACCTTCCTCCATTCACGGTTCACTGCTCACGGTCTTTTCGTCCCTTGGTCCCTCGGTCCCTCGTTCCCTCGTTCCCTGCCTTCCGCGCTACCATATTGATTGACCGCGGCCCTCGTGCTCGCGCCAACCGACATGTCGCCTCGCAAAAAATCCGCCAAGCTCTTCCACTGCCCCACCTGCGGGATGATCGTGCGCCCCAACGACGAGGACTTCCCCTTCTGCAGCGACCGCTGCCGCAAAATCGATCTCGGCAAATGGGCTATGGGCGTCTACAAAATCACCTCCCCGATCGTCGATCCCGAAGTCCTCGAAGACCTCGGTGGCCTGGGGCCGAATCGCGGCGGAGGCTCGGATGAAACCTGAAGGTTCTTCCACGGATCCCGTCCAGGACCAGGAAAAAATCCAAAACCAACACACTACGAAGTGGTGGACCATCGCCACCTTCTTTGGCACCGGCTACCTCAAGCCCGGCCCCGGCACCTGGGGCTCCATCGCCGCCGTCCTTCTCTGGGCTGCATTCGCCTGGCTCGCCCATCCCAGCTCGCTCACGCTCCTCATCGCCCTCCTCATTGGAATCGCCCTCACGCTCGTTTTTGGCATTCCCGCAGCCACCATGGTCGAGCGCGAAAGCGGCCGCCACGATCCCCAATTCGTCGTCATCGACGAAGTCGCAGGCCAGTGGATCACCCTCCTCTTCACCCCCTTTGACTGGCGTCACGCCCTCATCGCTTTCGTCCTCTTCCGGCTCTTCGATATCACCAAGCCCTTCCCCGTCCGCCGCCTCGAGCGTCTTCCCGGCGGCTGGGGCATCGTCTTCGACGACGTGGCCGCCGGACTGTATGCTTTGGGTATAGCTTCGCTTTTGCGCATTTGGTTCTGATATGCCTCGATCCTCCCCTCAACCCGCTCCTCCCGTCGGCCACCTGCCTCGTGTCGACGACGTTCTACCCGCCGCGGCCCTGCCTAACGGCGAAGTCGAGTTGACGGGAATCTATCTTGGCCCCAACGGCTTCGGCCTGCCCTCCGTCTCGGTCGACAACCAGCCGGCCCACGTCCTCATGAGCCGCCCCACCCGTCTCATCTTCCGCGTCCCCGCGCAGGCTTCCGCCGGGCTCATTGAAGTCCGCACTCCCGCCGGAGCCGCCAACCCTGCCGCTCTGCGCGTCGCGCGCCAGCTCAATGACGGCCTCCATCCCGTCACCAGCCCCGCCGTCAGCCGCTCCGGAATGGTCTACGCCACCATCTCCGGCCCGCGTGGCAAGCAGACGCCCGTCTCCGTCGTTCGCGTCAGCCCCGATGGCCGCGCCACTCCATTCGTCACTGGAATCCTCAACGCCACCGGCCTCGCTTTCAATCCCGATGGCGACCTTTTCGTCACTTCGCGCGCCGAGGGCAGCGTCTACCGCATCGATGCCGCGGGCGAGTCCACCGTTTACGTCGAAGGCATGGGCGTCGCCACCGGCGCGGCTTTTGACGCCGAAGGCAATCTCTTCGTCGGCGATCGCAGCGGCACTATCTTCAAAATCGACTCCGAGCGCCAGATCTTCGTTCATGCCACGCTCGAGCCCAGCGTCGCCGCCTATCACCTCGCCGTCAACGCTGCCGGCACGCTCTTTGTCACCGCGCCGTCGCTCTCCTCCAATGAGGCCATCTGGGCTATTGAGCCCAACGGCGACACGCGCGCCTGGTTCCGCGGCCTCGGCCGCCCGCAAGGCCTGGCCATCTCTCGCGAGGGCGACGTCTATCTCGCCGCCTGCCTCCACGGCCGCCAGGGACTGGTCCGCGTCACGCCCAACGCCGAGGCTTCGCTCGTCGTCTCCGCCTCCAACCTCGTCGGCGTCGCCTTCTCGCCCCTCGGCACCACCATCCTCGCCACCAACGACGCCGTTTATGATGTGGACTTGGGAGTCGAAGGCCTGAACCTCTTCTAAGCTTTTGGTGTCAAGGCCGTTCATCGCTCGTTCTTGTACCAAGAATGGGTGCCCCAGGTCTCGATTTTGAGACCTGGGATACCACCGGCGAATGGTTCCGCACTCCAAAGCTAGAAGCTAGAGGCTAGGAGCTAGAAGCTGCTTCATGAAGAGTGAAATCATCGCCGTCGGCTCCGAGATGCTCACCCCCTACCGCCAGGACACCAATTCTCTCTATCTCACCGAAAAGCTAAACGGTATCGGCATCACCGTCGCTTTCAAAACCATCGTCGGCGACCGCCGCAAAGATCTCGTCAGCGCTATCAAAACCGCTCTCAGCCGCACTGACGTTCTCATCCTCATGGGCGGCCTCGGGCCCACTGAAGACGATCTCACCCGCGAAGCCGTTGCCGAAGCGCTCTCGCTCACCCTCCGCCGCGACGCCACGCAAGTCGCCGCTCTCCACGCCCGCGCCGCCACCTGGCGCATCACCATGCCGCCCAACAATCTCAAGCAGGCCGACGTTCTCGACGGCGCAACCATTCTTCCCAACCCCAACGGCAGCGCGCCCGGCCAGTGGCTTGACGTCACCTTCTCCGGCTATCGCAAGATCGTCATGCTCCTCCCCGGCCCGCCTCACGAGTGCCGTCCCCTCTTTGACGCCGAATGTTTGTCTCGCCTCCGCGCCGTTGCCCCTTTACGCGCCATCGCTGTTCGCACGCTCAAGGCCGCCATGATCCCCGAGTCGCAGGCCGACAAGCTTCTCGCTCCCATCTACTCCACCTACGCCGACGTTGAAACCACTCTCCTCGCCCACACCGGCGACCTCCAGATCACTCTCATCTGCTCCAAGCCCACCGCCGAGGCCGCACAGGCCCGCGTCGACGAGCTCGCTGAACGCATTGAAGAAGCCCTCGAAGACTGGTTCTATTCCTCGCAGGGTGACACGCTCGAGCAGATCGTTCTCTACTATCTCGGCCTGCGCCAGGCCACGCTCGCCGTCGCGGAAAGCTGCACCGGCGGCCTTATCGCCCAACGCATCACCTCGGTTCCCGGCGCATCGCGCTCATTTCTCGGCGGCGCTGTCGTCTATTCCGACGAGCTCAAGACCTCATTCGCCGGCGTCCCTGCCAATCTCATCGCGCAGCACGGCGCTGTCTCTGCTCAAGTCGCCAAAGCTCTCGCCGACGGCATCCGCACACGCACCGGCGCAACCATCGGCCTCGGCGTCACCGGCATCGCCGGCCCCACCGGCGCAACGGAATCCAAACCCGTCGGCCTCGTCCACATCGCCGTCTCTGACGCTCAAGGCACCGACGCCGTCGACCGCACCTTCCGCGGCGATCGCGAGCGCGTCCGCCAGTGGGCCGCGCAGTTTGCCCTCGACCTCGTCCGCCGCCGCCTCATGTAAGCGGAGGGCCTTCCCGCGAACGCGAGATTCGGCGAGGCGATTCTGTTCTCTGTTCTCTGTTCTCTGTTCTCTGTTCTCTGTTCTCTGTTCTCTGTTCTCTGTTCTCTGTTCTCTGTTCTCTGTTCTCTGTTCTCTGTTCTCTGTTTCCCGTTCCCTGGCTCCTTGCGAAGCTAAGCCCGCGTTAGCGGGCAAAAGACGGTAGCCCCAGGCGCAAGCCTGGGGTCAGTCGATGCAACCAAAAATCACAAGCCCGCTGGGCACCCTCTGGGTACGGGCGAAAGAACCCATCGATCATTCCTTCCCTATTTCCTTTTGGAATAGCGAACAGGCCACTGGGGGACCCTCCGCGCACAACTCTCCCCACCGCTCGCCATACCCGCGCGCATCCGTCCAGCTTTTCGTTTCTACTTTTTGGCTACAGCGATCGGCTTGTAGCCCGACTTTCCCGCTTTTCTCAGCGCTGACATTCCCTGCCCGATCGTCAGCAGCGGCGTTGTCTTCACTGTCTTGCAACTGCCACCCGCGGCTGCAGCCAGCGACAGCGCGGCAGCACTCACATTGTTCGGCATTTCCACGATCATCACAAGATCGTAGTCGCCGAACGCCAGCCACGACCCAATCGACTTGCCGCCCAGACCCGCAATCACTTTGCCGATATGTCCCGCGCGATCCTGCGGTTTCGCAATCAAAGCGCTCAGCGCTTCAGCGGTGTACGACACCTGCACCATATAACTTGCCATGGGGAATCACCTTTCATGGGAATCTTTCCTTCTTGGGGGATGGAAGGCTGTTGCAGTATACCCCTCAAAACTGAGCCCTGCCGCATTTCTTCTCCAACACCATCGCACCCGCCTGCCAAGCATCTCTACTCTCTATTGGCTACTGGCTACTGGCTACCGGCTACTGGCTACCGGCTATTGGCTATTGGCTATTGGCTACTCCGCTACCCCCGCTATCTCCGCAGCCCCGTAGTCCCGAAGTCCCGTAGTCCCTACGTCCCTAGTCCCTGCTCTTTTGCTACACTTCTCCTGACGCTTTCCTCCGCTTCACCGTGCATCCAATCCCCCACCACCACCGCTGGAGCCTTCATGCCGGTCGTTGAACTCGCCGGAGTTACCAAGGCCTACGAAAGCAAAGTCGCCGTCCGCGACCTCAGCCTGTCTATTGAAGCCGGCCAGATGTTTGGCCTCCTCGGCCCCAACGGCGCAGGCAAAACCAGCTCCATTCGCATGATGATGGGCATCACCATGCCCGACTCCGGCCGCATCACCCTCTTCGAAAAACCCTTCGACCGCCGCAGCCTCGACCGCGTCGGCTACCTTCCCGAAGAGCGCGGCCTCTACAAAAAAATGAACGTCCTCGACCAGCTCGTCTTCTTCGGCCGCCTTCACGGCCTCACCGCCGAAGCCGCCCGCAAGCGCGCCGTCGACTGGGCCTCCCGCATGGAAATCTCCGATTCCCTCGACAAGAAAACGCAGGAGCTTTCCAAGGGAATGCAGCAGAAAATCCAATTCATCGCCACGCTGCTCCACGACCCCGGCCTCGTCGTCATGGACGAGCCTTTCAGCGGCCTCGATCCCATCAACACTACGCTCCTACAGGACGCTCTGCTCGATCTCAAGTCCCGCGGCAAAGCCATCCTCTTCTCCACGCACCGCATGGACCAGGTCGAGAAACTCTGCGACTCCATCTGCCTCATCAACAACGGCGATGCCGTCCTCAGCGGCAACCTGCGCGAGATCAAGAGCCGCTACGAGCGCAATCGCGTCATCGTCGAATTCGAGGGCAGCGCCGACTTCCTCAAGTCCGACGAAATTGCTTCGGCCAACAACTACTCAGGCCACGCCGAAATCCAGCTCAAGCCGCACGGCGACGCGCAAAAGCTCCTTCATCTCGCCGCTTCCATGGCCGCCATCTATCGCTTTGAGCTCGTCGAGCCTTCACTCGAGGAAATTTTCATCCAGACCGTGGGAGGCAAAGCCGATGCGTAACATGCTTCTCGTCGCCCGCCGCGAGTACCTCGAGCAGATTCGCGGCCGCGCCTTTATCGTTTCCACGGTGCTGTTGCCGCTGTTGATTGTTGGCGGAATGGCGGCCAGCTACTTTTTTGGGCGCAAGGCCGGCACCGGAGCTCATATCGCCATCGTTGCGCAGAATGTGTCGCTCGCCAATCAGGTTCGCCGGGAGATGCTCTTCGATACTTATGCCAGATACACCGTGGACGTCGTGACCCCGGCATCCCCGGAGAATCGAGCGGCTCTGCTCCAACAACTCCACGCCAAGTCCATCGACGGAATTCTCTCCATCGAATCTTCTTCTTCCGGAGCCATTACCGCTACTTATACCTCGCTGGCATCCGTTGGCTTCGCCAATATCGGAGCGATGCAGGATCAGTTGAACCGCGGAATTGTCAATGAACGCCTGCTCGACGAGGGTATGAAGCCGGCTGACGTCAATGCCGCTCTCAAGTGGGTCCCCATCGAAACGCTCCAGTTAAACAAGGAAGGCAAGGCGGGAAAAAGCAGCGGCATCGCCCCCTTCTACAAGACTTTTGTCCTGCTCCTGCTGCTTTCCATGCCCATCATGCTCTACGGTCTGGATATGGCCCGCGCCATCATCGAGGAAAAAACCTCGCGCATCTTCGAGGTCATGCTCTCCGTCGCCCGCCCCGACGATCTGCTGGCCGGCAAAATGGTCGGCGTCGGAGCGGTGGGCCTCACCCAAATCGCCATCTGGGTCCTTGCCTCCATTCTGGTTCTGGGGTCTTCGCTCGCAGCGCCTTTGCTCTCCGGCGACTTCAGCCTCCATTTCTCCTGGACTTTGAGCCTCCTCTTCCCCGTGTACTTCGTGCTCGGCTTCGCTCTCTTCAGCGCCATCTTCTCCGGACTGGCCGCTACCTGCGAGACCTCGCAGGATCTGCAGAAGTTTATGCCTGTGGCCATCATCCCGCTCTATATGGGCATGGGGGCTCTTCCCTTGCTGCTGAAGGATCCTAATTCCGTCTGGTCCATCGCTGCATCGCTCTTCCCGCTCACCTCGCCTTATGTCATGCTGCCGCGCGTCGAGTTGCAGATGCCGCCTATGTGGCAAATAGGAGCTTCGATCGGCCTCTTGCTGCTCGCCATATGGGGTGCTTTGTGGTTCTCGTCGCGCCTCTATAGGATCGGCATTCTCATGTACGGCAAGCGCGCCACTCTCCCCGAACTCCTCCGCTGGCTCCGCTACTCCTGAGTTTCGATTGGCGCTCACCCCGCAACAAACCAGCTCCCGTAGGGAGCGAAAGAGAATAGCCCAGGGTGAAGTCCGCAGCGGCGGACGGAACCCTGGGAAACAAACCAGAAATGATTCCAGCCCCATAGGGGCGGTAGAACAGCACGTTTCAGGATCAATACGAAGGGTGGGTTCGCAAAACCCTCGACCTCGCACGATAAAACTGACCCCTGACACCTGACACCTGATCCCTGCCCGTTCGCACAAACCTCAACTTCGCGCGAATGAGCTACTCTCTAATCCCTGGTCCCTGCTTGATGCCCGCTGCGATTCATTCCGCCTCTTCGGCCGATATCTCGTACTTCAAAATATCTCCCGGAGCACAGTCCAGTTCTTTGCACAGAGCGTCGAGAGTCGAGAATCGAATGGCCTTTGCCTTGTTGCTTTTCAGAATGGATAGGTTGGCCAGCGTAATTCCCACACGGCCGGCAAGTTCCGTCAGAGAAATGCCTCGTTCGAGCATGACCCGGTCGAGATGTACGCGAATCGCCATAGCTCCATACCTATACAGTGAGTTCGCTTTCTGTCTTGAGTGCGTAGGCGCGACGAAAAACCTCAGCGAGCACCACGAGCAGGATTCCCATAAAGATCGCGTCGAAATCGATCGCCCAGGAGAATCTTGCGCCTGATTCGGCCACCGACCCCATGTTTAGCAATTTGGCGCAAAAGACCTTCCGCAGAAGAGAGCCGATCACGATGGCGCAGCCCATCATCCACAAGCGACTCGGTGTTTTGGGATGAAATGGTTCGCCGGCTCCAGCGGGTTCCAGAATTCGCATGAGCAAGTACAGAACCACCGCATGGCAGGTCCGTGAAACGAGTTCCATAGCCCAGATCCACCACCTCGCTTCGGTGCCTCGAAACATATCGAAGGAGAATTCAAGTGGGCCGCTCTGGACAACAAACGACACATAGCGCCAAGAGGAAGGAAGAATTGGAGCAATTGCCATGAGCAGAACACGCGCAATCTGCAGAAAAAACAGGATCTTGACCGCTAAATGGAGTTTCGAAGCAATTGACTTTGGGCCAATCAGGTTCATAGTTCCCCCCAACAAAGCGTCCTTATTATGGGTCAAAGTTTATCGTTTGTCAATAATAAACTTATGAATGTCGATAATCTTTTGCCGTTTTTCAATAACTCTATTCGAGTTCTCCTATCGCGAGTCTCAACGGACAGGTCTATCCCTGCAACCCCGTCCAGCTCCGCTAACTCCGCTAACTGCGCTGCCTTTCCGCATGTCAAGCCCCCAACCACTCAAATCCACCCGCCCGCCCGACCCTAACTCCTTCCTTTTCTGATCTCTGACCCCTGATCTCTGATCTCTGTCAAGTTTGCCGATCATTACGCTGCCTTGGCGCAAAATGGCTCCATGATTGACCAACAGAAGACATGCGAACTAGCGATCGACGAGCAGACCAGAACGGCCCCACCACCGTCCGCAGAGCCTGTCCTGAGTGAACCGGAGGACTCACCGGCTACTGGCTACCGGCTACTGGCTATTGGCTGCTGGCTATTGGCTGCTGGCTACTCTCTGCTTTCTCGCTCCGTTGCCCCCTTGCTCCCTTGCTGCCTCGCTTTTTCAGTCCCGAAGTCCCTACGTCCCGAAGTCCCCGGTTCAATCTGTCAGGCATGTCCCCGGTCCGTACCCCCTGTTTCTGCCACACCCCCCTATGCCCAAAGACCCCACCCCTCCATGCCCATTTGTGAAACTGTGAAGCGAGCAGAATCAACGACTTGCAGCCACAGTTTCACAGTTTCACAGTCTTGTTTTTGAGGTTTTGGTTTTCGGCGGAATTTTTGCGCTTTTCTCGCTGCGAATCGAGCGAATCGCTAACAGCGAATAGCAAACAGCAAAAAGCTGCTTTCGGGTTCGATTGTTTTTGCGGATTGCTTGGTTTCGCTCTTTGCCGATCGAGCTTTCAACAGATCACCGATCACTGACCACTGATCACTGACCACTGAATACTCAGCCGAAGATCGCCATCACGATGTGATTCACCGCGAAGGCTGCTCCGTAAGCCAGCGCCAGCATGTAGAGGAACTGCACTGCGGGCCAAAGCCAGCTATTGGTCTCGCGCCGCACAACGGCGATGGTCGACGTGCACTGCATGGCGAAGGCGAAGAAGATCATCAGCGCCATCGCGCCGCCGAGCGTCATGTCGTGGTGCAGAGCGGTTTGCAAACCGAGCGCCTGCGTGCTCGGATCGGCGCCGTAGAGCGTTCCCATGGTGCTGACCATGACCTCGCGCGCCAGCACGCTTGAGAGCAATCCAATGCCGATCTTCCAGTTGAACCCGAGCGGCGCAATCGCCGGCTCGATGAAGTGACCCAATCTGCCGATCAGGCTGTCAGCCAGTTGCGGCGCACTCAGCGCGCCTGCGGCGGTGTGAATCACCGGCAGATGCGCCAGCACCCAAAGCGCCAGCGTGACGGCGACGATGATGGTTCCGGCCATTCTCACAAAGATGCGCGCGCGGTCCAACAGCCGCAGCCCAAGCGTATAGAGCGTGGGCATGCGGTACTGCGGCAGTTCCAGAATGAATGGCGTATCGCTCGACCGGAGGATGGAGCTCTTGAGCAGACGCGCGGTGGTGAATGCGGCCACAAAGCCGGCCACGTAGAGGCCGAGCATGACGATCGTGCGAAGGCCGATGACTCCGTGCAGGAAGTAGGTGTTGGGAATGAAGGCCGCTATGAGCAGCAGATAGACGGGCAGGCGCGCCGAGCAGGTCATGAACGGTGTGACGAGAATCGTTGCCAACCGGTCGCGCTTGTTCTCGATCGTGCGCGTGGCCATGATGGCCGGAACCGCGCAGGCGTAAGCCGAGAGCAGCGGGATGAATGCCTTGCCGTTCAACCCGATCGTCCGCATGACGCGGTCGGCGATGAGCGCGGCGCGGGCGAGGTAGCCTGTGTCCTCGAGGATTCCAATGAAGAGAAACAGCAGCAGGATCTGCGGCAGGAACACGAGCACCGAGCAGATGCCCTTCCACACGCCGTCGAGCAGCAGCGATTGCAGCCAGCCGACGGGCAGCAGCGGGCGGGCAAGGTCGGCCACGCGCCCCAGCAGATCGCCGAAGCCGTCGGAGAGCGGCTGGCCCAGCGCGAAGACCACTTCGAATACGCCGATGACAACCATTAGGAACAGCAGCGGTCCCCAGACGCGATGCAGAAGCACATTGTCGATCTTGCGCGTGTTTTCGGCCGAAAGCGGAGCCTGGTAGCCGGTGTTGCGGCTGACCTGCGCGGCCCAGGTATGGGTGCTGGCGGCGTTGCCCATGACCGGGAGCGTGAGGGGCCTTGATTTGGCGCCGTGGCCGTTTTGCTGATTGAGGAAGAGCGGCACAGAGTCAAGGCCGGCTCCATGTGTGGCGCTTATCAGTGCGACGGGAGCGCCCAGTTCGCGCGCCAGCTTCAGCGTGTCGATTTGCCCGCCGCGCGATTCCATCAAATCGCTCATGTTGAGGAGGACCAGGGTGGGCAGGCCTACATCCAGCACCGGCGCAGCGAGCATCAGTTGGCGTGTCAGATGAAGTGAGTCGAGGACCAGAAGAACGGCGTCGGGCTTGGGGGTGCCGGGCATCCGCCCGCGGAGCACGTTCACCGCCACGCGCGCATCTTCAGAGTATGGAGTGAGGGAGTAGATACCGGGCAGGTCGATCAGCGTTAGGTCTTCGCGGCCGACGCCAGCCATCAGGCCCATGCGCTGCTCGACCGTGACGCCAGGGTAGTTCGCGACCTTTTGCCGCAGTCCGGTGAGCTTATTGAAGAGCGTGGATTTGCCGGAGTTGGGCGGCCCGATGAGCACGACGGTGCGCAGAGCACCCTCGGTTGCAGCCTTCGGCGGCTCAAAGACCGGGACGTCGCAACAGGCGTTCATCGCGCGGCCTCAGCGAGCCGGGGAGTTTCGGAGGAGTCGCGGTCTTGTTGCTCGTTGGCGGCTTCTACGGGACGGACCCGGATGGAGGAGGCCGTCTCATGCCGAAGCGCGATTTCCATGCCATCGATTCCATACACGGTGGGGTCCCCCGCAGGAGCGCGGCGCAGGGCCGTCACCTCAGCGTCTGGAACGAAACCCATATGCATCAGGTGATTCTGGACGCTCTCAGGCAGATCGAGGGCGACCAGCACCCCCCTCTCACCAACCGTCAAATCACTCAGCAAGCTCACCTGACGAACTCCGCTCCGCCACCCGCCAAGGCGAGGCAGCAGAAAAATACGACCGGAATGGTCGTAATTAAGTATACGGCCAAATTGCCTGCGGCCGCAATCGTGGTTTTGGGGGATCTTGGCTTCGGACATTCCCATGACTTGACCTCAAGGGGGAAGGTTGACCGGCCGGAATCCCCAGCCCCCTCCCCAAGCCCCCTGGTGGACCCTCTGCTTAATTCATCGGAACGATGATTCTTTTCTAGCAGTGATGTTTTTCGAAGGAAGTGATCCAAATCACAGATCATGGGAACCCGCCTGGTTGTTGGGGGGCGAGGATGGATGGTACAAGCGAACCATGACGCTTGATGAATTCCGCGCCTCGCTCGCGCTTGCCGAACCACCGGGCAGTCTATCGGTTCCGTCGACGGCGTTGTGGTGGGACGCAAAGGGCGATTGGGCGCGTGCCCACGGGATGGTCGACGACCTTGAAACTCAAGAGGGAATGGCCGTACATGCCTACCTGCACCGCAAGGAAGGCGTAGAGTGGAACGCCGACTACTGGTACAGCCGCGCAGGGCGCAAGTTTCACCGGACCACGGTCGAAGCCGAGTGGGAGGCGCTGGTGAAGGGGCTGATGGGCGGGTGAACACAGACGAGCGGAAAACTCCGGTGTAGAATCCTCTGTTTGCATCGAGGACGCGGGAGGGGCTGGTCATGCAATATCGTTCATTTGGAAGCCTGGATTGGAGGGCTTCGACGCTTGGGTTCGGCGCCATGCGGCTGCCGGCCGTGGATGGGCAGAGGGGCAGCGCCAACATCGATGAAGCGGAAGCGACACGCATGATGCGCTATGCCATCGATCATGGCGTGAATTACGTCGATACTGCCTATCCGTATCACGAAGGCAAAAGCGAGCTTGTCGTCGGCAAGGCACTCAAGGATGGATATCGCAAGAAGGTGCGCCTCGCCACCAAGCTTCCTACGTGGATGGTGCAGGGGCCGGCGGATTTCGACCGGTTTCTAAATGAACAGTTGGGAAAGCTGCAGACAGACCACATCGACTTTTACCTGCTCCACTCGTTGAACAAAGCCTCGTGGTCGAACATCGTGCTCAAGCACAACTTGCTCGGTCAGGCGGAGCGGGCGCTGGCCGATAGACGCATCCGGCACTTGGGCTTCTCGTTTCACGACAACTATGAGTGCTTCGAAGAGATACTACACGCGAGCGGCCTGTGGACTTTCTGCCAGATCCAGTACAACTACATGGACACGGAGAACCAGGCGGGCACGCGCGGGCTGAAGTTGGCCGCGGACAAGGGGCTGGCCATGGTGGTGATGGAGCCGCTGATGGGCGGACGGCTGGCCGATCCACCGCCGGCGATTCGGGAGACGATGGCGAGCGATCCGGCAGGGCGAAGCCCGGCGCAACTGGCGCTGGAATGGGTGTGGGATCAGCCGGAAGTTTCCGTGGTGTTGAGCGGGATGAGCACGATGAGCCAGGTCGTCGACAATCTTCGGATTGTTGATGAGGCGCGCGTGGGCAAGATGACTGAGGCGGACCAGGCGCTGATTGGGCGGGTCCGCGAACAATACCGGTCGCGGATCACAATTCCGTGCACGCAATGCGGCTACTGCATGCCTTGCCCGAACGGCGTGAACATTCCAGTCAATTTCGATTTCTTCAACTATGCCCACACGTACGATGACGTGGGCGCGGCGCGGTTCCGGTACAACTTTGTTCTCAAAGAGGAGCAGCGCGCGGGCGCCTGCATCGACTGCGACACGTGCGAAGGATTGTGCCCGCAACAGATCCCGATTTCGGATTGGATGCCGAAGGTGGAGGAGCTGCTGGGTTAAGGCGCTGCATCGACTTCGGGCAGAGTTCCGATCAGTGCATCAGCGTGCCGGCATGGACGCCGATGTAGTAGGGCCACAGGATGATGGCAAGAACACCTCTCCAGAAGCTCAGGTGCAGGTAGCCGATGGTGAAGAGCCACGCGGCACACCAAAGGCCCCCGGTGAATGTGTGCTGCTCGATGTGGATCTTTTGCGGGTGTTTCGTGCAGGCGTCAATTGCCATGAATTCCTCCGTCGGTGCGTGTTCCGCGTTGGGGGGAGCGATGCGCTCTATTACCCCGCCGCAGCGTTGTGATCTGGCCTTCCTGGATGGTTGCAGCAATCGTACGCCAATCGCCGGTCCCACGATGCGTTGCAAGATACGAATAGCGTTTCACATGATGGGATTTCCGCCCCTCCCTGTGCTACCCATCACTGCCGCTACCCGACTCAAAGCCGAGACTCACGTTAGCGGCTAATTTCCCTCAAGCGCCGCATTGTGGAGCGAATTGAATGAGTGAACCGAAGACTGTGATCCCCACCGTGATTATGGATGGGAACGAGGCTGCGGCCTCTGTTGCCTATCGGCTTTCCGAAGTCATCGCCATTTACCCCATCACCCCCTCGTCGCCAATGGCGGAGTGGGCCGATCAGTGGCGCTCGGAGGGGAAGAAGAACATTTGGGGCGCGCTGCCCATTGTGGAGGAGATGCAGAGCGAAGGCGGCGCCGCCGGCGCCTTACATGGCGCGTTGCAGGCCGGGGCCTTCGGGACCACGTTTACTGCCTCGCAGGGCCTGCTGCTGATGATTCCCAACATGTTCAAAATTGCCGGCGAATTGACCCCGGCAACGGCGCACGTTTCGGCCCGCACCCTGGCAACTCATGCGCTCTCGATTTTTGGCGACCACTCCGACGTGATGGCTTGCCGCTCGACGGGCTGGGCGATGCTGGCGTCGAATTCTGTTCAGGAAGTAGCCGACATGGCGCTGGTGGCGCAGATTGCCACCCTCGAATCGCGCATCCCATTCATCCATTTCTTCGACGGCTTTCGCACCTCGCATGAGGTGGGCAAGATTCTGCCCATCAGTGACGAAACCATTCGCGCCCTGGTCGACGACAAGTACATCATCGCATTTCGCAAGAACGCTCTCACGCCCGATCGGCCGTTTATCCGCGGCACGGCGCAGAATCCCGACGTGTTCTTCCAGGCTCGCGAGGCATGCACTCCGTTCCACGCCGCCGTGCCCGGAATTGTGCAGTCAGTGATGGACCGCTTCGCGGTTCAGACCGGCCGCGCCTATCACCTCTTCGATTATTACGGCGTGCCGGACGCAGAACGCGTGATCCTGCTGATGGGTTCCGGCGCGGAAGCAGCCGAGGAAGCCGTGGACGCGCTAAACCGCCAGGGCGAAAAAGTCGGCATGGTCAAGGTTCGTCTTTACCGGCCTTTTGACAGCAAGGCGTTTCTGGCTGCGCTGCCGGCAAGCGTCAAGTCCGTTGCCACTCTCGATCGCTGCAAGGAACCTGGAGCTGCGGGAGAGCCGCTCTACCAAGACATTATGACTCTGTTGGCTGAGAATGCCGCGGACCTGCCTTTTGCAGCAATGCCTACCGTAATCGGAGGCCGCTACGGCCTCTCGTCGAAGGAGTTCACGCCGGCGATGGTCAAGGGCGTCTTCGATGAGTTAGCAAGGCCTTCGCCCAAAAACCACTTCACCATCGGCATCAACGACGACGTGAGCCACTCGAGCCTGGAGTACGACCCCGAGTTCTCTACTGAAGATCCCAAGACTGTGCGCGCTCTGTTCTACGGACTTGGGTCCGACGGCACCGTGGGCGCCAACAAGAATTCGATCAAGATCATAGGAACCGAAACGCCGAACTACGCGCAGGGCTACTTCGTTTACGACTCGAAGAAGTCCGGCTCGATGACCACCTCGCACCTGAGATTCGGTCCCAGCCCCATCAGGTCTACCTATCTGATCACACGGGCCAGCTTCGTGGCCTGCCATAACTTCAGCTTCCTGGAAAAGATGGACGTGCTCGAAGCTGCTATGCCGGGAGCAGTTTTCCTGCTCAATTCACCCTGTTCCGCGGCCGAGGTATGGGACAAGCTGCCCCGCAGCACCCAGGAAGAGATGCTGCGCAAGAAGATCGAGTTCTATGTGATCGACGGCTACAAGGTTGCGCGCGAAGCCGGCATGGGCTCGCGCATCAACACCATTATGCAGACCTGCTTCTTCGCCATCAGTGGCGTGCTGCCGCGCGACGAGGCGATCAAGCAGATCAAGAAGTCGATCCAGAAAACCTATGGCAAGCGCGGCGAAGCCGTGGTCGAGAAGAATTTTGCCGCCGTCGATCACGCGCTGGCTCATCTCGAAAAGGTCGAGCTGCCTGCTGCTGCATCTTCCAGTTTCGATCTCAACGGCGCCATCTCCGCCAAAGCGCCAAAGTTTATCCACGACGTTCTCGGCCAGATCGCCGCGGGCAAGGGCGACCTGATTCCGGTCAGCGCGATTCCCGCCGGCGGCGCATTCCCCACCGGCACCGCGCAGTGGGAGAAGCGCAACATCGCACAATTCATTCCCGTGTGGGACAAGGACCTGTGCATCCAGTGCGGCAAATGCGTGATGGTCTGCCCGCACGCAGTGATCCGCGCCAAAATTTACAATCCCGAGCTCGGCGACAAAGCTCCTGCGACATTCAAGTGGGCCAAGCCCAAGTGGCGTGGCATGGAAGAGGAGCGGTACACGCTGCAGGTTGCGCCGGAGGATTGCACCGGTTGCGCCGTGTGCGTGGAAGTGTGCCCAGTGAAAAACAAGAGCGACGCGAGCAAGAAGGCGATCAACATGGCGCCGCAAGCGCCGCTGCGCAAGCCGGAACGCGACAACTGGGATTTCTTCCTCTCGCTGCCCGAAGTGGATCGCGCAAAACTTTCGCACACTCAGGTGAAGGATCTTCAACTGCTACAGCCGCTCTTCGAATTCTCGGGCGCCTGCTCGGGTTGCGGCGAGACGCCCTACATCAAGCTGATGACGCAATTGTTCGGCGATCGGCTTTACATCGCCAACGCCACAGGCTGCTCGTCGATCTACGGCGGGAACCTGCCTACTACGCCCTACACGTACAATGCGCAGGGGCGCGGCCCCACCTGGAACAACTCGCTCTTTGAGGACAACGCAGAGTTCGGCTTCGGCATGAGAGTCGCGCTCGACCAGCAGAAGGCCTTCGCCGAAACGCTGGTTACGCGGCTTGCGCCTCAAATAGGGGCGAAACTAGCGGCTGACCTCGTTGGCGCTTCGCAGAAGACCGAGACGGAGATCAATCAGCAACGCGAGCGCGTGAGTGCGCTACGCGAACGCCTCGCCGGCAACGAGTCGTCCGATGCGCGCAACCTGCTGGCGATTGCCGACGCGCTGGTGCGCAAGAGCGTGTGGATTCTCGGCGGCGACGGATGGGCCTACGACATTGGATTCGGTGGCCTCGACCACGTGCTCGGCTCGGGCAAGAACGTGAACGTGCTTGTGCTCGACACCGAGGTCTACTCGAACACTGGCGGCCAGGCCTCAAAGGCCACGCCGCGCGGCGCGGTGGCGAAATTTGCCGCCAGCGGCAAGCGAAACAGCCGCAAAGATCTGGCCATGGAGGCCGTGAGCTATGGCTCCGTCTACGTGGCCCAGGTTGCTCTCGGCGGCAACGACAGCCATGTGATCAAGGCCTTCCAGGAGGCCGAGGCGCACGACGGGCCGTCCATCATCATCGCCTATTCAACTTGCATCGCTCACGGTTACGATCTGGTGCACGGGCTGGAGCAGCAGAAGCTGGCCGTGCAATCGGGCTATTGGCCGCTGATGCGCTACAATCCCGCGCTGCGCGAAGAGGGCAAGAATCCGTTCCAGCTCGACTCCAAGGCGCCGGCGATCCGGCTCAAGGAGTACGCATACCGCGAAGCTCGCTACACGATGCTGGCGCGCAGCAACCCCGAGATGGCGGCGGAGCTGCTCAACGAAGCGCAGGACGATGTCGAGCGCCAATGGCGCGTCTACTCCGCGCGTGCGGCGATGCCGGGCCGCGGAGAGACGCCGCACATCGCGCCCCTGGAAAAGCCTGAAGCAAAGCCGGAAGAGAAGCTGGCGGCCACGGCGGCCGGAGGAGAGGAATGACCGATATTTCCATGCAGTATCTCGGCATGAAGCTGAGCGGCCCGATTGTGGTCGGTTCCACGCCGCTCTCGGAGTCGCTTGACAATGTTCGCCACATGGAGGATGCGGGCGCTTCGGCCATCGTGCTCACCTCGCTCTTTGAGGAGCAGTTGGAGCTGGAGTCGCGCACCCTCGACGAGGACCTGTCGCGCGGCACCAATTCTTTTGCCGAGTCTCTCGATTACCTGCCCGATCTGAAAGACTACCGCATGACGCACGAGGGGTATTTGGAGCATCTCCGGCGCGCGCGTGAAGCGGTCAACATCCCCATCATGGCCAGCCTGAATGGCGCCACTGGCGGAGGCTGGGTACGCCTCGCCAAGGAAATGGAGCAGGCCGGGGCGAACGCCATCGAGTTGAACACCTTCGCGCTGGCGACGGACCGCAGTCAAACCTCAGCCGCGCTCGAGCTGCAACTTCTTGAGCTGGTCTCGAGCGTCTGCGATGCAGTCAAGGTTCCCGTGGCCGTCAAGCTTTCGCAGTCGTTCACGAGCCTGCCAAATCTTTGCGGCCGACTCGAGGATGCGGGCGCGTGCGGCGTGGTTCTCTTCAACCGCTTCTACCAGCCCGACTTCGACATCGAGGCGCTGGAGGTGCGGCCGACGCTGCACTTTTCCACTCCTTCGGAGCTGTTGCCGCGCCTGCACTGGGCGGCGATTCTCTACGGCCATCTCAAGGGCGACATTGCGATCACCGGGGGCGTGCACTCCGCCGAGGACGTGCTGAAGGCGATCATGGCCGGAGGCAGCGTGGCCATGATGGTCTCGGCGCTGCACATTCATGGCATTGAACACATTGGCCGCGTGCTGGCGGACCTGCGCTACTGGCTCAACAAGCGCGAGTATGCGTCGCTGGCTGAGACGCGTGGCTGCCTCAGCCGCCGTTCCGTTCCCGATACATCGCCATACGACCGCGGGAACTACATCAAGACGCTCAGCTCATACAGCCTGAGGCAGACGGTGGCGGCGTTCTAGGGAAATTCTCCCGGTGGGTTGCAACGAAACGATGACGGCCGCACGAATGTGCGGCCGTCGATTTAGTGAGCTAGGAGAATGCCCATGAAAAGAGCCTTGGCTTTCATGCTCCTCATCATTGCGCCGGCGTGGACTGCAGCAGTCCCCACGCAGACGTCTTCGTCTCCAGGGGCGTCTTCTCAGCAGGAACAAAACAAGGCCGTCGCGCGGCGCGTATTTGAAGAGATCTTCAACCAAGGCAAATTCCAGGTCGCGGACCAAATCTACGCCCCGGGCTTCGTCAATCATGGATTGCATCGGGACGCTAGCCTGGCGGAGGATCAGGCCGCCGTGCATTTCGAGAAACAGGCCTGTCCCGACCTGGAAATCACCTTCGGTCCGATGGTTGCCGAAGGCGATCTGGTCTCAGTGCTGTGGATCTTTCGCGGAACCAACACCGCGCGGGTAGGTTGGCTGCCAGCGACCGGCGCCAAAATCGAAGTGAAGGGCATCACCATCTGGCGCATCACCGATGGAAGAATCCGCGAGGAGTGGACCGTCTTCAACGAAGCAAGCGTCCTCCGCGAAGTCCTCTATCAATTGCGCTGGCAACTACTGTGTATTATTTGCGTGGCGCTGATTCTCTTTTGGATCGCGGCGAGATTCGTTCGCCGGTTGTTGCCCCGCCGCCGGCCAACTTAGTTTTCAAGGAATCGCAGAACAGTTTTCTCCAGCACGCCACGTGCCCTGGGCAGCGCGGCCTCGACCGGATCGCTAAACGTTTCGCCCAGTTCCGTCGAGCCGGCACCAACCGTGAGAAGCATCGCATGGACCGACAGAGAGCCATAGAGCGAGCGACTAAGCCCGAGAAGTTCGGGAGGATCCACGTGATGCGTCGCGCCTTCGAAGCAGTCCGCACTCATCGCGACCGGCGTGAGGTTCACTCGTCCTGGAGCGGAGTCTACTGAAGAGTCGAGAAAGAGTACGGATTCGGCGCCTGCGATTTCTTCTGCAAGGTCCGGAGTCCACTGTTGGCGAGTGAGAACCCGAACGTTGGAGTCCTCCCGAAATCTTTCCGCGGCCCACTCCGCGAGCTTGGGGCCAATCGCGTCATCGCTGCGCAGGGTATTGCCGCAGGCGAGGACGAGGCAACGCGCTACAGTGTCCATATATTCAGCATTCTCCGAATCGAATCCCATTTTCAGGTCTCTTGGGAGTCGCCCCGAATCAACAACGGTTCAGCATACAGAAGATCAGTCGCGGACAACCCGGTCCAGTACTTCACCTTCTGCCGAGATCAAAGTGATCGCCAAGGGCATCTGGCCGTAGGCGTGCGTGGAGCAGCTCAGGCACGGGTCGAAGGTGCGAACAACGGCTTCGACACGGTTCAGAATGCCTTCAGTGAACCTGCCGTTTTTCACATAATGTTTGGCGGCCTGAAATACGCCCAGGTTCATCGCATTGTTGTTCTGGCCGGTAGCGATCACCAGGTTGGCCCAGGTCATCTTGCCGTTCTCATCCACCTTGTAGTGGTGATGCAGCACGCCGCGCGGCGCCTCGGCCTGGCCCGCGCCTTCGAGGCGATTCACGCCGGCGGTGGCGCGCACATGCTTGTCGAGTATGCGCGAATCGGCGAGGATTTCCTCGATTCTTTCAACGCCGTAGAGCATCTCCACCAGGCGCGCATGGTGATAGTGGAAGGAGCTCTCGACCAGGCCTGCCGCCAGTTGCTTGAACTCAGCGAGTTCTTTTTCGGCCTTGCGCGTGCCCATTGTCTTTACGATGTTGAGGCGCGCCAGCGGTCCTACTCGGTAGCTGCCTTCGGGATAACCGAGCGGCTTGTAGTAGGCGAACTTGGTGTAACTGTAGGGTTCCACTGCTTCGCCGATAACTTCGGTGTAGCGGCTCGCCGTGATGCCATCCTCGATCGTGCTGCCCGTGGCGTCAATCATGCGAAGTGCGCCGTCGGTAAACTCGATCGATTCATCCTCGTTGATGAGGCTCATGTAATTTGACGGGAAATTGGCGAAGACCTCGATCTCTGCTTTGAATGTGTCCGCAATTTTCTTATATGCGCCCAGCGCCAGAGCGATATTGGCGTAGGCCTCCGGGATCATGGTCAGAATCTTGTCGCGTTTTTCAGTGGAGAGCGGCTCGGTGACGCCGCCGGGCACAACCCAGCCAGGGTGCACGCGCTTGTCGCCAAGCAGTTCGATGATGCTCTGCCCGAAGCGGCGCAGTGCTATGCCAGCGCGGGCCAACTCCGGTTTGGCAGCCGCCAGGCCCAGAATATTGCGCACCTTGGGATCGGCATCCATGCCCAGAAGCAGATCGGGCGAGGCCAGATAGAAGAAACTCAACGCATGGGACTGCACCATCTGCGCCAGGTTCATCATGCGGCGCAACTGTGCCGCGGTGTGCGGGATGCGCACCGACATGATGGCTTCGCAGGCTTTGGCTGACGCGATCAGATGCGAGACCGGGCAGATGCCGCAGATGCGCGCCATGAGGCTGGGCATCTCGTAGAACGGGCGGCCTTCACAGAAGCGTTCAAAACCGCGGACCTGCGTGACGTGAAAGTGCGCGTCTTCCACCTCGCCCTGGCCGTTGAGCTGAATGGTGATCTTGCCGTGGCCTTCAAGGCGCGTTACCGGATCGATGGTAATGGTCTGGCTCATGACTCAAGCTCCAAAGCGGGTCAGCGCCGGAATATCCAGCGGCCCGCCGTTCACCAGCGCGGTGAGCGCGGTGTGAAATGTGTCGGCTGAAGGCGGACAGCCGGGCAAAAAGACGTCGACCTTAACAAACTCGTGAATGGGGCGCACGATCTTAAGCAGTTTGGGCACCATGACGCAGGGAATCTGCGCCTGAGCGCTGGCGTTCTGGATGTAGGCGCAGTCCAGAATCGCCTCCGGCCCGATAGGGTTGCGCATCGAGGGCACATTGCCGGTGATCGCGCAGTCGCCCATAGCCACCAGCATCTTTGAGTGGTCGCGAATCTTCTTGATCTTCTTCTCGTCGTCCACCGATCCCACCGCTCCTTCGACGAGAGTGATATCCACTTCGTCGGGAAACTTCTTGGTATCCACGATAGGGCTGTAAACCACGTCCACCAATTCGGCCAATTCCAGAAGACGCTCGTCCATATCGAGAAACGACATGTGACAGCCGGAACATCCGTCGAGCCAGACCGTCGCCAATTTCAGTTTGCTCATTGCGCTTCCCTCATCAGATTCAGATAGGGCAGAAACTCGGGGTACTTGGGATGATCGGAGCCGATCTTGCTTTTGTCGAAGAGGGCTCCCGTGGGGCAAACCTGCACGCACTTGCCGCAGCGTGTGCACGCCGAGCTTCCCCAATCCTGATGCAGGTCAGAGATGATCAACGAATTGATGCCGCGGCCCATCACGTCCCATATGTGCGCGCCCTCGATCTCAGAGCAGACGCGCACGCAACGCGTGCACAGGATGCAGCGGTTGTGGTCCAAGGTAAACCGCTCGTGCGAGGCGTCGACATTCAATTCGGGATTACGATAGGGCAGGCGGATATGCGTGAGCCCTTGTTCCTGGCCGAGCGTCTGCAACTCGCAGTGGCCGTTGGAGACACAAACCGAGCAGATATGATTGCGCTCGGCGAAGAGCAGCTCGAGAATGGTGTGGCGATGCTTTTGCAGGCGCTCGGTATTTGTCGAGACTTCCATGCCTTCCTGCACAGTAGCCACACAGGCCGGTAGCAGCTTGTTCGAGCCTTTGATCTCGACCAGGCACAGTCGGCACGCGCCCACATCGCTCAGGCCTTCAAGATGGCAGAGAGTGGGAATGTTGATGTCATTCTCGCGCGCCACTTCCAGGATCGTCTGTCCGGCGCGGGCGCTCACCTCCTGCTCGTCGATGACAAGAGTTTTGACGTCTGTTTCCACGCTCATGCCACCACCTCCACGGCTGCTTCCATATTGCAGACGCCGGCTGGACAGCGCCTGTGCACAATGTGCTCGATGTATTCGTTGCGGAAGTATTTGAGCGTGCTGAGCACGGGATTGGGCGCCGTCTGACCAAGCCCGCACAGGCTTGTTTCCTTCACCGTCGAGCAGAGATCTTCAAGCAGCGCCAAGTCATCCATGGTTCCCGTTCCATTGCAGATGCGCGTCAACAGCGTGAACATTTGCGCCGTGCCCGCGCGGCAGGGAATGCACTTACCGCACGACTCTGTCATGCAGAATTCGATGAAGAAACGCGCGACATTCACCATGCACGAGGTGTCGTCCATGACGATCATGCCGCCTGAGCCCATGATCGATCCCATCTTCAGAAGCGCGTCGTAACTAACTCCTACATCCAGCATGTCCGCCGGAATGCAGCCACCGGACGGGCCACCGGTCTGCACGGCCTTGAAAGTGTGCCCACCGGGCACGCCGCCGCCAATGTCTTCTATGATTTCGCGGAGCTTGATGCCCATCGGCACTTCCACAAGGCCGGTGTTGGCGATCTTGCCGGTGAGCGCGAAGACTTTCGTCCCCTTGCTGCGCTCCGAGCCCATGTTAAAGAACCACTTGCCGCCGTTGCGCACGATGGGAGCAATGTTGGCGTAGGTTTCCACATTGTTGATCAGCGTCGGCTTGCCCCACAGCCCGCTCGATGCCGGATAGGGTGGCCGAGGCTTGGGCGTGCCACGCAGGCCTTCGATGGACGCAATCAGGGCCGTTTCTTCGCCGCAGACAAACGCGCCAGCGCCCAGCCGGATTTCCACATCGAAGTTGAAGGGCGTGTTGCAGATGTTATTGCCCAGCAACCCGTGGCGGCGCGCCTCGCGTAGCGCGGTCGTGAGCCGCGAGACGGCGACCGGATACTCTGCGCGCACATAGATGAATCCCTTGCTGGCGCCCACCGCATACGCCGCGATCGCCATGCCTTCGATCACGCGATGCGGGTCGCCCTCCATCACGCTGCGATCCATGAACGCGCCGGGGTCGCCTTCGTCGCCGTTGCAGACCACATACTTGACGTCGCCCGCTGCCTTGGCCACGGTGCCCCACTTCAGCCCGGTGGGATACCCGCCTCCGCCGCGCCCGCGCAGCCCACTCTCCGTGATGCGATGAATCACGCCGTTGGGCGTCATCTCCGTCAACACGGTGAGCAGTGCTTTGTAGCCGTCGCGTGCGATGTAATCGTCGATCTTTTCCGGGTCGATGTACCCGGCATTCTCGAGCACGACGCGCACCTGTTTGTCGAAGTGCTCGTCCAGATCGCATTGCAATTCGGGAACGGGCGCACCGCCCAGGCTCTTCAAAATCGCCTCGGCATGGCTCGCGTTCACGCGCCGGTAGAGTCTTTCTTCGGGGTCGACCCGCACCAATGGCCCGTGTGAACACGGGCCCATGCAGCCGGTCCGGCGCACGAGCACCTTCTTCGCGCCCGCCTCTGCGGCCTTCACCAGCGCGTCTTTCAGCTTGTCGGCGCCCTGGCTCGCGCAAGCCAGGTCCATACACACGTTGATCTCGTAGTCGTATTTCTCGTTCTCCTGCTTGACGTTTTTGGCGATCTGTTCGAGCTCCTCGATTGTCATTCCGTCTTCCACCTTTCCAGTTGCTCGAGGATCTGCTCCTGCGTCACCTCACCCACAACTTCGCCGTCGCACAAGGCCACTGGCGCGCGACTGCAGGCGCCCACGCAGCGCGCCACCATCAAGCTCACCTGCCCATCCGGGGTGGTCTGCCCTTGCTTGATGCACAAGCGCTTCTCCGCCGCCGCAATCAGCTTGTCTGCACCCTTGATGTAACACGCGGTGCCGGCGCAAACAGTCAACGTATGTTTGCCGGGCGGTTTCAGCGTGAAGTAGTGGTAGAACGTTGCCACGCCGTATGCCTGGCTCAATGGCACATGGAGCGAAAGCGCGACAAAGCGAATCGAATCGTCATCAAGATAACCAAATGACGACTGTACCGTGTGCAGCGTCTCAATGAGGGCGTGGCGGGCAAAGCCGTTCTTGCGCATAGTGCCGTTCACGATCTTCCATCGTTTGTCTTCGCTGGGTAGTGGTGGGGGCGCGATTACGGGCACATTTCCTCCCTGGTTGGTTCATCCGGAGACGTGCATCTGGCGTGGAGCAGCGCATTAACGCCGCCTGCGCCTGATACTACCATTGTTGTACGAGCGTGGACCCTCTTCCATCCGTGACAGCAATCACGGGCGTGTGTGGCTATCCCATTTGTTGGCATCGATTTCGGTCGTTCCAGATTGAAACGATTGGGGCTGCGGGCTTGTCTGCAGCCACTCGTGCCTTGGCGCACAGATTCAGCGAAAAACAGCCGGAAAGCTGTGAGAAGGATCACTCAATTAGACCCTTCTCATCGATCCGCTATCGTGAGGAGCTCATCGCAGGCATCATGGCGGCTGGCTTCCGTGAGCAAGGCTGCACACTATTTGCCGCTCTTGATCTTGAGGTTGTAGTTGCTGTAGTCGATGGTCACGACAGTACGGCCAAGAAGCGCGCTGTCCGACTCGGCGCGAGCATGTATCGCCATCGAATACCCGTCGATGTTTGTGTATTGCCGCATCATGTGAGTGGTTCCTGAAAACGCCGATGGGTTCTTTGATGCAACTCCGTCGATTTGGACCAGAGTTCCGTCCCGCGCGTCCACCCACATGGTCCCGATGATCAGATTCGGGGCCTCTTCTTTAGGCTTGATGTCCAGCGCAAAGCAGTCGCGCCCATTCAGCTTTTGCTCACCGCCGGCCTTGAGCGTCATCTCGTAGTTCGCCGACATGAACCAGGATTTCTCAACATTTCCAGACTGATTGATGGTCTGCTCGTTATCCAAGAGCGGCTTCAACCCGAAGTGCAGAAGAATCGATGAACCGCTTTGCGACATCACGGTGTAGGTTTTGCCCACACCTTTCTTGTAGGTGTCCCGCACCGTCATCTCCGCCGCGGGATGCACTTGGTCGTCGCCCCTGTAAACGGCGTAGTGCTCAACGTCTGTGAACCCGAGAATATTCTCAAATCGGGCGGCCACCGCGGCATCG
Organism: Occallatibacter sp.; assembly: GCA_049517515.1. GTDB lineage: Bacteria > Acidobacteriota > Terriglobia > Terriglobales > Acidobacteriaceae > Telmatobacter. Next base: position 58,967 of record JBEKSA010000012.1, read on the forward strand.
ACACTGCGGATCACTGCCGCAGGATCGTGTTCCTGCGTTAACCCCGGAGCGCGAAACAACACCAGGATGCAGACACTCGCAACCGTGCGCGCCGTTCTCAACCGCCGAAGAACCATTCAACCCGTCCGTCTTTCTCATTATCTGTCTTGTGCCGTGATCGGGGCCCGCCAGTCCGGATGGGCTCAGGACCTGCGAGACGCTCCAAATGGGGAATACTTGTAACCTGCTGCGCTATGCTGATGCCTGAGCGAGGCGCGAAATTGACCCGGGAATCTCGTCCAAAACCAGAACGGCACGAAGTGCTGCGGCGCGAGGTGCTCACCGTGCGCGGCGTTGTGCAGGGCGTCGGCTTTCGGCCCTTTGTTTACAGGCTCGCAGCGGAGGAGGGTCTGGGCGGCTTTATCGGCAACGATACTGGCGGCGTTACCATCGAAGTCGAAGGACCAGCTGACCGGATCGAATCTTTTCGCCGCCGCCTGCAGGCTGAAGCCCCACCCCTCTCTCGCATCGATTCGGTATTGGCGAGCGAAGCACGGCCCACGGGCGAGACCGGCTTTCGTATTGTCGCCAGCGCGTCCGGCGGCCAGGTTTCGACGGGCATTCCAGCCGATGCAGCGACGTGCGCCGACTGCCTGCGCGAGTTGTTCGACCCGCACGACCGCCGCTATCGCTATCCCTTCCTCAACTGCACCAATTGCGGCCCGCGCTTCACGATCACGCGCCGTATTCCCTACGACCGCCCCCAGACCTCGATGGCGAAATTCAAAATGTGCCCGGCCTGCCAGGCGGAGTACGACGATCCCACCAATCGCCGCTTTCACGCGCAACCCAACGCCTGCTCCGTCTGCGGCCCGCACGTCTGGCTCGTAACTCCGGACGGGACGGAGATTTGGTCAGACGATCCCGTGACCGAGACGATCGACCGCCTCATCGCCGGTGAGGTCATCGCCATCAAGGGCATCGGTGGATTCCATCTCGCCGTCGACGCCACCAACGAATCCGCCGTCATGCGCCTGCGCGATCGCAAGCATCGCTATGGCAAGCCGCTTGCCGTGATGGTGCGGGATCTTGATGCGGCGCGCAGCCTCTGCGTGCTCTCAACCGAGGAAGAGGAGCTGCTCCTCACCGTGGCGCGCCCTATCGTCCTCGCTCGCGGGCGCGCCGGCAGCCCCATCGCGCCTTCGGTCGCGCCGGGAATTCCCTGGCTTGGAGTCTTCCTGCCTTACGCTCCATTGCAGCATTTACTCTTCGCAGATCCTCGGGTCCGCGCGTTAGTCATGACCAGCGCGAACCTCAGCGAAGAGCCCATCGCCATCGACAACGACGAAGCGCTGGCGCGGCTGGGGAAAATTGCAGATGCGTTTTTGATGCATGACCGTGAGATTCTGCAGCGCTGCGACGACTCGGTCATGGCGCTGGTCGACGGCGCGCCGCAGTTGATTCGCCGAGCCCGCGGCTTCGTTCCGCTCGCTGTGCCGCTGCCTTTCGATTCTCCTCCGCTGCTTGCCGTCGGCGGCCATCTCAAGAGTGTGTTTGCTCTCGCACGCGGCCGCTTCGTCTACCAGAGCCAGCACCTCGGCGACCTCGAAAACCTCACCGGCCTCGACTTTTTCCGCGAGTCGCTTGCGCACCTCATGCACACCTTTGAAATTGTGCCGGAGACCGTGGTCCACGACCTGCACCCAGGCTATTTGTCGACGTCATGGGCAAAGGAATGGGCGAGCGAGCGCGGCTTGCGCCTCATCGCCGTGCAGCATCATCACGTGCACATCGCTGCCTGCATGGCCGAGCACGGAATCGAAGACCCGGTCATTGGTCTCTCGCTCGACGGGACCGGATACGGGACCGATGGCCGCATTTGGGGCGGGGAAGTGCTCGTCAGCCGATTAGACCGCTTCGATCGCTTTGCCCATCTCGACTACATGCCGATGCCGGGCGGCGAGGCGGCGATTCGCGAGCCGTGGCGTATGGCGCTTGGAGCACTTCATGCGGCTGGCTTCGACATCGAATCGCCTGAATTGCTCATGATTCTTGGCGCTGAGGAAAAGGAAGTGCGCGTAATGCGGCGCATGATCGAGCGCAGATTGAATACGCCGCTGACCTCCAGTTGCGGGCGCCTCTTCGATGCCGTAGCTGCGGTGGTATTAGGTCGCGGAGTGGTCGATTACGAAGCACAAGCGGCGATTGAGTTGGAAGGCCGTGCCGTGGACGAGCCGGATGGATTCGATTCTGGCTACGCCCTCGAACTGCTCGGCGGCAATTGGAACACGCACGAACCCGTGCGAATCTCCGCTATTCCGATGTGGCGTGAACTCCTCGCCGATCTGCGCGATGGCGTTGCCAAGCCGCGCATTGCCGCGCGTTTTCATGCCGGCGTCGCCCATGCTTTCGTGTGCGCAGCGGACCTGGCGCGCGAAGCGACAGGAATTCGCCAGGTCGTTCTCTCAGGTGGTTGCATGCACAACCGACGCCTGGCGCGGCTGCTGCGCAAAGGGCTTGAGGGAGAAGGATTCGAAGTCTTCCAGCACAAACAGGTGAGCCCCGGCGATGGAGGCCTTAGCTACGGCCAAGCCGTTGCAGCTGCAGCGATTCTCAGAAGTGAGCACGTCCATCTCGCGAAGCGAACAGGATGATGCGAAGAATCATCAGAATCGGTTTTAGCGTTGTTGGCGGCCTTCTGGGTTGCCGGCTTGCCCTCTACGGTCTCGCCGCGGTCGGCGGTATCGACTTCCACCAAAACACAGTGCTGTCCGTCCTCTACTGCACGTTGCCTCTGCTCAGTCTTCCTCTTATTCTTTTTGCTTTCGCCGTGCGCCGGCTGCTCCCGCTTCAGGTGCTTCTCGCACTAGCTTACGTCACGGTCTACTCCGCGCTCAACTGGCGAACCTGCGCTGAGTTGGGATACTGCGGCAGTGTTGCGGCGACAGTCCTGTTGACGCTAAGGACGCATTCGGTACTGGCGTATTTCGGAGCAGCAATCTGCAGCCTTGCCGCGTTTGTGGTGGACGATCGCACCGCACGCTTCGCCAGGAAAAGGAATTGAGCAGCCCCGCCAGTGGCCACCGGACTGCAACTGGAGCTGAGTGATAAGGTTTGCAAGCTGTGAATTGTGAACTGCGAGCTGTCTTACCCCGACAGCCTTACTAGCTCCTGCGCTTCTTCGCGAGGGCCAAGGATCGACATACGTGGAATTCGCCCGCGAACCATGGCCACTTCGTCGCAGCGATGCAGACGCGGGCACATTTGGCAATCCTTGAAGATCTTGTCCGGCAACTCGGACTTGTCTTCCACGGTGCGGAAACCGTACTTGAAGAAGAAATCCGGAATGCGCGTGAAAAGGCACACTGACTGGATGCCGTGCGTTTCGGCTTCTTCGATCAACGCTTTCAGGATGTTGCCGCCGGCGCCCTGGCCCTTGCCTTCGGGCTTGACCACGATGGAGCGTACTTCGCAGAGATGCGGGCCGTAAAGGTGCAGCGCTCCGCAGCCAAGAAACACGCCGCCATCGGATTCAGCCACCGTGAAGTCGCGGATGTTTTCGCAGATTTCGGCGAAAGGGCGCTTGAGTAGCGTTCCGTCGCCGGAAAGCGAATTCACAAGATCGTAAATGTTGGAGGCATCGTGGAGAAGGGCTTTACGCACCTGCATGAATCGCCTCCGCCACATTGTGTTTTGCAAGCACAGCGATCCACTCCGCTGCGCGATCCAGTGCCTTGTACACGCGCTCGTGCGCGGTTCCTCCGATCACGTCGTGACAATCCAGCGTGGCATCGAGGGTGATCGCTGCGTAGAAGTCATCGCCAAACTCCTCGCCAAACTGACGCAGTTCGCCGATGGCAAGGCCGTCCAGCTCGACGCCCTTCTCGATGGCAAAGCGCACTGCCCGGCCGACCTTTTCATGGGCTGTGCGGAATGGAACACCCTTGTGAACCAGATAAGTTGCCGCGGCCATCGCATTCATGTAGCCCAACCGCGCCGCTTGGTTCATGCGCTCGCGATTGAATTCCAGTGCCGCCGTGAAGCGCGCAACTAGATTCAGCATTTGCGGTACGAAGCCAACGGAAAAGGCCGGCTCCTGGGTCTCCTGCATGTCTTTATTGTAGGCCAACGGCAGCCCTTTGAGCTGTATCGCCACTGCGTGCGCCGCGCCCTGAATACGCCCAACTTTGGCGCGGATTAGCTCGGTCAGATCTGGATTTTTCTTCTGCGGCATTGCGCTAGATCCCGTAGAAAAAGCCTCGGGCAGCGTCACGAAGCCAAACTCGGCTGTGGCAAACAGCGTGATTTCTTCTGCAAATCGGCTCAGGTGCAGGCCAACGAATGTAAGCGCGTTGAGGTATTCGAGGATGAAGTCACGATCGCTTGTCGCGTCGATCGAATTGACCGTCGGCGCTCTGAAGCCGAGCTCACGCGCCGCGATGGTCCGATCGAGACGTAAAGTTGCGCCAGCCACCGCTCCCGATCCCAGTGGACAAAAGTTGAGCCGCGCCGCGCAATCCAGCAAACGATCCGCATCGCGCAACGCCATCTCCACATAGGCCAGCAGCCAATGCGCGACGAGAACGGGCTCCGCACGTTGCAGATGCGTATAGCTGGGCATGACAGCGTCGCCGGCTGCGCGCCCCTGTTCGACCAGCGCGCTCGCCCAGGCGGCGAGGCCGTCGACGACGAGTTCGATTTGGGCGCGCACATACAGGCGCAGGTCCGTAGCGATCTGCTCGTTGCGGCTGCGGCCGGTGTGCAGCTTGAGACCAAGCTCTCCGATCCGCTCCACGAGCTTGAGCTCGACGAAATGATGAATGTCCTCGGCGGCCGCATGATCGCGAATTCGCGCCTTTTCGGTGTCCGAGCCGAATTCAGCGGCAATCGCATCGAGCGCTGCGCGCAGTTCCACTGTTTCACTTTTTGTCAGGATCCCAACCGAGCACAGAGCAGACGCGTGCGCCTTGCTGGCGGCTACTTCTTCCTCGAGAAGTCGCCAGTCAAAGACGATCGAGCGCTGCCACGCTTCAAATTCAGCGTCAAGCGGCTGGCGAAACCGGCCGGACCACATCTTCCCGGATTGTTGCTCGTTGAACATTACTTTAAGCGTACCTCATGCTAGTCTTCCTCCTTGACGCTCTTGAGTTGGGGCATTTCGCTGCCTTTGCTGAGCGTGAGGAGGCCGGTTTTGGCATAGGTGAGGAGCTTCTCCCGGGTGTCGGTAATGTCGAGGTTGCGCATGGTGAGTTGCCCGATGCGGTCGCGCGGGGAGAAGGTGGATTCAGTCTTCTCCATGCTCAGGCGCTCGGGATGGAAAGTGAGGTTGGGCGACTCGGTGTTGAGGATGGAGTAGTCGTTGCCGCGGCGCAACTCGAGCGTGACCTCGCCGGTGATGGGTTTGGCGACCCAGCGCTCGGCGGATTCGCGGAGCATGATCGCCTGGGAGTCGAACCAACGGCCTTGATAGAGTAGACGGCCGAGCTTGCGGCCATTGTCGCGGTACTGCTCAATGGTGTCCTCGTTGTGGATTCCGGTGATCAGGCGTTCGTAAGCGATAAAAAGCAGGGCGAGGCCCGGAGCCTCGTAGATGCCGCGGCTCTTGGCCTCGATGATTCTATTCTCAATCTGATCGGACATGCCGAGGCCGTGGCGGCCACCGACGCGGTTGGCTTCGAGAAGGAGATCGACGGGCGAGTCGAATTGTTGACCGTTGAGCGCTACAGGCGAGCCCTCTTCAAAGCGAATGACAACCTCCTCGCGCGGAATTTCGACATCGTCGCGCCAGAAGGCCGCGCCCATGATGGGAACGACGATCTTGATGGACGAGGAGAGATGTTCGAGATCCTTGGCTTCATGGGTTGCGCCAAGCAGGTTGGAGTCGGTCGAGTAGGCCTTCTCAGCCGGCATCTTATACGCAAAGCCCGAGCGCTGCATAAACGCAGACATCTCGGCCCTGCCGCCCAGTTCGTCGATGAAAGCCGCGTCAAGCCAGGGCTTGTAGACCTGGAGGCTGGGATTGACGAGCAGGCCGTAACGGTAGAAGCGCTCGATGTCGTTGCCTTTGAAAGTTGATCCGTCGCCCCAGATGTGGACGTCGTCCTCCTTCATGGCCGCCACCAGCATGGTGCCCGTAACCGCGCGGCCGATAGGAGTGGTGTTGAAATAGGGAACGCCGGCCGTGGTGATGTGGAAAGCCCCGGCCTGGAGTGCGGCGATGCCTTCGCGAACGAGCGGGCCGCGGCAGTCGATGAGACGAGCCTTTTCTGCGCCGTATTCGAGCGCAGCGCGCGGGATGGCGTCGTAGTCGGTCTCGTCGGGCTGGCCGAGGTTCGCTGTATAAGCGTAAGGGATCGCCCCCTTCTGCCTCATCCAGTGCAGGGCTGCGGAAGTGTCGAGCCCGCCAGAGAAGGCGATGCCAACCTTCTGGCCAACGGGCAGGGTCTCGAGAATTACGGACATGGTCTCCCTTATAATTCACAGTTCCTAATTCGTAGTTCTTGGATTCCGATGCACTAACGCAAGGCTAACGGACAACTGTGAACCAAGAACTATGAACTACGAACTTGCTACTGAAACTTCTCCACATTCACCAGTCCACCCAGCAATAACAGCAGCAACGCCTTCTGCACATGCAGCCGGTTCTCGGCCTGATCGAAGACGATCGACTGCGGGCTATCGATGACGGCGTCGGTCACTTCTTCTCCCCGGCGCGCGGGCAGGCAATGCATGAAGACCGCGCGGGACGCGGCTTTCTGCATCAGCGCCTCGTTCACCTGGTACGGCCGGAAGATGGGCGCACGTTTTGTGGACTCGTGCTCGAAGCCCATGCTCACGCATACGTCGGTGTAGACGGCATCGGCGCCTTCGACGGCTGCTCGCGGATCCTGCATCAACCGCAACTCGCAATGATTCTTCTGGGCAATTTCGCGCGCGATGGCCACGATTTCGCTCTTGGGCGAGTAGGCCCGCGGCGTCGCCACAGTGACGTTGGCGCCCAACTGCGCGCCCGTCAGCATGAGCGAGTGGCAAACATTATTGCCGTCGCCCACGTAAGTGAAGTTGAGTCCGACCGCGGTACCGAAGTGCTCTTCGAGCGTCATGAAATCGGCGAGCGCCTGGCAGGGGTGCTCAAAATCAGAAAGCGCGTTGACGACCGGCACGCGCGAGTTGGCGGCCATCTCCGTGATCGTGTCGTGCGCATACGTGCGCAGCACGATCACATCCACCCAGCGTTCCAGATTCTTCGCCACATCGGCAATGGTTTCGCGCTCGCCCAAGGGCGATTGCGTTTGGTCGACGAAGATCGCGTTGCCGCCCATGGTGTTGATGCCGGCCTCAAAAGCCAGCCGCGTGCGCAGGCTCGCCTTCTCGAACATGAGCACCATCTGCTTCGCGTCCAGGCCATTGCGATACTCGCGGGGATTGCTCTTGACGTCGTGCCCCAGCTTCATGAGGGCACGCACTTCAGCGCTGGAGAGATCGGCGATCGAGCAGAGATCCTCGCCGGCCATGCGCGCGGCCGCGGCAAGGACATCGGGGTCCTTTTGCACGGAAACCGCGGACTCTTTGCGTTCCATGGTCGTTCTGCTAGCCATGATGGTGACCTCCCGCAGGCGCGTTGTGCGTCGCAGCATGTTCAGTGAAGATTTCGTCCAGCGCGGCAATTGCCGTGTCCACGTGAGCGCGTTCCAGAATGTACGGCGGCAGGAAACGCAATACAGTGTCGCTGGTGCAGTTGATGAGGAAGTGGCGCTTCAGCATTTCGGCTACAGTGAGCTTGGCAAGTTCCGCTGAATCGAGCTCGGCGGCGATCATCAGGCCCTTGCCGCGCACATCGACAATGGCTTCGTGCCGAGCGGCGAGCGAGCGCAGGCGCTCCATAAAGTAACCGCCGACCTCAGTCGCATGCGCCAACAGGCCATTCTTCTCGATCGTGTCAATGACGGCGATACCGACTGCGCAGGCCAGCGGTCCGCCGCCAAAGGTTGTGCCGTGCATGCCGGCGTGCATTACGCGCGCAACCTCCTCGGTACACATCACCGCGCCGAGTGGAAGCCCGCCGGCAAGCGGCTTGGCGAATGTGGTCACATCGGGCTGAATACCGTAATGCTGATACGCGCACCACTTTCCGGTTCGTCCCATGCCAGACTGAATCTCATCGACGATCAGCAAAGCGCCGGTGGAATTGGCTAACGCGCGCGCTTCGGAGAAGAACTCCGGGGTAAGCGGCCGCACGCCGCCTTCGCCTTGAATCGTTTCGACGAGAATTGCGCAGACTTCATTCGAGAATTTGGCGCGCAGGTTGGCGACGTCGTTGAAGCGCACGAACTCAACGCCGGGAACCACGGGAGCGAACGGCTCGCGGTACTTTTCCTTGAACGTGGTGGACATGGAGCCGAAGGTGCGGCCGTGGAAGCTCTGCTCCAAGGCAAGAAGCTTTGTTCCGATCTTCGCGCCCTCGCTGCGCTTCAATCCTGCATAGGCGCGCGCAAGTTTGAGCGCCCCCTCCCACGCTTCAGTGCCGGTGTTGGCGAAGAAAACACGGTCCAGCCCAGCGCGCTCGGCGAGACGCAACGCCAATTCAGCCTGGCCCTCGTGGTAGTAGAGATTCGACGAATGGATGAGCGCGCGGCTCTGGCGGGCAATCGTATCGACAACTGCCGGATGGTTATATCCGAGCGCGTTGACGCCAATGCCGCTGAGCAGATCGAGATAGCGATCACCCGCTTCATCGATGATGTAAACGCCTTCGCCGCCGACGAAAAGGACCGGGCTCCGTTCATAGGTGGAAAGCAGCAGATGGGTTTCGGCGGCGCGAATCTCTTCGAGTTTCATCGTTGCAAGACCTCCTCAGGCAACCATCACTTCTGTGCCATGGGCTACTCGCGAGCTGCACAAATCGGGCAGGGAACCTGCCGCTTCGGCGGGCAGAATTCGGACGCGCTTCACACCGTTGAGAAGCGCCTCGCGGCATGCGCTGAGCTTAGGCAACATGCCGCCGGAGATGACCGCACTCTTGACCATCTCCGCAATTTGATCGATGGAAAGCCAGCGCAGAACTTCGCCGTCGGCTCCTTTGACGCCGGGAACGTCAGTGAGGAAAACCAGCGCGTCGGCATGGCAGGCAATGGCGCAGGCCGCAGCCATCTCGTCAGCGTTGATGTTGTAGTACTCGCCGTCGAATCCGAGGGCCATGGAGCAAAGGACCGGAACCCCATTCAACTGCCAGATGGCCTCAAGCCAGCGTGGATCGCTTGCGGCGATCTCGCCCACGAACCCAAGATCGGGCGAGGTGCGCTTCTTGCGCGCGCGGAAAAGCAATCCGTCGCCGCCGGAGAGGCCGACCGCCGGCTGGCCAAGCGCGCCCAGAGCCGCGACCAGGCCTTTGTTCACGCGGCCGGCAAAGACCATCAGGGCAACATCGCGCGTCTCCGCGTCAGTGACGCGCAGGCCGTCAATGAACTCGCTCTGTTTGCCCAGCGCTTTAAGTGTCCGGGTCAATTGCATTCCGCCGCCATGAACGACGACCACCTGGTTGCCATCACGCGCAAGTTCGGCGATTGCTCGCGTGCAGCTTTCAAGCAACGAAGGAGTTTCAAGGCCCGCGCCACCGAGTTTGACAACGTACTTCATTTCAAGCCCTCCGCGGCGAGTTTCATGCGAGACTCTCCGATTCGGGCCAGCCGTGCATGACGTTCAGATTCTGGACCGCCTGGCCGGCAGCGCCTTTCAAAAGATTGTCGAGACAACTGATGATCACGGCGCGCTTGCCGCCGGCATCGAGTTGGAATCCGATGTCTGCGTAGTTTGTCCGCACGGAGTGCTGAATCTGCGGCAACCCCTTTTCGTAAAGCCTCACCATTGGGCTGCCCGCAAAAAACTCGCGATACACCCGCGCGATACTCTCATGCGTCTGAGCCTTGGTGAAGTGCACGTAAATCGTGGACAGAATTCCGCGCGGAATCGGCAATAGGTGCGGCGTAAAGACAATCTGGCAGCCCGAAACGCCGATCTCCTCCAATATTTCGCCGGTATGGCGATGCGCAAACACGCTGTAGGCGGAAAGATTGTCCGCTGCATACATGAAGTGCGTTCTGGCCGTGGGAAGCTTACCGGCTCCGCTGACGCCGCTCTTGGCGTCGGCCACAATTCCATGCTCGAGATCGATGAGGCCAGCTGCTACCAGAGGCTTGAGAGCCAGAATGATCGAGGTTGCATAGCAGCCAGGATTAGCGACCAGTTGCGCAGACGCAATCTGTTTGCGATGCAGCTCGGGCATGCCGTAGACGGCCTTTGCCTGCGTGGCTGCGGCAAGTTCGGTTCCTTCGTCCGCGAAGTCATACACTGCACGGTTGGCTGGCTCGGTCAGCCGCCAGGCGGCACTCAGATCGATGACGCGCAGCCCGCGCTTGAGGGCTTCCGGCACCCACTCGCGCGATTTTTCGTGCGGAGTGGCGAGAAACAAGACGTCAACGCCGCGCTCGGCCAGGAGTTCCCATGAGAAGGCCTCGAGCTTCAGGTCGGCGCTACCATTGTTGTCTGCCAATTGTGGGTGAATCTCGGTGAGCGGAATTCCGCCTCGCGCCTGATCCTTCGCATCCACACGTCCGGCAAAGACCGGCGGATTCTTCTTCAGGCGGGGGTGGTGCAGCAGCAGCCTCGCCAACTCAGCTCCGGCGTAACCGGTCACTCCCACAACCGCGGTTTGTATGGTCTTCGTCATCCTTCCAACATCGTCCTCAGCCGTGTTTCCACTTCGCTCGCGTTGCGCGAATCCGTGCAAATTATCAGAACTGTGTCATCGCCGGCAATGGTGCCGACGACTTCCGGCCATTCCTCGCGATCGAGGGCTGCCGCAACCGGCTGTGCGCCGCCCATGACGGTGCTCAAGACCACCTGATTCATCGCCCTGCGGACGCGCAGACCGAAGCTGTCGATCATTTCATTGAGGGAGGGTGGTTGATCCTCTTCTGCCGCTGCCGCGATCGTTGCCGTGTTGTGCCCGTTGGGGAGCGAGTAACCGCCGGGGCCCTTTGACAGCCGCAGCTGGTGAATGTCCCGCGAAAGCGTAGCCTGCGTCACGTGAATGCCGCGGCGGCGCAACTTGCGGCGCAACTCATCCTGGCTCGCCACCGGCGAGCTGGCCAGCACTTCGCGGATTACATTGAGGCGTTGGACATTCATTTACTGGCGCCGAGTCCTTATGCAGGCAAATCAAAGGCGCGGTCCGCAGGGCGGAAACTGCGCTTGAATAAATATACGCCAGAAGTGCATAAGTATGCAAGAGATATTTCGAGGCAGCGCGGAAGCGGGCGTCAGATAGTTAACGCCGTCAAGCGCTTCTTGGAATTCAGGCCGAGCCTCACTTCAGGTCTCGCCAATTCGGTCCAAACGAGAGATCGGCCACAAGCGGCACCTTGAGCTTGACAACTCCCTCCATCTCCGCACGGACTAGGGCCGCAGCTTCGTCAGTTTCGTCGCGAGGGACTTCGAACAAGAGCTCGTCGTGAACCTGCAGGATCATGCGCGTTTTCAATTTTCGCTCCGTCAGCTTGCGGTCGAGGGAGATCATGGCGAGCTTGATGAGGTCGGCGCCGGTACCCTGGAGCGGAGTGTTGATCGCGGTGCGCTCGGCGAATCCGCGCTGATTCGGATTGCGGCTCTCAATGTCAGGGATCGGCCGCAAGCGTCCAAACATGGTGCGCACGGAACCGTCTCTGCGGGTCTGTTCGAGCGTCTTCTCGATAAACGCTCTCACACCTTGATAGCGCGCAAAGTATCGATCGATGTAGGCCTTTGCTTCGGCCTGCGGAATGCCCAACTGCGCGGCCAGACCGAATGCGGAGATTCCGTAGACGATGCCAAAGTTCACGGCTTTCGCATGATTGCGGGTCTCCTTGTCCATGGTTTCGACGGGGACACCAAAGACCTCGCTGGCTGTGAGGGTATGAATATCGATGTCTTCCGCGTAGGCGCGAATCAGCAGCGGATCGCCCGAGAAGTGCGCAAGCAGGCGCAGCTCGATCTGCGAGTAGTCCGCCGAGAGCAGTTGCGTGCCAGGCGCGGCGGTGAATGCGGCGCGGATCTCGCGCCCCAGCTCCGTGCGCACGGGAATGTTCTGCAAATTCGGATTGACCGAAGAGAGGCGGCCGGTGGCCGTGGCCGCAGCCTGAAAGGTCGTGTGCACACGCGAATCAACATCGGCGAGCAGCGGCAAGGCATCGACATAATTCGATTTCAGCTTGGACAGATGCCGGTACTCGAGGACGAGGCGAGGGACCTCGTGCTTCTCTGACAGAAACTCGAGCACGTCCTGAGCGGTAGAGACGGACTTGGTTTTGCCGCGCGCCGGCGGAGCGGGCAGGCCCAACTTTGTGAAGAGAACGATGCCGAGCTGTTTGGGCGAATTGATATTGAAGCGCTCGCCGGCCAGGTCGAAGATGCGGTTGCCGACACGTTCAATCTCTGCGCTGAAACGCCGGGAGAGACCCTCGAGCACGCCGGTATCGATGCGCACGCCTGCTTTCTCCATGCGATAGAGCACCGGCGCGAGCGGGAGGTCGATTTCAGCGTAAACACGCGCGACGCCGGCTTTGTCGACTTCTTCGCGCAGGGCGGGAACGAGGGCATAAATGGCTGCAGCCGACGCGGGCAGAGTGGACGGCGGGGTTTGTCCATGGCGGGCGGCGACATCGGCCAATGCCTGCGTGGCATGCGTGGGATTGAGGACGTAGGAGAGAAGCATGGTGTCGTCCACCGAGCCGCGCAATTCAACGCCCATGTCTCCGAGGACGTGCAGCGCCAGCTTCCAATCGTGGACACGCTTGGGTACGGTGGCGTCCTCGAGGAGTGCGCGGAGCTCCGGGGTAAGCGGCAATCGCAGAGCACGGGCAGGATCGGCGCAGACTCCCACGTGGAAGTGGATCTTCTTTTCGGCGACTTCAGCAACATCAAGCAGCGAGAGAGCCGCCGGCGCTTCGTCTTCCGATTCATCGCCGGCGGGCTCTACGGCATCGAGCGCGAAGGCGAATCCATGCTCGCGGGCGGCGGCGTAGAAGTTGGCAGCCTGCTCGGCGTCAGGCTCATCAATGAGCTCAACCAAAGCTCCGCCCTCCGCGGGAGCAAGGTCGCGGAGCATCGATGTGAACTCGAGCTCGGTGAATAGCGTGCGGCAGGCCTCAAGGTCGGGCGGCTGGGTTTCCATCGCGGCCAGGTCTAGCGGCAGCGGCACATGGGTGTCGATGGTGACAAGTTCCTTCGACAGCAGAACCGTGTCGCGATTCTGTTCGAGCGATTCGCGGTAGGCCTTGCGCTTGACTTCGGCAGCGCGGTCGAGGACTGCCTCGACGGTGCCGAATTCCTTGATCAGCTCCACGCTGCCCTTGTCGCCGATGCCGGGCGCGCCGGGAATGTTGTCGACCGAGTCGCCGCGCAGGGCCATGACGTCGACGACTTTGTCGGGAGGGACGCCAAGCGTCTCAGTGACTTTGGCGGGATCGAGGATTAGGTTGTCCTTTTGCGGGTTCAGGATCTTCACGTGCGGCGTGACGAGCTGCATCATGTCCTTGTCGCCGGAGACGATGAAGACCTCGTGCTGCTGCTCGGCGGCTTCGCGGGCCAGAGTTCCGATCACGTCGTCGGCCTCGAAGCCTTCGGCCTGGAGAATGGGAATGCGCAGCGCCTCCAGGGCGCGTCGAATGTAGGGAATCTGGCGGCGAAGATCCTCGGGCATGGCTTCGCGTTTGGCCTTGTATCCGTCGTATGTCACATCTTCGAAGCTCTGCGTTTTACCGTTCCAGCGCCGCAGAGTTGCGATGGCGCGGGCGCGCTCGTCGCGGAAGACTTCGCCGCTGACGTCAAAGACGGCGGCGAAGTACTTGGGTGCGAAGTCCTGGCGGAGCTTCTTGATCATGTTGACGAAGACGTAGGTGGCCGCGGTGGGCAGGCCGGAGCGCGTGGACATGGGCCGCGAGTGCTGCATGGCGTGATAGGCGCGGAAGATGAAGGACATCGCGTCGAGGAGGAAGACTGGCGGCCTGGATTGGTCGGTCATGCTGTTGGGCACGGTAGAGAGAATACCAGTGGACAGTGAACAGTGGACAGTGAACGGAGCGCAGGCTTCAGGATGTCACGCGATGAACATGCAGTCGCCGTAGCTGAAGAAGCGATAGCGCTCGTGGATTGCGTGCCGGTAGGCAGCGAGGACGCGGTCGAGACCGGTGCGCTGGGGGCCGGCGAAGGCGCTGACCAGCATGAGCAGGCTTGATTGGGGCAGATGGAAGTTCGTGAGCAGGGCACTGACGAGGCGGAAGTGGAAGCCGGGAGAGATGAAGATTTCCGTGGCGCCGGAATGAGGTGCGATAGCGAGGTTCGGGGCATTGAGCGCAGCAGCTTCGAGGGTGCGAACGACGGTGGTGCCGACAGCGACGATGCGGCGGCCTTCAGCAAGGGCGCGATTGACAGCTTCGGCGGCTGCCGCGCCGATCGTATAGCGCTCGCTGTGGAGATGGACTTCGTCGACGCGCTCGACGCGAAGCGGAGCGAATGTGCCGAGGCCGACGTGGAGCGTAACGCGCGCGATCTCGACGCCGTTGGCGGTGAGGGCGTCGAGGATCTCAGGCGTGAAGTGCAGGCCGGCTGTGGGCGCGGCGACGGAGCCGCGTTCGCGGGCAAAGACGGTCTGATAGCGGTCACGATCGGCATCGGCATCGTCGCGATGGATGTACGGCGGCAGCGGCGTGTGGCCAATTTCGTCGAGCACGCCGAAGAAGTCGGCTGTCGAATCCTTTTGGGGAGCGAACTCGAGTAAGCGCTCGCCGAACTGGCCGCGCTCAAGGACCTCGGCTTCAAGCGCGATTGTGCCGTTTGGAGCGGGGAAGACGAGGCGCTCGCCGATGGCGACTTTGCGGCCTGGACGGACGAGGGCGCGCCAGCGATTGTCGCCTGCAGGCTCGACAAGCATGACTTCGATGCGGCCTGTCGGTTTTTCGCGTTCACGGCGAAGCGTGCGGCGCGCGTAGAGGCGCGCGGGAATGACGCGGCTGTCGTTGAGGACGAGAAGGTCTCCCCGGCGCAGATGTCTGCCAAAACCAGAGAAAAGATCGTCGCGGAACGCGCCAGTTGCGCGGTCCACGACGAGCATGCGGCTCGAGCCGCGCTCGGCCGGAGGTTGCTGCGCGATCAACTCTTCGGGCAGATCGTAGTGGAAGTCTTCTACGCGGCGCTCCGCGCTTTGATCCTTTGGACGAGAGTATTCAGACATCGGCATCGGATTTCCCGTTGTGAGCGAGAGCCGCGAAGTGAGACAGAGCATTGATGCGAGCGCGTTCGAGGGCAGCGTTGAGTTGCTCGCGCTCGGATTCGAAGGCGCCTTCGGCGAGATTCGCTGGAACTCTGGTCCAGCGAGACCAACTGACGGCGATGCGCGTGAACGGCATGGGAATGAGGAAGCGATCCCAGGAGTGCAGCGACCAGGCGCGGCGCGGCTGCAAATGAAAAGCGCCGATGCGCGCGCCGGTGAGAGCGGCGAGAGTGATGGGGCCAAGCTTGGTATGAAAAACCGGGCCGCGCGGGCCGTCGGCGGTGAAGATTGCGGGACGGCCGGACTCGATGGCGTGCTTAAGGCCGAGAAGGCCTTCCCGAGCGCCGCGCGAGCTGGAGCCGCGCACGGTATTGTATCCGAACAGCTCGAGAGTGCGCGCGATGAGCTCGCCGTCGAAGCTCTGGCTGACGATGATGGTTGCGCCGGTGCGGCGGAAATAAAACGTGCAAGGCAGAACACATTGGTGCCAGAAACAGAAGATTTCAGCGGCTGCACCGGCACCGAAGGGAAGCGGCATTGCGCCTGGTTCGGCGATGGTTTCGAAGCGCCAAGTGCGGCCGACGATCGAGAGCAATGCCCAGACGAGGCGCGGAACCACGGCCAGCACGAGATGTTGTCGGACGGTGAACTTGGGGCGGAAGGAAAACTGTTCGCTGGCTGCGTTGGTCACTGCGTCGATTTTACGGTGCTTGAAAGATGAGCTGGACATCGAGTCATCTGCAGAACCTCCCAGAAACGGAACTGTGAGACTGTGAAACTGTGAAACTGTGGCTGCAAGTCGTTGATTCTGCTCGCTTCACAGTTTCACAAGTTTCACAGTTTCACAAAAGGGCATGGGGGGGTGGGGTGCTGAGGGCATGGGGCGGTGGGTTAAAGGCAGTGATTAGTGGGTAGTGGTTAGTGCTTAGAAAGGCAGCGAGCGGAAACGGGGAGCAGTGGATCGTGAATCGTGGACCGTGGGCGCGGAGCAGGGAGCGAGGGAGCGGAAAAGGCAGGAAACGAGGGAGCCGCGAGCGGTAGCCGGTGAGTCCTTCGGTTTCGCTCAGGACAGGCAGCGGGTGCGGCGAGAAGGAGGTCGGCGGTGGGGCGGTCCTGGTCTGGTCGTCAATTGCCTGTTTGCAAATCTTCTGTTCGTCGATCGTCAGCTCGCAACTCATAGGACCATTCTGCGCCCAAAGGCAAAATGATCGGCAAACTTGACAGAGATCAGAGATCAGGGGTCAGGGATAAGAAAAAGAACGACTTAAGGCGGAGATGGCGGGCTCGCTCGGACCGTGTAGGGGGTTGACATTTCTATTGGGCGCGTTGACGCAAAAACGAAGGAATGTCCCGCGCACCCTGGGTCACGGCCACAATTTCGATGAACCTCTTTTGGACGCGATCGAGAATCAGGTACGCGCCGACAGGCCAGAAGAGGACGGGGTATTCAGTGAGGCCTTCTCTTTTGTGCCCCATTCCAGGGGTTCGTGCAAGCGCAACGAAGGCGTCAAAGAGCTTACCAATCCATCGGTCGGCAACGTCGATGTTGTCGTGGGCGATGTATTCCCAAATCTCGTCCAGGTCGAGCTCGGCCCCGGCGCTGAGAACATACTCGTTCATGCGCTGAGCTTTCTCCGCTCCCGGGACTTCTGCTCGAGCCGTTTCCGCACCACGCCGGGTTCGGTGCGCTCTCCTCGGTCAAGCGATGCCAGCCTTGCCCCGAGTTCCCGGTTGAAGGCGGCGATCTGCGCGCTACGCGCCCGGTCGTGCTCTTCGAGGAGCCGCAAGGCCTCACGGACGACCTCGCTGGCGGAGTTGTAGCGGCCGGATTCCACTTTGCCGGCAACAAATTTATCCAGCTCGGGGGTCAGTGAAACATTCATGGGCGAAACCTCCTGTCCTCGATGCTGGACCGAATAACAGAGATTGTCAAGCTTTGGTATTGTGTGCTGACGGGATCCCAGGTCTCAAAGGCGAGACCTGGGATCCCCGACAAACTCGCGCGCCGAAGCACGCCCGCTCCCCTAATTTCTGAGCCCTGGTCCTATGGCAATAGGTCTTACGTCCGCTCAAGCGGGCTCAGGCGCCGAACTATCCCTTCTTCCCCAGTCTCACGACTGGGGCTACCCTATGCCGCCCGCTGTGCGGGCGAGATGCAAGATCACCCCGCCGACGTTCGCCGCGGCGAACTCGCCCACACGCTTTGTGGCTCAAATGGGCTACAATATATCCATGGCCACAAATGCGGTTGTCCGCTCCAGAATCAACGTTCAAGTAAAAGAGAAGGCTGCCGCTGTGCTCAAAGAGATGGGCCTCACGGTCTCCGACGTGATGCGCATCGTTCTCACCAGGGTTGCAAACGAGAACGCCCTGCCGTTCGACCTGAAGCCCAACAAACTCACACGGGAGACCATGCGCAAGACCGCCAGGAGCTTGGAAGTGCATCGGGCCAAGGATGCCAAAGATCTCTTCCGTAAGCTGGGAATCTAATGTGCTCTCCGAGCTATTCAAGTCAATTCCAACGTGATGTGAAACGGCTTCAGAAGAGAGGCAAAGACCTCGAAAAACTGAAAAAGCTGATCGAGCTCCTGCTCGCGGGGCAACCCTTGCCGCCGCAATACAAAGACCACCCACTTAAACTCAACTGGGCCGGGTATCGCGATGCGCACATTGAATCGGATTGGGTGCTGATCTACTCCGCTACCCCTGAGAGAGTTCACCTGGAGCGCACAGGAACCCACGAAGAGCTGTTTGAGAGCGATTGATGCGCGGGTTGTGCATGCGCATATCGTTTCTCCCGTTGGTAGTCAGCACCTTGAGCCCCAACCACATCCTCACATTAAGCGCAGCGCATCCACATCGACGATCAGATTGCGACGCGGCACATCCTTCTCCGCGGCGTGAACCAGCATGCCGCGCAGCGCTTCGTTCAGCGCCTTGCGGTTCGCGCTTTTGAGAATCATGTGGAAGCGGTAGACGCCCTTGATGCGCGCAATCGGCGCGGTGCACGGGCCGAGCACTCTGACAGCTCCGCTGTTTTTGTTTTGGAGTAGATACTTGCCTAAGAGACCGGCCCACCCCGCTGCCTCTTCCAACTTTTGCGACTGCACCAGCACATTGGCCAGGGCACCGAAGGGCGGGTAGTGCATCCAGCGGCGGTACTTGAGTTCGCGCTCGGCAAAGGCCGCGTAGTCGTGCGCTGTGGCGGCCAGAATCGCGTAGTGATCGGGATAGTAGGTCTGCACCACCACGCGGCCCGGCAGATCGCCGCGTCCCGCGCGCCCGCTTACCTGCGTCATGAGCTGAAAGACCCGCTCGGCCGCGCGAAAGTCCGGCATTGAAAGCGCGTGGTCGCAGCCCACCACGCCAACCAGCGTGACGCTGTGAATGTCGTGGCCCTTGGCGATCATCTGCGTGCCCACAAGCAGATTGATCTCGCCCGAGTGCAGCCGCGCCAGCAGATGTTCAAGATCGTAGCGCCCGCGCACCGTATCGCGATCCATGCGCCCGATGCGCGCGAAGGGAAAAATCTCCGCGAGCCGTTCTTCGCCTTGTTGTGAGCCAGCACCGAGGTAGTACAAGTGCTCGCTGTCGCACTTGGGGCAACGCGCCGGAACCGTGCGCTTGTAGCCGCAATAGTGGCACTCCAGGCGTTGCCCCGCGCGAGCCTCGACGACGTCATCCAACTGCGCTTTGTGGTGCGTCAACGAGATGGCGCAGTTCTGGCACTCTAGCTTTTCGCCGCAGGAGCGGCACATGACGGCAAACGAGTAGCCGCGCCGGTTAAGCAGAATGAGCGCCTGCTCGCCGCGCTCGAGCGCCGCCTTGGTCTGCTCGACAAGCGATCGCGAGAAGAGCTCGTCCTTGCCCGATTCCTGGAACTCGCGGCGCATGTCAACGAGCTCCACCTCGGGCAGCGGCCGGTTCATCACGCGGTCGCGCAGCTCGATGCGCGTGTACTTGCCGCGCTCCGCGTTTTGCCAGCTTTCGAGCGAGGGCGTGGCCGAGCCCATGACCACGACGGCACCGGCCAGCTTGGCGCGCATCACGGCCACGTCGCGCGCGTTGTAGCGCGGCGTCTCCTCCTGCTTGTAGCTCTGGTCGTGCTCCTCGTCGACAAGAATCAATCCCAGATTCGGCGCAGGCGCGAAGATTGCCGAGCGCGTGCCGACCACAATCGGCGCGTCGCCGCGGCGAATGCGCCGCCACTGCTCGCTGCGCTCCTCGGGCGTGAGCGCGGAGTGCAGCAGCGCCACCTTTTGCCCGAAGGCCTGGTCGAGCAGACCGGCCATCTGCGGCGTCAGCCCGATCTCTGGGACGAGCAGGATCGACGTCAGGCCGCGGTCGAGCGCCTTCTGCATGGCGGCGAGATAGACGGCGGTCTTTCCGGAGCCGGTGACGCCGTAGAGCAGGAACGAATGGAATCCCCCGATCGCGCCCGTGATCGTGGCCAGCGCGCCGGTCTGCGCCGCGTTCAGGGTGAACGGCTCGGATTTAGGAGTGAGCCCGCCGAGCCGAAACGCCTCTGGCCGCTCGTCGATGCGCACAAGGCCGCGCCGGACTAACGTTTGGAGAGTTGACGAAGGAAGATCGCGACGCCGCAGCTCCGCCAGCGGCAATTCGCCGCCGCTAGCCGCCAGCTCCGCGAGAATGGCCGTCTGCTTCTCAGTCAGCGCGGGCAAGCGTCCATCGCCGATCAGGACGGCGAAGCGCTCCATGCGCCTAGCATCGCGCTCGGCGGCTGCCGTCTCGCGCGCAATCCACTTCTTGCGCGCCATGCCGGCCAACAGCGGCAGCGAGGCCGCGGTCGCGGTTCGCAGTGTCGACACTTTGACCGGCTCGCCCTTGGCCAGCCGTTCCAATACTCGGCGCTCCATATCCTGGCCTTCGCTGGAGAGCTTGCCGCGCCGGCGGCCATGCGGTGCAATTCCCTTCCCCTGATCGCCGTCCATGCTTCGCGCGAGAATGTCGCGGCCCATATCCGTAAGCCGGTAGTAGACGGTGCGGCGCACTTCCGCCGCAAGCGGCAGCATGGCGCGCAGCACCTCGCCGAGCGGCGCCAGGTAGTATTGCGCGATCCACTCCGCCAGCTCGAGCAAATGATCGCTGAGCAGTGGCTCTTCGTCGAGCACGGCCTCGAGATACTTGACCTCGACCTCCGCCGGAGGCTTGGCGTCGATCGCCGTCACCACGCCGATGAGTTTCTCATTGCGGAAGGGCGCAATCACGCGCGCGCCACGCTGCGGCTGCTGCCCCAGCCGCACGCCGTAGGTGAACGTGTGGTCCAGCGGCACCGGCAATGCGACTTCGCAGTATGCAGGCATGAGAGACAAGATTCAGTGTAGGGGATGCGGCGGGCCGGTGCGCCTTTGAGGAGGAACGACGACGACCGCCGGCTATTTCCGGGACCAGTGGCTCGGTTCTGATTGACTAAGCCCGGCCAGGACTCTATTGATTGCAGCTGAATTTGAACAACCACTCGTCGGGAACCAAGAGTGTTCGGGCGGTGTCTAAGTAATTGGGGACACAACCGCCTATGTACGTCAGAAGGCAAAACGTGCGGGTTCTTGCAGCCAGACTTGTGACTCTTTCCTGTCTTGTGTGTTGCACTTTCTCAGGCGCTCGCGCCTCAGAAGACCCGGAGTTCGTCTTGGCGGGAGCCACAACAGCTGGAACCCAGACCCTCAGTGCCGGAGACCTGCTTCGCGGGCTGGAGTTGAAGGCTGGAGCCCCTATTACGAAAAGCGCGCTGCAACAGGCCTGCGACCGGCTGGGGAAACTCCGGTTGTTTTACTCCGAGAACTGTCGCGTTCGCATCGACGGCCACAGTCTTTGGATTGACGTGAAGGTTGAGCCTTCGGCTGGGCCGCCGCTGATATTTGAGAATTTTGTGTGGACAACGCGGAAGAACTTGCTGGCACGTCTGAAACAGGAAATTCCGCTCTTTACGCCAGAAATCCCCAGCGACAGTGCACTCAACCCAGATATCATTCGCGTGCTCAACAGGATCGTCGCCGAGCGCGGAATTCAGGGCCATGTAGAGATCGATAAATTCTGGGAGGATAAGGGAGGAGGCGGCCACGTTTTTGAGGTTGTCGGTATCAAAGCGCCGGTAGTCGAATGCACCGTGGAGGGGGAAGACGCGCCGTCGCCAGAGCAGGTGGCCGAAGCTCTACCCGGCTGCGCCAGGGACGATTTCTCTATGCCGCTGCTCAACTGGATCGCGGACGACATAGCTACTGACCTCTATAATTCGCGCGGCTACCTGCGCCCCACCGTGGAGGAGCCGATCATCCAGTTCTTAGGCGAAAGGGACGGCAAATTCCCGGTTCGCGTCACATTCCCTATTTCGCCTGGACCGCAATACAGATTTCAATCCGTTTCCTTTGAGGGAATCGCGAGGGCGCACTCCGCCGAATTACTTGCCCAGTGGAAGTTGAAGCCAAGGGACGCTTACGACACAGCCTACATCTCAGACTTTGAGTTCAACAGGATCCTCAACCAATCCTGGGCGCAGCATTCGTCAACATCTTCAGACACGATCGATGAGTGCGCGAATGTTGATGAGGTAAACAGGGCCGTCTCACTGACGATCACAGTCAGCGCGCCAAAGAAGAGGGAGACGTTTTCGCCCGAAAATGCGCGCGCATGCGGCGGTGAAATGATGCTATTCTCGTTTGTCGGTAAAAGGTTCGAGACTGTCCCATCAGGCAAGTGACACTCACTCCCGGGCAGGCGCCTTCAGTCCCAGCTCTTTCATCGCGATCTGCAAGTCGGCCCAGGCTTCCTTCTTTTGCCGCGGATCGCGGAGAAGGAACGCCGGGTGATAGGTGACGATGAGGCTCATCCCGCGGAAAGCGTGTACGCGCCCGCGCAGCCCGGCCAGCGGTTGCCGCGCGCCCAGCAGATAGGTCGCCGCCGTCGCGCCGAGCGCCAACAGAACCTGTGGCCGCACCACGTCAATTTGTCGAAATAAAAACGGCGAGCAGGTGTTGGCCTCGCCGGGATCCGGAGTGCGGTTGCCCGGCGGCCGGCACTTGACCACGTTGGCGATGTAGCACTCTTCGCGCGTCAGTCCCATCGCGGCGATCATGTTGTTCAGCAGTTGCCCGGCGCGGCCCACGAAGGGCAGCCCCTGCGCGTCCTCATCAGCTCCGGGCCCTTCGCCCACGAACATCAACCGGGCGGCCGGATTGCCCACGCCAAAGACGATGGTGTTGCGGCCCTTGTGCAGGGCGCAGCGTGTGCAGTCGCCGAGGTCTTCGCGGATGAGCTCTAAAGCGGCGGCGCGTTCCTCCACGGGAACGGCGGCAGCGATCTGTGGAGGCGCGGAAAAGCCTTTGCGAGGTTTGATCGTGGGTTCCTCTCCGAAGAAGTTGGCTTGGGATGCAGGAGCAGCGAGTTCTGCCGGCCCGACCGCAGAATTCGAATCGTTTTCTCTTGCCGGTTCCGCATCTGCCGCGACGGGCTGCAGATGCGCTCCGGCAACTTCCAGCGTCTCGGCGGACTCCGCCGCAACCGGCCGGCGGTAGAAGTCGGTGAGCCCCAGATCGCGGTAAAACTTGAGCCGCTCGGCCAGAGCGTCACGGGTGGCGGAATCGAGTGCGCGCGGCAATCTGCTTACTCCACGATGAGCTGGCGTCGCCCCGCGCCGGCGGGAACGCTCTCGTCCAGCACGCGGTTCTGAATGGCCTGCTTCTTGCGCGCTTCCACTTCCCGCTCATCATCGAGCTCCACGACCATAGACCGGGGACGACGGAGAGTGAGAATCTCATCGAAGATGCGGTCAGCCAACTGGCGCTTGGGCATTTGCGGCAGCTCTACGGCCGTGGCCCGGGTAAGGAACGTGGCGGCATTGGTGTCGGAGTCGACGCCGACGCCCTCGCCGGCCACATCGTTCACGACAATTGCGTCAGCGCCCTTTGCCAGAAGCTTGGCGCGGCCGTTCTCCATGCGATTTTCAGTTTCCGCGGCGAAGCCCACGATGAGTTGCCCCGGACGGCGCCGCCGGACGACTTCGGCGAGGATATCTTCAGTGGGCGCGAGCTCGAGGGTCAGTGGACCGGTGCGCTTGAGCTTTTGCGCGGAGACCGCGATGGGACGGTAGTCGGCCACGGCAGCAGCCTTGATCACAAGCGTAGCCTCGTTCATGCTGGCGAGCACCGCACTTCGCATCTCGTCCGCGGTTGTGACCCTGACGAGTTCGCAATGCGCGGGAGCTTGCAGGCTCGACGGCCCGCTGATCAGAATCACTCTGGCGCCCCGGCTGCGCGCAGCCTCAGCCAGCGCGTAACCCATCTTGCCGCTGGAACGATTGCCGATGAAGCGCACGGGATCGACGGCCTCGCGCGTGCCGCCGGCGGTCACCAGCACCACTTCGCCGGCCAGATCGCGGCGGCGGCCGAGCGCAGCCATCACCGCCGCGGCAATCGTCTCCGGCTCCGCCATGCGGCCGGCGCCCACCATGCCGCAGGCCAGCTCGCCTGTTCCCGGCTCGATAATGGCCACGCCGCGTTGCCGCAGAGTTTCAATATTCGCCTGCGTGGCTGCATGATTCCACATGTTCACGTTCATTGCCGGCGCCACGACAACCGGCACATCAGTGGCGAGATAGAGCGTGGAGAGAAAGTCGTCGGCGATGCCGTGAGCAAACTTGGCCAGGATATTGGCGGTGGCAGGAGCGACGACCAGCGCGTCGGCCCATTGCGCCTCGGCGATGTGATCAATGCCGTTCTGCTCCGGTGCGGCCGCGCCGGGGTCGCCTTCATCCCAAAGGCTGGTGATGACCTTGTGGCCGGTGAGTGCGGCAAAGGTGAGCGGCTGCACAAATTTCTGCGCCGACGAGGTCATCACGACATGCACCTCGACGGTCTGCCGCTGCAGGGCACGCACCAGTTCTGCTGCCTTATACGCGGCGATGCCACCGGAGACGCCCACGACGACTCTCATATCTCGATTGTAGTTCAGGACAAGGTGAACAGGGGGCAGGGGTCGGGGTCAGGGGTCAGAGATCAGGGGTCAGCAAGATGGAAACAAAGAATCCGTTCCCAGCATCAGGGACGGGCCAATACCACAGGCTCACTCAAGACGGCCTTGCTGAGCCCTGACACCTGATCCCTGATCCCTTTCTTTTAGCTGAGAAGGATGGGGATCGCCGGACCTTCCACCAGTGGCTTGGTGACTTCGACCTCGCTCTTGACATACGCGATTTTGCCTGCTTCAATCTCTTCCTGAGCAATCCGGCATGCCTTGCTGGAGCGCGTGGGGACCAGCGCCTGGGAGCCGTTCTGCAACTGTCGCGCGCGCCGTGCGGCCACCAGTACCTTGCGGTAGTTGGAATCAAAATGGGTCTCAATCGTCATCAGGTTCATCTCCAAAGGGAAGCTGCTGCTGGCCGGAGTCGCCATCGATGCCAAAGGCCTCCAGCACAGGTTTGAGCCGCTCCTGCGAGTTCGCTTGCAGACAGGCTGCGGCAACCTCCAACACCCGGCGCGAACGATAGGCGATCACTTCG
Source organism: Occallatibacter sp. (assembly GCA_049517515.1). Classification (GTDB taxonomy): domain Bacteria; phylum Acidobacteriota; class Terriglobia; order Terriglobales; family Acidobacteriaceae; genus Telmatobacter. Next base: position 83,764 of record JBEKSA010000012.1, read on the forward strand.
CCATTGCGGTAAAAGCGTTCACTCAACACAATGGCTTCCAGTTGCGCTACCGCCCGGTCGAGAACGTCATTGACCAAAATATAGCCGTATTGGCGATAATTCTCAATCTCATTGCGGGCCTGGCCGAGACGGCGAAATAATTCGTCCTCGTCCATCACGCCTTCGGCGCGGCTTCGATTACGCAGGCGCGTGCGTAGAACCTTGGGGTTCGGCGGTAAAACGAAGATGCCCACGGCCTCCGCCATCTTGGCGCGCACCTGCGCCGCGCCCTGCACGTCAATGTCGAGCATCAAGTCGTGACCGGCGGCCAGGGAATCATCGAGAGATTGCCGGGCTGTGCCGTAGAAATGCCCGAAGACCTCGGCATATTCCAGAAACAGGCCCTCGCCCACCATGCGCAGAAATTCCTCGCGGGTGGTGAAGTGATACTCGCGCCCGTTCTCCTCAGATCCGCGAGGAGCGCGTGTTGTCCACGAGACGGCAAAGTCAACGCCGCTCACCTGCTTGCGCAGCTCGCTCACCAGCGTGCTTTTGCCGGACCCCGACGGCGCCGAAATGATAAATAAAATGCCAGCCACTTTTGTCTTTCGTCTCCCTGGATTTCAAGCTCTTAGCCATTGGCTATTAGTTTTTAGCTTCATTCTCGCGCCAGCTAAGCTCTTCGGTATCCCGATAGAGAAGCTAGCGGCTAATGGCTAACGGCTGGCAGCTTGCTTTACTCCACGTTCTGAACCTGCTCACGGGCCTTCTCGATCTCCGCTTTCATGGCCAGGCCCAACTCCGTAATGCGCGTTCCCTTCCCGCTTATGCCCGCCGTTTTCGAGAGAAGAGTGTTGGCTTCGCGATTCATCTCCTGCAGCAAAAAGTCGAGTTTCTTTCCCACCTCGCCGCTCGAGCCGAGCAGCTCACGAAAATGCTCGATGTGCGTGGTCATGCGCGCCAGCTCCTCGCTGATGTCGCTTCGTTCTACGAGGACGGCAACTTCCTCAAGCACTCTTTGCTGGTTGAACTCCGGCCCCACGGACGCCGTCAGACGTTGTGCCAGCCGTTCCTGGTACCGCTGCTCAATCTCCGGACGAAGCACGGCAATGCTGGCCGTCGCGGCGGCAAGCCGGTCCAGCGTGCCGCGCAAAATCGCCTCCAGGGCTTCGCCCTCGCGCGCGCGCATGGCTTTCAATTGCTCGAGCAGCGGAACCATCTGCTCAAGCACATTTGCCGCGAGCGCGGTTAGATCGGTGTTGTTTCGATCCTCGATCTGCAACGCGCCAGGAAGCCGCAATGCCGCGTTCAGGTCCGGCTCTCCTATCAAGCGGTGCTCTGTGCGCGCGGCTTCGAAAGCAGCAAGATAACCGGAGATCAGTTCGCGATTGTATCCGGCCCTGGCTTGCGAGCTCCTGTCGACCGACAGAGTCAGATCGACGTGACCGCGGACGAGATTCTCCTTGAGCACGCGGCGCAATTCGATCTCCAGCACATCAAGGCCCGGTGGCAAACGGAATTGCAAATCGAGAAAGCGGTGATTCACGCTCTTCACAATAAGCGTGTAGCTGAGCTGCTCCTCGCCGCCAATGGACACACGAGCCTGCACCCGCGCAAATCCGGTCATCGAATAAATGGCCATGCTTACTCCTTCGCGCCTGTGGCCAGCTCGGCCCTCTCATCGAACGGCAAATACAGCTTATGATCCGAAGTTTGTGTTTCGGTCGAGTCCAGCGTTTCGGGCATGTCCATGAATTGCAACTGATAGAGCTTTTGATAAGTGGGCGAGGTGTTGAGCAGCTCTTCGTGCGAACCAATGGCCGTGATGCGGCCGCTCTCGAGAACGGCGATGCGGTTGGCGCGGCGGATGGTAGAAAGGCGATGAGCGATCACCAGCACGGTGCGGTTCTGAATCAGATTGGCCAGCGCCTCCTGCACCAGAGACTCGCTTTCGGCATCGAGCGACGACGTTGCTTCATCGAGGATGAGGATGGGCGCGTTCTTGAAGATGGCGCGCGCGATGGCGATGCGCTGGCGTTCGCCGCCGGAGAGCCGGAAGCCTTTCTCGCCGATCACAGTCAAGTAGCCGTGCGGCATGTCCATGATGAAGTCGTGCGCCAGAGCGTTGCGCGCAGCCTGATTCACCAGCGCGGCCTTGGCGTCCGGCTGCCCATACGCAATGTTGTTGTGCACGGTGTCATTGAAGAGAATCGTCTCCTGCGTGACCTGAGCAACCTGGCGGCGGAGCGAACCGAGCGTGAGATCTCGCAGATCGCGGCCGTCAATGAGAATGCGGCCCGATGTTACGTCGAAGAAACGCGGAATCAGATTCACCAGCGTGGACTTGCCTGCTCCGCTGGGACCGACAATGGCGAGCACTTCGCCGGCTTTGACTTCCAGGTCGACATTGTGAAGAATCTGGTGCTCGCCTTGGCCGGTCGAGTAGGAGAACCCCACGTTCTCAAATTTGATGGCCTGGCGAAAACGCGTGAACGTGGCAGCGCGCGGCCGCTCTTTCACGTCGTCTTCGGCATCGAAGAAGGCGAAGATCGAAGCCGAAGCGCCCATCGCCTGCTGGAAGCTGTTGTAGAAGAAGGCGAATTTGCGGACCGGATCGTAGAGCTTGAAGAGCAGGATGATAAAAGTGCCAAACAGGCCCAAGGTCATGTGGCCGTGCTGAATCTCATTGCGTCCGATGAACAGAAATAAGGCGATGGCGATGGCGCCAATTGTGTCCATAAGAGGCGAACTGATGGACTGAATTCGCACGCTGCGCAGATTGGCGCGGAAGAGGCGCTTCGCCGCATTCTTGAAGCGCAGAATCTCCCACAGCTCCGTGTTGAAGGCCTTCACGATGCGGTTGCCGGTGACCGTCTCGTGCAGAATATTCTGGACTTCGGCCAATTTGTCCTGGCCGGTACGGGTTCGCGTGCGCACTTCGCGGCCTATTCTGCGCACAGAAGCGATCACGACAGGAATAAAGAGAACAAGGGCCCAGCTAAGGTAGCCGCCAAGTTTGATGATGAGCACGATCGCGACGACGAAGGTGAAGAACTGCTGCAGAAAATCGCCCAGCACGGAACTGAGCGAAACCTGAACCCGGTCTACGTCGTTGATGAGTGTGGAGAGGATGGTGGCGGTCGGATTCTTATGGAAGAAGCTCGATGAGCGGCGCAGCGTGACTTCGTAAAGGTGATTGCGCAGGTCGGTAATGGTGCCGAAGCCCGCATAATTCACAAGATAATTTCCCAGGTAGTCGCAGAGTCCCTTGAGGACCGTGGCGACCACAAGCGCGAGGGCCACCACATCCCAGGCATTATGGATATGCAAGAAATGAGGGATGAGGCTTCTTAGGTCGAAGTGCCACCGGCTATTGGTAAGACCGAGAAGGATGGGGCCTTCGGGAGCGTCGGGCCGGAGAACCTGGTCGAAGATCGGCTGCAGGAGGAGGACACGAAAGGTGTCGAGTATGCCGACGATAGCCGACAGCACGATTCCGGGCAGCCACTCCAGCGTGTAAGGCAGCCCATAGCGCATCAGGCGCAGGAATCTCTTCATGCGGCTCGGCCTGCCCTGCGCGTCGAGCGCCTGGATCCCTGCTGAAAATGGGTGCGGAAGTCCATCCACGTATTGTATCCGCGCCGGAGGCAATGCGTCCTTTGCACGCAGGACTCCAGCCATGCCACGGGTAACTCGTAAATTAGGCTGGATTCGCCCGGAAGCGAATTTCAATACCTGCTCAGGTCCACGATGGCCTTCAGGATGTTCTCCGGTTGCGGCAGAATCGCGTCTTCCAGTTTCGGCTGGTAAGCGACAAAGGTGTCCATCGCGCCGATGCGCCGCACGGGAGCGTCGAGCTCGTCGAAAAGCTCATCGGCGATGCGCGCTGCAAGCTCCGCGCCGTATCCCCAGCTCAGCATGTCTTCGTGGGCCACGATCACGCGATTGGTCTTGCGGACAGACTCGGCAATGGCCTCCCAGTCGTACGGATTGAGCGTGCGCAGATCGAGGATCTCGGTTTCGATTCCGTGCTCACGCTGCGCCTGCTGGGCGGCCTGCATCGCGCGCGGGATGAGCGCTCCATACGTGACGAGCGTGAGGTCGCTGCCGGGACGGACGATCTTCGCCTTGCCGAATGGAATGGCGAACTCAGGCCCCGGATACGCCGCGCGGCCATAGGTCTCGCGATAGAGCCGCTTGTGCTCGAAAAACAGCACCGGATCGTCGCAGCGGATGGCCGTGCGCAAAAGGCCATTCGCGTCGAGGGCATTCGAGGGAAAAACCACGCGCAGGCCGGGAGTGTGCGTGAAGATGCTTTCTCCCGATTGCGAGTGATAAATCGCCCCTCCAGTGAGATATCCGCCAATGGGAACGCGGATGACTACGGGCGCAGCCCAGGTGCCATTCGACCGCCAGCGCATTAAGGCCAACTCATTGCGAATCTGGTGCATAGCCGGCCAAATGTAATCAAAGAATTGAATTTCCACCACCGGCTTCATGCCGCGCAGAGCATAGCCGATGGCGCGGCCAACAATGTTGGCCTCCGCCAGCGGAGAGTTGAAGACGCGCTCCGATCCGAACTCGGTTTGCAGGCCGGCGGTGAGCTTGAAGACTCCTCCCTTTCCTTTCGCTTCCGATAGCGCTTCGACGCGGCTCGCGTCGGCCACGTCCTCACCGTAGATTACGATTCGCGGATCGCGACGCATCTCGTCGCGCAGGCAGGAGTTGATCAGGTCGGCCATGGTGTGCGCGCCCGCGCTTTTATGCCCGGCTGCCGATGCTGCGCCATTTGTTTCCGATGAGATTTGCGGCTGCTCTGTGGCGAAGGCGGCGCGCGTCGGATCGAGGTCCTCGGAATAGACGTGTTCGGTGATTCCCTCGACCGTGGGCAGCGGCGCTTCGAGCGCACGCTCGGCGGCTTCGGCGGCTTCGGCTTCGAGCTTCCGTTCCAGTTCGTCAATCTCCGAGACGGTCAGAATCCCCTCGCCGATCAGCCGCGATCGCATGCGCGCGATGGGGTCGCACATCAGGTCCGCCTCGCGTTCGGCGGCCGAGCGGTAGTTCTTGTCGTCGTCCGAGAGCGAATGAGAGTACAGCCTCACACAATGGCCGTGAACCAGCGCAGGTCCGTGGCCGGCGCGGCAGTGCGCCGCCGCCTCCTGAAAAGCGCGCAGGCACACCACAGGATCGTTGCCGTCCACTTCGGCAAAGTAGAAGTTGGGAAAATTGGCGACCAGCCTGGAGATGTTTCCGCCCGGCGTATTCACTTCGACAGGCACACTGATGGCGTATCCGTTGTCCTCGACGCAGAAGATCACCGGCAGCTTCTGATTCGACGCGGTGCTGATCGCTTCCCAAAACTCGCCCTGCGAGGTCGAGCCTTCTCCCACGCAGGCCAGCGCGACTTCGTCACCGTGGAAGTCCACATCGTGAAAGGCGCGATAGTCCCCTTCCGCTTTGGCTGCAATCTCGGGATGCCTGCTGAAGACCCGCCCAGCCTCGGCGCAGCCCACGGCATGAAGCAACTGCGTCGCCGTTGAAGAAGACGTGCTGACGATATGCAGCGCCCGGCTGCTCCAGTGTCTGGGCATCTGCCGCCCGCCGCTTGCCGGATCGGCCGCAGCGCCCGCGGCCTGCAGCATCATGTCATACGGGGTGACGCCCAGGGCCAGGCACAGAGCTCCATCGCGATAGTAGGGGAAGAACCAATCGTAGCCCGGACGCAAGGCAAGAGCCGCGCCCACCTGCAGCGCCTCGTGGCCGGCGGTTGAAATCTGGAAGAAGATTTTCTGCTGGCGTTTGAGAAGAATTTCGCGATCGTCCACCGCGCGGGAAAGATACATCAGCCGGTAGATTTCAATCTTCTGTTGCACGGACAGCTCATCCGAGGCCGGATACGTTCCGGACGCACGAGCGCTGGAAATTGCCACTTCCATTCCGGTCGACCCCCATACGCAAAACCGGAGTCAGTCTCTCCCGGCGTCGCGGCAACAAAGCCGGCGCGATGAACGGAACGCGGCGACCTTGCGCATAGCCAATCCGGGCACAGTGACCCCCGCCCTGCCGGAAGAACCCTCTTCCGGGTACCACCTGAATTGATTGTAGCAACTTGTAAGGAGCAGATGCTTTCCCGGCTTTACCGTGCTAACTCCTGCGCGCGGTGCGGTGGCCGCGGACTATTGGATGACGGGATTGAAAGAGGGTGCCACGACGGGTGGCGTCGGCTGTCCCACTCCGTCGGCCATCTTCTCCTTGACGCTGCGTGCTAGCTTTTCAATCTGGGCAATCTTGTGCAGCTGGTCGAACGTCAATGTGCCCGCGTTTTTTGCCGCGATCTCGTCGTTCAACTCCTGAGCCAGCTTGAGCAGCTTGTTCGTATCGGAGACCATCTCCTTCTGCCGCTCGTTGTTGAGCCCCCTGATCCGCCTCTCAATCATGGTGGGATCATATTCGCCCGATGCTGCTGGGTCCGTCGGCATCGGAGGAGGACGATCGATGATACCCCTGGGGGGACCCGACTGGGAACGCACCGCCAGTCCGGAGGCAATGACAAACACCATCGCAAGGCCTAAACCCCAATACAGAGATAGCGTCCACCTTCCCACCCGGCCGCTTTTCACCGCGCGTCCTCCTTCACGCATTTTGCACCGTCCCGAAAACAAATCGCATCGTTTGCCTCAGCTTTTCTGCCTCAGCTTTTCCCGTTCGTAAGTCTCACCTTGTGCGCCAATTGCTCAATTTCGCCTGCCTTGCGAACCACGGTCACCGAAAGCGTGCCTGCGGAGGATTTATCGACGGCCGTCTTGAGGTCTGTCGCCATCTTCAGCAGATCAGCGCACTGTTTGGCGACGTCCCGCGCGCTCGCATCTCCTGCCCCGGCGGCTTGCGGCTGGGCAGGTTGTCCCGCTTGTGCGGGAGCGGCGCCGGTCGTTGCGGGCGAGGCCTTAGCCCCTGGTGGGTTAATCGCTGGAAGTGGAAACGACTGTTGCGCCTGAATTCGAATCAGTCCCACGCCCGCCGCAACAACCAGCCCGGCAACGCATCCAAGAAAACAGAGCCACCGTGCCCGGCTTTGTGTCCGGCGTTTCTGGCTTTTTGTTTCGCTGCTGATTCGTCTCATTCGATCACTGTCCGCAAGGGGGATTTCGGACGAGCAAGGCCGCGGTTCCGGCCATTCCTGCGCACAGTTTAGTCTAGAAAGTGGAGTTTTGGCATGTCTCTTTTTTCGCCAACAGCGGAGTTCCTTCTCATCTTGCGCTGGGGCTGGTTCCAGGAAGGCCGGTTCCTGGGCCGGGTCCTCGACGAGTGGATTAATGACAGCCAGGAGTTCATCCACGCCAAGCTGCCGCGCCTGATTGTCATTGCGATCATCGCCTTTGTGCTCAACCGCTTGCTGCGTCTCGCCACCTCTCGCATGATTCATGTTTCCGAAAAAAGCGGAGCCGGCCTGGGGCGCCGTGCCGAGGTCAGGACCATGGCTGGCGTCATCCGCGCCACTGGCCTCGCCATTATCGGCGTCATCGCCATGTTGCAGGCGCTCGACTCCATGGGCTTCAATCTCGCCCCGCTTCTGGCTTCGGCCGGGGTCGCGGGCATCGCCATCGGGCTGGCGGCGCAAAACATCGTCAAGGACATGTTCAACGGCATGCTGTTTCTGGTCGAGGATCAGTTCAACGTGGGCGACACGGTTCGCCTAGCTGGACTTGCCGGCACCGTCGAATCGATGACCCTGCGCAAAACCACTGTCCGCGACGCCGATGGAACTCTTTACGTTATTCCGAACTCGCAGATCACGACCGTCGCCAACTTGAGCGCCGACTTCTCCGTGGCCACGGTCAACGTCAGCGTCGATTTCTCCGCCCATCCCGACGAGGTGACGCGAATGCTCAAGCAGATTGCCATGGACGTCCGCAACAGCGACGAATTCAAGAACGTCATTCTCCAGGACCCGCAGGTGCTGGGTGTCGACGCGGTCAAAGGCTCGCAGGTCATCTTTCCCGTTGTGTTCAAAACCATCGCGACCCAGCAATACGGCCCGGTGCGCGAGTTCCAGCGGCGCGTGCGGCTCGCTCTCGAAGAAAAACACATGCTTCCCGGCGATCCGTATCGGGTGTTCAGACCTGCAGAAGAATCGGCTGCGGCTGGCTTGGAGACCGCAGCAAAGGAACCTGCGCCTGCGCAAGATCCGACCACGCTCAGGCAGCACGACGACAATCCCTTCAGTGGAAACTGACGCGCGACGACGATGTGTCCGGACGCATGGTTCCCCATCCAGGCTTCGCTTGGGCCGGGTAAATACCTTCTTCCGGCCGCAACGGCTGACCGTCGAGCCCTCCAGAAAAGACCGCGGCGGTCAGCCGTGAGAGATCCACGCCGTAGCTAGTTTGTGCCCAGGCCGTCGTGCTGATGGTAGTCGGGATAGGGTGGAACCGTCGGATAGACGACAGGGTGCTCTTTGAGTTGCTGCATCACAATAGCAACAGCGCGCTCAAGCTGCATGTCGTGGCCTTCGGCAACTTCCTTGGGCCACACCTCCACCTCCACGTCGGGCGGGACGCCGTGCCCTTCCACCTCCCACGAGCCGTTTAGGCCGAAGATGGCATGGCGCGGAGCCGTGACACGGCCGCCGTCGATGAGCACCGGATAGCCACCGATGCCGACGAGGCCGCCCCACGTGCGCGTGCCCACCAGCGTTCCCAGATGCTGATTGTGAAAATACCAGGGCATGGCGTCGCCGCCCGAGCCGGCGGATTGGTTGATGATCATGGCCTTGGGCCCGAAGATGGCGCCCTGGGGATCGTAGCTGACCTCGCCGTCGCGCTCGATGAGGCCGGCGAGCATTTTGCGGCCGAGAACATCGATGACGTAGTTGGCCAGCGCGCCGCCCTCATTGTAGCGTTCGTCGAGCACCAGCCCCTGCTTGCCAATCTGGGCATAGAAGTGGCGATTGAAGTTGTCGTAGCCTGAGCCGGCCGTGTTGGGCATGTAGACGTAGGCCACTTTGCCATCGGAGAGCTTATCCACCAACTGGATGTTGTGGTCGATCCAGGCAAGGTTGCGCAGGCCGGCCTCATCGGGAATCGGCACCAAGGTCACGTCGCGCGCATCGGAGCCGTCGGGCTTGGCGCCAACGGTGATAACCGTCTGCTGGCCAGCCGCGCCGTCAAAGAAGCTGTAAAGATTGTCGGTGGCGTAGAGCGGGCGCCCGTTGACGGCGAGGAGGTAGTCCCCCACATGGACCTCGATTCCAGGCAAGGTGAGCGGCGCTTTCAGGCCCGGTGTCCAGTTCTGGCCGTTGTAGATGGTAGAGAACTTGTAGCGGTTGTTCTCAACGGTGTAATCGGCGCCAAGCAAGCCGGTCCTTGGCCCATTGGAAGGAAGCCGCGGGCCTCTGATGAACATGTGGCCGACTTCTATTTCGCCCAGCATCTCCTCGCAGAGATATGTGAACTCGTCGCGGGAGGCAAGGCCGGCTACGTAGGGCTGATATTTCGTTTCGATCTTCTTAAGGTCGAGGCCGTGCAGGTGCGGATCGTAGAAGAAGTCGCGCTCAATGCGCCATGTCTCGCGGTACATTTGGGCAAATTCCGCGCCGGGATCGATGGTTGCGTACATCTCATTGTTGTTGACGGGCTTGCCGCTCGATCCACCCGGCTTGAGGTCCGACGCGGCGACAGTAAACCAGTGATCCTCCTGGATGTAGAAGAGCTTTTCGCCGTTGAAGGAGACGCCGTAGCCATTCAGATCAGTGAGCACTTCCTCGGTCTTCCGCGATTCGGTGGTGAAGCGCCACAGGGCGCGGATGTGCGGACCGCTTTCCTCGGACGGGCGGCCGACAGCGGGGCCCTCGGCGAGATAGATCACGCCGGTCTTGCCAGCAGCGAGATCGATATAGTTCCGCGCCGGGGTGGGCAGAGCAAGAATGCGATCGCCGATGCCGTCAAGATCGACGACAGTGGCGGCGGGTTTGGCGGCTTCTTTTTTCTGCGCGGCGTCGGCTGGCGCGGGCTGCTTCGACTCCTGATCGGCTTTCTCTTCGCCGGTGGGCTTCGCGTCACCGGCGGCCTTCTCATCGCCGGCGCCGGCGGCTTTCTCGTCTCCGGTTTCAGGCGCGATGGGCGATTTGCCGGTCTTGGCGAGAACCACAACGTAAGCGCCGCTTGTCGTGCTTTGATCCATCGCGGAAAGATCGGGGCCCGATGAAGGGCCGTTGCTGGTGGAGGCGGTGAAGTAAAGGTACTGGCCGTTGGCATCGAAGGCCGGGTGGGCGGCGTCGCTCATGCCGTCCGTGATCTGCGTGGATTTGTGCGCGTCGAGGGAGTAGAGGAAGATCGCGTCGTACTGGTTCTGGAGATCGCGCTTGTAGGCGATCCACTTTGCGTCGGGCGACCAGCAGATCTCATAATCTTCGCCGAACCCGCCGTAAAGGCCGGTGTCGATGAGGACCGGTTTGCCGCCGGCGGCAGGCACGTGCCAGAGGTGCAGGTGTTTGTCCGTATACGCGATGGTCTTGGAGTCAGGCGACCAGCGGAGCTTGTAGAAGAACGAGGGATTCGGGCCCAGATCGATGACCGTCGGCGGCTTCAGCCCCTCCTGATCGCGGATGAAGAGCTGGTACTCGCCCGATGCGTCGCTGAAGTAGGCGATGGATTTGCCGTCGGGCGACCAGGCCGGGTCTCGTTCGGCGGTGCCCGCGGTCTTGGTCAGGTTGCGGGTGTCGCCCTTGTCGGTGGGCACAGTGAAGATGTCGCCGTGAGCTTCAACAACCAGGCGCACGCCGGTGGGCGAAATGTCGAGGTTCTGAACCTCCTCGGGACGAATGTTAGCCAGATGCGCTGCAAGGTTGGGAAGGTCACCCTCGATGGTGACGGGCACGGCGTGTTCCTGGTCCGTGGCCAGGTCATAAAGATGCAGCGACCCGAATTGTTCGTAGACAAGGGCGCCAGGGCCGGCGGCGACGGTTTTCAGATCGTAGCCGGTGTTCTCGACGACCTGAGAGACCTTCTTCGTCCCCGTGTCGTAGCTGAAGAGAGAGACAGGGCCGTTGCGGTCCGACAGAAAATAGACTGTGTTGCCTTGCCACACGGGGCTGGAGTCGTTGGAGTTGTCACGGGGAATTCTCTCGAGGTCGAGGGTCTTCAGATTCACCAGCCAGATGGGCGTGGTCTGGCCGCCGCGGTAGTGCTTCCAGGCCTCCTCCCACTGCAGCACGGGCACGTACGCAATCGTCTGGCCGTCGGGCGAAATGGAGCCTTCAACGGCGCTGGGCAGCGGGAGCACGGTAGGCGTGCCTTGGCCATCGGCGGCCGTTTCGAAAAGTTGGAAGAAATCGGACCAGCTATAGCGCATCGAGTCGAACAGCACATCTTTGCCGTCCGGGGTCCAGCCCACTGCGTAATTACCCGACCCAGCGTGGCCGGAGTTGCCCCAGGTAAGGCGCCGCGGCACACCACCGTCGGCGCCGATGATGTAAACGTTGGCCGTGCCATGCTCGAGCCTTGAGTAGGCGATCTCAGAGCCGTCGGGCGAGTAGTAGGGACCTTCAACAACGTCGTTCCGCGAAGTCAGGCGCTGCGCTACGCCGCCGGCTCGGGGCACGGTCCAGATATCGCCGGCATAAAGGAAGGCGATCTTCGTCTGGCTGAGCGAGGGATTGCGCAACAGCAGCGGAGCAGCGACACCGGCCCGGCTGCTGATGAGGGCGAGTGCGAAGAGTGCGGCGGCGCAGGCCAGGGTGGGAATGCGGCGCAGAAGATGCGTGGCGAGCGGAGAATGCGATTTCATTTGCATTACCTCGAATGGGATGTTGCAGGGAGCGGGCACGACGATCGGCCGCACTGTTCGGCGCCAGCGGGCCCCTCCGCGTGCGAGCGGAATAACCATATCACGTGGGCGCGGCCGCTCTTTTCACCATTTCCGCGTTGGCAGGCCGGCCTGATTCATCTTCTCGATTGTTTCCGCGCATACATTGCCGAAGTGGCAGCCTCGAAATCGATGGATTTTGAGGCCGGGTAAGCTATTACGCAACCGGCGCCAAAGCCTGAAACAGCGCTTCGGCGTCCGTCACCGGCGGCAGGCAAGTTCGACCCCGGCAGACCAGAGCCCATGCTTCTCTTCCGGCGTGCGCCGGCACTTGGAGCAATGTCTGGGCCAGCGCATCGGGGAGCTCGCCGGGAATCAGCCGTGAAGGCTCAATCCGCATCACCGTCTTGTTCACCGCGAAGCCAGCGACCGCAGTCGCTTCCATCCGATCCGCCTCCGGCCCTGAACTTACAATCACCACCTGCACCGGATCGAGCAGTAGGCGTTCGGCGGCCAGGCCGTAGCTGCCCGCGTAAAGACCGAAGTGCTCCACGATCCCGGCAAAGTTGGCCAGGGTTCCCTCCGCGATCGTGCGGTAATCATCGCGTCCGCTCAGGGCCTCAAGCCGCAACAAGGCAGTGGCCGCTGTAGGATTGCCGGCGGGCGTCGGCGCATCCTGCAGCGGCTTGCGCCGCGCCGTCAATGCGCCCAGCGGAATCTCCGCCGGCTCGTCGTTGAGGGGCGCGGAAGTGTCGAAGAATCCGCCCGAAGAGGCGTCGTGAAACTGTTCGATCATGGCGTCGGCCAGCTTGATCGCCGCGCGGTAAAACTTCATCTCGCCGCTCGCCAGCCATCCGTCGACGCAGGCGTTCACGGTGAATGCATAATCGTCGAGCGTGCCGGGAGCACTCTCCCGTGGCCGAAGCCCGTGAGGGTATGCGATCACATGCCTCAGCGTTGCCGTTCCGCCCCATGCCTCGTCCAGCAGCCGCTCAAGCGTGAGCAGCGCGAACTCGCGCGCCTGCTCGTCGCGGAGCACGCGAGCCGCTTCCAGGTATGCTGTAACCGCCATCGCATTCCAGCTTGTGTAGAGCGTGCGGTCAACGTAGGGCGCGGTCCGCTGCGCGCGCGCGGCCAGCAGCTTCTGGCGAGCCGAGTCACGCAACTTGCGCAACGATTCTTCGCTTGCTTCCGATTGCGCGGCCATCCCGGCTAGCGTCTGATTCAAATGCAACACATTCTTCGCCGGGTTGTGGTGCATGTCGCCCAGCTCGCCAATGTCCCAATACTTCGCGGCAAACTCAAGCTCTTGCCCGCTGAGAACGGCGCGTGCCTCCTCCAGCGTCCAGGTAAAGTAGTCGCCGTCATCGTCCAGGCCCACATCGGCGTCCTGCGAAGCATAAAAGCCGCCGCGTTCGCGTTCGGTCATCGTCGCGTCCAGCCAGGCAACAATCTCTCGGGCGATCGAAAGAAAATCCTCGCGGACAAAACTCTGATAACCGTGTACGTAGTTGCGCAGCAGCTCGGTGTTGTCGTAGATCATCTTCTCGAAGTGAGGCACTACCCAGCGCTCGTCCACGCTGTAGCGGTGAAAGCCCCCGGCAAGCTGATCGTAGACGCCGCCGCGCGCCATCTTTTCGAGCGTCGTCGTAAAGGCTTCGCGGGCGCGGTCGTTGCCGCGGTTCATCGCCACCTCGAGCAGCAGGTCGAGCGCCGCCGGATGGGGAAACTTGGGCTGCGAGCCGAAGCCGCCGTTGCGCGGATCGAACTGCGCGAGAATCGACGAGGCGATCTTGTCGATAAGCTCGAGGCTCAGCGTGCCATTACGGCCTGAGAAGCTCTCGTTGTGCTCGATCGCGGCCATCACGCTGCCCGCTGTCTCCAGTGCCTCATCGCGCCGCTCGCGCCAAACCTGCGCCATGGCCAGCAACACGCGCCCCATTCCCGGCCGCCCGTAGCGGTCGTCGCGAGGAATATACGTTCCGCCGAAGTATGGCCGCCCGTCGGGCGTCAAAAACGCGGTCAGCGGCCACCCGCCCTGCCCGCTGATTGCCGACACGGCGGCCTGGTAGCGCGCGTCCACGTCGGGACGCTCGTCGCGATCCACTTTCACGGCCACAAAAAGTTCGTTGATAAGCGCAGCAATCTCCGCATCCTCGTACGATTCGCGGTCCATCACATGGCACCAGTGGCACCAAACGGCGCCAATATCGAGCAGGATGGGCTTGTCTTCAGCCTGCGCCCGCGCAAACGCCGCCTCGCCCCACGGGTGCCAACGCACCGGCTGATGCCGCGCCGAGCGCAGATACGACGACGCTGCATGTTCAAGTTGATTGCCTGCTGTGGGGTGCGCGCTTTCAGCCATGGACTGAGGATACAGGTCCCACGTGTCGCGCATCCGCACTGCCGACGGCTGCATCGTTTCCACGACGGTCAGTATCATATATAGAAGGAAATCGATGGTCACCCGCGCAGCTGAGCCGGCGCACGAAAGCGCCGCAAACTCGAAACCCCTCACCATCGGCGTACTCGCTCTGCAGGGAGACTATGATGCGCACGCCCGCGCCTTCACAAGCAGCGGAGCGCGGACGGTGCTGGTGCGCAAGCCGGACGAGCTGGCCTCGCTCGATGGCCTCGTGATCCCCGGCGGCGAATCGACCACCATGCTCAAGTTCCTGGAGAAAGACGGATTCTTTGACGCGATCGGCAAGTTTGCCGCCACCAAGCCGGTTTTTGCCACCTGCGCAGGCTGCATCCTTCTCGCGCGTGAGGTTCTCCATCCCAAGCAGCGCAGCCTGGGTGTGCTCGACGCGACAGTCGAACGCAACGCCTACGGCCGCCAGATCGACTCGACCATCCTCACGCTTCCCACCGAACTGCCTGGAGGTCCGCTGGAAATGGTCTTCATCCGCTCACCGCGCATCACCCGCGTGGGCGAAGGCGTTGAGGTGCTCGCCCGCCGCGACGGCTTCCCTACCCTGGTGCGCCAGGGGCACTTGCTCGCCGCTACCTTCCACCCCGAAATGTCGGCCGACATGCGTGTGCAGAATCTGTTTCTTGAAATGGTTCGCGAGCACAAGGTCCGCTGACCGTCCTCTTGCCGGTTGAGATCCAAGAACATCGCTACTGGAAAGCAATGACCGATGTGAGCCATCATGCCGCGATCCCGGTGCTGGCCAACGTGGCAGTGAAACTTCGAAGTGCCCCCACTTCTGCAAAGAGAATCCTCACCACGACCGCCTCGACCTGGCAGCGCTACCCGGCTTGCCAGGTTGCCGATCCCTCTCCAGGATCTTCGAGATACGTAGTCGCTCTTCCTGAGCCTCCACTGCAATACTGACGCTTATCGCCAGCTGTTCGCGAAAGCAAGAATTGCAATGCCCGTGAGTCTGTTCCAGGCTTTCAAAACCTCGCGGACGGTGACGAGCTCATTTCCAATCTCTGCACGGCAACATATCCAAAGCAAAATAGGAGGACAGCAAACCCCAGCGGGTCCAGGATCTCGGGCGGACTCGGGAGCCTCAGTGGAAGCGACAAGTTGCCATAAACCGCCTCCAAAGCGAAAAGAAGGATGCCGAGAGAAAGGACAGTGCGGTTGGGCAGGACGAGGAATCTCCGACAGAGTTTTGGCACAGCGACGACGATTGCCAGGACTGTGAGCGAAATGGCTGCGAGGAGATGATTGTATGGCATGATTTTGTACGAAGAGCCAGTAAATAAGAAAAGGGCAACGCCTGCCACCGCAATCGCGAGCCCCGCTACAATCGCTCCTTGAAGAAAGAGCCGCAGTTTGTCCCGGCTTAGGTCGAGAAAGGCCAGCAAAGCAATCACCACGACCGAGAACGACAAAATATTGCCCACGTATGGAAGACTGGCCAAAAGCCAATTCGGCAAAAGTCCGAGGTCAGCCAACGAACCAAACAGATATTCGGTTCCCTCAATCGCACTCCAGATTCCGAGCCAGGGGAAGAATTTTCCCCCGCTCCGGCGCCGCATCACAGCGATGCCGCAAACACACAATCCGATAAACAGGAAAACTGTACCAAACAGAATGTATGGGATCCGATCGCGAAGTACCTCAACAACTTGATCTGTCAGGGCAACACCTCCAGAGACCGTGTTAACCTGCGCCCGCTTTCGCTGTCGGTGCGCAGCATCACGGTGAAGTCGTGAGGCCCATGCAGCCGTGTCCGTGCCGCATTGGGAGAATGATTGCCTACCGGCCTCAAGCATCAGCGCGTGAATTACCGTGGCCGAACTGGTCGACCTTCAGATTGTGTCGCCGCAGCTCAATTCCCCCGGGACCCGCCAGGGCCCGAGTCGAATATTGCCCAGAAGTTTCCGAAACTGCTGCAATCAGAATCTCGTAAAATCAATAACAGTGGCCCCGTAGCTCATTTTGGAGGCCCAGTCCAACTACTCAATCATTCCGGGCCGATCATTTCGGATCCACCGCCGCCCCGCCGTAGCTCGACAGCGCCGCTCCCTTGCGGTCCAACAGCAGCACCGCGCCACGCTGCGCCTCCAGTTCGAAGTGAATGTGCGCGCCCGTAAGCGCATCCACAATGTCCACCGTCTGTGGATCGAGCGACTCGTTGCTGAAGCTGTAGATTTCCGCGTCGTCCAGAACCGTGGGAAACGCCAGCACCGCCGGCGACAGCCGCTCCACTTCACGGAATACCGGTTTCAGCCCAGCTTCGTCCAGCGCCCACCGATACAGCCCCGCGACGGCCGTATATCCCTCGGCAAACTCCACCGGATCTGCGGCCCACAGGATCCGGCCTTTGCCATGAGGAACGGTTTCCACGGATTTCCCATCGGCGAAGCGCATGGTCCATGTCGCCGCCTGCTGCACGCCGGCTGGGAATCCGAGCGAATACGTATTCCCATTCGGCAACGTCAATGCCGACCCGCGCACCGCCAGCGGAGCAACTGTTGCCGTCACGCCCAGGTCCGCCGTCCGGTTCACCAGCTGCCAATGCTCGTCGCGATCGACTGGGCCGGTCACCAGCAGCGTTCCGCCGCGCGCGGCGTAGTCCAGCAGTTCGCCCCAGGCCTTGTCCGTTAGCCCCTGCGCCGACGGCAGAAATACCAGCTTCGGCACCCCCAGTTCTGCCAGCCGATTCTCCGGCAACATCCGTAGCGGCGTGTGATCACAGTAGGCCATTGCGCGCAGTGCATGCTTCTGCGTATCCAGCGCCAGGCCGCCCAGAGTCGAATACAGCAGCGCTTGCGACGTCACCATCGTTACCGCCGGCGGCTCAATCTTCGTGAAGCTCTGCGGACTTTTGTTTGCGAACGCGGCATAACCCGCCAGCACCTCCGCTTCCGGCTTCTCCGTTCCGTCCGGGCGCACGGCGCCGATGGTGATCTCATTGTCGTTGGCCATGTTCGCATTCACATTCCACACCCACTCCAGCGCTCCGGCGCCCTGTGCAAATGCGACGGCAATCTTGCGCTCCAGTTGCCACGCTTCCACCTGTACGCTGAAGCGCATTTGGTCGTCGAGCGTGAGTCTCCGCTGCTCTCCTGTCTCCTGGATCAACATCGGCTTGCCGGGAAACTTCGGCGCCAGTGAAGCCCACAGGATCGCGTCATAGTCCCACCACGTGTGGTCCGCCGTAAAGTCGATCTGCAGCGAATAAAAGGCGGGCGATACGCGTCCCGCTACGCCGCCTTCATCCTGGCCCACGGTGACCAATTGTTGCGAGCCAGTGCTGCGAATCAGGGTTCGCATCCTGTTCACCCAATTGGTGAACACCCACTGTGTGAAGAGCGCGTAGTCGTAATCCTTAAGCGCATTGAAGCCGCTCGTTACCGCATCCGGTGAAAACGCGCCGGCCTTGGGGAGCGCCAGTGGATCTTCGGCCGCCATCTCCGTACCCATGGCCGTTGGACGCGCCTGCAAATCGCGCCCCATTCCCAGCGATGGTTCAGTCCAGTCATGCAGCAGCTTCGCGCGGTCCGGATAGCGATCCGCGATCCATTTGCGCCACGCCGCTTGCTCGAATGGATCGAAATCGGGTTGAGTTCGCCACAGGTTCCTGTTGGCACTCGGCTCGTTGATCAGGTCCCAAGCCAGGAACGGCACTGCATGAAAGCGCTCCACCAGCGACTGCACGTAGAGCGATTCCGCGTTGAGCGCTGCGGGATCGAGGTAGCCGTTCTCTGCGCCAAACTCGTCGGGGTAGAACGCAAACAGATTGAACTGCACCGGCAGATCGTTGTGCCGCGCGCACATTAGAAACGCCTCCACCGATCGCATCGCCGACTCGCTCATCTGTCCGTCGGGAGCCAACACGTGTTGCCAGTTCGTCCACAATCCCGTGCGGATCATGTTGAGTCCTGCCCGATGAATCTGTGCCATGTCGCGGTCCCACACGTATGCGTTCGGCAGCATGAGGTAGAGGCGCGACACATCCCCGGACATGTATGTCGTCCCCACCACCGGGAGCGGCTTGCTGTTCAACTCGAAATAGTCAGTGCCCACGGTCAGCTTCGGCCCCGACAGCAGATACTGCCAGTCCCGCATCCAGAATCCGGACCGGTACGTCCGCAGCGGCTTCCCGTCGCGGAGCAGCGTGGCTTCGACACTGTGCAAGCCCTTGCCTTCGGCCGCGCTTTCGGGTAGCGTGATCGCCTGTTCCGCCAAATCAGTCTGGTCGTAATGCACCACGCCGTCTTCTGAGGTCACGCGAACGTGCAGTTGTTCGCCTGCGGGCTGAGTCGCCAGCGGATCGGAGGAAGTGTAATCGAACTCCAACGCTTCACCCGGCACGAAAAGCGGCACCCGTGGCCGGAAGGCGAAACGGTCGCTCTTTCTTACCGCCAGTTCCGCAAGGCTCGCCAACAGTTCCCCGTTGCTGAAGAAATCCGCATCCGGCTCGCACGCCACCAGGATCCATCGCCCGCCAACGAACCGATACGCGTTGTGGTCGAGCTCGAGCACCGGGGCCGCCAGCTTGTGCCCGCCGCGCGCGCCCCAGGCGAGCGTGGTCAGATCCATGTCCTCGCCGCCGGTCGCGCCACCGGTCGCATCGTAGTTAATCACCGAGAGCCGCACTACCGGGCTGAACGCACGATGCCATCCAAACGAAGCAAGCTGCGGAAACACGTCGCCGTTGGGCGTGAACTGGAGGCCATCGGATCCCGGCGCCTGCTGGTACCCGTCGATGAACAGTTCCAGCATCTGCGCCATGCTTTCCGCGCGCAGATGCCATCCGCTTGCGTCCTCGTACGTCGCGCGCGTGAACGGCTTGCCACCCAGGGTGAGCAGGTTCCCGCCGCGGTCCAGATACTGCAGAATTGCATCCCAATCCGCCTCCGGCCACGCCGATCCATAGGGCAGCACCAGCAGGTCCGTGTCCGCAGTGGCCAAAGCACCGGGCAGACCGGCCGCATTGGCAAACTCCGCGCCGGCAAAGACTGCGCGCAATTCCGCTTCATTCGACGCGGGAGAATCCGCCGACGGAAATCCGGACTGCCAGAACACGACCGTCCTTGCAAACGAGCACACTGGCAAGAGCGAGAGAACTAACGGAACGAGAAGACGAGATACGCAGCGTTGCGCCATTCGAACCTCCACTGCAGCGGGTTAACCATAGCACGACGTGCGGCGGAGCGGCCGCAATGCAGTTTACCGGCGCACAGCCCCCTGCAGGCGCCCAGTCCGCCCGATCTGAGCAGCGTACATGCGCTTAAGCTGACAAACCCGGATAACGACACCTACACCTGCGATGTCACCTGCTTCCGCTAAGTAAGCGATGAGTACGGTTTCCGGATAACGACAAACCTACGTTGAGCGGTCAAATCGCGAGAATGAGCCAGTGCGCCGAGTGAGCCAATCTGCTGTTCTTTCCAGGTTCGGGTTGCATGGCCGCCAATCCGGACAGAACTCCATTTTCTGGCTAATGTTTGAATAGGCGGTTATCCGGTAGCGAGGAAATTCAGTCTTTCGTCTGAAGTTCCGACGTAGCAGCCTCGTCTTGGAGACAGTTCTGGCTATACTCCGTTGCACCAGGCCGTGCACCAGGCCGCGCACGCAGGAGCTGGCGTTGAGGTGGTGAGCGCGCTCGTCGGCCTCGGGGCGTTCCGCACGATGAAAGACTCTCAAGGCAATCGCCCCGTTGACATCGCCCAAGTGCAGTTCCACAGTCACCTTATCGGGATCTTGGAACCAGTCTACGAGCGGCACATAACGGAAGAAGTCCTCGGAGCGATTCCCTAATCAGATTCAGAGAATTCGCCTGACGAAAGTCCCGGTCAAGGGAATGGCTCACAGACTAAACCATGTTGGACTAGCCGCTCGGCGACAATTTGACCGCAAAAAGCCCCCGAAAATCGGGGGCTGGGAATGAGGGTTTGTAAACCGGAGGCATAAGGGGCGCTCATTGGCTCTCAAAAATCACAATTGTGTACGGAACAACCGCCTCCTGATACGGATTTTCAGCAGAACCACGCTTCCGAAGGACATCATGACGCTCCCAAATCTCCGTGCCGTCCTTGGTGCGCCACAATTTGCAGCAGTCCGGTGAATCCTGTGAAAGTTCGACATAGCGTCCGGGCTGGGAAGCTCCGTACCGACCGACGAGTTCGTTATACTCCTGCAAATATGGCGTCCGGATGAACAGGACAATTTTGTCGATTCTCATTAAGTCGCCAAATGATAGAAGACACTCGGTCATGCTCCTGCCAGTTCCAATATTCTGAAGAGCCGCTTCGAGATTTGCATCGTAGGACTTGCAACCTGATGACCCCATTGTCGCACTGTCAACACTTTGACCTACATACAGCCCCCGATACCGCGTTGTGTGAGAGGCAACACCCCGGTGAATTCTCAAAACCGAAAGCTGCTTAGGATGCGGTTTCTCCGAAGAAGCGCCGTCTTGTGATACCGCGTTGCTCGGGCAGCACAGCGTAGCAATGACGGACAGCACCACGAACAGAAGAGCATTATTCTTTCGCATCGTTCAATCCTCAAATACCCAATTGCACCGGGGTGGCCTGATAAGCTGTGACCCTCAGTGCTTCAATTTGCTGCAACGATTCGGTATCGTGATTCACGATTTCCCACTTTCACGTAGAATCCTGTTTCATCTGTTCTCACTTGCACATGCGTGCCGGGAAGGAGGTTCGCCAGTACGCTGCTTTTCAGGAAAAGCGTACTCCACCCCAGTGTCGCAAGACCGGTAATCTTCGGGGCTTTGGGTATTAAAGTGCAGAAGCATTGCAAGAGGCGCGGGTAACCCCTCCAGCCAGTTCATCCCTCGCAACGATTTCAGCCTTGAGGACTTCGGCTTCATGCTCAGACACACGACCAACTGTGCTTTGCATCACGCGCTCCTTAGATTTGATACTTAAGTGGTAGCCCTAAGCATAGGATTCCGATGGCTATCCTCGAAATTATGCTCTTGAATTGCCAATGTCAGAGTTGGTTGAGGGACTGGACAGGGAGGGCGTCTAATCACTGCCCCCGCCCAATGTTGCAGCACGCAGGAGTGCAATATTCGCACAGAGCAATAGAGCTACACTGCAGATCATCGACCTTTTGGCATAAGGTCATTGTGGTTTTCTACGCAATGATTGGGCTGAGCTCGTTGCTAACAATATACTCGTCCACACAGCACCAAAAGAGGCATCTCTGTTGGAATTCCGAGTTCCGAGTGAGTGGTCGCCGATCCGGACATGATATGTAGTGACCGGTCAAGATGCGCTGGTCGTCTGTTTCGATCGAGGGCAGGGTCAGCAGCAGCCGAGGCAGGTATAAGCGACGATTGATCAAGCTGATATTCGCGGGTCGAAACCGCATAATC